>NZ_DATFKH010000198.1:0-22320 GCF_035268745.1 Marinobacter sp.
ACAGGCCGCTTCTGCCCCCGCTCCATGGTCCACTGCTGCACCGGGTCCTTCTTCTCCGGCGCATTCACAAACTCGCGGAACCGCTTGCGCTTGCCGGGGTCTTCCACCGCTGCCTTCCACTCGCACTGATAGCTGCCAACCAGGCCTTCCATGTGTTCTTCCAGTTCCTGGCCGATGCCCAGGCTGTCTTCCAGTACCACCTGCCTGAGATATTCCAGGCCCCCTTCCAGGTTTTCCATCCACACGCTGGTGCGCTGCAACCGGTCCGCGGTGCGGACATAGAACATCAGTACCCGGTCAATGGTGCTGACCAGTTCCTCATCATTCAGGTCGGTGGCAAACAGGTCGCCGTGGCGCGGGCGCATGCCGCCGTTGCCGCAGACATACAGGTTCCAGCCGTTCTCGGTGGCAATAACCCCGATGTCCTTGCTCTGGGCTTCCGCACACTCGCGGGTGCAGCCGGATACCGCAAATTTGATCTTGTGAGGCGCACGCAGACCCTTGTAGCGGTCCTCAAGATGAATCGCCATGCCCACGCTGTCCTGAACGCCGTAGCGGCACCAGGTGTTGCCGACGCAGGATTTCACGGTGCGCAGGGCCTTGCCGTAGGCGTGACCGGTTTCGAAACCAGCGGCGATCAGCTTTTCCCAGATCTCCGGCAACTGGCTCAGGGTGGCGCCGAACAAATCAATACGCTGGGCGCCGGTGATCTTGCTGTACAGGTTGTACTCCTTGGCCACCTGGCCCAGCACAATCAGTTTGTCTGGCGTGATCTCGCCACCGGGGACCCGGGGCACAATGGAATAGGTGCCGTTTTTCTGCATGTTGGCCATGAAGGTGTCATTGGTGTCCTGCAGCGGCACATGGTCGGTGGCCAGAACGTGTTCGTTCCAGCAGCTAGCCAGAATGGAGCCGACGGCGGGCTTGCAGATATCGCAGCCGTGGCCCCTGCCATGGTCGCGGATCAGGGTCCGGAAGGTGCGGATGCCGTTCACCCTGACCAGATGAAACAGCTCCTGCCGGCTGTAGGGGAAGTGTTCACAGATGTCCTTGCTGACTTCCACGCCGCGCTTTTCCAGTTCGCTGTCGACCACGGTTTTCAGCAGCGCGGCGCAACCACCGCAACCGGTACTGGCTTTGGTTTCAGCCTTTACCGCGCCCAGGTCAGAACAGCCGGCATCGATAACACCGCAGATGTCGCCTTTGCTGACATTGTGGCAGGAACAGATCGAGGCGGTTTCCGGCAGCGCATCCGGGCCGAGTGCGGGGGCACCGACTTCGGTTTCCGGCAGAATCAGCGTTTCCGGGCTTTGCGGCAGCTCAATCCCGTTCAGGGTGTACTGCAGCAGGGTATCGTAGGGCCCGTTGTCGCCGACCAGAATGGCACCCAGCAACTTCCTGCCGTCTTCGCTAACCACCATGCGGCGGTAGTGACCGGCCTGCTCATCGTTGAAGCGGATACTTCTGGCGCCCGGGGTCTGGCCGTGGGCATCGCCGATGGAGCCGACGTCGACACCCAGCAGCTTGAGTTTGGTGCTCATGTCGGCACCGGTAAAGGCGGCGTCCCTGTCACCGTTCAGTACCGCGGCCATGATGCGGGCCATGGTGTAGCCGGGGGAGACCAGGCCGAAGATCTTTTCGCTCCACAGGGCACACTCGCCGATGGCGTGAATGTTCGGGTCCGAGGTGGTGCACTGATCGTTGATCACAATGCCGCCGCGTTCGCCAATGGCCAGGCCGCACTTGCGGGCCAGTGCGTCCCGGGGGCGAATACCGGCGGAGAAGACGATCAGGTCGGCCTCCAGATGGCTGTCGTCACTGAAGTTCATCCGCAGGCGGGCGTCTTCGCCCTCGACGATTTCACTGGTGGCTTTTTCGGTGTGAACCTGCACGCCCAGCTCCTCGATTTTATGTTTCAGCAGGGCACCACCGTCACTGTCGAGCTGAACCGGCATCAGGCGGGGGGCAAATTCCACCACATGGGCCTCAAGCCCCAGACTCTTCAGGGCATTGGCCGCTTCCAGACCCAGCAGGCCGCCGCCGACCACGACGCCGGTTTTGACACCCTCTGCGCTGGCGCGGATGCTGTCCAGATCCTCCAGAGTCCGGTAGACCAGGCAGTTAGGGTGCTCGTTTCCCTTGATGGGTGGCACAAACGGATAGGAGCCGGTGGCCATCACCAGTTTGTCGTAGGGGTATTCGCCCTGCGGTGTTATCACCAGTTGACGATCCCGGTCGATAGCGCTGACTCCTTCGTCCAGGTGCAGGTCAATCCGGTGTTCGGCGTACCATTCAGCGGTGCCCATGGCCAGGTCACTGTGGCTGGCGCCACTGAAATATTCAGACAGGTGAACCCGGTCATAGGCCAGCATTTTCTCCTCGCCGAAAACTTTGATGTCGAAGTCGGAGACCGCAGGCGTGTCCACCATTCTTTCCAGAAAATGGTGGCCGACCATGCCATTACCGACCACGATCAGATTTTTTTTGCTCATGCCGCTCTGCCTCCCGGACAACTAAAAAAGCCGGAGCAATCAGTTCCCGAGGGAAATAACTGGTCCGGCGCCAATGCCAACAACAATGATCTGATGGTCCGGCCTGTTCCGTAGCCGGGGAGATTCATCCTTGAAACAGATAAAGCGATCTTCATGCCATATTCTCAGGCTTTCGAAAAATCATGCATTTACGGAGTTTCTCCGGATTTCTGGTGCCAGAAATCCGGGGTTTTACGCCCTGTTCAGGGGCAGATTGCACGGCTTTGGGGCTGTCCCCGGCTGGCGCGGTAATTGCTCGCTCAAACCATCTGTTGAGTCGGTCGGCCGCGAGGATAAATCCAAGGCTGACCTTGTCCCGGAGTATCGCCATGACTACCAGGCCCGATTCCACTCCCGAGCTACCCAGTGCCGGAGATTATCTGATTGCGTCAAAGACCTGTGAACTGAAGAGTCTCCAGTACTTCCTGCAGATGGGCAGGCTGGTGCAGTGCATCAGCAATCTGGTCCACGGGCTGCAGCGGGAACGTGGGGCTTCCAACGTTTTTCTGGGCTCGGCCGGTCGAAAATTCGCCGGCGAAAGGCAGGACCTGATTGCGGAGTCTGACCGCCTGAAAACGGAATTCGGCCAGGCGCTCGCTGAAATTCACCGGGATTTGACCGAACACCCGGTCAGCAGTCAGCTGCTGAACCAGATAGCATGTGCGCTCTACAGCCTGGATGGCCTGGACGAACTGAGGCAGGCTGTGTCCGCCCGGACAATCACCGCTGTAGCGGCCATGGAAGAATACAGCCGTCTGGTCCACAACCTGATCGCCGTGGTATTTGAAGCCGCCGATACCGCGGTAGACCCCACGATTGCAGGGGTGCTGGTGGCCATGGTCCACCTGATGAACGGAAAGGAGCTGTGTGGTCAGGAACGGGCTGCCGGGTCGGCCGGATTTTCCGCCGGGCACTTCGATGCCGCGCTTTCCCGGCGCATGGTGCACCTTTTCGAGGCGCAGGAACGCTGTTTCGAAGTCTTTACCGACTTTGCCGACCCGGATTCCATGAGCCTCTGGCAGGAACTCCTGGCCCATGACCGGGAGCTGGAAATTGCCCGGCTCCGCCGTCTTGCGTCTTCTGTCGGGCCCTCGGTCTCAAAGGAACCGGCGCTGGCAGAAAAGTGGTTCATGCTGATGACGGAACGTATTGATGGCCTGAAAAAAGTCGAAGAATCGGTTGAGGGCTGTTTTCATTCCCGCTGCGTTGAGCGCTTTGCCGACGCCCGCAACTCTCTTGCTCATCAGGAAGCCCTGATCGCTTCGCTCGATGCCCGGAAGATGACTCAACCGCCCGTGCTGGTGGTGTGCGAGTCGGCCACTGAAGCCAACGCAGCCAGTGCGGCAGATACAGAAAATCCAGCAAATCCAGCAAGCCCGGCCGCGGGTGCCTTCTCCGCCAGCGCCATCAGCCAGCACTTCGGCCGGTCCGTGCTTGATCTTGTTCAGGAGCAGACCCGCCGGTTGCAGCAGATGAGCAGCGAGCTTCAAAGCGCACGGGAAGCGCTGGAAGACCGGAAAGTCCAGGAAAAAGCCGTTCTGTTGCTGATGAAACATCGCCGGATTAACAACGATGAGGCCCATCGGGCACTGAGAAAACTGGCAATGGATCAGGGCAAAAAACTGCCGGAGACTGCCCGGGCACTTCTCGCCATGGCGTCGGCATTGAAGTAGGGACCGAGGCCTCTGGGGACTAGGGGGGTTCTTTAACCCGCCTGAGCATCTGCGCGGGCACCCGGTAACGCATGCCTTTTGATAGCCCTGTACCATCGACGGTGCAGCTCTTGCGGTTGACGCGGACGATCCGCCCCTGGATCTCTCTTTGCCGGGTGCCAAAGCTTACCGTGTCGCCGGGCTGCCAGTGGCTCAGTTCTGCTGAGCTTTCTACCGGCACGAAGGCTCTGGTCGATAATTCAAGCCCCTGGTTGCGAACCTGGTCCCGTAATGCGCATCTGACTTCTTCGGCCTGGCCAACGCTGTGCAGTTCGTCAAGAATCCGGTAGAAATGCCGGTTATGCACCGACCCGCGGTAGCGCTGGCCGGCACTGTGTTGCAACAGGTGCGCAAATTCATGGCAACAGGTGTGGGCCAGCAGGTTCAGCGGGCTGAGCTGCCCGTTGAAATAACCGCGCTGCTGGATTTCCCGGACAGACAACCAGCCGCTGGCGGTTTCCGGCCGGTGCTTGGCCGCAATCATTCGCGCGCCGTAGGTGATCTGATGCTGACGCGACTGGTAGTCGAACCGGTGGTAGGTTGCCTGCCCTGAGCCAACCCGACAAACCAGTGGATTCAGCGCGGGCGACCAGAGCACCTGCTCGGTTACGCTGCACATCAGTTCGCCAAGCTGGCGGGAATGGGAGGTGGGTTTCATCATGGTTGGCAGAATACGTCATTTGAAGCTACCAGCCCAACCTGCTATTTGCAGATGAATCATATTCCCGCCGGAGCCTGCAGTGCCGGTCTGAATTCGCTATGCTTTCATCAACAGGTTTTGACCAGGGACCGGAATTATCGTGTGTGAACTGCTGGCCATGAGTGCCAACACTCCAACAGATCTTTGTTTCAGTTTCACCGGCCTGACCCGTCGCGGTGGCCAAACCGGCCCGCACAAGGACGGTTGGGGCATATCCTTCTACGAAGGTAAGGGTGTGCGCAGTTTCCATGACGCTGATGCCAGCGCCAGCTCGCGTCTGGCGGAGGTTGTACAGAGCCAGCCGATCAAAAGCGAAGTGGCGGTCTGTCATATCCGCCAGGCCAATGTCGGACAGGTCTGCCTCGCCAACACCCATCCCTTTATCCGCGAACTCTGGGGACAGTACTGGGTGTTTGCCCATAACGGCCAGCTCGCCAGCTTCCGGTGCCCGCCCGGTTTCTATGAACCCGTGGGCACCACCGACAGCGAAGCATTGTTCTGCGATATCCTCAACCACCTGCGCAGTCACTTTAACCGGGACACCCCTCGCGATCAGCTGGTGCAAAGCCTGGTCCGTTTGTCCCGGGCCTATGCGTGCCAGGGCATCTTCAATCTGCTGCTGAGCAATGGCGACTGGCTGTTTACCTATTGCACGACCAAAATGGCCAGTATTACCCGTCGCGCGCCCTTTGGCCCCGCCCGCCTTAAAGATGCGGATGTAACAGTGGATTTTGAGTCCGAAACCACAGCTGACGACATCGTCAGTGTGATTGTCACCGAGCCTTTAACCTCTGATGAGCAATGGGATATCTACCAGCCGGGCGAGTGGCGGCTCTGGCGCAAGGGTGAGGTGATTCACTCGGGATAGCCTGTGCCTGTTGCCGGCGCCCGGTCAGTGCAACAGGCCCTGCAGTAGCAGGCTCAGTAACGGTTACCCCAGCATTGACTGCCCTGCCTGCCACAACAACCGGAGTGCCAGCAGCGTCAGGACAATGTTGAAAATAAGCCGGAAATGGCGGTTCTGCAGGTTTCTCAGAACATGCAGGCCGATCCAGGTACCGGCAAAGCCGAATGCGATCATGCCCAGAATAAAAAGCAGCCATTCGTGGAATACAAAGCCTGCCAGGCCGAATACCAGGGCCTTGGGCGCGTGCTGCAGGCTCATGGCGGTGGCGAAAGTGGCCACGGTTTTAAAACGGTCCTCGTGCATCTGCTTGATAAAGGCCGCGACCAGTGGGCCGGTGGCGCCCACGAAAAGGCTGATGAAACTGGTCGATGCCGAGGCGACGAAAATTCCCCCGTGCCCGAATACGCCTTTAGGCAACGCCGGCCCCCAGCACAGATAGAGCACGAAGCCAGCGATGGTCAGTTGCCAGAGATGCTCGGGGAGATCCAGTAACAGCCAGGCGCCGATGCCGGCCCCGACCACAACCCCCGGGGCAAACGCGGCAATGGCCCGCCAGTCGGTATGGCGCCAGGTCAGGGTTGCCCGGCCGGCATTGGAGCCGAGCTGGATCATGCCGTGGACCGGAATGATCGCTGCCGGGGGAATCCACAGGGCCATCAGCACCAGCAGTAACAGACCACCACCAGCCCCCAGACTGGCGGTGATCATGGAGGTAAGCACGGAGGTCAGCATCAGCCCGATGGCAAGGGCCGGACTCAGGCTGTCAGGAAGACTGAAAAGTTCCATCATCCGTTAACTGCAGAACGGCTCGGCTGCCAGAGCAGCTTTGCTACAGAGGGCTTCCGTTGCCAATTGCACATCAGCGACATAATACAGGGACGCCAACCCGAGCCGGTCCCGCCCGAGATTGTGAAAAATCATGCCGAACAGAATGTCGCCGGCGCTGAAATCTTCATGTTCGCGGGCAAAATAGTCAGCAGGTTGCGAGAGCTGTTCATCGTTCAGCAATGAAATGACTCTGCCCACGCCACCGTGGTAGGCCTGCACCAGCAGCAGGGTGAAAAGCCGGTCCTGTTTGTCGGCAGGCAGATGGCCGAACTGGGCCTTGAACGCCGGCTGAAGATTGCGGGCGTTCTGCTGCATCAGTTTCAGGGCGCAGTCCACCTGAGCCAGCCGGTGCCAATGGTTAGCGGGCTTGATACGGCAGTCATTCAGGGCAGAAGGCGATAATTGCAGAATGCCTTTGGCATTGGCTCGGGAGTGCGCGTGGGCCTGGCCACTGCTTTCGATCAGTACCTGGCCGCCAAGGTATCCCGGCAATGTGGCAGGCAGATTCAGGCGTTGCTGGCTGATGCGTGTCTGATAAACGTAAAGCAATGCCTCGTGCAGTGAGCGCGGCTGTTCGCGGGAAGCGAAGCTGAGGTCATCCCAGGTTCCCCACAGGCGGTCTGATTCGGTCCGGCCAAGATAGCGGTCAACCGCAGCAGCCAGGTCGACATGGGGCTGCCGGCACGATAACGCAAACGGATAACCGGTGTTTTCGAGGCTGCCGCTGGCCCAGCTTTCAACTTTGCCGCTGGCGGCAAACGACGCCCTTGTTTCATTGAGCCGCGCCTGGGTGGCCTCGCGGGTGGCGCCATCGTCAATGTAACCAAGGAACTCGCCCCGACGATCAAACAGGATGTGGCGATCCTGGCTTGAGCAGAAGCCGCGCTCTTTCAACACCCAGCGGCGGATGGTCGTCATATTCTGGTAGACGCCCTGACTGACCCGGTAAGGCGAGTCACGGACAATGGTTACCCAGTCTTTCTGCGGCTCGGGAGGTTCACCGGCATTTGCAATCGGTGCAATAATGCCGAGCAGAGCCCCGACGGCAGCCACACAGCAAATGGAATTCCTCATGAAGCAATCCGAATACCTTCGATTCGACGCCGTTGCCCTTGCCGACCTGATCCGCCGCAAGGAAGTCACTGCACGTGAGGTATGTGACGCGGCCATTGACCGTGCCGTGTCGGTTGACGACCGGTTGAATGCCATCTGTTACCCCCAGTTCACGGATGCACAAAAACAGTCCTTTACCGCTGATGGTACCTTCTGTGGCGTACCAATGCTGCTTAAAGATTTGTCCCAGCAACAACAGGGCCACCCCTGCACCAGTGGCAGCCGTGGCCTGAAGAACAACATTGCCGGCCAGGACTCGGAGTTTGTCCGCCGTGCGCGTGCAGGCGGGCTGGTTATTCTCGGCCGCACGACGACGCCGGAATTCGGCCTGAAGGGTGTGACCGAACCGGAGCTCTGGGGACCAACCCGCAACCCCTGGGATCCTGAACGTACGCCCGGCGGCTCCAGTGGTGGCTCTGGCGCTGCGGTGGCCGCCGGTATCGTGCCCATGGCGGGCGCTAACGATGGCGGTGGCTCTATCCGTATTCCGGCGGCCTACTGCGGGTTGTTCGGGCTGAAACCTTCCCGCGGGCGGATTTCCTCGGGGCCATTTGCCGGCGAGGCCTGGACCGGTGCGTCTACGGATCATGTTGTCACTCGCACCGTCCGTGACAGTGCTGCCATGCTGGACGTTCTGGCGGGACCGGCGACCGGCGATCCGTATGTGATTCCGCAACCGGTTGCACCCTTCACCGAGCTGATGCAACAGCCTCCCAGACCCCTGCGGATCGGCGTTTTTACCACTTCACCCTACAACACCGGGGTGGCACCGGAATGTGTCGATGCCGTTGAAGATACTGCGCTCCTGCTGGAAGGCCTTGGTCATTCGGTGGAATACGCCCGGCCGGATTTCGATGGCATGGCGCTGGCCCGCTGTTATCTGGCGCTTTACCTCGGCGAGGTATCCACCCTGATGGACTATGCCAAATCCGAGCTGGGTGCCCGTGACCGGGATTTCGAGCTGGATACCCGCCTGCTCGCCATGCTTGGCCGGACCTTGCCGCTGCCGGAATACATCAGGCGCCGGCAGCAGTGGAATGACTTTTCCCGGGCATTGGGCGCCTATTTCGAAACCTATGACATGTATCTGTGTCCGACCGGGGGGCAGATGCCGGCAAAGATCGGAGAGCTGGACACTCCGGCTCACCTGCAGGTCGTTGCAAGGTTGATGCTGAAACTGAATGCGGGAAAAATCGTGCACCTCAGCGGCAAGGTGGAGCAGTTGACCTTGGAAAGTCTGGCAAGAACCCCATTTACCCAGTTAGCGAACCTGACAGGCACACCGGCCATGTCGGTGCCGCTGAACTGGACTGCCGGAGGCCTGCCGGTGGGTGTCCAGTTCGGCGCGCCCCACGGTGCCGAGGGCGAGTTGCTGAAACTGGCGGCTCAGCTTGAGGAAGCCAACCCCTGGTTTGGCCAGTATGAGCGGCTGGAATCGTTGAGTTGACGACCCGACGGCGCGCATTGTGATCCATGCATGTCAGTTTCACGTTTATTTTTGGGTCAGGAACAGTCTATGCTGTGAGACAGGAGGATTCTCCCTCCTGCAAGACCCTGATGGCATCGAGGAGGCGAGTGACGTATGAACCAACCGATGGCAATCGACGAACTGGTATCTGTAGCGCAGGCCGAAGCCATGGGGGAGCTCGACGCCCCGATGATGGCGATCGTACTGGCCAGTGAACAAAGCTACGATCTGCCCATTAACTCTCTTGAAACCGATGCCGACAAGGCCCGCTGGGGACTGATCCTTCGCGCCGCCCGTGAGCATGTGGAAGCCGATGCAGTGGCAGTTCTGTACCCGGCCTGGACCACCATTCGCAACAAGAAACCTGCGGCGGCTGCTATAGAAAGCGGGCAACCGGATACGCCGAAAGCGGCAGAGACTGAATCCGAGTTCGATGAACACAGCCGGGGTGAAGATCCGGCCGAGCCCATCGATACGCTCTTTGTGCAGCTCCATACCCGTGACCGTATCTACTGGCGTGGCTTCGAGCAGATCCGGGATCCCAAGCACCAGAGGATCATCGGATTTCGCCGGATCAAGGCGCTGTCCACGGACTATGGCCGGGAAGAATCGCCTGCGGTCACCTCATGGCTTGACACCCTGTTTGAGCCGCTGCCAGATGAGGGCGAGGAAACCGAAGTAGATCGTGAACTGGCGGACATGCTGGAAGAGCCGGAAGTCAGCGCGGCGCTCTATCCCCGGCAGATGCGGGCGTTGCACTGACTCTGCCGGCTCAGTGTCCTGACATCAGGGTCAGACACAGCTGGGCATTCTGGACAAAATGCGCGAATGCGGTCAGCTGATCCCTGGAGGGAACATAGTCGGCTGGGGCGTTGTCGGCATAGAACAGGCCGATCAGCCGGCCTTTGGCCCTGATCGGCGCGACCAGCGCCGGCACCCTTCCCAGCCAGCGGTCGAACTTTACGGGTTCACCGGTTTGTTGCGGCTGGTAGATGTAGCCGCCTGCCTCGGGCAGAAGCACCCCCAGGGCACCACTGCCATCCCGGCGGATGGCGAAATTATCTTTCCAGGCATCCGTGCCTTTTCCGCCCAGCCTGCGGGGAATCAGTTCAATCCCGCTGCGGTCGATCATCAGCAAAGCAACTCGTTGCATGCCCACTGCACGATGAATCCCTTCGATCACCAGCTGACAGACCTCGTTAATGTCGGGCTGTTCCGCCAGGGTGTGGGTCAGATCCCGTAAAATCTGAAGCTGCAGGACGGGATCAACCTCCGGAGCCTGCTGGACACTGGTGGCCTGATCATCCCGATTGCCCGGCATCAGGGCGCCTGCCTGCGGAATGCCCAGGGATACCGCCACTCTCGCGGCCTCGGCGGCATTGATCTTTACCTGGTCACGCACTGTCGCCGGGTTTTCGCCGATATCTTCCGCCAGGGCCTCCAGTGCCTTGTCCATGCCGCTTTCCCGCCAGCCGCGTTCCGACAGTCTGGCCATTTCCACACAGTGGCGCACCAGGCTGGCGCCCTTGGAGTTGGCCTTGCCTGCCGAGACGATATCCTTGATAAACGGACCGAGAGACCAGGCCTCCACCAGACCCCGGGTGATATCGGTAAACGTGGTGTGCAGCACCGCTTTCTGCGCTTCCACCGGCGGCTGATCCAGCCTTAATGCCTGCTCCAGCTCCACGGCCTGCTCGGTGTCACAGCTCCAGAACGCCAGTTCGCCGATGTTCATCAGTAATGCGCCGATGAATACCTCTTCCAGCGCCTGCTCGTTGCGTTTCGGCAGCAAACACCTGGCCTGAACCGCGGCATGGATGGCCAGTGCCAGGCATCGCAGCAATTGGGTGCGGTCATTGCGCTGAAGCAGTGAATCCACAATCAGCGATGAAATGGCCATGGATTTGACCGAGTCAAAGCCAATCAGCGTGATTGCACGGCTGACGGTGCTTACCTGCATGCGGGTCTGATTATAGAACACGGTGTTGGATAGCCGGAGTACCTGGGAGGTGAGCTGGGCATCGTTGAGAATAACATCGGCCAGTTCGTTCACCGTGCTGTTGCTGTTGTCTGTGAGTTCACCGACGCGGCGCAGTGTGCTGGCCAGAACCGGGAGTTCCACCTTGCTGAGATAGGTTACCCAGGCGTCGGTGGAGTTCATTCTGGGGCCTGCTGCCGGGCCAGTGTGTTTGCTCAAAGTTGCGTCCATCCTGAATTGGAAATGAAAACCCCGGGCGTGCAGGGAGCCAAACGCGCCTTCGATATTCTAGTTCACCTGGCAAGCGGAGGTAAGTTCCGGAAGCACATACGGGGATCTGCCAAGGCGTCTGGCTCGGGTTTGGCTGGTGATTGAAGGCCCTGACTCACCCTATGTGAATATCCTGGTGGCCCGTCCCGACAACAGGGACAGTGACGCGGTACAGAAACTGGCGCAAGCGCTTAACTCTGAAGAGGTCAGAGCGTTTATTCTCGATAACTACGAAGGTTCTGTGGTTCCGGCATTCTGAACAGATCCGCTTTGTCGGAGACGTAAAAAAACCGGGCCAAAGCCCGGTTTTTATTATTCACCGCCCCAGTTAACCGATGGATCCGGCGTCATCCGCAGGTAGGGTCTGACTGCATTGTAACCTTTGGGGAAGCGCTTCCTGATCTCGTCTTCATCCTGCAACGACGGCACGATGACGACGTCTCCCCCCTTCTCCCAGTTACCCGGCGTGGCGACCTTGTGGTCATCCGTCATCTGCAGCGAGTCGATCACTCGCAGAACCTCGTTGAAGTTCCGGCCCGTGCTTGCCGGATAGGTGATGGTCAGGCGCACTTTTTTGTTCGGGTCGATGACGAACAGGGAACGGACCGTCAGGCTGCTGTCTGAGTTCGGGTGAATCATGTCATACAGCTCGGACACCTTACGGTCCTGGTCTGCAATGATCGGGAAGTTGACGGTGCAGCCCTGGGTTTGATTGATGTCCTCGATCCACTGGGTGTGGGAATCAACCGCGTCCACACTCAGGGCAATCGCCTTCACGTTGCGCTTCGCGAACTCGTCCTTGAGCTTGGCCGTCAGGCCCAGCTCGGTGGTGCACACCGGGGTGAAATCGGCGGGATGGGAAAACAGGACGCCCCAGCCATCGCCCAGCCATTCGTGAAACCGGATAGTGCCTTCACTGGATTCCTGCTCGAAATCCGGTGCCGTATCCCCCAGACGTAAACTCATAGTGATCCCTCCGCTTGGTGATTTTAAAACCATAGACGTAGTTATGGTGACAACCGACCGCAAAACCAAGGGTCGGCCATGTCGTTTGTTCAGAGGCTCCCTAATCCGTCCGCTTACTTTGTTATTCATTAATATGGTGTGAGTTTAATCGGCTCCTGCCGGGTTAAACAGCAGGCTCTGGTGTAAAAATCCGGCATGTGGGTTAACCTGCGGCTAGCAGCCAATGGGAGCAGCATCGCATGAGCCAGACCCAAACAGCGACCGGAACCGCCGGGAATCAGACCCTGACGCCGGAACCTGAAACCTTCCACCTCGACGTTGGCGATCTCAGCTTCTGCGTGGAAACCCGTGGCAACCCCGGTGGCGAGCCGGTCATCTTTATCATGGGCCTGGGGGCGCAGATGACCTTATGGCCAGAGGCACTGCTGGAGCAATACGTCCGGGAAGGTTACCGGGTCATCCGTTTTGATAACCGTGACATCGGGTTGTCGACCCACCTGCGGGCCCGGCTTGAAGGCCACCCGGTGACGGTGATGGCAAAGGCGCGCATGGGCCTCAGCATTCCCGCGCCCTACACACTTCACCACATGGCGGCTGATGTGTGTGGTGTCATGGACGCCCTGGGGCTGTCCAGCAGCCACCTGGTGGGGGTGTCAATGGGTGGAATGATTACCCAGCTTGTTGCCGCCACCTGGCCCGAACGGGTGCGTTCCGCCACCCTGATCATGACCTCCACCAACAGCCCTAGCCTGCCGATGCCAAAACCTTCGCTGATTGTCCGGCTGGCCGGCGCTGGCAAGCGGGGAAACGATGAGCAAACGGTTGTCGAACGGTCGATGGATTTCTGGAAGCTGATCCAGAGCCCGGGGTTCCCCCCGCGGGATGAAGAACTCCGCGAGCGCATCACTTTCAACTATCGCCGCAGCTACCACCCGGCGGGCATATTGCGCCAGACCCGTGCGATTCTTGCCACTGGCAGCCTGTCATCATCAACGCGCCGGATCCGTCAGCCGGTGGCGGTTATCCACGGCAGGGCTGATCCACTGGTGCGCCCGGAGGCGGCCAGACAACTTGGCTATCTGATACCTCACGCGCGGGTGGAAATGATGGACGGCATGGGGCATGATCTGCCTCAGCCGCTGTTGACCCGCTTTGCCGAAATCAGTTTCGAGACTATGGCAAGTGCCGGGAACTGAGTTAAATTTTCAGTTTTCCGGTGGATTGCCTATGGTTAGGGGTACGGCACCGATAACTTACCGTTTATAGATGGAGTTTCTTCATGGAATCGCTGACAGCTTCCGATGTCATGTCCAACCACATCGAACCTATCCGTTGTGGAACACCTTTGACCAAGGTTGTAAAAACGCTCCTGCACAATCACGTCTCCGGTTTGCCGGTAGTGGATGATCATCGCAAGGTGATCGGCTTTATCTCCGAACAGGACTGCATTCACGCCCTGCTGGTCAGTAACTATCACGGTGAGGGTGATCCCGTGGTCGATGATGTGATGTTCCGTAACCCGGTGTCCATTTCCCGGGAGATGTCGCTGGTGGACCTGGCCCAGAATCTTGGCGCTGGCAAACCCAAGGTTTACCCGGTTACGGATCATGGCAAGCTGATCGGCATCGTTACCCGCAGCGCAATCCTGGCGAAGCTGGCCAAGGCCAACCTTGGCATTGAAGTATCGAAAAGTCCCTAGGGTTGTGCGGGATGAATACAATTTCCAGACAATGAGGCTTTCATGGACCTGATCTCTACCAATGTCTGTTTCAACGGCGAGCACCGGCGGTACCGGCACCGCTCCGCAGCACTGGACTGTGAGATGGAATTTGCCGTGTTTCTTCCGCCGGCGGCGATTGGCAGTGACTCCCGGAAGGTGCCGGTGCTTTACTGGCTGTCAGGCCTGACCTGCACGGACCAGAATTTCATGCAGAAGGCAGGGGCCCTGAAACACGCCGCCGAACTGGGCCTGGCGATTGTCTGTCCGGACACCAGTCCACGGGGCCTGGGGCTGCCCGGCGAAGACGACAGCTACGATTTCGGCACCGGTGCCGGATTTTACGTTAACGCAATCCGTCAGCCCTGGGCGCCCCATTACCGGATGTATGACTATGTGGTGAAAGAGGTTCCGCAATTGGTGGAGTCCAACCTGCCAGTCACCGGGAAGCGTTCAATCAGCGGGCACTCAATGGGGGGCCATGGAGCGCTGATCGCTGCCCTGAAGAACCCGGGACATTACCAGTCGGTGTCCGCATTTGCGCCGATCGCCCATCCCTCGGCCTGTCCCTGGGGCAGGAAAGCATTTGAAGGTTATCTGGGTACGGACACGTCAGCATGGGAGGAATGGGACGCATCGCTGCTGATTCCATCAGCCAGGGAGCGTCTGCCGCTGCTGGTCGATCAGGGTACGGCGGATGAGTTCCTGGAACAGCAGCTCTATCCGGAGGCACTTGCCGACGCCTGCGAGAAGGTTCATCACCCGATACAACTGCACATGCGCCGGGGCTACGACCACAGTTACTTCTTTATCGCTTCGTTTATCGATGCCCATCTGGACCACCATGCCCGGGCGCTTGGTCTGCGGTAGCGAAACTCCCGGGCCTGTCCCTGCCCGGGAGTCGGATAACGGCAGCCTCAGGACCCGGGCACGGGGTTTCAGTTCAGGGCGGGCCTGAACGTAAACAGTCGCATTCCCAGCAGCACACTGGCGGTTGCCAGCCCACAGGTCAGACCGATCCAGAAGCCGGGGGCGCCCATGGCGGGCAGCAGCCAGTCGGTAAAGGTCAGGGTCCAGCCCAGAGTCAGTCCTACCCCCCAGAATGAAAACAGCATGATAAACAGCGGGATGCGGGTATCCCTGTAGCCGCGCAGGGCGCTGATGCAGGTAACCTGGATGACATCTGCAATCTGGAAAATGGCCGCGAATAGCAAAAGCTGTACAGCGACAGCGCGCACCTCAGGGTCGTTGGTATACAGCGCGGCTATTTCCGGCGACAACAGAAACAGCGTCACGGCAAAGAAAAACGCGACCGAGATCGCCAGAAGCAGTGAGCTGAGGGCGATCAGCCTTGCGGTTTCGGGGGCGCGTGCGCCGAGCAGAAAACTGACCCTCAGGGTCAGCGCCATGCCGATGCTCAGCGGGAGCATGAACAGCAAGGACACCACATTCAACGCAATCTGATGGCCGGCGACCACCACCGGGCCAAGTGGCGCCAGAAACAGGGCAATGACTGAAAACAGACTGGCTTCCACAAAAATGGTGATACCAATAGGGATGCCCAGGCGAAGTATTTCGCGGATGCCTTCAGGGCTGGGCCTTGCCCAGTCTGTTATCAGGTTGAAATGGCGGTAGGCCTTGCCACGGTTGAGGTAAATCACCAGGGCCGTGACCGCCACCAGGTTCGACAGCGACGTTGCCCAGCCGCAGCCAACCCCGCCCATGGCCGGCATGCCGAATTTGCCGTAAATGAAGATATAGTTGAGCGGCAGATTGACCAGCGTACCAAGCACGGAGAAGACCATGATCACCCTGGTATGGCCGAGCCCGTCCGTCAGCCCCCGCAGCGACATCATCACCAGCATGAACGGAATGCCCCAGGCAAAAGCATCCAGATATCCCTGGGCAATACGGGCGGTGTTGAACTCCAGCTTCATCAGCTTGAGTACCGGAAACATATTGGTCACCAGCACAATCATGATCACCGCGCCGGCGGCGGCGATATAGAGCCCTTGCCAGGTGGTGGGCATGATCCGGTCAAATGTGCGGGCGCCGTTAAAACCGGAAATAATCGGCTGCAGGGCCCCCAGCAGGCCCATGAAAAACAGGAAGACCGGTATCCACAGACTGCTGCCAATGCCCACGGCGGCAAGATCTTCAGCGCTGGCATGGCCGGCCATCACTGTATCGATCACCCCGTTGGCCATCTGTGCCACCTGGGCGATCAGGATCGGACCGCCCAGAGTTGCCAGCGTGCGCCATTCGGTCAGCGTGCGCTGAATCAATGGCTTGCGGACCTCGGGTAACGGCTGGTGAATTTCATCCATAGTGCTGGTCACTCGGCCTGGAAAGCTGAACTTCGATCTTTCTGAGAGCCGCGATGGTAACCTATACCCTTCCCGATTGGCATTTGGTGATTGGCGCGGACACAGGCAGAGCGAACGGCAACGAGAGTGGTATGGGTCTTCTGGTTTTTGTAACAGTTTTATGGGCGTTTTCTTTCAGTCTGATTGGCGAATTCCTTGCAGGGCAGGTAGACAGTGATTTTGCCGTGCTGACCCGGGTATTGCTCGGAGCTCTGGTTTTTCTGCCGCTGACCCGCTGGCGGGGTGTACCCGGAGGCCTGAAGCTGGGTGTGCTGGTGACCGGAATGTTGCAGTTCGGCATTACCTATCTGTGCCTGTATCGCTCGTTTAGCTACCTGACCGTTCCGGAGGTGCTGTTATTCACTATTTTTACGCCCCTCTATGTCACCCTTGTTGATGACGCTTTCTATCGCCGGTTTTCGCCGGTTGCGCTGATTGCGGCGGCGGTGGCCACCCTTGGTGCCGGTATTATCCGCTATGACGGGCTCAGCCAGGATTTCATTACCGGCTTCCTGCTGCTTCAGGTGGCCAATTTCACCTTTGCGGCGGGGCAGGTGGGCTACAAGCACACCATGATGCGCTTTCCGCTGGACCTGCCGGCCTATCACACCTTCGGGTATTTCTTTTTCGGTGCCCTGATCATTGCCCTGCCGGCCTTTCTCATTTTTGGCGATGCCGGCCGGCTGCCGGCTACCACCCTGCAATGGGCCATTCTCGGCTGGCTGGGACTGGCGGCGTCCGGGCTGGGCCTGTTCCTGTGGAATCGCGGCGCCTGCCACGTTGATGCCGGAACTCTGGCGGTGATGAACAATGTGCTGGTGCCCGCCGGACTGCTGGTCAATCTGCTGATCTGGAACCAGGATGCAGACCTTGTACGACTGGCAGTCGGTGGCGGGGTTATTGGACTTTCGCTCTGGCTCAATGCCCGGTTTCATCCCCGCGCCCGGATCGCCGTATTCTCCTGACCTTCAGAACCCGGTTCCGGCACGGGCCGGAAAACCGGCAAGTGCAAACAGCAGGGTCAGGGCCGGCAGGATCGGGTTTGTTCGGTTCACGAGAGCGTATCCCGGGGGGTTAGCTGAATGCCTGCAGGCCGGTCTGGCCGCGACCAAGAATCAGGGCGTGGATGTCGTGGGTGCCCTCGTAGGTGTTCACCGATTCCAGATTCATGAGGTGACGGATCACGTGGTATTCGTCGGAAATACCGTTACCGCCGTGCATGTCTCTTGCGGCGCGGGCGATATCCAGGGCCTTGCCACAGTTGTTGCGCTTGAGCATGGATACCGCCTCGGGCGAGGCGTTGCCCGCATCCATCATCCTGCCCAGCTGCAGCGTGCTCTGCAGACCCAGGGAGATCTCCGTCTGCATATCGACCAGCTTCTTCTGCACCAGCTGGTTGGCGGCCAGAGGTTTACCGAACTGCTTGCGGTCCAGGGTGTACTGCCTTGCCGCGTGCCAGCAGAATTCGGCCGCGCCCAGAGCGCCCCAGCAGATACCATAGCGGGCCTTGTTGAGGCAGCTGAAAGGCCCCTTCAGGCCGGTAACTTCCAGCCGGTTCTGTTCCGGCACGAACACCTCGTCCATGAAAATGGAACCGGTTGCGGACGCCCGCAGCGAGAACTTGCCCTCAATTGTCGGCGTGTCCAGCCCTTCCATGCCACGCTCCAGGACAAATCCGGTGACGGTGCCGTCGAGTTTGCCCCAGACCACAAACACATCGGCAATCGGCGCGTTGGTGATCCAGGTTTTTGCGCCGCTGACGCGGTAACCGCCGCTGACGGCCTCTGCGCGGGTTTCCATGTTTCCGGGATCAGAGCCGTGGTTCGGCTCGGTCAGCCCGAAACAGCCGACCAGCTCACCGGTCGCAAGTTGTGGCAGCAGCCGTTGTTTCAGGGCTTCCTGGCCAAAGGCATGAAGCGGGTGAATCACCAGGGAGGACTGGACACTCAGAGCAGAGCGGTAAGCGGAATCTACCCGCTCGACCTCGCGGGCAATCAGGCCATAGCAGACGTGGCTCAGGCCGGGGCCACCATAGGTTTCCGGCAGGGTCGCGCCGAGCATTCCCAGGCTGCCCATGGCGTTGAAAATCTGCCGGTCGAAGGTGCCCTCACGGTTGGCCTGCACAATGCCCGGCATCAACCGCTTGTCACAGAAGGCCCGGATGCTGTCCCGGACCTGGCGCTCATCGCTCGCGAGCTGGCCTTCCAGATCCAGCAGATCATTCCAGGGAGTTTTGCTCATGGGGGCTCCGGCATATCGTGATGGAATTGTGAACTTTCGGGGTTAGACTGATTTCAGAGTTTAACTTCGATACGACCCCGAACGCCATGAGCCGAAAAGTACTTATTATTGAAGACAGCCCAGGCATTGCGGATCTGGTCCGCATGCAGGTGGGGGAGCTGGGGATGACGCCCGTGCTCTGTGACCGCGGTGACTCCGGGCTGGCCCGTTTTCACGAAGGTGGCATTGACCTGGTCATTCTGGATCTGATGCTGCCGGGGCTGGACGGCCTTTCGGTGTGTCGTGAGATTCGCTCGGGCCCGGACTATGTGCCGGTGCTGATGCTGACCGCCAAGACCACGGAGCTGGACCGGGTTCTGGGTCTGGAGATGGGCGCGGATGACTACCTCACCAAACCTTTCAGCGTGGCGGAACTGTCGGCCCGGATAAAAGCCCTGTTTCGCCGGGTGGATGCGATGGCCGCCCGGTCCGGTTCGGCCGCAGAAGAGGTCGAACTCCAGGTGCCCGGGTTGAGGATGGACCCGGCGCGGCGACGGGTATTTGTCAGGGACCGGGAGGTGGAACTGACCGCCCGCGAGTTTGATCTGCTCTGGCACTTCGCCAGCCAGCCCGGCCGTGTGTTCAGCCGCACCCAGCTTCTGGACAGGGTGTGGGGGTACAACCATGAAGGTTACGAGCACACCGTCAATACCCACATCAACCGACTGCGCGGGAAAATCGAGACCGACCCTTCCCGGCCGGAATTTATCGAGACGGTCTGGGGGGTGGGTTATCGCTTCCGGGAATGAGTCATGCTGAAAACCCTCTATACCCGCCTTGCCCTGGGCCTGTTTCTGCTGCTGCTTCTGGTCGCGCTGCTATACGGTTTTATCAGCTTCTACTCGCTGAAACAGTACAACGCCTCGGTGAATCAGGAGATTCACCGCAACCTGGCCCGCAATCTGGTGGCGGACCGGAATCTGGTCAGCGGGGGCGAGCTGGATAAAAGCGCCATGGAAGAGCTGTTCGCGCTTTACATGACGATCAATCCGAGCATCGAGATTTACCTGCTCGACCTTGATGGCACAATCCAGTCCTATTCCGCCGACCCGGCAAAAATCAAACGCAACCGGGTTTCGCTGGAACCGATTATGACGCTGCTTTCGGACCCCGGGCAATATCCGGTGCTGGGGGATGATCCCCGCAGTCACGAACGGCAGAAGGTGTTTTCGGTGACCCCGGTGCCGTCGATGGCTGAGCCCGAGGGCTATCTCTATGTGGTGCTGAGGGGCGAGGAATACGACGCCGCCGAAACCATGGCGCGGGGCGGCCAGCTGGTTGCCCTGAGCGCCTGGGCGTTGCTGGTCAGTCTGGTGGTGGTGATGATTGCGGGGCTTCTGGTGTTCCGCTTGCTGACCGGACGCCTTACCCGTCTGACACGGCTGGTGGAAGACTTCGAGGCGGGAGACATGAGCCAGCATCCGGAGCAGACCTGGCGTAGCCAGCGGCCGGCGGTGAAGGACGAAATCGACTACCTGGGGGTGACCTTCGACAACATGGCGCAGCGTATTGCCAGCCAGATCGAGCAGCTCAGGGAAAAGGATGCCCAGCGCCGGCAACTGGTGGCGCAGGTGTCCCACGACCTGCGCACGCCATTGGCGTCGATGCAGGGCTACCTCGAGATTCTGAAACTGCGCCGTGACCGGCTGAGCCGGGAAGAGCAGGAGCGGTTTCTGCAGATTGCGCTGCTGGAAGGGTACCGGCTGAGCCAGCTGGTGGATGAACTTTTTGAACTCGCGGCACTCGAAGCCCGAGAGAAGCAACCCGACCCGGAGTGCTTTCCGCTGGCGGAACTGGTCCACGATGTGGTGCAGAAGCACATGCCCAGGGCGGATGAGCAGTCCATCGTACTTTCGGTTGGCGGTAATCCGGACATTCCCCGGGCCTTTGCAGATCTGGCGATGACGGAAAGGGTACTGGACAACCTGATTGGTAATGCTATTGCGTATACTCCTGAAAACGGACGGGTCAGCGTTCGGTTTGAGGCAGCCAATGGCCGGCCAGGGGTATCCGTGCGCGACAGCGGCCCCGGCATTGCGGTGGCAGACCTGCCCCATATTTTTGAGCCCTTTTACCGCGGAGAAGCCGGCGGCGACAGACGCCATGCGGGGCTGGGTCTGGCCATTGCCCGCCGGATCATGACCCTGCAGGGCGGGGATATCGGGGCTGAAAACAACGCGGACGGCGGGGCCGTTTTTTCCATCTCGTTGCCCGCAGCTGACGCCCGGAACGGTGCCGACCGCGAATGATCCTTTCGGCGTTATAGAATCGTAATGAACGGGAGAAGCCGTTGTGACAGATCAGGTTCAGACTGTTCACAGCCAAACAACGCAAGAGGTCTGATTATGAAACGCTATCTTTTGGTAGTCTCTGCCGTGCTCGCAGCCGGTTTTATGGGGCTTAACGCCGGGGCATCGAGTGCCCCCGACAACAAGTACGCGCCGGACGATCCCGATCTGGCGGTGGCCACGTTTGCCGGCGGCTGCTTCTGGTGTGTCGAAGCGGCGTTCGAAAAACGGGTACCGGGGGTCGAGGAAGCGGTGTCGGGTTACAGCGGCGGCAGCAAGGAAAACCCCACTTACCAGCAGGTTGCTGGCGGCCAGACCAACCATACCGAGGCTGTTCAGGTCTACTATGACCCGTCGAAAATCACCTACGAGGGGCTGTTGCAGACCATGTGGCGTACCATGGATCCCACCGACAGCAATGGCCAGTTTGTGGATCGGGGCAAGCAGTATCGCCCGGCCATTTTCTATCACAACCAGGAACAGAAGCGGCTGGCGGAAGCGTCGGTAGCGGCGCTTGAAGAGTCAGGCCGGTACGATGACCCGATCACCATCGAGATCGTGCCCTTCGAAAAATTCTACGTGGCCGAGGAATACCATCAGGACTACTACAAGAAAAATCCGGTTCGCTACAATGTCTACACCTTCAACTCCGGACGTTATCAGTTTGTCGAGAAAGTCTGGGGCGACGATCAGGAAGTGGATTATTCGCAGTACCGTCCGCAGGCGGAGATGAACTCCGGTGGCAGCAAGGCCAGCAACGGATTTGATCCTGATACCTTTACCAAGCCTTCCGACGAGGTGCTGAAGCAGAGGCTGACAGAGCGGGAGTATCGCGTAACCCAGAAAGACGGTACCGAGCCTGCCTACAGCAACGAGTATTACGACAACAAACGCCCCGGTCTGTATGTGGATGTGGTGTCAGGCGAGCCGCTGTTCTCATCCGCCGACAAGTACAGGTCCAATACCGGCTGGCCGAGTTTCACCAGGCCGATCAGTCCCGACATGGTGGTCGAAAAAGAGGACAACAAGCTCTTCATGACCCGCACGGAAATCCGCAGCCGCTATGCCGATTCCCATCTTGGCCATGTGTTCAACGACGGGCCCGAACCCACCGGTCTGAGATACTGCATGAACTCCGCTGCCATGGAGTTCATCCCCCTGGAGGAAATGGAGGCCCGGGGTTACGGCGAGTATAT
>NZ_DATFKH010000199.1:0-5692 GCF_035268745.1 Marinobacter sp.
GGTTCTCACTCAATATTCTGTTTGATACTTGCGATCAACCGCCAAGATAAGCGTTCTGGACTTCGGGATTCTCCAGCAGGTTCCTGCCGGTGTCGTGCAGGCGGATTTTTCCGGTTTCCAGCACATAGCCACGGTCTGCAAGGTTCAGCGCCTGGTGGGCGTTCTGCTCCACCAGAAACACGGTAATGCCTTCTTCCCGCAGATGGCCGATAATCTCGAAGATCTGTTTGATCACCAGCGGCGCCAGCCCCAGTGAAGGTTCGTCGAGGATGATCATGTTTGGCCGGCTCATCAGTGCACGGCCGATGGCCAGCATCTGTTGTTCGCCCCCGGACATGGTACCGGCGCGCTGGTGTTCACGCTCCTTGAGGCGGGGGAAGAGCTCATAGACGTGGTCCTGGCTCTTGCGGATTTCCGCTTTGGTGTTGAAGAAACCGCCCATATGAAGGTTTTCCTCCACGGTCAGGCCGGAAAACACGCGCCTGCCTTCCGGCACTATCGCAATGCCGGAACGCATGATATTCGAAGTCAGGTCGCGGGTAATGTCGCGGCCTTTCAGGAATACCCGGCCGGAGGAAGCCTGGGGGTTGCCACAGACGGTCATCAGCAGGGTGGTTTTACCCGCGCCGTTGGCCCCGATCAGGGAGACGATCTCGCCTTTGTTGACTTCCACGGAAACCCCGTGCAGCGCTTCGATTTTGCCGTAATGGGTATGGACGTCTTCTAGTACAAGCATGATATTTCCTCAGGCCTCACCCAGATAGGCTTTGATGACGTCGTCGTTCTGACGGATTTCGGCAGGCGTTCCGCTGGCGAGCGGGCGGCCCTGGTTGATCACATTGATGCGGTCGGAAATGTCCATGACCAGGCTCATATCGTGCTCAATCAGCACCACGGAGACATTGTAGTCTTCCTTGAGGCTGATGATCAGCTGGTTCAGGTCCTTGGTCTCGGCCGGGTTGAGGCCGGCAGCAGGCTCGTCAAGCATCAGCAGCTTGGGTTCAGTAACCATGCAGCGGGCAATTTCCAGCCGGCGCTGCTGACCATAGGCCAGGTTACCGGCGTCACGATTGGCCATATCGGTGAGCCCCACCCGGTCCAGCCAGTAAGCGGCCCGGTCCAGTGATTTCTGCTCGCGCTTGCGATAGTCGGGGGTCTTGATCAGGCCTGATATCAGATTGGTGTTCAGATGCCGGTGCTGGGCAACCAGGAGGTTTTCAACCACCGTCATCTGGCTGAACAGACGAACGTGCTGAAAGGTCCGCACCAGGCCAAGCCGGGAAATCCGGAAATCCGGCTTGCCCTGAATTTCCTGCCCTTCAAACAGAATCTGGCCGCCTGTGGGCCTGTAGAAACCGCTCATGCAGTTGAAGACCGTGGTTTTGCCGGCCCCGTTCGGGCCGATAATCGCCACGATTTCGTGTTCCTGTACGTCCAGCGATACCTGATCCACCGCCAGGAGGCCGCCGAAGCGCATCGACAGATCTTTGACTTCAAGCATTATCTGTCTCCCCGCTGTGGACTGAGTTCAATATGAATGCGTCGCATGGGCAGCAGACCCTGGGGACGCCAGACCATCATCAGTACCATGGCAGCGCCAAAGATCAGCATGCGGTATTCGGAGAACTCCCGGGCAAGTTCCGGCAGGATCGTCACCGCAATGGCCGCGAGGATAACCCCCATCTGGGAGCCCATACCGCCGAGAACCACGATGGCCAGGATGATGGCGGATTCCAGGAACACGAAAGATTCCGGGCTGATAAAGCCCTGCTTGGAAGCGAATACGGTGCCCGCGAAACCGGCAAAAAAGGCGCCAATGGTAAACGCGGACAGTTTGACCGCAGTGCGGCTCAGGCCCAGAGAGCGGGAGGCAATCTCGTCTTCGCGCAGGGCCTCCCAGGCACGGCCAACCGGCATCCGCATCAGCCGGCGGATAATCAGCGCCGTGATCACCGCCAGCACCAGCGCAATCAGGTACAGGAAAATGACCTTGTGTTCACCGGCGTAGGCGATGCCGAAGGTTTCGTGGAAGGAGGTGTTGCCTTCCTCCTTCACCCGGCGGCCGAATTCCATGCCGAACAGGGTGGGGTCGGGGATACCGCCGATGCCATTGGGGCCGCCGGTGAGGTTGGTCATGTTGTTCAGCAGGATACGGATAATCTCGCCAAAGCCGAGAGTCACGATGGCCAGGTAATCCCCCCGTAATCGCAATACCGGAAAGCCGAGAACCAGTCCGAACAATGCCGCCAGCAGTGCCCCGGTTGGCAGCGCCAGCCAGAACGAGATGCCCACATACTGGGACAGCAGCGCGAAGGTGTAGGCGCCAACGGCATAGAATGCCACATAACCCAGGTCCAGCAGACCGGCAAGCCCGACGACCACGTTCAGACCCAGGGCCAGCATGATGTAGATCAGTACCAGCGTTGCCAGGTCAACGGCGCCCCGTGATGCCATGAATGGCCAGAACAGGGCGGCAATCAGCATCAGCGTCAGCAGAATGGATTCCACTTTCAGGCGTTTTTTCTGGGGCATCGGTGGTAGGTTGGCCAGTGGGTTCAGGGCAGGCAGCCTGCCAAGCATTGCCATAAAGCTGTCGCGGAACAGCTGGAACATGAACACCACCAGCGCCGCGATAAATACGCCGACAACAGTGAAGGCATCTGCGCCTTTAAGGACGACTGAGCTACCTTCGCTGACCAGATTAAAACCCAGGATCGGATAGGAAATGATGAGAGTGACGATCGCGCTGAACAGCGCATGCTTGAAATTGTAAGCAGCCATCAGATCTTTTCAACCTCCGGTTTGCCAAGCAGGCCGGTGGGTTTGAACAGCAGGATCAGTATCAGCAGGCTGAATGAGACCACGTCCTTGTACTCGCCGCTGAGATAACCGGAGGTCATGCTTTCGGCAACGCCCAGAATCAGCCCGCCCAGCATGGCGCCAGGAATGCTGCCGATGCCGCCCAGTACCGCCGCGGTGAACGCTTTTAATCCGGCAATAAAACCGAACAGGGGATCAACCGAGCCGTAATACATGCCCAGCAGCAAACCGGCAACTGCTGCCAGGGCTGCACCGATCACGAAGGTGGCGGATATTATGCGGTTGGTGTCAATGCCAAGCAGGTTTGCCATGCCGAGATCCTGGGACACAGCCCGGCAGGCCCGTCCGATTCTGGATCGTGAAATAAACAGTGAAAGCGCCGTCATGCAGACCAGGGTTGTTGCAAAAATCAGGATCTGAATGTAGGAAACCGAGGTCTGGAACGAGTCCGGGTCACCGAACCGGAAGCCACCCTCGATCAATGCCGGAAAGCCGATATTGCGGGAACCCTGGGCCAGGTGAACGTAGTTCTGCAGAAAAATCGACATGCCAATGGCGGAAATCAGGGGAATCAGGCGGTGTTTGCCGCGAACAGGCCGGTAGGCAACACGTTCAACAGCCCAGCCCATTGAGCTGGAGACGATCATGGCGCAGATCAGGGCGACAATCAGAATCAGCGGTAGCCAGGCAATACCGAGGGCCGTCAGGCCGGTAATCGCGATCAGTGCGGTATAGGCACCGATCATATAGATCTCGCCATGGGCAAAGTTGATCATGCCGATGATGCCGTAAACCATCGTATAACCGATAGCAATCAGGGCATAAGTGCTGCCGATCGTCAGCCCGTTAATGAGCTGTTGAATGAAATACAGGAGATCTTGCATGGGTGTCGGACTCCGATGACCGGCCCCCGTCTCCACAAATGGGCACTTCCCGGGTTGCGGGAGATGCTGAGTGCAGTATCGACAGGGGCCAAGAAAAACACCTTCTCCCGGGTCGCGGTGAGAAGGTGTTCTTGTGATTACCGTTTGTTAACGGCTTTGCCTCAGTTTACCGGAGTTTTGCTGCCATCTGAATGCCATTCGTAAACAACAAATTCAAACGACTCCAGATCCCCCGCCTGATCATATTCAACGGTGCCTATCGGGGTCTGGAAAGTGCCCTCGCGAAGGGCTTCGGCCACCTCAAACGGATCCTTGGAGCCCGCCTGCTCGATGCCCTCGGCTACCAACTGTACCGCTGTGTATGACGTCAGCACGAACGGGCCGGAGGGGTCCTCGCCTTTGTCTTCAAAGGCCTGAACCAGCGCCTGGTTTTCTTCCTTCTCGTCGAAGCTGGGCGGCAGTGTGACCAGCAGGCCTTCAGCTGCATCGCCTGCGATCGAGTTGATGTCTTTATTGCCTACGCCCTCTGGCCCCATAAAGGTGGCGTCGAGGCCTGCCTGGTCAGCCTGGCGCAGAATCAGCCCCAGCTCCGGGTGGTAGCCGCCGTAATAGACATAATCGACGTCAGCTTCCCTGAGCTTGGTCACCAGTGACGAGAAATCCTTGGCACCGGCGGTGATGCCCTCAAACATCGCCACTTCCACCCCGGCTTCGGTCAGGGTGTCGCGAACGGCTGTTGCGATGCCTTCACCATACTGTTGCTTGTCGTGGATGATGGCCACGCGCTCGGGGTCCTGGCTAATCAGGTGATTAGCGGCTACAGGGCCCTGCATGCTGTCGAGACCGATAGTACGGAAGACCAGTTCGTAGCCACGCTCGGTGATGGCCGGGCTGGTGGATGCCGGAGTGATCATCAGGATACCTTCATCTTCATAGATATCCGAGGCTGGCTGGGTAGAGCTTGAACACAGGTGGCCGATCACAAAACGAACGCCCTCGTTGACCATGTTGTTGGCAACGGTGACGGCCTGTTTGGGGTCACAGACGTCGTCGTATTCAACACCGACCAGGTCCTCGCCCAGAACTCCGCCATCGGCGTTGATCTGTTCAATGGCCATGCGGGCACCGGCGAACTGCATGTCGCCATACTGGGCGACCGGGCCGGTCATAGGCCCTGCGATACCAATCTTTATTTCAGCAGCGGCATGCCCGGCGGCCATTACGGCAGTGGCAGCGCCGATGGCGGTAATGAGTTTTCTAATGGATGTTGTCATTGATCATGTCCTGTTATGTTTCAGGGTTTCTTCTGTTTTATACGCAGTAAACAAACACCACAGGCGATTCCTTGTCAAGATTCCGGATGCCTCCACCTATTCTATCAGAACGCGTAGCGGAAGCATGCAGGTTGCATTCGCCGGAGTAAAGACCTCTAATGCTTAGGGGTGTAAACAAATTGTGCAGGCAGTTCTGGAGTGAAATTTGGATAACTACGAAGGTGTACTGGTGGCACTTCGCCGGGTGATACGGGCGACAGACCTGCATTCAAAACGGCTGAGCAAGCACGCTGGTCTGACCGGACCACAGCTTCTGATCATGCGAAGCATCCGCGATCTGGGTAAGGTAACCATTGGCACCATCGCCGACAGGGTCAGCCTGAGCCAGGCAACCGTGACCACCATCCTCGACCGGCTGGAACATCGCAAGCTGGTGTACCGTGTTCGTAGCACTCAGGACAAGCGCAAGGTCCATGCCCATCTGACGGAGGAGGGCGAAGACATTCTGGCCCGCGCTCCGGAGCCATTGCAGGAGGATTTCATCAGGAAATTCCAGAGCCTGGCGGAGTGGGAGCAGACCATGATTCTGGCCTCATTACAGCGCGTGGCCAATATGATGGACGCCGACGGGCTTGATGCGTCGCCGGTCCTGGATGTGGGGCCGGTGCTCCGGGAGGATGGCTGGAAAAAGACTGAAGCGAATTAGCCACGGAA
>NZ_DATFKH010000200.1:0-1940 GCF_035268745.1 Marinobacter sp.
CGTCTCAATCGGTTCAGGCAAGAACGCAGCAGCGGCGATAATCAACGCGATGATCGTAAATGCGGTCCACAAATATTTGTTTTTCATGATATCCATCTGGCTGTTTGATCCCCTCTATCCAATCAGAAACGTTGCGTAACGTATTAGCTTAGCGGCGCGGGCACAGACCCAGCCCGGCTTTGCCGGCCCGAAAGTTACCCCGCGTCCGCTTGAGCATTTTGTTGGGCTGCGATTCCCGCATGTAGCTGGATGCCTAGGGCTCGAGTGACCTTCAGTATTGTGTCGAATTCGGGAGAGCGTTCCCCGGAAAGAGCCTTATACAAACTCTCTCGGGAAAGGCCCGCATCCCGGGCAACCCGGCTCATGCCTTTGGCTCGGGCAATATCGCCGAGTGCCTTGGCAATAAAGGCAGCATCCGCCTCAGGATCTTCGAGACAGGCTTCCAGATAGGCTTCGATTTCTTGGTCTGTGCGAAGGTGCTCGGCCACATCAAACTCTGAGGTTCGGGTCTTGTTCATTGCTGGTTACAACTCCTGAGCCAATGAAATGGCCCGTTTGATATCACGACTCTGAGATTTCTTGGTTCCACCGGCCAGAAGAATGACTACAGAATTTCCTCGGCGAGTGGGGTAAACCCGGTAGCCTGGGCCATAATCGATCTTCAGCTCAGACACACTATCGCCAACAGGCTTCCAGTCGCCAAAATTGCCGAGAGAAAGCCGCTTTAACCGCACAAGGATTCTGGCTTTAGCCCGCGCATCTCGCAGCCCATTCAACCACTTGGCAAATGCCGCAGTTTTCCGAACCTCTACCACCAGCCCAGTGTAGCCTGGCGGCTACAGTCTGTCAATTCTTCAGTTTAGTAGCCCAACGACTAGCATAACCCGCGCGCGAAGCGCGTCTGGTTGATGCACTTGTTGGACGGCATACGCTACGATCTTGATCTTGTGTGAGCGACAGGGAGAATGAATGCAGTGTGCCCGCAGTTGTCGTAGAAGCAAGTTCCGTAACCGCGGTCGCAGCAGCACCTGCAGGCAAACGCGCAAGCTGCGCGTAGCGAAAATTCCACGGGCGTGAGCTTTGGTTATCCAATTTGAGCGTTGCGATTTCTTAGCCACACAATGCCCTTAGTGCAAAGAACCATCAGCAGGGCCGCCGACGCGATAGTGGTCGAGATCGACTTTGCCAATGTCCAATTGCTCGCGGTCGAGACCATGACTTCGGTGAGGGCATCCGGCTCCACTCGCAGCATGACAGCTACAGCGCTGTTCTCAAAGTGATCGAAGACCGCAGCCGAGACCGCCAGTGTCGCCAATGTCTTACCCCAGTATCTCGGCACCAGACGGGCCAGGGGAATCGCGACAGAAATCGCGAACAAAGTAGGATAAGACAAGTCCAGAAGTTGTTGAGTATTGAGATAGAAGTCGCGACCCATGGCGTTTATCGCCGTGAGGAACACCTGAGCTTCGTCAAGAGAATAGCCACCCGGGCGCATGTCAAAAGGCGCGCCACCACCCGCCATCTCACTTATCAGCGGCAGAGACCACAGAACCATAATCAGGTAGTTCGTTACCGTCGCAGCAACAACTACCCAGTAGATTTTCCAGCCATTGCTCACGGCAGCGCTCCTTGTGCAGTAACCGTCCCCATGCCGTTGAAAGATTCCCTAGTAGCTAGAGCCTGGTGTTCCGCGACGAGGCATGGTGTGCCGTTGAGCGCTTCCAAATACACTTGTCGGTCTAGATGATAAAAGCGCTCCATTAGCGGCGTGAGTGTTCGCTTTGCGTCGAGTGCCGTCCAACGCTCAGCATCAGCGGCGGCGCGCAGCGCCGTCCGCTGGATGCTGTTGTTAGATCGATTTCACTCCGCAGTTGTCGGGTCGATTACAGAGCGAACCTCGGAAACGGAGTTCGCGGGGAATCCTCCCATCTCAGCATGCT
>NZ_DATFKH010000201.1:0-12726 GCF_035268745.1 Marinobacter sp.
GGAAGAGGTGGAACGGGCCGTTGAGTTCGAGCAGGAGCTGGGAGAAATGACCCGCGACGAAGCCAGCCTGCTGGGCGTCTATCTGCAGCGGGATCTGGAACACCTGCTGCACTTCGTCGAAGAAACCGGAGAGGGAGTCAGGGAATGGCTGCAACTGGATATTTCGCTGCTGGAGCATCAGCTGGCCAATATGCTGCTTTCAGTCGCCGATAAAACCAGAATCGATACACTCGAGCTGAACCAGAAACTGGAAAGCCATGGGCCCAGCCAGTACATCAGCGGGGAAGTGGCCACGGCCGGCATGTTCAAATGTCTCAACTGTGGTCATATGCGCTGCCTGACGGCGACGAGTCACCTCGAACCCTGCGACGCCTGCGGCTCCCACTACTACGAGCGTGTGACCAGTCGCTGGCCCCATAAATCCGAATAGCCGGCGTCGGTAGGGTCAGGTCAGGACTTTGGCTGATCCAAGCTAATCGTGACTGATTTTGGGGATCACCCGCTCACGTGCGAACACAATCAGAATGGCCGCCAGGGTGAGCACCGGCCAGGACCCGGACAGCATAAAGGGTGTGCTGCCGCTGGCCACGTAAAGCTCGCCGGTCAGCACCGCGCGCTCGAACCGGGCAATGGTCCCGGTGATCTGGCCGTGGTCATCAATAACGGCGGTAATGCCATTATTGGTGCCCCGCAGCATATACCGGCCGGTTTCCAGTGCCCGCATACGGGCAATCTGCAGGTGCTGCAGCGGGCCGATGGAGTCGCCGAACCAGCCGTCGTTGCTGATCGTCAATAGCAGACCGGTGTTGTAGGCGTTAAACGCAACGAAATCCGGATAGGCCACTTCGTAACAGATGAAGGGCATGATATTGACGCCGTTCGCCACCAATGGCCCCTGATCGGACGGCCCCCGGCTGAAGCTCGACATGGGCAGATCGAAAAAGCCGATCAGGCCGCGGAGCCACTGCTGCAGCGGCACGTACTCGCCGAAGGGCACCAGCTTCTGCTTGTGATAGATTCCTTCGCCATTGCCAATGGCGATGATGCTGTTATGAAAAGTGAAATCTTCAATCCGGTCGCTGAATCCGTACCATGGGATGCCGGTTAGCAGCGTGCTGTTTTCTCCCAGTTCTTCACTGATGTGGTCAATGACTGTCCCGGCCTGGTCCTGGGGAATCGGGATTGCCGTTTCCGGCCACAGGATCAGGTCGGTATTCCAGTGGGGGCCGGTCATTTCCAGGTAGGCCACAATCTGGTCCCGCAGGAAATCCGGGTCCCATTTTATCTGCTGGGGGATATTGCCCTGCATGGCGGCAAATGTGGTTGGCTTTTCATCGAGGCTTGTCCAGTTTATCCGGGACAGGGCCGGGCCGGTGAGCCAGGGCAACAGGACCACAACGGCCACGATGCCGGCGCTGATGCGGCGACTGTTCCCGACCAGCTGCCAGCAGGCGAGCGCGCCACAGGCTGTAACCGTGACCCAGAAGGTCAGGCCATGAACGCCGACCAGGGGCGCGAACCCGGCCAGTGGTCCGTCCACATGGGCCGTGCCCAGATAGAGCCAGGGAAACCCGGTCAATAACCAGCCCCGGACCCAGTCGCCCAGTATCCAGATGGCCGGAAACAGAATGAGCCTTCTGATGGTGCTGTCTTTCGCGAGTTTGCCCCAGGCCCAGAACGCCAGGCCATGGCAGAGTGCAAGCCCGGCCACGAAAATGACCGTAAGCACAATGGCAAGCGGTACCGAGGTGTTGCCGTGTTCGCTGATGCTGACGTAGACCCAGCTGGCGCCGGAACCGAAAAGCCCGAGGCCGATCAGCCATCCGGCGCGAAACAGTTGCGGTGAAGCCAGCGTAAGACAGCACAGCAGGATCAGAAAAACCGATACCGGCCCCAGCCACCACCAGTTGAAAGGCGAGAAGGTCAGGGTCTGAAGAGCGCCCGCAATGACGAGCAACAGAGCCTGCAGTGCAGTGTGCTGAAGCAAAACGGATGATGCCGCAGTTGCCTCCGGGCTATTGCTCATTGCTTCGTGAAACCTGCAGCAGACGAATCACCCGGTTGTCGGCATTTGCAATCGTGAACTCAAGCCCCTGACATTCAACGGTCTCACCGCGGCGTGGCAGGTGGCCGAATTCTTTCAGGACAACGCCGCCAATGGTGTCGAACTCTTCTTCATCCAGGTCGGTTTCAAAGAACTTGTTGAAGTCGTCAACGGGGGTGACCGCCTTGACGGCAAAGGTGCCATCGCTGCGGGACTTGATGTGGGTTTCCTCGTCGAAGTCGTGCTCGTCCTCGATTTCCCCGACGATCTGCTCCAGCACATCCTCAATTGTAATCAGCCCGGCAGTGCCGCCGTATTCGTCCACCACGATGGCCATATGATTGCGGGTTTCCTTGAATTCCTTGAGGAGCTGGTTGAGGCGTTTGCTTTCGGGAACAAAAGTAGGGGGACGAAGAATTTCGCGGATGCGGTTCCAGTTGAGTTCATTGCGAAGCGCGAGTGGCAGCAGGTCCTTGGCAAGAAGAATTCCGATTACATCATCCTGACTGTCGCCAATGACCGGGAAGCGGCTGTGGGCGGAACTGATGATCTCTTCCAGAAATTCTTTTGGCTCCTGGGCGCCTTTGACCGTAACCATCTGGGAGCGGGGAATCATGATTTCATCGACCCGCATATCGATAACCTGCATCGCGCCCTCGATGATACTCAGGGCATCGGCGTCAATGATGCGCTCGGATTCAGCATCACGCAGGATTTCCAGCACGTCCTCTATGGACTCAGGCCCGCTGGAAAAGGCCTGTGATATACGTTCCAGCCAGGACTTGCTGCTGCCCTGACTGCGACTCGACTGATCGTCGCTCATGCGTCTTCTTCCGTTTCCCCGATGTCATTAAAGAGTGTCGTAAGGATTGCCGAATCCCAGTTGCGCCAGTAACCGGATTTCCAGGGCTTCCATGGCCTCGGCCTCGTCATCTTCAATATGGTCGTAGCCCTGAAGGTGCAGCATTCCATGCACTACCATGTGTGCCCAGTGTGCGCTGGTGGTTTTCTGCTGCTCGCAGGCTTGCTTCTCAACCACTGGCGCGCAGATGATCAAATCACCGGCTAACGGGACTGTTATACCGGCTGGCGCCTCAAATGGGAAGGACAGCACGTTGGTTGGTCCGGTTTTGTGGCGGAACTGGGCATTAAGGCTGGCGCTTTCTTCCGCATCGACAATACGGATCGTCACTTCGGAATCCCGGTCGCCCAGCCAGCCGGCTTGAGCCCATGTGCGGAATGAGTCTTCTGCCGGTAAGCCCCTTTCCTCAGTGGCGAGCTGAACATCAACGGTCAGGCTGGCCATGCTGCTCAGGATTCTCCGCCGTCAAAGACATCGTAAGCTTCCACGATCCGCTGAACCAGCGGGTGGCGGACCACATCCCGGGACTCGAACCGGGTAAACCCGATACCGGAAACGTCGCTCAGAACCGAAGCAGCGTGAATCAGCCCGCTATTCTGGCCCCGGGGCAAATCCACCTGGGTAGTATCGCCGGTAATCACCGCCGTTGAACCGAAGCCGATCCGGGTCAGAAACATTTTCATCTGCTCGCGGGTGGTGTTCTGGCTCTCATCAAGAATGATAAACGAGTTGTTCAGGGTACGACCCCGCATGAACGCCAGCGGCGCAATCTCGATCACGCTTTTCTCGATCAGCCGGGTAACCTGGTCAAAGCCCAGCATTTCGTAGAGCGCGTCGTAGAGAGGGCGAAGATAAGGGTCCACTTTCTGAGCCAGATCGCCGGGCAGGAAACCGAGCTTTTCGCCGGCTTCGACGGCCGGACGTACTAACAGGATTCGTTTGACCTGCTCGTCCTTGAGAGCCTCGACCGCACAGGCAACTGCAAGCCAGGTTTTCCCGGTACCGGCCGGGCCAATGCCAAAGTTCACATCGTGGGTGCGGATGTTGTGCACGTATTTCTGCTGGTTCTCGCCCCGGGGTTTGGCTTGCAGTTTTGGTGTCTTGATAACCGTCACGGCACCGTTGTAGGGCACATCATTTGCCAGCCGTTCGAAGCCGGTTTCGCGGATAAACAGGTGTACCATATCCGGCGAGATATCATCGCTGGCCTCGGTTTCCCGGTACAGGTGCCGGATAACCTCGGTGGCCGCAGCCACGTGCTCGGTTTCACCCTCCACCCGGAAATGATGGCCACGACGTCCAACTTTCACGTTCATGCGCCGTTCGATGTGTTTCAGGTGCTCGTCAAACTGCCCGCAAAGCGCGGCCAGCCGGCCCTGGTCTACCGGGTGTAAATCGAATTGTCTGGAATCGTTGGTTTTCAAACAGTCTCCGGGTTCTGGTTTGGTTGCTCCCCCTCGGGGGAGTACGCCTTCTGAAAATGGTGCCTGTCGGGCGGTGGCCGGGGGAGGTTTCCAAAAAACGCCCGTAAATACTTCCCTGTAGGGCTCGATCGCGCCATCCCTGGCGCTCAACGTTTTTGGAAACCTCCCCCGGCCACCGCCCTTGTTCCGCCATGTGCAGGCCGGCCGCCCGCCCGTCTTCTGTTGTATTGGAGTCGGCTTATTTCAACCTTCGTGTTGTTTGCAGACACGATTAAAGTCGAATGTGAGGGGTGGGGATACGCTTCCAAAAATGTGCGGAGCCAAGGATGGCGGAGCCCAAGCGCACATGGATGTGCTTGAAGCGTTTTTTGGGAGCGTATCCCCACCCCTCACCAATCACCAAACCTGCGACCCATCGGGCCGCCCATTCAATACATCTCCGAGTTGACGGGCATACCCCTAAGGGAGTTAGGCAGCGCCTCCCGAATTTCCACGTCAATAAAGTTCCCGACCACCTCCGGATTCTCATGCCGGAAATTCACGATGCGGTTGTTCTCGGTACGGCCCGCATATTCGCCCGGGTCTTTTTTGGACAGACCGGTTACCAGAATGCGCTGGGTGGTTCCCACCATCTTGCGGCTGATATCCATCGCCTGTTGATTGATACGCTCCTGCAGGATACTCAGCCGTTTCTTCTTGACGTCCATGGGCGTGTCATCCGGCAGGTCTGCCGCCGGGGTGCCGGGGCGGGCGCTGTAGATAAAACTGAAGGACACATCGAAGCCGATATCGTTGATCAGCTTCATGGTGTCCTCGAAGTCTTTTTCGGTTTCCCCCGGGAAACCAATAATGAAGTCCGACGAGAAACTGATGTCCGGGCGGATCCTGCGCAGGCGGCGCAGCTTGGACTTGTACTCCAGCGCCGTGTGGCCGCGCTTCATGGCAGACAGGATGCGGTCGGAGCCGCTCTGGACCGGAAGGTGCAGATGGCTGACCAGTTCCGGCACCTGTTCGTAGGCCTCGATCAGCGAATCCGAGAATTCCACCGGGTGGGAGGTGGTGTAACGGATGCGGTCGATGCCATCGATCGTGGCAATCAGGGTGACCAGCTCGGCCATGTCCATGACGTCGCCGTCGTGGGTTTCGCCACGGTAGGCGTTGACGTTCTGGCCCAGCAGGTTTACTTCGCGCACGCCCTGGCCAGCAAGGTGCGCCACTTCCGCAATCACGTCGTCCACCGGGCGGCTGACTTCTTCACCGCGGGTGTAGGGCACCACGCAGAAGGTGCAGTATTTGCTGCAGCCTTCCATAATGGATACAAAAGCCGAAGGGCCGTCGGCGCCCGGGTCGGGAAGGTTGTCGAATTTTTCGATTTCCGGGAAGCTCACGTCTACCACGCCAACGCCATTACCCTTGGCACGGATTTCGGTAATCATGTCCGGCAGCCGGTGGAGTGTCTGGGGACCGAATACCATGTCGACGTAGGGTGCCCGGTCGATAATCGCCTGGCCTTCCTGGCTGGCGACGCAGCCGCCCACGCCGATGATCAGCTCCGGTTTTTTGGCCTTGAGGCCTTTCCAGCGGCCAAGCTGGTGGAACACTTTTTCCTGGGCTTTTTCCCGGATCGAGCAGGTGTTCAGAAGCAGGATGTCTGCATCATCCGGGGTGTCGGTCATTTCAACGGTTTCGCCGGTGCGCAGCAGGTCGGCCATTCTCGATGAGTCGTATTCGTTCATCTGGCAGCCGTGGGTCTTGATGTAGAGCTTCTTGGCCATGTTTCTCAGCAGTTTTGATGAATGTGGCGGTGCGTGTCGGGCGCCAGAGGATAGCGGCGCCCTGAGTAAAATGTAACTGGCCATTATAACGGGGTGATCATTCTTCAACCACCTTTGTCTTGGCAATCCTCTAAATCCGTTGTGGTATCATTTTGGCCTGCTAGTCAGGTGTTGAAGCGGATGGGGTGAGGCCTTCCAAAAAACGCCCGTAAATACTTCCATGTAGGGCTCGATCGCGCCATCCATGGCGCTCAACGTTTTTGGAAGGCCTCACCCCATCCGCTTTCCGAGCTATGTGCGAAACACAAATACAGAAAGCCAGACGACCATGACCCCTGAACGCCTTGCCAGAATCAGACAAACACTCGATACCCGGCAGCCAGACCTCAGTGTTCTCACTGACCAGGTCCACAAGCCCAGAAACCTGTCCGCCATTATCCGTTCCTGCGATGCATTCGGTCTGGCCAATATGCATGTGGTCTGGCCGAAGGAGGGTTTCCGGGCATTCCGGAAAACCGCCGGGGGCAGTTATCGTTGGATCACAACCCATACCCATCGCAGCATGGGCCAGGCCACTGAAACTCTCAGGGGGCAGGGTCACAGGATATACGCGGCGCAGCTCTCAGACCGGGCGATTGATTTTCGGGAAGCGGATTTTACGGTGCCCTGCACGGTGATTCTGGGCAACGAGATTGAGGGCGTCAGTGCGGATGCAGCAGCTGAGGCAGATGAGCACATTGTGATTCCGATGATGGGGATGGTGGAGTCGCTCAATGTATCCGCGGCCTGCGCGATTATTCTGTCCGAGGCCCAGCGTCAGCGGAAGCTGGCGGGAATGTATGATTACCGGAGGCTGCCGGATGAGGAGTATAACCGGCTGCTGTTTTGCTGGTGTCAGCCGGTGGTAAAGCGTTACTGCGATGACCGCAGCCTGCCGTATCCGCCGATCGATCCGGAAACCGGTGAGTTGGTTGACGGCGTCGGCTGGATGAACGCGGTGCGTAAACTGAGGGCAAACCGCGTCCGCTGGGACGAGTTGCCCGAAAACCTGGCAAGCCGGGGCTGATTACTCTTCCCGGCTTTCAAGGAACCGTTGCAGCTGTTCCCGCAGTGCCTTTGGCAGGCGGGTAATGGTCAGCGCATCGCGGTCGCGGTCATAGTAGATCGCCTGGTTAACCAGGTCTGATGAGAACGACACGCTCATGCCGCCGCCGGAGCCGGCGATTCGCACCAGTTTTTTCACCTTGCGGTGATCCGGGTGGAGGACGCCGCTTTCCGGTATTTCGGCAGTTTCACTGGCAAATTGCTTGAAGCGTTGAGGCTGGCTTTCGTCCAGATAACCCGACAGTGCCTCGATTTCCACAGGCTCGCCAAGCGCGTGCTGCTCTTTGCAGAATTCGTAGGCGCGGCTCCGGACTTCACCGGCTTTTTCCGGTTCTGAGGACTTGGCGAAGGCTTCCACGGCATCCAGAAACGTCAGGGTTTCCTTTTCCACGTCCACCTGATTGGTGAAGCCGCACAGCCGGATGAAATGATCCCCGGTTTCGCCGGTGCCCCGGGCGTGAACCAGGGTCAGGTAGTTTTCACTGCCCCGGGCTCCCAGCCAGTCGTCCAGCTCGATTCTGACGGCCAAGTTGAGACGCGACAGGCTGAGCACGTCGGTGGTGTCCAGAGCCTGCTGGCCATCAAAGCGCAGGGCGCTGTCGCTTTCCAGTACCAGAAGGTAGACAACGTCGGAATCGGCCAGTGCTTCGTGAACCAGCATCAGATGGCCCTGGTGTTCTTCCTGGCTGGCGGAAAGAAGGTCCTGCCATTGCCTGAACAGACGGTCTGTCAGCGAGGCAAAGCTCTGACGGTCTTCCAGGTAATCCCTGAGCCAGGCACTGAACGGGGATTCGCCGGTATCTTCGGAGAAGCGACCGTATTTTTTGCCCGGCTTGCTGTTGAACAGACGTTTCATCTGCTTTTGCAGGCCTTCGTAGTCGCCGCCTGGTTCGGCAAGCGGCTCACCCTGTCTCAGGCGTGCCGGCTGGCCTGGCTGGAGTTGGCTGGCATAGGCGGTGCGGAGGTGTTTTATGGCCATGATGGTGACTCCTCGTTAACCAAATGAATAGCATAGCAAGCGGGCAGGTCTTTCCAGAACCGTCCGGAGCCAGGGATGGCGGAGGCCGAGCGTACAGGGATGTATTCACAGCGTGTTCTCGAAAGACCTGTCCGCTTGCGTTCACACGGCTTTATTGAAAGAACAAAGCCCCGGAGCCGGATGGGCTTCGGGGCTTTACGGGCAGAGCAGCCTGAAGGCTGCCGAACAGGATCAGATGCGCTTGTTGCGAATCAGCTCCTGAACCAGTGTACTGACGGCTTTGGTGATCTCTTCGCTGGTATCCGCAGACACCGACGCAGAGGCAATGTCAGCACCCAGGTTAACCACGATCGCGATCAGACTGTGGGCGCTGACCACCTGGGCCGCCCGGCGGCGGTCATCAGCATTGCCGGCGTTATCCTCACTGAGAACGATGGTGGTCTTGCCCTGGTCGAACAGTGCGCGTTCCAGAGCCAGTGCCAGGGCCGGTGCCTGCTTGCCGTTACAGGCAATGATTGCAGGCTTCTGGGCCAGGCGGCGCTGACGCTCCTCGGTGGTGACCGGGTCCAGTGACTCCACTGTATCCGCGCTGCCGGCGATCATGCCTGCACCGATGGTGACGTTGCTCAGCCGGTCAATGACGATAAAACTGCCAGTGACATGGTTGTTCGGATAGGGGTCAAACGCAATCGGCTGGCTCAGGGTCAGTTCGCACAGACCGATTTCGTTCAGTTGCAGCGCTCCGGGGTTTTCGCGTTTGTCCAGGGTATTAACGTCGGTCTGGTGCTTGATGGTTTTCACCGTCGCCGAGGAAAAAGTCGGGCCCAGCTTGATGTCGTAAAGGCGTCCGGTTTCCAGTGGCGAATCGGTCATCCAGACAATGTTGGCCAGGAAGCGGTTGCCAACTTCCGGCTCGTCTTCCGGTTTGACCAGCATGTCGCCACGGCTGATGTCGATCTCGTCGTTGAGGGTCAGGGTGACGGCCTGATCGATATAGGCCTCGTCCAGATCGCCCTCAAAGGTCACGATGTCCTTGATGGTACTGGTGCGCCGCGAGGGCAGTGCCATCACTTTTTCGCCGGGACGAATCACGCCCGATGCGATGGTGCCGCAGAAGCCGCGGAAATTCAGGTTGGGGCGGTTGACATACTGTACCGGGAAGCGGAAGTGCTCCAGGTTCTTGTCATGGGACACCTGTACCGTTTCCAGGATTTCCATCAATGGCTGGCCGTCGAACCAGGGTGTGTTCTCACTCCGGTTTACCACATTATCGCCTTCCAGCGCGGACATCGGAACGAAACGAATGTCTTTCAGACCAAGCTGGCTGGCAAAGGCCAGATAGTCGTCCTTGATTTCGTTAAAGCGCTCTTCGCTGTAATCCACCAGGTCCATCTTGTTGACCGCGACGACCACATGGCGGATGCCCTGCAGTGAGGCAATATAGGAATGGCGTCGGGTCTGGGTCAGCACACCCAGGCGGGCATCAATCATCAGGATCGCGACCTGCGCCGTGGAAGCGCCGGTGGCCATATTGCGGGTGTACTGCTCGTGGCCGGGTGTGTCGGCGATGATGAACTTGCGCTTGTCGGTAGAGAAGAAGCGGTAGGCCACGTCGATGGTGATGCCCTGCTCACGCTCGGCCTGCAGGCCGTCTACCAGCAGGGCCAGGTCCAGCTTTTCCCCGGTGGTGCCCATTTTGGCGCTGTCGGTTTTCAGGCTGGCCATATGATCTTCGTAGATCATCTTGGTGTCGTGCAGCAGGCGACCGATCAGGGTGCTCTTGCCGTCATCAACGCTGCCGCAGGTCAGGAGTCGCAGCAGCTCCTTGTTCTCGTGTTGCTTCAGGTAGGCCTGAATATCTTCGGCAATAAGATCGGACTGATGTGCCATTTTAGAAGTACCCTTCCCGCTTTTTCTGTTCCATTGAGCCGGCTGAGTCGTGATCAATCACCCGGCCCTGACGTTCGGAGCTGGTCGCCAACAGCATTTCCTGGATGATCTCCGGCAGGGTGTCTGCCTCGGATTCAATGGCGCCGGTCAGCGGATAACAGCCCAGGGTGCGGAAGCGGATCGATTTCATCTCCGGCTTCTCGCCTTCCTTCAGCGGCATGCGGTCATCGTCCACCATGATCAGGGTGCCGTCACGCTCGACGACGGGCCGCTTGGCGGAGTAATACAGGGGAACGATCTCGATATTTTCAAGATAGATGTACTGCCAGATATCCAGCTCGGTCCAGTTGGACAGCGGGAAGACCCGAATGCTTTCGCCCTTGTTGATCTTGCCGTTGTAGATGTTCCACAACTCAGGGCGCTGGTTCTTGGGGTCCCAGCGGTGATACTCGTCACGGAACGAATAAACCCTTTCCTTGGCGCGGGATTTCTCTTCATCGCGGCGGGCACCACCAAAAGCCGCATCAAACCTGTACTTGTCCAGGGCCTGCTTCAGGGCCTGGGTTTTCATAATGTCAGTGTGTTTGGCGCTGCCATGGGTAAACGGACCAATACCCTGCCTGATGCCGTCCTCGTTCTTGTGGACAATCAGGTCCAGACCGTATTCCTTCGCCTTCCGCTCACGGAATTCAATCATTTCCCGGAATTTCCAGGTGGTGTCTATGTGCATCACCGGAAACGGCAGCTTGCCCGGATGAAAAGCTTTCAGGGCCAGGTGCAGCATTACTGCCGAATCCTTGCCGATGGAATACAGCATGACCGGATTGTCGAATTCGGCTGCGACTTCCCGGATGATGTGGATGCTTTCTGCTTCCAGCTGTTTGAGGTGCGTCAGGTTATAGGTGGTCATGGTTTCCTGTTACCGCGTTTCTGGCCCGTATGTTACGACCGAGGCATGGGGTATGAGAGCGAAAATGATAACAGAACCCGGCATGGCATAAGAAGGCCGGAAATTAGAGTTTGATGTTATAACAATATAGCGGTATAGCGGTCAGGACCGGGATGACGCCGACGGTGATATCAGCGGTGCTGGGTATTGACGGAGGTCAGTGAGTTGTTGCGGAGAGTAATTTGCGCACGTATTGATCCACCTGGGTGAAACCATTGCCGTCAAATTCGGCGAACTGTATACCTATCTGATACTGGTTTCTGGAAATCCGGCGCGTATGCACAATGTGGCCGTGTGCGACTACAGACACGGGTTCGTTGTCAACCACCGGTACCGAAAACAGGGCTTTCACTTCAATCCAGGTCCCGGGCGCAGGGGTTTGCTGACTCGGAATCAGGTCCTTGAATTTGTCGCGGCCACAGAGAATCATCAGTCCGGTTCGCGAGATATTGGACACCGAGCAGACCAGCGAACTACCATCCGGCTTCTCGACAGTGACCTCAATCGCAACATCAACGCGCTGCTGGTTGCGTAAGTTAGGTTTTGCAACAATGTTTTTTATCATCGCTCTTATATACTGCTCGGCTTAACTTCCTGAAAGTCTAGTTGTTTAGCAAGTAGCCAGCAAGTTGTGGGCTGGTTGGTATACTCGGGTTCGGTGGAAATTATCAATGGTATGTCACAGAAATGACACAGAGGCGCGTTCAATGGCAGAAAAAACAGCATCAGCCGGGCAGGGCGGCAAGGTTGGCTTCATCAGTCTTGGCTGCCCCAAGGCACTTGTTGACTCGGAACGCATCCTTACCCAGTTGCGGCTGGACGGATATGACGTGGTGCCAACTTACAACGACGCCGATATTGTGGTGGTCAATACCTGTGGCTTTATTGACGCGGCCAAACAGGAATCCCTGGATGCCATCGGCGAGGCGCTCAGTGAAAATGGCAAGGTAATTGTCACCGGCTGCATGGGCGTGGAAGCAGACCGGATCCGTGATACCCACCCGGGCGTTCTGGCGGTCTCGGGCCCGCATGCCTATGAGGAGGTGGTTGGGGCTGTGCATCAGTTTGTGCCGCCGAAAACACAGCATGATCCCTTCACCGATCTGGTTCCGCCGCAGGGCATCAAGCTGACGCCGAGACATTACGCCTACCTGAAAATTTCCGAGGGCTGTAATCACCGCTGCACCTTCTGCATCATCCCTTCGATGCGGGGTGACCTGGTGAGCCGCCCCATCGGGGATGTGATGGACGAGGCGCAACGGCTGGTGGACGCCGGGGTAAAAGAGTTACTGGTGATTTCCCAGGATACCTCCGCGTACGGTGTCGACCTCAAATACCGCACCGGCTTCTGGCAGGGCCGCCCGCTGAAAACGAAAATGCACTCACTGTGTGAGGCGTTGGGTGAGATGGGCGTCTGGGTGCGTCTGCATTATGTCTATCCCTATCCCCACGTGGATGACATTATTCCGCTGATGGCGGAAGGCAAGATCCTGCCTTACCTGGATATCCCGTTCCAGCATGCCAGCCCGAAAGTCCTCAAGGCCATGAAACGCCCCGCCCATGACAGCAAGACTCTGGAGCGCATCCGCAAATGGCGGGAAATCTGCCCGGAGCTGACCATCCGTTCCACTTTTATCGTCGGCTTCCCCGGCGAAACCGAGGAGGACTTCCAGTACCTGCTGGACTGGCTGGATGCCGC
>NZ_DATFKH010000202.1:0-1020 GCF_035268745.1 Marinobacter sp.
CAACTCGTCCGCAACATGCCTGAGCGAGGAATCACAGATTGGCTGAAGAGCAATGCAGTAACTTGAGTGGTCTGGACTTCTGGCATCGGGCATTAAAAACCTTGCTTAGCCGTTTTCAGCTCAGTGATGTTTGTTAATTGATGCACTGCATGGTTGCAGAGACAGCTATCCTAACTCGGAGTTTTCATGGGAGGAAAGATAAATCGACTCAGAATGACAGAGCCAGGGGTTAACGGGAAAAGGTCGAGAGCGTAACTGGCCTGCCGGGCCAGTTACGCTTTTCGCGGTCTCTGTCTGCAAAGATCAGCGCGAATCGCTTTTTATACGTAGAAATCCAGGTCTTCCTGGGACTTGAGCAGGTCCCGCATCACGATAGGATCGTCACCAAAGAAGAACACCAGGCCCCAGTGGGTGCCGAAGGCTGAACGGTCAGGAACCGTTTCCTCGCTCGGTGCCACCAGTTCGTGGGACTCGAAGTAGGGATGCTCAACACACTCCGGCGGCATCTCCAGCTTGCTGACCACACGCCGGCGCGGATACACACCGAAGCAGCCCGCGTATCCTTTTGCACCCTCGACTTCCTTGGGGAAGAACGCAGCCACTTCCTCTTTCGTGCTCTTCGGGTCGAAAACCAGCATGGAAGCCTGGTAAGCACTGAAGCCATAGGCCCTTTCAATCAGTTCGAACGCCTTGAAGCCCGGTGGACGATAGGCTATTTCGCCAAAGTACATCTCGCCGTCTGCGGTGACGAAGTATTCGGGGTGAATCACGCCGAACTTGATATCAAAGGTCTTGATCAGCAGTTCGATCTGTTTGGTGATCGCATTGCGCCAGCTTTCAAGCTCTCTGGTCGCCGGCACAAACACTGAATAACCCAGGGTTACGTACTCGGAGATGTTGAGGAACTGGATCTTGCCATTGTGAATCCACGCTTCAACCGCGAATTCCCAGCCACTGAGATGGCTTTCCATCAGCAGCGGATATTCTTCGTCCGGGATGTGGTCGATTTCTTCCAGTGTG
>NZ_DATFKH010000203.1:0-1184 GCF_035268745.1 Marinobacter sp.
CTGGCTTGTCGGGTTTGAAGGGCGGGAACTCGGTCTGATGTTCCTGTTCTTTGCCAGCCCGACCGCAGCAGCCAGTTTTGTCATGGTCAAGGCGATGCAGGGAAACGACCGTCTGGCGGCGAATATCGTGGCGCTGACCACTCTAATGGCGAGCGTGACAGTCACCGTCGGTGTGTTCTTGCTGCGCAGCCTCGGCATTGCCTGATCGCTGTTCTCTAAAGCGACTTCAGCCAGAAGGTCATGGGTTTTGCGGTCTGGACGGTTTCCCCGATATCACGCCAGCGGTATTTGGTGTTCAATGCCGGCACTCTGGTGTATCCGCGCTTATGCCAGAACTCATCCAGCGGCTGATAGCCCGACGGGCGTAGGGGATGATCCGACGGCCGCTCGACCGCGCAGAAACAACAGTGGGTAAAGCCGCCCTGCTCCCGGGCGTGGCACTCACGGTGCTCGAAAAACCCAACCCCGATGCCCCTGCCTCGATATTCTGGCAGCAACACGGACTCGCCGAAGTAAAAAATACGATCGGGCTGATAGCCCTGATCAAGGAACGGCTGTTTGAATTCGTCGGTCTCATCAGCCATGGGAATACCGGTTGCAGCTCCGACCACCTGGTCGCCGTCAAATGCCAACACAAAAAGGCTGTCGGCCGAGCGCGCGTAGGTGTCAATATACGTTTGCTCGTAGGTCATATCGCCGTCGTACAGATAAGGGAAACTGCGAAATACCTTGATCCGGAGCCTTGCCAGATCCTCTGCGAACGGCAGGATATCGCGGCCAGTGTAGTTTTTCAGAGCTACAGTCATATCAGGGCCTCCTTATAAAGCCAAAATCAATAACGACACAAGCCGGACGCGGAGCCCATAAACCACGCCGATCCTGCTCTGACGATATACTGACCATTTTCTGCTACCCCGAGATTATTGTAATGGTTGCGGTATTCTACTCGGACAATGTGCACCTGGGTGATGCTGATGACCGAGTGTCATGACTTGCGGCTGCCCGCTGGCGTTTACGATGCAACAGGCATGAGCGCCAGTCATGCGTTATATCTCACCTGTCCCAGTTCGCTGATATCGTAGCCGCCCAATGCCCGCGCACGCTGGGCAAAGCGTTCGCATGCTGCAAAGGCCAACAGGCGCTGAAGGGAGGGTTCGAAGTAATGCCGGCGACGCATGGCAAGA
>NZ_DATFKH010000204.1:0-24742 GCF_035268745.1 Marinobacter sp.
CACACTGGAAGAAATCGACCACATCCCGGACGAAGAATATCCGCTGCTGATGGAAAGCCATCTCAGTGGCTGGGAATTCGCGGTTGAAGCGTGGATTCACAATGGCAAGATCCAGTTCCTCAACATCTCCGAGTACGTAACTCTGGGTTATTCGGTGTTTGTGCCGGCTACCAAAGAGCTTGAAAGCTGGCGCAATGCGATCACCAAACAGATTGAACTGCTGATCAAGACGTTTGATATCAAGTTCGGCCTGATTCACCCCGAGTACTTCGTCACCGCAGACGGCGAGATGTACTTTGGTGAAGTGGCTTATCGCCCACCGGGCTTCAAGGCTTTCGAACTGATCGAAAAAGCCTACGGGTTCAGTGCTTACCAGGCTTCCATGCTGGTTTTCGACCCCAAGAGCACGAAAGAGGAAGTGGCTGCGTTCTTCCCCAAGGAAGTCGAGGGTGCGAAAGGTTACGCGGGCTGCTTCGGGGTGTATCCGCGCCGGCGTGTGGTCAGCAAGCTGGAGATGCCGCCGGAGTGTGTTGAGCATCCCTACTTCGAGTCTCACGAGCTGGTGGCGCCGACAGAAGAAACGGTTCCTGACCGTTCAGCCTTCGGCACCCACTGGGGCCTCGTGTTCTTCTTTGGTGACGATCCTATCGTGATGCGGGACCTGCTCAAGTCCCAGGAAGACCTGGATTTCTATGTCTAGTAACCGCTGTAGTGGTTGGTTTAAACAGACACAAAAGTAAAACAGGAGCTGATCAGGTTGTAGCAGCCAGAATGCCCGTGGTTGCCATCAGACGACCCGGGTGTTCGGGATAATTTCAAATGTGGCCGGTTTCAGGCGTTGAAGTTGGCGAAGGCCTCTTTTACGAAAGCCGCCAGCGCGTCGTTGATCGGATTGGCCTTACCTCTTACCAGAGCAATCTGGTAATTCCCCATTTCCGGCAGCCGGTCATCGCCCAGTTTGCGCAACGGTGGCCGAACAAGGCCCAACGGAAAAGGCGCGACGGCAAAATCGGCCAGCATGGCTGCCTCCTGCCCACTGGAGTGCTCGCAGGTGTAAGCTACACGGTAAGGTATGTTGGCCTTGTCCAGGGATTCCATTGCCATCCAACGCCAGACGCAGCCCTGATACGCAAGCGCCACCGGTAATGGCGACTGGTGCAGGGCAATGCCGCCCTCCAGCCCCGCCCATACCAGCGGCTCTGAATGCACTATTTCTCCGCGGGTTTGCTGTCCTTCGTTGCCAACCACAACCAGAGCCATGTCCAGATCGCCATAATTTACTTTCTGGAAATTGGTTCTGCTGCTGCCCACAACCACGTCAACCTGAACCGCAGGATACGATCGTGAGAATTGGGCCAGCAGGCGCGGCAGAATCCGGGTCCCGACATCGTCTGATGTGCCGAAACCGACCCGCCCTTCCAGTGCCGGGCTCAGAAACTGTTGCATCGCCTCTTCATTAAGTTTCAGAAGTCGGCGTCCATAACTCAGCAATATTTCACCATCGGCAGTCAGCCTGACCTGCTTTGAATCCCGGACAAATAATGTTTTCCCGACCGTTTCTTCAAGGCGCTTTATCTGCATGCTGATTGCAGAGGGCGTTCGGTGAACCTGGCGGGCTGCGCGGGTGAAACTGCCGTGTTCCGCGATTGCCACAAAGCTTTTGAGGACATCGTTGTCGAGTAGTTGCTGCATGACCTGGCCCTGTTCAATTTTTCTTAACCAGTTTATCAACTCTTTTCGTTTGATTGAACCTGAATGATCCCTCACCATTGTCATGGCAACACCTCAAGTACTGCGCAGCAGCGGGAGAAAAACCGTGACAACGACACAGCTACACACATCGGATCTTCACCGCAGGGCCCTATTCGCGGGCATGATTGATGCGCCCCGCAATCTCGCCAGGCAGATTGCCCGCAGGCGGAAATTTCGAAGTGCCTTTATTCCATTACTGACAGAGCGGGATCAGATTCTCTGCGATATCGGATATCAGCGTCACGATATTCTCCGGGCATTGCGGTTGCCACTGCGGGAAGATGCCATTGGTTATATCGAATGCAAACGTCTGACCCGTCCGACCGAGGCTGATCAGACCCGGCTGACGCGGTGAATTGCGCTGATGGTCCGGCCACTCCAGATAAATTCGAAGTGGCTGGTCTGAACCACACTTTTTACAGGCCGGGGAGTGAACAGGCCCCAACAGGTAGCACCGGGGTTGCGCACAGAGTGATAACGCAGGCCCTCGGCCCCGGCTTTGTAAAGGGTGTGGCCGAAAGCCCTGGCCGGCGCATAATTTTCCGGATCATAAATGGCATCACCGGGGTCCAGCTCAGTAGCGTCGCACCCTGAAATCTCCCCTGTTTTAAACTTCAGCCCCCTGAATACCAGTCTGTCGTAATCCAGCCCATGGACTCCGGACCAGTAACGTTGCTGATGAAAGCCTACTTCCGTGATTGCCGTGTTGACGGTGTCGGCCAGGTACAGCATGCCGAACTGGCCGTCACTGAACCGGCTGCCTTGAGGGTTTACATGGGTAAACGGACTGGTCGCGTAGGAGCAGCCGGGGATACCAAAAGGAATTTCTGACCGGCGGATCAGGCTCAGGTTGCCAATCTCGGTCTGGATTCTGGGGTTGGTCAAAGCCTGGAGCTGGTAAAGCAGTTCAAACTCACTCTCATCCGCTACATCATCAAACAGATTGATGGGTGGAAATCTGGAGTTCACCAGGCGGAAGCCGTTAACTGGCTCCAGAGCTTGCAGGACTGGCCGGGAGGTTTTCACCAGAGCCCGCCGCGCAGGGCATCAATATGCTTGAAGGTTTCATACAATGCTGCGAACTGGCCGGTGCTGATAATCTCCAGCGGACTCTTGCCATTAAAAAACGGGTTGTCGTTTTTTAATGCCATAAATCCATACACATTCCTGGGATTCTCGAACAGCGTACGTAAGCTGCCGTGGATGTTGAGCACATAACTCAAACGCTCAAGCTGGTCCTGGCTCAGGCTCGCCTGCCCGGGTGTTTTGCGGTATTTGTAATAGGCTGGTCGGGACACCTGAAGAATCTTCTGGACCTGTTCTGCGCTGCAACCCCAGTGGTCAAGAATCGTCAGCACCGTTTTCAGGCCAGCTGCCGACAGGCTGTTGTGCTCAGGACCCTGAATTGCCGGTGCCCGGTTCATTGCCGCCCTCCTCTTCTCGCTTCCCCGAATCCGGAACAGTCGCTGGCTGCTTGTCTCATTATAGACTAAAAATTTATATTGGTCTATCAGAAGACTTTTCTGGCGTGAGCCCGAAGATCGGGGAAAAAAGCCAGGAAATGCGCTTCGAGCTCGGAATCATATGTCTTTATTTCTTCAATAATGCCCTCGAATGAATGCCGGAAACGGATTCGGCTGGCCACGCGGTCAAGGGCAAAACCGATATTGTCCAGATCCTGGTAGGAGCGAAACCAGTCGTGCCGGGCTATCCGGTCGGTGACGAACCGCATTTTCTGGGGCATTATCAGGCGGTTTTCCTGCAGTTCCCGATAGACCTGATCAATGAAATCATCGACCGGTACCGAGCTGAAACGCTGCCAGTGACGGAGCAGGTAATGATCGTAGAGGATATCCAGAGCGACGCCGGCAAAGCGCCTTCTTCGGGTTGAGAACAAGCGCTTGCTGGCTATTACGTCCGGGTGCTGGTCGGTAAAAGCATCCACTGCGCGGTGATGGCGCAGGCCTTCGCATACGGGTGGGGGTAATATGGCCGGATCGAGTCCGCGGGCAAAATCTCCCAGCAGGCTGCCGACGCGGTGCAATTCGCTGTCAGGGGACAGAAACAGATGTGCCAGGTGGTTCAAATTGGCCTCTCCTGCCAGTTGTGAGTTCTGCGCCACGGTCTGAATATGACACACCGTCGCTGTCTTGCGAAAGCCATGGACCGGATGTATTCTGACGCCTCTCTTCGACCAGTCGGCTTGAGCATCCTTTGAGAAACCTGAGCCCCGTCATCTTCATTGTCAGCGTCATGTTTATACTTCTCAGTATTTTCATGACCTTGCCTGTACATCTTCTAGCCTATTCTGAAGTGCCCAATGCTTTGGCCTTTATTGAATCCGCGGCAATCTGCCTGGGTATTGGCATCGTTGGCATCCTTCTGACCCGTCGCCATGCCAGCGATCTCAAGCCCAGGTTCATGTTCGTGCTCACGGTGTCCAGCTGGTTCATTATTGCCCTGCTGTCCTGCCTGCCGTTTTATCTGAGCGATCTGGACATAACGCTGGCAGAGGCGGTGTTCGAGAGTACCTCCGGCATCACAACCACGGGCGCTACGGTTCTGTCAGGGCTTGACGGGATGGACCGGGACCTGTTGCTCTGGCGCTCGATCCTGCAGTGGATAGGGGGCATTGGCATTATCGGAATGTTCGTTGCCGTGCTGCCGTTTTTGCGGGTCGGTGGCATGCGGCTTTTTGCCACCGAATCTTCAGAGTGGACTGACAAGGCCCTGCCCCGCATGAAAACCCTCAGCCGGGGCCTGCTTCTGGTCTACCTGGTTTTTACCATCGTGGCCGTTACGGTCTACGCGCTGTCCGGCATGACTCTGTTCGATGCGTTTAACCACGGTCTGACCAGCATCGCCACAGGCGGTTTTTCGACGTCTGATCTGTCAATGGCCAAATTTGACTCCAATCTCATTCTGCTGGAAGCCACCTTCTTCATGATGCTTGGCAGCCTGCCCTTCTTCCTGTTTGTCCGGGAAATGTATGGCCAGCACGGGGTACTGTTCAGAGACCAGCAGGTACGGCTTTTCATCACCATTCTGCTGGTGGTGCCGGCTCTGCTGACCGCCTATCGCTGGTCCATTTCCAATGGTGATATGGACCCGGTCGACGGCTACGTGAATACGCTGTTCAATGTGACCTCGGTGGTGACGACCACCGGCTATGCCTCTGAAGATTATTCTGCCTGGGGCCCACTGGCGTTTGTGGTGTTTTTCTTCCTGATGTTTGTCGGGGGCTGCTCGGGCTCAACCGCAGGCGGGATGAAGATTTTCCGCTTCCAGTTATCGCTGATCGTGCTGCGGGAGCAGCTTATGCGGCTTTTACACCCTCGCGCCGTTTTCACCCGGAATTACAACCGCCGGGCAGTGAGCGATGAGATCATTGCCTCAATGATTGCCTACACCTTCATATTCCTGCTCTGCCTGGTGCTGATCACGACAGCCATGGCGGCATTACAGCTGGACTTCATCACCAGTCTTTCCAGTGCCCTGACCGTATTGACGAACGTAGGCCCGGGACTGGGGGAGATTGTCGGCCCCGCGGGCAACTTCGCGCCCCTGCCCGAAACCGCCAAGTGGATTCTGTCGGTGGGCATGCTGATGGGGCGGCTTGAAATTCTGAGTGTTGTTATCGTGCTCTCACCCGCGTTCTGGCGTAGCTAAGCGTCCCGTCTGGTTAATTCGTTGACCTACTGCTTGTCGCTCGGGACACTAGACCAGCAGGTGCTGCTTCAGGAATTTTCCGATATCCACAATCTCTTCCAGGCAGACACTGTGCTCCATCGGGAACGTCTGGTAGGCCGGGTTGAGCCCCATTTCCTTGAGCTTTGCCACGCTCACGCGCCCCAGCGATTCCGGCACCATGGGGTCACGGGTGCCGTGATAGACATTGACCGGAATGTCCCGGTTGGCCTCTGACAGCCTTACCGTTGCCGCCGTGGCAAAATAGCTCGAAAGTGCGATTAATCCGGCCAGGCGTTTCGGGTAGCTCAGCGCCAGCTCGTAGGCGACCGCCCCACCCTGGGAAAATCCTGCGATCACTATTTTCTCGCTGTTCACGCCACGTGCAATTTCCTGGTCCACCAGCCGCGCAACCGCATCCGAAGACGCCATTAACTGCTCTGTGTCGACAATGCGGTCGAGGTCCATGGCCTTGATGTCATACCAGGCCGGCATGCGCATGCCGCCATTGATGGTCACTGGCAGGTTGGGGGCGTGGGGGAAAATAAAACGCACTGCTGCATTGGCCGGCAGGCCCAGTTCCGGAACAACCGGCTCGAAATCATGGCCGCTTGCCCCAAGGCCATGAAGCCAGATAACAGATGCCGTGGGGTTCGGGTTGGTCTCTATTTCAATGGTTTTCAGGTCTTGCACGGATACCTCGGTTCTCAGGAGGATGGTTCACTGGATGTCGGCTCGTTCTGATTGGCCGCAAGCGCAGACACAACAGGGTTGGCGTACATGTCCAGCAGGTAGGGCTGGGCAGCGGGACTGCAGTCACTCAGACGCCGCTCCATTTCCGCTCTGGTTGCTTCCATATCAGCCGCCGACCAGGTTTCGGCGGTAACCACCGAGTCGCTGACAGATGCCTCTGTTGCATCGACGCCGGAACGGTCAGATCTTTGTTGATAGGCCACCAGATTTGACGCATGCAGGTGATAATTGGCGTGCATTTCATGGTCAATTCTGGCGGCAAGCTCTTTCGGGGTGTCCGGGGCATCGGCAATGGGCCGGCCAAAATGTACATGCACATGGCCTTTATGGCCGGTCAGTCCTTTCATGATGGACTCGGTGTCTTCATCCTTGGTTTTGGCGTAGTTACCGGTGCGTGCACGGGTTTCCAGTTCCCGCGCCTTGTCACGGTCGCAGGGATCGTACTCGTAGGCGATAGACACCGGAACGATGTGCAGCCGGTTCATTGCCTCGGCAAAACTCAGGCCGGTTTTCTTGAGCCCCATGTAGAACATCTTGATGATGGCCGGGTCGGTATGGTCCAGTCCATTTTTCGCCCGCCCTTCCCGCTGGGCAATCCAGATGCTGTCGTTGTGGTCGATACTGTGGCTGATAAAACCGGACAGGGTCAGGTAGGCGTCCCGCATTTCCCGGGGGCTGGTCATGTTACGCCGCACCACGAAGCTTTTGTTCAGCCGCATCATCTCGGCGAATACCCGGTTGGACAGAAGATTGTCGCCGATGGCAATGCGGGTGGTACTGAACCCGTTATGGAACAGCAGGTAATTGACCACCATCGGATCAAATACAATGTCCCGGTGGTTGGAGATGAACAGGTAGGCGCTTGTCTTGTTGAGGTTTTCAAGGCCACTCTGGGTTACCCGGCTGGTGGTATTCCCGATCAGTTCCCCGACATAGCTTGAGAGCTGGACCTGCAGGTCATTTATGGTGTCGACGCTTCCGAACCGGCGAAGCAGCCAGCGCCTGACCCAGCCACGAAGAAGCGCCGGAACCCAGCGCGCCAGAGCCGGTACCTTGAACCGGCCAACCATATCGAGAAACTCGGGATCCCTGACCAGATTATTGATCGCTGTCCGGGTTTCCTTATCGCTGTATGGACGGATTGCGTCAAATTCCTGCATGAAAGTCCTGTCTGTTGATTGCAGAAAAACCAGCATTGTAGCCGCCAAACCACCCATCTGTCTTCGGGGATTCAAAACGTTGATTGCACAGTAGCTGATTCTGAAGCTATCGGATCTGGTACTATATTGCCCTTGCTGAATGCTGCTCCCCATGCGCCCGGAAAAACCTGTTGCCAAACTATGACTTTTGAACAACTCAGCACCGTTCGCCCTGAAACTTCCGGCCAGAACCCGGAAGAGGTCCTGCACCGTGTTTTCGGGTATGAGTCTTTCCGCCCTCTGCAGGGTGATATTATCCGTGAAGTAGTGAATGGTGGCGATGCCCTGGTTCTGATGCCCACCGGCGGCGGCAAGTCGCTGTGCTATCAGGTGCCGGCACTGGTACGGGCCGGCACTGCAATCGTGGTATCGCCACTTATAGCCCTGATGCATGATCAGGTGGCAGCGCTGCGGGAACTGGGGGTCAGGGCCGCATTACTCAACTCCACCATGGACTTTCATCAGGCCCAGGAAACCGAAAATGCCCTCATGACCGGGGAGCTTGACCTGCTGTACTGCGCGCCCGAGCGGCTGATCCAGTCACGCACAATGAACCTCCTCAAAGCGGCGTCGCTGTCCCTGTTTGCCATTGACGAGGCCCACTGTGTGTCGCAGTGGGGGCACGATTTCCGTTCCGACTATCTGGAGCTCAGCCGCCTTGCCACTGAATTTCCGGCCATACCGCGAATAGCGCTTACGGCAACCGCAGACGAGCGCACCCGCAAGGAAATTGCAGAGCGCCTGTCGCTGACCCAAGCCCGTCATTTCATCAGCAGCTTCGACCGCCCCAACATCCACTACCGCATTGCCCCGAAAACCAATGCCAACAAACAGTTACTGAACTTTATTGGCACCGAACATAACGGTGACTGCGGCATTGTCTACTGTCTGTCCAGAAATAAGGTGGACGCAACCGCAAAGCTCCTCCAGAACCAGGGTTACAACGCCCTTCCCTACCACGCCGGACTTGACGGCAAGACACGCTCCCGTCACCAGGAGCGATTCCTGCGGGAGGACGGTGTAATCATCGTCGCCACCATCGCCTTTGGCATGGGTATCGACAAGCCGGATGTGCGTTTTGTGGCCCATCTGGATCTGCCCAAAAGTCTGGAGGCCTACTATCAGGAAACCGGGCGCGCCGGGCGTGATGGCAATCCTTCAACTGCCTGGATGGTCTATGGCCTGCAGGATGTGATCAAGCTGCGACAGATGCTGGAGGCCTCGCAGGGCAACGAACATTTCAAGCGGGTAGAACGGCAGAAACTGGATGCCATGCTGGGACTGTGTGAAGTTACCCGCTGCCGCCGTCAGGTGCTTCTGCGTTATTTTGGCGATACCCTGGACAACCCCTGCGGCAACTGCGACACCTGCCTGAATCCGCCGGAGACCTGGGATGGCAAGGTAGCGGTGCAGAAAGCCCTGTCCTGCGTGTTCCGCACCGGTCAGCGCTTCGGTGTCAGCTACCTGATTGATGTACTGCGGGGTTCCCGGAACGAACGCATTCTACAGTTTGGCCATCACACAGTTTCGACCTGGGGTATTGGCCAGGAGCTGTCCGCCAACGAATGGAAATCGGTTTTCCGGCAACTGGTGGCCAACGGCTACTTGCGGGCCGACCCGGACGGTTATGGTGCCCTGCAGCTTACCGAGGACTGCCGGCCCCTGTTAAAAGGCGAAGTGGCCATTGACCTGCGCAAGGATCCGGTGCCGAAGCCGGGCAAATCCCCGGGCACCCGTGGCGCTGTTCAGGGTCGCAGATTTGTCGATGAGGTGGTGGACAAGGAAGCCTGGGAGGCGCTACGGGCCTGCCGCAAAGCGCTGTCAGAAGCCAAGGGCGTTCCACCCTATGTGATTTTTCACGACGCCACGCTTTTCGAAATTCTTCAGAAGCAGCCCGAGTCGCTGGCAGAAATGGCCGACATCACCGGCGTGGGCGCCGCCAAGCTGGAAAGATACGGAGATCAGTTCCTGGCTGCATTAAAACCTTTCTTGCGAACCCGGTAATGTCCGATGGACGTCGCCACATGGTTGCCGTCCTTATCGTACATCAGTCCCTGAAGTTCGAACGCCGCCCTGCCCGTCTCATCTGCTTCGGCTTTAATGGCATCGACGGCCTGAGGGTCCAGGGCAAACTCGACCACCACATCGGAGTTGGCAGGCTGCAGAAACTGCAGTGTCATCTCCTTGAGTATGGGAGTGTAGGCCGGACCCACATCAAGGATTGTAAGCACGCCCCCGGGGATTTCCGCCACCAGAAAAAAAGCACCGGCGTACAGGCTGCCAAAATGGTTTTTATTGCCTTTCAGCGGGATACTGGCTTTAACAAACCCCGGGCGCAATTCAATGACCCTGAAGCCATTGCGCGGCGCAAACGGAATCGCAAGCCCGATCATCCGGTTTATGGCCACATAGCCACTGGTTCTGCGCAGCCATTGTAAAGGTGAGCCAAGGCTCGCGTCAGGGTCCGAGCCGGAAACCCACTGGCCGGTTGCGCCAATGATATTATCTACCCAGGTCATTCCGCCATTCTCCATTCATTGCCATTGCGGCACCGGGCCATAATTGACCGCCGGGCCAGGTTGCCACGCTGATTGTGATCTGAAATCAACCAGTTCACATTACATTGCTTACCGAAATAACAAAATTGGCATCGTCCTGATGCGAAGTCTTTCACCCGTTCTGATAAAATATTGATATGGATCAATCATGATGCTGGTTGTGGTTGCAACGATGACCACCCCACAGGACAGGAGCTGCGTATATGGCCCACGAAGAACTGCACCTTAATCTTCGGAACCTCGAAGTTGACGACTATGGTCAGCTGCAGGTTTTGATGGACAGAATTTACGATGATATCGGAGGTGCATGGCCAGTTGAAACAATCCGGGCGCTGGTAGAACAGTTCCCCGATGGTCAGATCTGTATTGAGGAATCCGGCGAACTCGTCGCCGTGGCGCTCACCGTCTGTGTGCAATACGACACCTTCAGCAACCCGCATACCTATGACGACCTGCTGTTCCGTAACGAGAAAATCCGGCATAACGCCAAAGGTGACTCGCTTTATGGTCTGGACGTACTGGTCGACCCGGAATACCGGGGTTATCGGCTCGGGCGCCGGCTTTACGAAGCGCGCAAGGAACTGTGCCGTTCCATGAACCTGCGAGCCATTCTGGCCGGTGGACGTATTCCGGGCTATTTCAAGTACGTGGACCAGTATTCTCCGGAAGAATACATTCAGCGGGTGGACCGCAAGGACATTTACGATCCGATACTGACGTTCCAGCTATCCAATGATTTTCAGGTTACCCGCCTGATGCACAAGTACCTGCCCGAGGATGAGAAATCACACGGTTATGCGACCCTGCTGGAATGGCGGAACATCCTTTACACGCCGCCCTCCTCGCTGCTCGATGCCAAAAAGACTCAGGTCCGGCTGGGTGCCGTGCAGTGGCAGATGCGGGAATTCACTTCGGTTGAGGAAGTGCTGGAACAGGTGGAATATTTCGTGGATGCGCTTTCAGACTACAAGAGCGACTTTGCGCTTTTCCCGGAATTCTTCAACGCGCCGCTGATGGGCCTGACAGATCAGGTTGATCAGACCCGGGCTGTCCGTTTTCTGGCCGGATTTACCGAGCAGTTCCGCAACGAAATGTCGGAAATGGCGGTCAGCTACAACATCAATATTATTACCGGTTCCATGCCATTGCTGGAAAATGACCGGGTCTATAACGTGTCCTATCTGTGCCACCGGGATGGCCGGGTTGATGAGCAGCGCAAGGTCCATATAACCCCTCACGAGCGTCGTGACTGGGTCATCGAAGGTGGCGACAGGTTCGATGTTTTCGACACCGATGCCGGCCGGGTTGCCATCATGATCTGCTACGACATCGAGTTTCCGGAGCTGGGACGCCTCGCGGCCCTCAACGAAGTGGATATCATCATGGTTCCGTTCTGGACAGATACCAAAAACGGTTATCTGCGAGTCCGGCACTGTGCCCAGGCAAGAGCGATCGAAAACGAATGTTACGTCGTCATTACCGGCAGCGTTGGTAACCTGCCCAAAGTCGAAAACCTGGATGTCCAGTACGCCCAGTCATCGGTATTTTCACCGTCGGACTTTGCCTTCCCCCACGATGCAGTGATGGCCGAGACCACGCCAAACACCGAAATGATCATGTTCTCGGATATGGACCTTGAGAAGCTGAAACTGGTCCGTAACGAAGGTTCTGTCACCAATATGAAAGACCGTCGTACCGACATCTACGAAATAAATACGGAGAGTTTGCCAAAATAACCGGGAGTAACTTGAAAATCTTTACGAGCCCTGTTCGTATAATGCTGAATAAATTGCCAAACCTGATCAGTATGGCTATTGTTTAACCAGAAACCTGGGGTCTGTAGATCAAGTCTATGTTGATGACGAATGAGGCATTGCCCGATCTGTTCGCACAGTTCAATGTAAAACGGGGTCTGTTCCGCCGCCGCGAGCGTGTGCAGGCAGCTCTGTTCGAGTTGGATGATTTCGGTTGTGTGATGAAGACCGACAAGCTGTTCGAACCGGGGGACAGCATTGTCCTCGACCTGGTAATGGAGATGCCGTTCGACGACATTCGGGCCGACGGCATAACCGGGCTTGTCACTGAACGTAGAAAGCACTGTAGCAACTTCTTTTATTCAGTTGATTTTTCTCAATTTAATGCTGGGGATAAGGCTGTTTTCTCAGAGAAGTTGCGACGCATAAGGCATGTTCTCCGGAAGAAACAGTCTCTCAGGTCCAGACGTACCACAGGGCCGTCGTCCAGTAGTCGTCAAACGGCCTGAATTTTAATCAGTTACGCCAAACCGCATGATCAGGAGCTATTGTGATGGGCAAGAAAACCAGCAAGCCAGATACTGATAAAGTTGTTGAACGGGTCAATAAAGAATTCGAAAAAACCTCAAACCGGATCGAAAAGCTGATCAACAATGCACTGAAACAGCTGGACGGGGTGCAGTCCCAGATTCAGGAGCCGGTCAAGAAGTTGCTGAAGGAAATCGACGAACTCAGGAGTCGCGAAGTGAAGCGCTTCAGTGAGGAGTTTGATCGTCGTATGGACGAGTTCCATGAACTCCAGGGCAATGTAATGGATCGCCTGGGTATTGCCAACGACAAGTCTGGTGCCACCAAAAAGAAAAAAGCGACGGCCAAGAAGCCAGCCACCAAAAAGGCATCTGCGAAAAAATCTGAAACCAAAAAAACCGCAGCGAAAAAACCGGCGGCAGCGGCCAAAAAGTCTGCATCTGCCTCCGCCAGCGCCGCAGCGAAAGCAGCCGATACCGGTGACCTTACCCGGGTGAAAGGCATCGGTCCGGCAACTGCAAGAAAAATGAAGGACGCCGGCATCACCGATATTTCCCAGATCGCCAATCCGTCTGCAGCGGATGAAGAAAAATTAGCGGCTTTCAGCAATGTCAAGGGATTCAGTACCTTCAGGGCGGAGGCTAAGAAAGTTCTTTAATGCAACAAACTGATCAGCCTGTATTACGGGACATCGTCCTGATCGGCGGTGGACACAGTCACGTTGGGGTTCTCAAGCGCTTTGCCATGAATCCCGTGCCGGGTGTTCGCCTCACTCTTATCTGTCGTGACACTCACACACCTTATTCCGGCATGTTGCCCGGCTACGTGGCCGGGCACTACAGCTATGATGAGGTTCATATTGATCTGAGCCGCCTTGCTGAATTTGCCGGTGCCCGCTTCTATCGCGACGAGGCCGTCGGCATAAACCGCGATTCCCGGAAGGTGCTTTGCCGTTCGCGCCCGGACGTACCCTACGATCTGCTGTCGATCAATATCGGTTCGTCGCCGCGAGTCGGTGATGTTCCGGGGGCAAGCGAGCACGCCGTGCCGGTCAAGCCGATCAACGGTTTCAATCAGCGCTGGCTGTCGTTGCTTTCCGAGCTTGAAAACCATGACGGGCCATTAAGCGTTGCCGTCGTTGGCGCCGGCGCCGGGGGTGTCGAGCTTACCCTGGCAATGCAGTACCGGCTGCGTAATGAGCTGAAAAAACGCGGCCATGACCCGGCCCAGCTTCAGTTTCACCTGTTTGACGCCCAGCCCGAGATTCTTCCGACTCACAATGCCAATGTGCGTTCGCTGTTCAAGGCAACCCTGAGAGAGCGTAGCGTAAAACTTCATCTTGGCTCTGCGGTATCGCAGGTCGATGAAAACACGCTGCACACCGACAACGGCACAGTTGTTGAGGCGGATCACGTGCTCTGGGTCACCCGTGCTGGCGGCCCTGCCTGGCTGCAGAATACAGGTCTTGCGCTGGATGAAGGCGGCTTTATCCGGGTTCGGGACACTCTGCAGACCGAAACCGATGATTCCATATTCGCGGCGGGTGATATTGCCGACGTTATCAATCATCCCCGGGAAAAAGCCGGTGTGTTTGCGGTTCGCCAGGGGCCGCCGCTGGCCGATAATCTGAAGAATCTTGCTCTGGGCAAGTCCGCGAGACCTTTCACGCCCCAGAAAAAATGGCTCGCCCTGATCAGCACCGGCGACAAATACGCCATCGCCTCCCGTGGCGACCGGTCTTTTTCCGGAGCCTGGGTCTGGCGCTGGAAAAACTGGGTCGATCACCGCTTTATGGCGAAATTCAATGATCTGCCCCGGATGGAGGAGTCGGCCGCCCTGCCCGACACCGGCGCGGCCCAGAACCCGGAAGAGGCCTCCCAGGCGATTTCTGCGGTGGCCATGCGCTGTGGCGGGTGTGGCGCAAAAGTCGGCAGCACCGTGTTATCCCGTGCCCTGGGCGAACTCCGTCCGATTGAACGTGATGACATCATTATCGGCCTGCATGCGCCGGATGATGCAGCGGTCTTGCAGGTTCCGCCTGGCAAGGCTGTGGTGCACACCGTCGATTTCTTCCGGGCGTTCATTGATGACCCCTATATTTTTGGCAAGGTCGCGGCAAATCATGCCCTGGGTGATGTGTTCGCCATGGGCGCCGAGGCTCAGAGCGCCACCGCGGTTGCTACTGTGCCATACGGCATCGAGTCAAAAGTGGAGGATGTGGTGTTCCAGATGATGACCGGCGCTGTTGAAGTGCTTAACGAGGCAGGCTGCGCCCTGGTCGGCGGCCATACCGGTGAAGGCAAGGAACTGGCGCTGGGCTTTGCGGTAAACGGTCTGATTGATCCTGAGGAAGTGATGAGCAAGGGCGGCCTGCGGGCCGGTGACGCGCTGATTCTGACCAAGCCCATCGGTACCGGAACCCTGTTCGCAGCACACGCAAAGCTTGAAGCCAAAGGACGGTGGATCGACAGTGCGCTGGCGTCGATGATCCAGTCCAACAAAAGCGCCGCAGAATGTCTCAACCGATACGGCTCCAAAGCCTGTACCGACGTTACCGGTTTCGGTCTGCTGGGCCACCTGGTGGAAATGACCCGGCCCTCGGGCGTTGATGCCGAGCTGAGCCTGGGTGCCATACCCATCCTGCCGGGAGCCGCGGAAACCGCAGCCGCCGGTATTCTGAGCTCACTTCAGCCCGCCAATATCCGGTTGCGGCGGGGTATCCGGGAGCAGGAAAAGTGGGTGAAGCACCCGCGCTACCCGCTGATTTTTGATCCCCAGACCGCCGGTGGTCTGCTGGCCAGCGTACCTGCGGATCAGGCCGAGGCCTGCGTTGCGGAGCTGAAGGCTCTGGGCTATCCCCATACCGCAGTCATCGGCCGGATTCTTGCTCAGGACGAAAACGGGCCCATCGAGCCAATTACCCTGACTGATTGATTTTTGCTCTCTGTGCCCTTGCCTTTTCAATCGCCGCCGCCAGTGAAGCCTGTTCGTTCTCGGGGGTGAAATCGGCGGCCAGGTAGCTGACTCGCTGAGTCAGTTCTGCCAGAAACCCGGATGATTTTTCGGCCTTCGCGAGCAGGCGCGCCAGGTCCTGCTCATCCCCCGTTCTGAAATAGCCCGGGTAGTCATCGCCGAGCAGCCCGATATTGCCGGAAATATCCGATGCAATCACAGGCAGGCCGGCCCGGCAGGCTTCGGAAACCACGTTGGCGCCACCTTCCATGACGGAACTGATGACCATTAACCGGGAACGCCGCATCAGTGCCTGAATGTCCGGTTTATCGACCTCGCCAAGCCATTCAAACCGTGGATTGGCCGACTGTTCTTCCAGGGCTCTGATCTCCCACTCGGGAGAGTGAGCCTTGCCGGCGTTGACTACTTTTATGATGGAGTCATCCGGCAGCAGGCGCGAGGCCAGTGCCGCCCGCAGTGAATCTTTCTCGTCCCGCAGATGACCGATAACGCAGACCAGAAAATGGTCGTCCGGGTTGTGATCGTCCGACCGACCCGGCTGGTCAGCCGATTGCAGTACCGTGGCCAGTTTTTCACAGAATTTCGACGGGATATCGAGTTTTACCCGCTGATGAAGTCCGATCAGACAATCCGCCCGTGTCATGGAATCCAGGGTTTCCCGGGGAAAGCGGTACTGATGATCATAGATGTCAGTCCCGGTAAGCGCGACGATGACCGGGATTTGCGGATGTTGGTCCTGAAAGCTTGCCACAGCCTGGTGGCTGCGCCAGGCATGCAGTGCAATGACAAGGTCACAGGGCTCATCGCGGAATTCGGTAACAAGGTGTATCCGGTGACCTTCCCGTTCCAGCAGCCTTGCCCAGCGCTCGGCCGTTGCCCGGTTGCCGGCTCTCGACCCCGCCGGCGCCGGTGTGATGATAACAATGTCCATTGTTACAGAACCTGAGCTGTTTGAATGATCAGATCGTATAGATGTTTCTGATGATGGTAAATCACGGTATGCTGTTGCGGCCTTTGTTTACGGCATCCGATGCTTGAGTCAAACACATTTCTAACAATTCATCGCTGATTAAAAGGACATTAACATGGCCCTGAAGCTGATTCGGAAACTGGTCACCGCTGGCGTACTGGTATTTGCCTCTGCGGCAGCTGTTTCCGCGCAGACACTCGTATTCACTGCAATTCCCGATGAGGATGAAACCAAACTGGTAGAGCGTTTCCGTGGCATTGCCGACTACCTGGAAGAGAAACTGGATGTAGAGGTCCGTTATATCCCGGTCAAATCCTACGCCGCCGCAATTTCCGCTTTCCGTAACAACCAGGTCCAGCTTGCCTGGTTTGGTGGTCTGTCCGGAGTCCAGGCCCGCTCTCTGGTCCCCGGCTCTCAGGCCATTGCCCAGGGTGTTGAGGACAAAGCCTTCTACTCCCATATCATTGCCCACAGCAGCACGGGTCTAGAGGAAAGCGAGGAGCTGCCCGAGGAACTCAGGGGCAAAACCTTCACCTTTGGCTCGAAGGGTTCCACCTCCGGACGTCTGATCCCGGAGTACTATATCCGTGAAGCCTTCAATGAAGCTCCGGAAGAGGTTTTTTCCCGCGTTGGTTTCAGTGGTAACCACACGCGCACCCTGCGTCTGGTGGAATCAGGAACCTATGAAACCGGTGCCATCAACTTCTCGGTGTGGAACAAGGAGCTTGAGAACGGCAACGTTGATACCGATGCCGTCAAAGTGATCTGGACGACACCCAGCTACCCCAACTACCAGTGGACCATCCGTGGTGATGTCAATGAGCGGTTCGGTGAAGGCTTTATGGATCGTGTCCAGCAGGCATTACTGTCGATGGAAGACAAAGAATTACTGGAAAGCTTCCCACGCTCCGGGTTCATTCCCGTCTCTAACGATGCTTACAAGCCCATAGAAGTGGTTGGAAAGCAGATCGGAATCATTGATTGATGTCAGGGTTTGATCTGACGGGCCTTTCGGCCTCGTTCGGTGGAGAGCGGGTCATTGGCCCGCTCTCCATGAACGTGGAAGAAGGTGATCGTGTCGGCCTTGTGGGTCGCAGTGGTGCGGGCAAATCGACTCTGATCAGCCTGATTCATCAACAGGTCGGCCGTGACTCATCGCTGGTGCCACAGGATCTTGGCCTGGTCAGTGCCCTGCCGGTGTTCCACAATGTGTTCATGGGCCAGCTTGATGCCCATTCCACCTGGTACAACACCCTGACACTCATCCGCCCGTTCAGACGGGATGCATCATCGGTGCGGGGCCTGCTCAAAGAACTCTCCATGCCGGAGAAAATCTGGGTTCCCACCGCCTCGCTTTCTGGCGGTCAGCGCCAGCGGGTGGCAATTGCCCGGGCAGTATTCAGACAGTCTCCGCTGCTACTGGCAGACGAGCCGGTCTCGGCGCTGGATGGCCCCATGGCCCATCTGATCATGAAGCTGCTGAGAGATCGCTTCAATACCAGTGTTATCGCCCTTCACGACGTGGAGCTGGCGCTGCAGTACTGCACCCGGATTATCGGCATACAGGATGGTCAGATTGCCCTGGATGAACCCAGTAAGCGATTGAATCCCGCTGATATTACCCCTCTGTACTGACACTGATCATGTTTTCATCTCCCACGGTCCGAACCAGCTTTATCTTTCTTGCCATTGCTATTGCAGGCCTGGCTTTTGCTGATATTGCGATTACCGCGGCAAATCCGTGGAAAGACCTGGGTCGCTTCTTTCTGGGCGTGGTTACACCGGATTTCTTCAGTTCCGAAGGCGTTGCTACTGCCCTGCTACGTACCGTTGCCTTTGCTTTTGTCGGCGTGGCTCTGGGCAGTATCTGCGGTTTCCTGCTGTCACTGGTTTACCGCAATGTCGTTGTCAGAACCTTCTGTGCCTTTATCCGGGCGATTCACGAGCTGTTCTGGGCGCTGATCTTCCTGCAGTTTTTCGGCTTTCATCCGCTGACCGGCGTATTGGCGATTGCCATCCCCTACTCCGGGATCTTTGCCAAGGTCTATTCCGAAATTCTCGACGAAACGGATCCGACGCCGGGTCGCCTGTTGCCGCCCGGGACCGGGGTCGTTTCCGCGTTTCTGTATACCCGTATCCCCGACTGCTGGGTCCAGTTGAGAACCTATACAGCCTATCGCCTGGAGTGCGGTTTGCGCTCCAGTGCGATTCTCGGATTTGTCGGCCTGCCGACCCTGGGCTTTTACCTCGAGTCTGCATTTTCCCAGGGCCACTATTCCGAAGCGGGCGCCATGCTCATCCTGTTTTATGTGCTCATTGCCACCATGCCGCTCTGGGTCAAACCCAGACTATTGCCGGTGTACATTGTGGGCGCGCCGTTTTTTCTGGGCGACGGGCTGCCCATCGTCTGGGGCAACGTTGCGCGATTCTTCAGCGAGGACATAGTGCCTTCACCCATCAGAAACGGTGAAGGTATTTCCGGCCTGCTGCCATGGCTGAATGATGTGATGGTTACCGAAGCCTTGCCGGGTATCTGGAACACCGTCGTGTTAACGCAGATTGCGCTCGTTGCCACCGGTATTATCGCGCTGCTGGCCTTTCCGCTGATCTCAACCCACTTTGGTGGCCCCGTTCGCCGTACCGGCGGCCATGTGTTTCTGGTGATCGCCCGTTCCACGCCTGAATACATCCTGGCTTACATACTGCTCCAGCTCTGGGGGCCGTCGATGTTACCCGCCATCGTTGCCCTGGCGTTGCACAACGGTGGCATTATCGGCCACCTGATCGGGCGCCAGACCAGTACTATCCGGTTACGGCCGGACGCTGCCACAGGCATAAACCGCTACACCTATGAACTGGTACCCAGGGTGTACCGGTCGTTTCTGGCTTTTCTGTTCTATCGCTGGGAAATCATCATGCGGGAAACCGCCATTCTGGGCATTCTCGGCATCTACACGCTGGGTTTCTATGTCGACAGTGCGATACAGAATATCCAGTTCGACCGCGCCATGGTGCTGATCATCATAACGGCGCTGCTGAATATAGGCGTGGACATACTGGGTCGCTATATACGCCGGAAACTGGCGCTCCAGACAATGCCGACCTGCTAGTGTCCGGTTTTTCCGAGTGCCAGCTGCCGTTATCACCAACTGCAAAGCTTCCTATATGAACGGGCGGCATGAGAAAATAGCGCGCTTTTTATTTCCAGCCACAGGACAACCCAGTGCATCCGGATATTTCCGTAAAACACCTCAATAAAACCTACGGTGACGGCTTTCAGGCCCTTAAAGACATAAACCTGGAGATCGAAAGCGGTGAGATCTTCGCCCTGCTCGGTCCCAACGGCGCAGGCAAAACCACCCTTATCAGCATCATCTGCGGTATTGTCAATCTGTCGTCGGGTGAAGTAAGAGCGGCGGGTCATGACATCGTTCGCGACTACCGCCAGGCCCGGCAAAGCATCGGCCTGGTGCCTCAGGAACTGAGCACCGACTCGTTCGAAACAGTCTGGGGCACTGTCAGCTTCAGCCGGGGCCTGTTTGGCAAGCCCCCGTCCCCAGGCCATATCGAAAAGGTTCTCCGTGATCTTTCGCTTTGGGATAAACGTGATAACCGGATCATGTCCCTGTCCGGCGGGATGAAACGCCGGGTGATGATTGCCAAGGCACTGTCCCACGAACCGCAGATCCTGTTTCTGGACGAACCCACAGCCGGTGTGGACGTGGAGCTTCGGCGGGACATGTGGAACATGGTCCGCAAGCTGCGAGAGAGTGGTGTCACTATCATCCTGACCACCCACTACATCGAAGAAGCCGAGGAAATGGCGGACCGCATCGGCGTTATTCGCGATGGCGAGATCATTCTGGTGGAGGAAAAAAACCGGCTGATGAGCAAGCTGGGCAAAAAAGAGCTCAGGCTGCAGCTGCAGGAACCACTTGAACAGATTCCCGGTGAGCTGGCACTTGATCCGGTCTCCCTGTCCGGAGATGGCTACGAACTGATCTACGCCTTCGACTCCCAGGACGAAAAGGCCGGTGTTGCGAGACTGCTGCGGATGCTGGGAGACATCGGCATCGAATACCGGGATCTGCACACCAGTGAAAGTTCGCTGGAAGACATTTTCGTAAATCTGGTACATGAATAACCTCAAAGCACTCAGGAGCCTTACCCAAATGAACCTTCATGGTGTAGGTGCAATCTATAAATTCGAGATGGCCCGTATGCGTCGTACGCTGATGCAATCGGTGGCGTCGCCGGTGATTTCAACCTGCCTTTATTTCGTGGTGTTCGGATCCGCCATCGGCAGCCGCATGGGCGATATCGACGGCATCAGTTATGGCGCCTACATCATTCCCGGCCTGGTCATGCTCTCGCTGCTGATGCAGAGCATTTCCAACGCCTCCTTTGGCATCTATATGCCAAAATTCTCGGGCACCATTTATGAAGTGCTTTCGGCGCCGGTTTCCTATCTGGAAGTGGTGCTGGGGTATGTCGGCGCTGCCGCCACAAAGTCCATGATTCTGGGGATCATCATACTGATCACCGCCAAACTGTTCGTAAATTACGATGTGCTGCATCCGTTCTGGATGTTCGTTTTTCTGGCGCTGACCGCCATCACCTTCAGCCTGTTCGGCTTTATTATCGGGATCTGGGCCGACGGGTTCGAGAAGCTCCAGATAGTCCCGCTGATGATTGTGACGCCACTGGTTTTTCTCGGCGGCACTTTCTATTCCATCGACATGCTTCCGGAAGTCTGGCAAAAGATCAGCCTGCTGAACCCCGTGGTCTATCTGATCAGCGGTTTTCGCTGGGCGTTTTATGGAGTCTCGGACGTGCATGTAGGCATCAGTGTCGGCATGATCCTGCTTTTCCTGACAGCCTGCATGGTCACCGTCTGGTGGATCTTCAGAACCGGTTATCGGCTCCGCTCATGATCAGCATCAGGAGTTCGGTCTCCAGCATCAGGCTCCTGGCCCCCATTCTGGGCCTGCTGTTCTCCGGGTGCCTGTTGGCCCGACCGGACCCCGGGTCGTTGCCCGTACAGCAGGCCTGCCTGGTAGCCGCGGAGCAGGCCACGCCAATACGGATTGAAATTGCCAGGACCCCGGCACAACGCAGTCGCGGACTGATGCAAAGGGCATGGTTGGCGCCGGACGCCGGCATGCTGTTTGTGTACCGCGACCAGCGCCGCGCGGACCACAGCTTCTGGATGTATCAGACCCTGATTCCGCTGGACATTGCCTATCTCGACCGCGACGGAGTCATCCTTAACATACGCCAGATGACGCCCTGCCCGGCTGAGCAGGCAAAGGACTGCCCCACCTATGCGGCCGGGGTTCCTTATTATCTCGCTCTGGAAATGAATCTGGGCTATTTTGATAATCACGGTTTCGAGGCAGGCGACCGTCTTTCCCTGGACCCTTCGGACTGTCGCAGTGTCCCGTCTGGTTGATTCGCAGTAGGTCAACGAATCAACCAGACGGGACACAAGGCGACCTGCGCCGCTTCCTGATGTACCCTGTACCCCATGAAAGAACTCAAGAAACAACGCCTCGCCCTGGAAAAACAACTGGCTGCCGCTACCTCTTATGAGCATTGGCATACCATCGCCACTCAACTCGATGACCTGGAGGACAATCTGGCCTGGCGGGAACAGGGTGGCTGCGAGCTTCTTCACGAAGCACTGATTCGCCAGCATATCGATGCCATGGCGCGTTGCAGGGAAAACGGTGACACCCGCGCCCTCGCCCGCGTGCTGCAGGAAAGCCTCTACCGGCATCTGGGCGAAATCGCCAATCCGGATCTCTATGCCGTCGCCTGGACCGGCACCAAATACCTGGTCACTGAATTTCTGGACGAAGTGGAAAGTGCCATGAATTTCATCTGTGACCACGAGATGCCGGGGGTGACCGAGCAGCAAAAGCTCCGCATGTTCCGGGATGCCGAAAGGGTTTATGGTCGCCCGGCACTGATGCTCAGCGGTGGCGCGGCTTTCGGGATCTATCATATTGGTGTTACTCGCGCACTCTGGCGACACCGCCTGTTACCGGATGTCATTGCCGGTTCCAGCATGGGTGCGGTAGTGGCCGGCGCCATCTGTACCCGTAACAGCCAGGAACTTGAACATTTTTTCAATGAGCCCGGCGAGATCTACCTGAAAGCGTTTCGCTGGCTGCGGCCCGACCGTATCTGGCGAAGAGGTCACGCCATGGACCAGACCCAGTTACTCAAGCTGATTCAGGCCAACATGAGCAGCACCAGTTTCCACGAGGCGGCGGAGCACAGCGGGCGAACCCTGAATATCTCGGTATCGCCCACCAGAACCCGCCAGAAGCCCAGACTGCTTAACAACCTGACCTCGCCCGAGGTTCTTGTCGACTCGGCGATCCTGGCTTCCTGTGCCGTGCCTGGCATCTATCCGCCGGTAACGCTGCAGGCCCGCGACAGCGACCAGGGGCCAGACGGGTGTAAACCCTACATGCCCACGGAACGCTGGATGGACGGCAGCGTGCATGGCGACCTGCCGCTGATGCGCATGGCGCGGCTGCATAATGTCAACCGCACCATTGTCAGCCAGGCCAATCCCCATGTGCTGCCGTTTATCAGCCATCACCACGAGCGTGGCCGGGGCGCAACGGCAAAACAGGCCGCGACTTCAATACTGCATGCCCAGGTGGCCAGTGCGCTGCAAGTGACCCGGAACAGCTGGTCATCAACCCTGTTGCGGCCCTTGATGGAACAGGCTCATGCCATGACAACGCAAACCTACCTGGGGGATATCAATGTGCACTTTCCGTTCCGGCCGTCGCTGTATCGCAAGGTGCTTGCCAATCCCAGCCGCAAGGACCTGGACATGTTTATCCGGCTTGGTGAGCAGGCTACCTGGCCGCGACTGGCAATGATTCGCGACCAGACCCGCATCAGCCGCCTTTTCAGTGACTGTATCGCACGGCTGGAACGGGCCTGCATCGCGTCCGACAAGGCCGGAGACTAGCGACTTGCAGACGACACGGGTCAAGGGCCTGACCATTGCCGCCCTGGGCGTTCTGTTTATCGTGCCGGATGCACTGCTGGTCAAGATCACCGCGGTAGAGCCGGTGGTATTCCTGTTCTGGCGTGGATTGCTGCTGGCGATCAGTTTTCTGGCAATCAGCTGGCTCAGATACCGGGACCGGCTGAACACCGAAATCAGGCGCTGCGGCTGGAAGGGAATATTCTGCGCCGGTGCTTTCGCGGTAAGCACACTGGGGTTTGTGGTGGGCATGAAAAATACTGCGGCCGGCAATGTCCTGGTTATTCTCAACACCGCGCCGGTCATCGCCGCCCTGATAGCGTGGCTGGTCTGGAAGGAAACCCTGCCCTGGAGAACCTGGGTTGTTATTCTGGTGTGTGTGACCGGTGCCACCCTGATGGCAATCGGTGAATGGGGCAAAGGCGATCCCCTGGGACTGGTGATGGCGGGTGTGGCCGCCACCGCCCTTGCCTCCAATCTCAATGTGGCCCGCTCCAGGCCCGACTGTGACATGAGCGTGATGCTGATGTTCGGGGCTCTGGCACTCGCCCTGGTGGCGGCCGCCATGGGGGGCGCCCAGACCCTGTCGGCGCGGGACGGGTTTTTCATTGCCCTGCTCTGCCTGGTGTTCCTGCCCGCGGCCTGCATTCTGATCCAGATCGGTCCCCGTTATATTCCGGCGGCCGAAGTCAGCCTGATGCTGTTGCTGGAAACCGTGCTGGGATCTTTCCTGGTGTGGTTGTTTCTGGATGAGGTGCCACCAACCCTGAGCCTGATTGGCGGCGTGATTGTCTTTTCGGCATTGGCGACCCATGGCTGGATCGAAGTGAAACGCTATCGCAAAGCCAGGTCGGAGCGGGTCGTCCGGGGCGACGATTCCGGCGCAGACCGGGCGTCATAAAGCCGGGGAGTGAGTCAGGAGTGCGCTGAGCCAGACCTTGCAAACATCACCTGGATGGTAAAAAATAAACTGTATAAAATAGAGACATGCAACAGGTTAGTGAACCAGTCACCTACTGGAAAGTATGGAAAATGAAGTTTGACGACATCAGCTGGATGATTAACCTGATTCCGGATGCGGCATTGCTGGTCTCAAGGGAACAGAATATTGTCGTTGCCAACTTGCCGGCAGCGGAAATGTTCAACACCACTGTGGCAAAGCTTGAGGGAAAACCCCTGAACCAGCTGATTCCCTATCCTTCAAAGGCTGAACATCAGGAACAAGTGGAAAGATTTTTCAGCCAACCCAGGACGCGGCCTATGGGAACCGGGGCAGAATTCCGGGGGCTGCGCGAAGATGGCAGCATTTTCCCGATCGACATCATGATAAGCCGGATTGAGATCGCAGGTGATGACTACGCTATTGGCATCATTCGAGACGATTCCGAACGGGCTGAAATCCGGGCAATGAAAGAGACACTGGAGTTGACCAACGTGCGCCTGGCCAGAACCCAGGATGTCGGAGGGCTCGGGTGGTGGGAATCAGATCAGCGTCAGAAGCGGATGATATGGTCAGCAATGATTCCGCAGATCCTTGGTGTGAGCGAGACCATTGC
>NZ_DATFKH010000205.1:0-1242 GCF_035268745.1 Marinobacter sp.
CACATGCAACGAGAAGGACACAAATGTGGGCGACACCGGGTACGGCGGCTGATGAAGCTGATGCGGTTGGTCCCGATCTACCAAGAGCCCAAGACCAGCAAAAAGCATCCCGCACACAAGATATATCCGTATCTTCTCAGATGGAGTGGTTGCCGCCCTCCCGAGACGGCATCGCAATGTGCCAATGTCGTGGTGTTATTAGCCACACAACGGAGAGGACGGCGGAATGAAGGATATGATGATTGGGGTCGATCTGGCAAAGAATGTTTTTCAGGTCCACGGTGCCCTACGGACAGGGGAAGTGCATTTTCGCAAAAAACTCACGCGAAAGCAGTTCCTGACGTTCATGGCCAAGCAGGAGCCCTGCCTGGTCATCTTTGAGGCTTGCGGCAGCGCGCACTACTGGGCGCGCGAGATGGAGACGCTTGGCCACGAGGTGAAACTGATCGCGCCACAATACGCGCGCCCGTTCGTCAAGCGTCAGAAGAATGATGCTGCTGACGCCGAGGCAATCGTGATTGCAGCCCGACAGCCGGAGATGCGCTTCGTTGAGCCCAAGACAGGTGAGCAGCAGTCCCGCGCAGCGGTGTTCCGGGGCCGGGAGCGACTAGTCCACCAACGTACCGCAGATATGAATGCCTTGCGGGCGCTGTTGTATGAGCACGGCCACGTGTTTCCCGCGGGAATACGCTACCTCGATCGCATGACAGCTCTCGTGGAGGATGAGGCCTCCGACTTGCCTGCACTGATCCGGGAGGAGTGTCAGGACCTGCTGGCGCAGATTGCAGAGAAAACGGCGCGTATCATCGAACGGACCGCTAAACTCAAAGCGCTGGCCGCCCAGTCGGACAGGGCACGCCGTCTCCAGACCATGCCGGGTGTGGGACCACTGACGGCCGTTGCGGTGGAAGCCTTCGGGCCCGACATGGCTCAGTTCAAAACCGGACGCGATTTTGCGGCTTGGTTGGGCCTGGTGCCGAGGCAGCGTTCCTCAGGAGGAAAGGAGCGCCTGGGTCGCATGACCAAGGCTGGCCAAGCCGATATTCGACGCCTCCTGATCATTGGGGCAATGTCGCGGCTGGGCTGGCTTGGACAGCGCAGCATTGTGGAGGGTAGCTGGCTGTCACGCATGTTGGCGCGCAAGCCCAAGATGCTGGTCGCGATCGCGCTGGCTAACAAGATGGCCCGTCAGATTTGGGCAATGCTGACGAGGAACGAAGATTACAAGGATCCGGCGCTGGC
>NZ_DATFKH010000206.1:0-20651 GCF_035268745.1 Marinobacter sp.
CTCGGGTTGTTGGCGAATGGGCTATTGGAGCGCATCGCAGGGGTCGGCGTCGAATGTTTCCACTAGGAAAATAGATCTGTCCCGGTTTTCCCACATCTACTAGAGTTAGGAACAGGAGCTTATGAATTCAGTCACAACCAACGGACTTACATGATGAAATTGCCCATACAGGATCGTGAAACTGCTGGCCGGGAACTGGTCCATGCACTCGAAGACTATCGTGAGCGTGAACACCTGGTAGTGCTGGCGGCTGCAAAGTTGGACTGTCATCACGGGTTCAAAATCGTGCCCGGAGCAAGCCACCTGTTCGAAGAGCCCGGCAAGCTTGATATCGTCCAGGAAGCCGCCGCAGACTGGTTTAAAGATCACCTGACTGGAGCCCAACCATGAAGCTCGATGACCGGATAGCGCTCTTTTGCCTGGACAGCGGCAGCGATTTCGCTGCGCAAGTGGCAGCCCATCTGGGGATCCCCCTGGGGGAGCATGAAGAGCGGGATTTCGAGGATGGGGAGCACAAGATTCGCCCGCTGGAGACGGTTCGTAACCGCGATGTGTTCGTGGTTCAGTCGCTTTACGGCAGCGATGGTCTGAGCATCAACGACAAGCTGGCGCGCCTGCTGTTTTTACTGGCCAGCCTCCGGGACAATGGCGCAGCCCGGATCACCGCCGTCGTGCCCTACCTGTGCTACTCCCGCAAGGACCGCAGAACCAAGTCCCGTGATCCGGTCACCACGCGCTACCTGGCTCAGCTCTTCGAGGCTATGGGGATCGATACCATGGTGACAGTGGACGTCCACAACCGCGCCGCTTTCGAGAATGCCTTTCGCTGCCCCACGGTGCATCTGAGTGCCAGGGAAGCCTTCATTGATTTCCTCCTGCCCCAACTCAGGGACAGGGAAGTCACCGTCGCTTCCCCGGACGTGGGGGGCATCAAGCGTGCGGAACTGTTCCGCGAGTCATTGGAGAAGCGGCTGGAGCGACCCGTCAGCAGCGCTTTTATGGAAAAGCACCGCAGCGGCGGCGAACTGAGCGGATCTGCTGTGGTTGGCGATGTGCGTAACCGCACGGTGCTGATTCTGGATGACATGGTCGCAGGAGGCGGCACAATGCAGCGGGCCGCGGAGGCATTCAGGGATCAGGGCGCCGAAGAGTCGATCGCCATCGCCACTCACGGTGTTTTCTCCCGCGATGCCGGAGACAAACTGGCTTCGCCGGCACTGTCGAGGGTGATTCTTGGCAATACGGTTCCTCCGGAACTGCCGTCAACACTGCTGAAGACCAAGGTCGCGCAGGTCGATATCACTGCCGTTATCGCCGATACGATTATTGCTTTGCACCAGGGAAGCGACGTGACAGATCTGGAGTCCTGAGTCCGGATTTCCCGGGCATGCACGCGTCAGCCAGCAAAACTTTTGCCATGGTCAAACGCTATGGTCAGGTAATCCAGTGCCTTTTGTCGCCAGGGGCCCCGTCTCTCCTGGTAGTCGTCATCCAGGTGCCAGATGGCGAGCCTGGCCCGTTCTGTGGCTCGGTAAGCCTTGTAGAATGCGATGAGGGAGGCTTCCGGCTCATCTCCGGTGACCTGCCCGTAGACATCGAACAGAATCTTGCCCACTTTTTCGTCCCCAAGCTTTTCGCACTCCATTGCCAGAAAGGACAATTCATCCGCTGAATCCCGGATTCGCAGGTCGCGGTTGAACTCCAGGCAGTCGATCACCACGGGTGGATCCGTCAGGCAGACATGCTCCGGCCGCAAGTCGCCATGGGCCTCTACAAGCCGGCCGGCCGTTGCGCGATCAGCAAGGCGCACTGAATTGTTTTCGAGCAGGGTCATTTGCTGATCACAGACCGGTTTGACCCGGTTCCCGGGAAGGGAATAGTCAAGCAACTGGCGGTGGTTGTCTCTTATACCGTCGCGCAACCGCTGCAAGTAGTGCTCCCCTGACAGCTTTATGCTTTCGTTATTGAGATAAAAGCGGGCAAGCAACTCGGCAGCCGCCGTGATTCGCCAGTATGCCAGAGTTCCGGATTCAATCTGCGCTTCCAGCATCGACGCCTCTGGCAGGCGGCGCATAACCACCAACCAGTCCACGGTAACCCCTCCCCCTCCCAAAACCAGCCTTCCGCCTGGCTCAACGCTCAGCTGCTCGACACCGATATAGGTATCACCACCCAGTCGGGTGTTGAGACGAACCTCCTCGACGCAGTTCTGGTAGCGGTTATCCACCGAGGTGAAATCGAACAGTTGGCGAGCCAACGGCTTCTTGAGCTTGTAAACCCGCGGGCCAACGAGAAAGACCCATGACATGTGGGTTTCGAGTACTTCTACCTTATCGGCCGCGACCGGATAGGAAGCAGCATTCGACAGGAACGCTACTTTTTTCGAGATCTGGGGTAAACGGGAGCTATCAGCCACGGTTATCGGACCATGCCAGGTTTCCGTTCTCTATTTCGAACAGGTGTACAAAAAACGCAACAAACGCCTTTCGGAAGTCAAGGTATGAACGCATTGTAAAAATTGCTGCACCCCCAGAAAATTTTCCTTACCTTCACATTCTATCAGTGCGTCTTTCCGTTTTTCCCGCGCATCGTGCCAGCGTTTTGACAACAGCGCACTGTTCTCCGTGGTATCACGAGCCTCAACCAGCTTGAGACCGGATTCCTGTATCAATTGCTCATTGATACCCGGGGGGCTGAAAAAATACAGGCCGTCCGGGCATCGCTTCTCAAGCTCTTCATGTGAAATCAGTCCGCCAATAACCAGAGCGTCACTGAAAACGAATCTGCCACCGGATTTGAGCAACCTTTGGGTGTTGGCGAGAACGTCTCTTCGACCAGGGACATGACACAGGACATCGGTGGAATAGATGGCGTCAAAGGAATTATTTTCATAGGGTAATTCTCTGGACGCATCGTGTTGCTCGAATTTCACGAGGTCGGTGACCTTCTCTTTGTCGGCCAGAGCAGTCGCTGTTTTCACGCCCGACGCATTTATCTCGAACCCTGTAACCCGACAGCCTATACGTTTTGCCAGGCCTACAGCGTAGCCCCCGGATCCACACCCTATGTCCAGGACCGAGGAATCAGAGGTCAACTGGAGTAACTCGGGTATCTCGTGGGATTCTGCAGTCGAAGCCCAACTGGTTTGCCCATAGTCCTCGCCATAGGTCTCCAGCCGGATCTCGCTGTAGGTTTCAAGTGAGTAATTGCTGTACGAGCTACTGTAAAGATCGATATTTTTGCTCATGGATTCTTCCCTTTTTGTATTGCGGATCCTCGCCGTCCAACGCCGACGGTGGCAACGATGGTGAGCAGGACAATGCCAAAGACATGCAAGCCACTGAAGCCCTTCTTTGCGGGCGACGGCGCTGATGCTGTTCTATCCCCGGTTGTTTCACTCATTGCCAATGACAATGACACCTGATTGCCTTCTGAAACCGCTTTGATGCGGTATCTGGAACAATACCCTAGCTTGAGGTGTTTTTCGAAACCGGAAAGGTGTGAAAGCCGGGACAGATTTATTTCTCAAGGTTGATAGAACTGCCGGATAGCATCCAGAAATTTGTCTGCGTTCTGACGGGAGCCCTGCGGCCTAGTCCTCGTAAATCATCTTGCGGGTCATGCCGCCGTCGATCACGAAGTTCTGGCCGGTCACGAAGCCGGCCTCCGGCGAGACCAGGTAGGCCACCATAGCCGCCACATCCGCGGGTTTGCCGACACGCCCACTGGGATGCTGCTGGTGATCAGCGGCAGCCAGAGGCTCTGGCTCCGAGGGTGCATCAGCCTGCCAGGCACGGACATCTATCCAGCCCGGGCTGATACTGTTGGCCCGCACATCGGGCCCCAGGCTCACCGCCAGCGCATGGGTCAGGGCGATCAGCCCGCCCTTGGTTGCCGCATAGGCCTCGCTGTGGGGCTCAGACTGCAGGGCGCGGGTAGAGGCCATGTTGACGATGCTGCCCCGGCGTTGGCGCAGGTGCGGTACCGTGTGCTTTACCATTAAAAAGGCGCCGGTCAGGTTGACGTCGATTCGCCGTTGCCACTGATCCAGTTCAAGCGTCTCGATGGGGCCGGTGTCCGGATCTGCGAGCCCCGCATTATTGACCAGAGCGTCCAGCCCCTCGCCCCATCGCGCGGCCTCCTCCACGGCCGAGGCTACTTCCGGCTCGCGGGATACATCCATGGTGATCAGTAGCAGGTTGTCCGGATCGCCGAAATCCTGTCGGCATGCGCTGATTGCCTCTGCGTTCTGGTCGAGGATCACCACGCGCCAGTTCTTGTCCAGAAAATGCGCGGCAATACCCTTGCCGATGCCCTGGGCGCCGCCTGTTATGAGTATGACCGGGGCTTGCTGTGCCATGTGTCCTGGCTCCTTTTGATCAGGAAATGGGGTCAGACCCCCGTGCATTTGGTGCTGCAAAATGACATGGGGTCTGACCCCCCAAAATAAGTCTGCCCCGCTTCCCTGTTAGCACCAGCCCCTGGCCAGAACGGCTTCTTCAATTCGCTTGAGCGCATTGATCCAGGCCCCCAGGCGAATCGATTTAAGCTGGTGGCGTTCGGCGCACTCGGTGGCCTGTTGGAAACTGTTAACCAGACGTTGTCGACGTTGCTGACTGATGGTTTCCGAACCCCAATAGTCGTCGCTGAGGCCCTGGGTCCGTTCCATCTGGCAAAGATGAACACTGCCGGCGTTCGCCAGGACATCCGGTACGATGGTGACGCCGCGATTCAGCAGGAGTTCATCCGCTTCCAGGGTAGTGGGGCCGTTGGCGGCTTCAACGAGTATTCCAGCCTTCACCTGTTCTGCGACTTCTTTGGTAATCACTCCCTGCAATGCTGCTGGCACAAGCACATCGCAGTCACAGGCAAACAGCTCCTTGTTGGTGATCGGCCGGGTGTTTGGGAAGTTTCGCAGGCTGCCTTCTTTCTCCCGGTGTTTCAGCAGTTCATCAATGTTCAGGCCTTCCTCGGCGTAGACGCCACTGTCGATTTCGCGAATGGCAATGACCTTGCAGCCTGCTTCCTGAAACGCCTGGGCAGCGACTGAGCCCACCTGTCCGAAGCCTTGAATCGCGACGCGGGCACCCTCGAGCTTGAAATCAATCTGCTCGGCGGCTGCCTGAAAGACGTCGAAAACCCCGAGACCTGTGGCCTCGTAACCGCCCAGGGTACCACCCAGAATCGGTGGCTTGTCGTTCACCGCCGTTGGTGAGTGATGGCCGGTGATCTGCTCGTACTCATCGAGCATCCAGGCCATGCTTTGCATGTCGGTGCCTACGTCAGCGCCGGGGACATCACAATCGGGGCCGGAGGGCCTTAAATAGCGGATATAGGCTCGACACAGCCGTTCGAATTCGTGGTTACTGAGCTTGCGGGGATCAGCGGCAATGCCACCCTTGCCACCGCCAGCGGGAATTCGCCCTGCGGCATGCTTGATCGACATTACCAGAGCCAGCGCCTTGCACTCGTCGAAGTTGAGATCCGGTGAGATGCGGGTGCCATCCCGGGTAGGGCCGAGGGCATCTGTATGGCAGACACGGTGGGCGTCGAACACACGACTGCTGCCATCATCCATTTTTAGCGGGATGCGAAAGCTGATGGCCCGGCCAGGGGCGGACAGCAGTTCGACTACGTCCGGATTGATCTTGCCGATCTCTGCCGCCTGGTGCATCAGGCGGGTGCTTTGATCAAAGAAGTCATCCAAGGTGGTTTCTCCCCTGTGGCTGTGCTGATCGATCAGTTAAAGGTTGGTAGATTATGTCTGCGGCTGCAAATCAGTGGGGTCAGACCCCAGTACATTTGATGCTGCAAAATGACATGGGGTCTGACCCCAATGTACTAGACAGGAAAGTCATCGCAGCAGTCGCCCCAGCACCCGCTCGATGCGGCGCACAGGTTGGCGCCATTGCTCATAGAGGTCGGCATGAGGCGGGTCGGCCGGACTGGCAGTGACGTCCCCCAGTTGCCGGGTGTGCCTGGCCGAGGTGCCCAGGTATTCCAGTCGCTGGCGATCGGCGCTGTAGTTGTTGCAGAGGAAATTGATCATGGATTCGGTGAGCGGCAGATGATAAAGCTGGGTCAGCCGGGTGGCGATCAGCTCCGCTGCAGGCCCCAGGTTTTCCTGTATCTCCTTGGCGGAAGCGGTTCCAAGACCGACTTTGGCATCGGCACTGAAGCCGGTTTCCAGGCCCTCCAGGAAAATACCATTGCTGCTGTCAATCGCTCGCTGGACAGCCGGATTCGCCAGTTCCACCAGTGGTTCCAGAATCAGCGCCAGATGAATACCCAGGCGCTTGGCCTTGTCCACCCGCAGAGGCTCGCCCCGCTGCAGGATGCCCTGACTGCCCTTGGTGATCTGCATTTCATCCAGGTACCGGCAGAAGCCCTCCGTAAGGGCCAGCTTCTGGTCGTCTTCCAGGGCGATGGTGCTCTCCCGAATCAGCAAGCCCTGGCGTCGTTGGGTGCCGTTGCCGGCAGCGGTAGCGGGCAACTGGCGCCGACGCAGTCGCTCCCAGACCTTCAGGGCCCGGACTTTGGCACGATAGCTTTCCTGAAGGCGATCAATGGCCTGGCGTGTCAGCTTGGCGTAGCGCAATGCCCGGCGGAGTGCTTCCCGGGTGACCGCATCCCTGGCAAGAGCTGAGTGGCGCCCGGTTGACTCTGCCAGCCGCTGTCCCAGCTCGGCATTGGCCTGGGCCAGGCGCTGATCCGGGCTCATGCCCGCAGTGTCCGGGGCAAGGGAGAGAAGACCGGTTTCGGTCAACAGCGAGTTAAAATCGTGCAGGCGCTGTTGCGCCGAGGCCCGTACCTGTCGGTATTCGTTCTGGGTGCGTTCCATCTGATCCAGAACCCGGGCCAGTTTCCAGTCTCCCGCATAGTCGATGGTCAGCCGGGTGATACGGCGGTCACTGAGCAGCTCAAATGTCAACAGCAGCAGCTCTTCCACGTCCGTCAGGGACATGAGAGACAGATCGTCATAGTGGGCGGCGGTAAAGATCCGGGCAATAAAGTTACGATTCCGGGGAATGCCCGTCTCCTGAGATGGCGCGATCCCCTGCAGGCGCTGTTCCAGAGCCTGGAATACCAAAGGCGAGCTGCCCCGGAAAGCGGCAATGGCAAGTTCCCGTCGCGCTGCGCTGTGCCTGACCCAGTCTTCCACCCGGCTGTGCATGCCGGCCCGGCGGTAAATCTCGATACGCTGGGCAATTTCCGCCAATTCCCGGTCGCCGGTCAGATCCTCCACCGCCATGGCAATGCTGCTGGAGCCCACGTCCAGCTTGCCCAGAAGGATAAAGGCGGCTTCCCGCTGGCGCTGGTCGTCCGGCAGTGTGGCCAGATGCAGATCACGCAGGGTGAACATCAGATCCGGAGCCATATCCAGGGTGCGGGTGATATTGGCCCTGGCCCTGGCCTGGCGGTTGCCGCGTATGGCGTCGGCGGCGACACGGGCAATCAGGCCTATGGTGGCGGCCAGAACCACGTAGATGGCAAAGAAAATATAGGTGGCAACCGAGGCGGGCTCGCCATAACCCAGGTAGGATCCTCCCTGCATCGCCAGGAAAGTGACCGGGCCAGCGGTCCAAAGCAGTTGCAGCAAGGTCAGGGTCCAGGGAACTTTTCGGGTGCTGGCGGCCATGTCGTCAATGCGGCTGCGCCCGACCCGCTCCAGGTTAACCTGGGAACCGCCGCCTTCATCCAGCGGTTGTCTGCCGGGCCGAAACCTGCGGGGTAGAAAGCGGCTGATCATAAATTACCTAGGCTTCAATGCTGTTGGCAGCGCACACTAAACCCTTCACGGGACCGGAGCCAGATCTCCGGGGCGAAAGCACGGTAATCCCTTAGACGCGGTGACACTCCGGCAGGTTGAACTGCCCCCTGGGCCCCGGCTTTGGTCAGCCACAGCACTTCTTGAATTTGACGTCACTACCGCGGGTGCAGATAAAGGGACACCCACATCGAAACCGGACCAGATTCATTTTCCCGAATGTACGCCAGAACACCAGTACGAGAAATTCCTGGCAAAACGAAAGCCACGCTTTCAGGGCAATTGCGCCGATTGTGGTGATTCCGACACCAGCCCCAGCTCATCAAGTATCCGGGGGGCATCAAAGTGGCGCTGACCGATGAATGCAATGGCATGGGTGCCGTGGATGCGCATGGCGCCAGGGCTTGGAATGCCCATGGGCCAGAATACGAAGCGTTCCGGCCGCTCGGACTCAGGGATCAGCCCCTGGGCGTTGAACGGGCTGTGATATTGGCCGTCGGGGCCGGCAAGAGCTCTTAATTCCGCGTACGGCAATACTTCGAGAGGTTTTGCGGACTCCGGCGTTTCAGCGGGCAACACCCCCAGCAGATGATGAGTGTTGGATTCCAGCCACAGGGTAAATGGCTGTTCCGGATGGAGCGTTCGCCCGATATTGAATGGCTCCTGGGTAACCGGCAACGTTGGCTGAGGGCTGAAACCGCTGGCGGGGAAAAACTGATACCAGCAGCCACATTGATGCATCTGGTCATAGCCCAGAACTGTGCCCGAAGACGCCAGGTGAACACGCCAGGTGAGACCATCGAACTGGCCCGCGAGCAGGTCCAGTGGCTGGCCAGGCCTGCGTTCTTTAAACCAGAAACTGTAATTCAGTTGTACCGTTATCTGTTCCTGATAGCGCCCGAAGCTGATATGAGTATAGATTGTGGGCTGGTTGATATCCCGGATAATGGCTCCGGAGGCGTCGGCCATGAGCCGCAGTGGGCGGTCATTGGCAGCCAGGCCATTACCCGTGTGTCTGACCGCTATCGCTGGCATGAAGGCGTCAAGCAATTGCTGCTCTGCCGCTGGAGCCAGCATCGGTATGCCCAGCGCATCAGGTTCCTGCCGGCCAAGTAGCGCCAGTGCCTCACCAGGTTCGGGGGAAGGCCCCTGCCGGTCATAATGGGTCCACTGCCCGAATTTTCCGGGGCTGGCACTGGCAAACTCGCGCTGTTTTTCCTGAAAGTACTCGTGCTCGTTAACCACACCCATATAGAACGGTATAGCCGTCAAAGGATAAATGCCAAGCCAGCGTTTCCAGGTCTGATAGTGATCATCCGGAGCTACGCCGGTTAATCGGGGTAGCGCAGCCTGACGTTCTACAAGTGCCTCACCACAATCATCCAGTGCGCGCTCCACGGCTGCTTGGGTGCCCGGCCAGTGCTGGCTGAGCCGCCTTTTGTTTGCCGCTGGCAGCCGCTTCCATTCCATCAGCAGGCCTTCAACGGCGTTGTCATTCTGACGCATCAACCAGCGCAGGTATGCGCCTTCAGACAGCTCACCCGAATCGAAACTTGCCAGGAACCGTGAGGTGCGCAAGTGGGGGAAGCCCTGCACCCGCTGATGCCGGGCATCCACAATGCCGAGTTCCCCTGCCGTTGTTTCCAGGGCATCGTATCCGGCCAGGCAATCAGCGATGTCCTGCTGGATCAATGCCTGGCTATTTCGCATCGATCCCTGGTCGACAGTGGCGACATTGATACTGGAACAGCCTGCCAATACCGCCAGTGACAGAGTCGCTGCTATCCTGAAGCAATGGTTACGAAAGCTATCCGGCATGGCTCGGGAACTCTATTGAACGCTTGAATTGTGGCGATCACCGCTGCAGTCGCTGGTATCAGTGGCGCCGGCATAGTCCTGCAGAGCGCCCAGCAGTTCGGCCGCGTGGGTCATGCCAAGGCGATCTGACAACCACTGGGGCATTTGCCCACCCGGTTCGACACGCTGTAAGTAGTCGACACGGGTGGCCCCGGAAAGTTCGGTGTGCAGCGTCCAGCGTCCCTCGCTGAACGGAATTCTCTGGTAGCCGGCCTTTTCAGGCACAGCGTTCGGCCGGGACTCCATTTCCAGGGTTATTGGCGGGCCCTGGTGACGGGTAAACAGGGTGACACTGTCACGGGGCGACATGGGCCAGGCCGAGTCCGTCGCCATATATACCAGGGTCTGGTTCTCCTGCGGCCTTGCCAGGATTTTCAACGATTGCAGTTTCGGCACCCATCGTCGCAGATGGCAGGGTTCTTCGAGGACGGTCAGTACCTGTCTTACCGGTGCCGACACCAACACTGTGGCGTGGATCTCGTCCGGCCCCTGGCGGGCTACACGTTCGACTTCCACCGCCACCGCATAATCCGACAAACCGAACGCCGGTATCGCCAGCAAAACAGGGGCCATGGCCCTGAAAAGGTTTCCGTAAAACATCGCGGCTCCATTATCGGACCGAATCGCCATTTCGGTGAAAGCCACTGATCGTCGCCCCGCGCTGCTCAGAAAAAGCCTTTCATCTGCATCGTTTTTCAAGCTAACACCTTTGGCAGAGTTATTGTCAAATCTGGCCAGGGGGGTGGCCCGGTTTTCCGGCCGGTGGTACTTTGGCACTGAAAATCAGTATTGAGGGTTCGTGATTTAACTCCCGGGAAGCCGGGCTTCCCGTATCTGGCAAGGGAGAACAGTGATGACTTCCGATCCTGAATGGCAAGCGCGCTATGAAGACAGGCGCCAGGCCATGGTCGATCTGCAAATCGCCGGTCGTGGCATCGATAATCCGCAAGTATTGAGTGCCATGCGCTGCGTGCCCCGCGAGCGTTTTCTTGCGCCGGAAATGAGGGCACAGGCCTATGAAGACAGGCCGTTGCCGATTTCCGAGAAACAGACGATTTCCCAGCCCTATATCGTTGCCTACATGACGGCAGCGATGCAGCTTACCGGTGGTGGAAGCGTTCTGGAAATTGGCACTGGCTCAGGTTACGCCGCTGCCGTTCTGGCTGAAATCGCCAACCGGGTGGTTACCGTGGAACGCCACAAATCGCTGGCGGACCGTGCCCGCAAGATCCTGCACGAGCTCGGCTATGACAACGTCGAAGTGGTTCAGGCTGACGGCACCCTCGGTTGGCCGGAGGGCGCGCCTTACGATGGCATTGTGGTAACGGCGGGCGGCCCCAGTGTGCCCCGCGCACTCAAAGACCAACTGGCGGTTGGCGGACGTCTGGTCATTCCGGTCGGCGACCGGGAAACTGAACAGGCATTGGTGCGCATCACCCGGGTGTCTGAAGATGAATTTCATGAAGAGCAACTGTCGCGGGTCCGGTTCGTGCCCCTGGTGGGTGAGGCCGGCTGGCAGCGAAGATAATGGAGCGCCGCTATGCAAGATACCTCTACCAGCGAGCTGATTGCACGGGTTGCCGAACCCATTGACAATATCGAGTCAGACAATATTGACCCGTTGCTCGAACGGATCGGTGACTCCCGTATTGTGCTGATTGGCGAAGCCTCCCATGGCACGTCGGAGTTTTACCGGTATCGGGCCCGGATAACCCGGGCGCTGATTGAAAGCAAAGGCTTTGATTCTGTGGCGGTTGAGGCCGACTGGCCGGATGCCGGCCGGATTGATCACTACGTTCGTCACAGGCAGACACCCGCCGCTGAATGGACGGCCTTTACCCGGTTCCCGACCTGGATGTGGCGTAACCAGGAGGTGCGCGAATTTGTTGACTGGCTCCGCGAACACAACGCCGGTATCAGTGATCCGAAACGGCGCGCGGGTTTCTATGGCCTGGATTTATACAGCCTGTTTACCTCCATCGACGCGGTGCTCGAGTACCTTGAAGAGGTGGATCAGGAGACAGCAGCCATTGCGCGGGAGCGTTACAGTTGCCTGGCGCCGTTCCAGTCGGACCCGGCCACCTATGGCCGGGCCACGCTGACCGGACGCCACCGCGAGTGTGAACCGGATGTGGTGAACATGCTCACCGACCTGCTCGACAAACGCCTGAAATACGCGGCACAGGATGGCTCCCGGTTTATGGACGCGGTCCAGAATGCCCGTCTTATCGCCAATGCGGAGCGTTATTACCGCAGTATGTACAGTGGCTATAGCGATTCCTGGAATTTGCGCGACCAACACATGTTCGATACGCTCGAAGCACTTCTGGCCCACGGTGGAGAGAACAGCAAAGTCGTGGTCTGGGAGCATAATTCTCACGTTGGCAACGCTCGCGCTACCGATATGCTTGCCCGCGGACAACACAATGTCGGGCAGCTGTGTCGGGAAGCCTACGGCGACCAGGCCTATCTGATCGGCTTTGGCACCCACACTGGCACTGTAGCCGCAGCTGCAGACTGGGGCGATCCGATGGAGGTCAAGCAGGTTCGGCCTTCGCTCGCCGGCAGCTGGGAGCGGCTGTGCCATGAAAGCGGGGTGCCTGCATTCCGGTTGCCACTGCGACACCCGGCTTCCGATACGCTGGACAAGCGTCTGCACGACAGCCGACCAGAACGCGCGATAGGCGTGATCTACCGCCCGGAAACCGAGCGCCAGAGCCATTACTTCATGGCACAGCTGGCCAGGCAATTCGACGAATACATCTGGTTCGACCGCACTGAGGCGGTCACGCCGTTGAATACCGAAACTTTGCGCGGAGTGCCTGACACCTATCCTTTCGGGCTGTGAGCGTCTGCAGGTGGTAGAATGAAGCCCCGCAACTGATTCGTACAGCGATATAGGCTTTTCTATGTGGATGCGTGCCACCTGTTTGCTGGACCTGGACATCCGGGTCGAGACGCCCTTTATATTCATGTTGCGGCCACGCAGCGGCTGGCAACAGTGGATCGGTCGTGGCCATTACCTGTTAAAGCCCAGCGTACAGGCCGTTGAGTTTACGGATCCTTTTGGCAACCTGTGCCAGCGGGTGGTGGCACCGCCCGGACACTTCTCCGTCCAGACGTCATTTGATGTTCAAACAGCCGAAGACTCTGATACGGCGCCGGGAGCCCCCTTTGTCGAAGTGCAGCAGCTGCCTGAAGACACCCTGCCGTTCCTGTTGCCCAGTCGTTATTGCGAGTCGGATCTTTTCACCCAGCTGGCGTCTTCCATCGTGGCAGGGCGAATGCCCGGGTACGATCAGTGTAGCGCGATTGTCGATTACATTCGCCGGACCATCCAATACACTCCCGGGGCGGGTCAGTCGATTATCAGTGCCTGGGAGGTCAGTCAGCGGTCACAGGCGGTCTGCCGTGACATGGCGCACCTGGGGATCGCCTGTTGTCGGGCGCTGTCGATCCCGGCCCGCCTGGTGGTGGGTTATTATGAACACCTGCAACCGATGGACCTGCATGCCTGGTTCGAGGCTTATGTCGGGGGACGGTGGTACGCGTTTGATACCACCCAGAGCAGCATGAAGGGCGGAAGAATCGTCGTCGCCTACGGCCGGGACGCGGCAGACGTGGCCATCTACACCCAGTTCGGGGAGCCGGTCGAGATCCTCAATATGGAAGTCACTCTGGGTCGGATCTCTGCGCCTTGCTGATGGCAGTTTTCCGGAAAGACCGGCGAAGTGATTCCGGCAGGCGGCCCCAGTATGCCCGCTGCACTCAAAGATCAACTGGCGGTCGGCGGGTGCCGGCCACGCCGCGAATCTGTCGAATCCCGATGCGGTCATTGATGCTTGCGAGGTTTTCCGAAAAGGTCTCTCAGTTCATCCTTAGCGGCCTCAAGGCGCGCTCTCTGCTCATCGGGAAGCTGTTTTCCGGCCCGGTTCATGTAGAACGTCAGCATCGACATAGCAGATCGGTAAGGGTCTGATTTTCGCCGCTTACTGTCCTCGGCAGACGCTTTCAGAGAGCGGGCAATTTCTCTGGGGTCTTCCAGGGTGAATACACCGTTTTCCAGATCCAGTGCATCGCTGGATTCGTTCACCTTCTGCGACCAGCCTTCAGATTGACTCATCGTTTTATCCGCCTCCTTCGTCGTGGTCCGGGCCAAAGCGACCCCGACATGCCGAGGCGGCTTTGATTCTGGCTGTGCCCTCTGGACGGCCCTTGCCGGATCGTTCGGGCAAAAGTCAGTGGCAGTGGGCGGACTGCTCCTCATCCCGCGGGTCGCCCATGCCGCCTTTCAGGCCATACCGGATCAGCAGCAGGTTGGCGGGCCAGGCGGCAAAGAACCCGATTGACAGCGACACGTAAAGCGATGACCAGAACAGCGCATCGCCCATGGTTGACTGCCCTCCCAGGTACAGGTCCGTGGTGATGGCCACCGATTCCATCACCACAATGCTGATGGTTTCCGCCAGGAACGCACCTTTGAACGCGTCTTTGAAGGCCATTCCGTTCTGCATCATCGGGCCGATGTTGAAGGCAAAACCGAAAAGGTAGGCCAGTGTGAAAGTGATAATCGCGGCCCAAAAATTGCCCATGGCAAAGAACCCGACCGAAATAATCACGCCGAGGATCTCGCCAATGCCGCATCCGGAATAGCAGTGAGCCACGGAGCGGAAGCCCTTCCGGGCGAGGCTGTCGGTTGGTATCTGTTTGCGTCCGGAGTAGCGGTAGATCAGCACACCAATCGGGCCGGAATAGAGGACGGTTAACCCCCAGACCCACTGCATCATGGACGCAATGTGGCTGTTTCTGGTGCGCAGGTCGTAAATGACCCAGGCCAGACTGAGAGCCACCAGCGCCAGCCATATGCCCAGCCCGGTCCAGGTGTCGATAAGGCTCTGTACTTGCTCAATCATAAGAGTTACTAAGCTCTTTTGCCCGAAAATGGTCGCCTTTAACAGAGTTATGCATCAATAGGGCTATTTCAAGTGCTGCTTTGTTGCTGGAAAACCGAAACAGACCTGTTTTCCCTGATTCAGGTATGGGCAAGCGCCCGCACGCAGAGCTGGAACAGCTGTGCCGAGAAAAACCGGTGCTCGCCCGGCTGGTCTGCCACGAACAGCTGGCCACCGGAGTCGCGGATTCCACCTTCAATCATCAGGTTATCGCTCATCCCGAAGTTCTCGATGGTGTGGCCCAGTTGGTCCAGATCGGTTGCGCCAGCGCGTCCATGGTAGTGCCGGCGTTCCAGAGTGAATCCGAAGGCGGGTTTTCCCTGGCCGATCATGTAGCCCACTTCGAACACGGTGCCCGGGTCGGCGCTGATACCGCGGAAGGGTGTCAGGTTGGCGATGATGGCCTCGCAGCTGTCCATCAGTTCGCGGTTGGCATGGTAAATGCGGTGGCCGCGGTCAGGTCTGGCTTCGTCCCCTGAAAATGTAAGCACCGTATCCAGCGGGTCCACACCGTCAAATCCGTATTCCCGGAGCAGGCGTTTTTTCTCGGCCACGATGGCCTGGTGTTCCCCGGCCGGGAAGAAGACCTCCGGGCCGGCGAGGTAGATGCGTTTCGGCTCTGCCATGGGTGCCTCTCAGGAATGATAGAACCGGCGGATAGTATCCAGCCAACGGTCTGCAACCTGGCGGTTCACATCCATGGGCGTCGGGCACCTAAAAACCGGGACACCAGTGTCCCGTCTGGTTAATTCGTTGACCTACTGCATTGACGCTCGGGCCTCTGGCCGAGGCGCCAGTTCGCAGGTGTAGTGGTTCTACATCAAGGGCTGGCAACACAGGTCCAGAGGCCCGAGCGACAAGCCCTCCGGGAGCCCCTGAAAGCCTTGAGAGCGGTGTTGCGTCGGCTCGATTTGGAACCACCAAACCTTCGCCACCGCGCCTTGCTCTCAAGACTTTCAGGGGCTCAGTAGATCAGCGAATTAACCAAACGGGACACTAGTTTCCTTTTTTGAATTTTGCTTTGCAATTGCCGCTCATGCACAGTGTACAGTAGTGCTCACGGTCCTCGTGCCTGGTGCCCTCTGCGATAATGATGCCGCAGCCGTTGCAGAGCAGGGTACCAACGTCTCCGTTGAATTTTACAATTGCGTGTTCGTAATTCATAAGATGTTTTGCGAGAAACCCGTCTTCGAGGCGGGGAGGGATAGCTTGTCGGCGTAAGCCGACCCTGCTCTCACAATCCTTTCGACTGAGCTATCAAACATTAATGGAAGTAGTGTTGGTGCCAAAACTTCAAACACTTATCTCACCTTACGATGCTCACGTCGGGTCAGACTGCTGGTAAGGGAAACTCGGAACAGATCTGTTTTCCCTGGCCGCACCGCGGGTGGCAATGTGACAAGTCCAGTTGTGATTCGTTCTTTTTTGTAAAACTGGTTTTATCAGAACAGGCAGTCTATTCTTCCTGTACTTCACTTTGGTCAAAATCTGATATTTTTCGTTCCCTTGACTGTAACAATACCTCAATACGATATTTATCATGGCAACACAGGGAAGCCGTTCGCAACGATTGTTGGAGCTGATCGACCAGGAATTCAAATCCATCGTTGGTCCGATTGGCGAATTACTGATTGAAGACGCCCGCAAGCTGGGGCGTCGTAAAGGCTGGAAAGGCCCCTCAGCGCCGCGTCATTATATCAGCGCGCTGGCTGCCAATATCGACAGTGAGCGCGATAGAGAGGCTTTTCTTGACGCCACCAGCAAGGTGGTTTACAGCTTCACATCCGGCTCCGGCACAAACCTGCCACGACGTTGATTAACAAGGAGTTACCCGCCCCATGTTCGGAAAACGCTTACCGATAAGCACCCAGTTTGTATTGTTGCTGGTCTGTGTGCTGGCGCTGAATGGCGGCGCCTTCTTTTTAATGCTTAAAAATGTTTATCTGCAGGAACTGCGTGCTCAGGCACAGACAGTGGTGGCCAATGTTGAAGCCTTCGGCAGCTGGGTGGCCCAGCATGGGCGTATCTGGGTGCGTGAGGACCAGGACAGCTTTCTGGGGCGGATGGATGTGCAACCGGTGAATAACCCAGGTCAGACAACGACCTTCTATTCCAAAAACCCGGCGCTGGCGCAGCGGGAATTTTCAGAGGCGGTGGCGGCCTCGGAATCACCGGCCAAGTTCCGGATGACGTCGCTCAACGTGATGAACCCGGCCAATACCCCCGATGCCTTTGAGTCACGAGCCCTGAACAACATTCAGTCGGGTGGTTTACCTGAGTTTTTTGAAACCGTCGGTGGTGAGTATCGTTATGCCAAACCGGTATTCCACACTGCTGCCTGCATCAACTGTCATGGCAGTGCCGACAGCGCGCCCCAGGATGTACTGACCCGTTACGGCAGTGAAAATGGCTTTGGCTTCGAGGAAGGGGATCTGGCTGGCATCATCAGTGTGACCATTCCGCAACGCAACATTCTGGCCGGATCGGTCTCGATGTTTGGCTTTGTCGGAATTGCCGCCATGGCTCTGTCGATTCTGGTGATTCTGTGGTTTGTACGGCGCAGCATTATCCGCCCGGTGCACGAACTGACGCATATGGCCGACAACATATCCAGGGGCCAGGAAGCCGATCTGGATGTCGCTGCTATTCCGGGAAACAGCCGTAACGAAATTGACCAGTTGAAACTGGCCACCTCGCGGATGAAAACCAGCTTTAACCTCTCGATGCGCAAGCTGAAAGAAGCTCGTGAAACCGCCCAGAAAGCCATCAGGGTGGCGAAGTCACTGAAAGCACAACAGGACCAGCAGAATAAACAGAAGGACCCGTAAAAATGTCTGGTTCTGCTGCAGACTATTTTTCTCCAGATTTTGCGTTTGAATGGGTGTAACGCTGTCAGGGGTCGGCCCTGTCGGGGGGCTTGCCATCTGATGAATCCCTGGGTTCTTTGTTGGGCGTTGGTTTTTGGAAGTGTGCTGATCTGGTCGGGCATTGACCCGAAAGATCAATTGACATGGTTACTTGAGGTATCGCCCGGAATTGTCGGTGGTCTGCTCCTATTAGCCACTTACAGGCGATTTCCGCTCACCCCGTTGCTTTACACACTGATACTGGCCCACTGTGTCATCCTGTTTGTGGGCGGACACTACACCTACGCCGAGGTGCCGCTGTTCGACGGCCTGTTTGGCAGTGAGCGAAACAACTACGACAAACTGGGCCATTTTTTCCAGGGCCTGGTGCCGGCGTTAATCACGCGGGAAATTCTTGTGCGTCGCGAAGTGGTGGACGGTGGTTGGCTGGTATTGTTTGTTGTGTCCGTTGCACTGGCCTTCAGCGCCTTGTATGAGCTGATCGAATGGTGGGTGGCGCTGCTGTCGGACGAGGCTGCGGACGCTTTCCTCGGGACCCAGGGGTACGTCTGGGATACCCAGTCTGATATGTTCATGGCTTTGATCGGTGCTGTCTGCGCGGTGGTGTTTTTGTCTCGCTGGCACGACGTGCAACTGTCTTCGCTGGCGGATAAGGGTCCGGATACCACCGGATAGGAAACCAAGGGACAGACTCATGATGCTGGTCGTCAGCGCAGAGTCGCCGATATTTTCAGGATGATCAGTGCCGTGATGACCGGTTCAGCAAGGCCCAGAGCTCCTCAGAGGTAACACTGGTGAAGAAGCATGTTGTAAAAGCGTTTGTGGCGCGGTTTTGCCCCGCGTTCCTCGTTGTGTTGCTTGCTTTGCCCGGTGTCTCGATGGCAAGCAGCAAACTGACGTTCGCGTTCAGCGAAACATCACCGCCTTACAGTTTTTCAGTGGACGGCAGGGCTGTCGGGCTGTTCCCGGATCTGGTGCAGCTGGCATTCAGTTTTATCCCCGACTATACCCCGGAAAATGCGTTGATGCCCTGGTCGAGGGCGCAACACAACGTCAGGCTGGGCCTCACCGATGGCCTTCTCACCTATCCGTCGACGGAGCGGCAGGACTACGCAATCTTTTCAGCGAAACCGCTTTTCACCCAGGACTATGGCCACCTGGTTTATTCGGCGGAAAACCCCAATAAAGGCCTGATCGAGTCGGCTACCAGCTTTGCTGATCTGGCCAGTCTGACGGTTATCGTCGAGAAGGGCTCCAAATGGGAAGAGAACAATATTCCCGGCTATCTGAAGCGTGTGCCGGGCCAGAACGTGAGTTCGATGATGCATCTTCTTATGCTGCGACAGGCCGGGGATTTTTTGATACAGCCTGCTGAAGACGCCCGATTCATGGCCCGAAAACTTGGCTACTCGAACAAGCTGAAAGTTCGCAACGTTGATTTTATTCCGAATTCCCTGATCCCTTTTCACATTGGCGTTTCGCGGAAGTTTCCATCTGCGAAGGAGGTGATCAATCAGGTTGATGCGGCCATGCAGAATCCCGAGTTCCAGTCGCAACTGAGCACTCTGATCGACAGTTATCGATAACGCAGAACATTGTTCCCGCCACCGACAATTAAGACATTGTAAGCTTTTCGAGCCCGGGGATTACATTCAGGAAAACCCGGGTTAGTGCCTATGGCTTTAAAGCAGTCACTGCGTCATCTTGTGAAGCCAGGGACTCAATCGCCCTGCAATCCGTTAACCTGATGGAGTGAACAGACCATGAACAGGATTCCTGCTTTTATTGCGATAGCAACCCTGGGCACACTTTCTGCGACCGCAGCCGCCGATATGTACAAATCCGGCGGTGGCAGCCTCTACGCTGGGGGCAATTACACATTTGTAAATATTGATGTCGGTAGCGATGACGCTGATCTGGGTACTCTGTCAGCGAAGGTCGGGGGTTACGTAACCCCTTATTTCGGCCTTGAGGCCCGTGCCGGTTTTGGTGTTGCCGATGAAGATGTAGGTCCCGGCTCGGACCTGTCGGTGAACAGTTTTTTTGGCGGATACGCCACCATCAATGTGGTTAATGAATCTCCGGTGACGCCCTACGGGATTATCGGGTTCACCCGCTATGAACTGGAGCTGGACGGCCCCGGTGCATCGATAAAGGAGGACGAGACCGACCTTTCATTCGGTGCGGGCGTGAACGTGGCGATTACCGAGGAGTTATCCGGTAACGTTGAATACATGCGCTATGTCGACACAGACGATGCCACCGCGGATGGCATCGGCCTGGGCCTGACCTTTCACTTCTGAACATAACGGGGCGCGAGCCCCGTTTTCGGTTGAAAGGGAGCAATCCATGGACAGAATTATGCGAAAACCGCGCTAAAACCGTTTGCCATGGCCGCGTTCGATGCGGCCGGAAAGTCAGGGCGGGTCAGTATTTTTCGCCGGGCTTTTGCTCCCGTTTTCTGTTCAGTGTCTGCCGCCGGGCCCATCCGTAAAGGAGCATGCAAAGGACGCCCACCGAGATCAGGATCCAGCCCACACCGTCGGCCATCTGGGTGTTGCCGTCAGCACTGACGAACGTAATGATGCCGCCAATGATCAGGCCATGCAGCCCCATAATGAAAAGGACAAGCAGGCTCTTGCGCGGTTCTGTTTTCACTACCGTTTTAGGGTCTTCCATTCTTGCCTCCTGAAAAAAATACCAGAAGCCGTCTGTCCGACTCATGGCTTAAGCCTGTACCTCATTAAACGGTTAGGGTTTTTGTCGGGGATTCAAGGTTCACGCCTTTCCCTCTCTGGAGCTATAATCCTGAGCAATCCGGATTTCTGATCTGATTTCCCATTGCCTGATTGCCGGTCTCATCCCTGATGCGCTCCCCGACGTATACCTTCTCGAGCCGGCGGTTTTCATTCTCCAGCTGTTTCAGGCGGGTCATGATCGTTGCGTCCATACCGCCGGACGTGGCATAAGCCTGATTTTCAAATTCTTTAAATTCGCAGTGTCGAAAAATCTGAACGACATTGCCACAGAAAGAGCATGACCTTCATGCGCATTCGCGTAACGCACCAAAGGATTACGCTTGTTCTGCAGTTGATACTGGCGGCTGAAGCTGTCCTGGCCATTCTGGGTCAGAGATGGTTTACCGCTTTTCTGACCTCAATGATCATCGCCATCACCTTCTTTCCGCTGCTGTTTGAGCGCCGTTTC
>NZ_DATFKH010000208.1:0-4823 GCF_035268745.1 Marinobacter sp.
CGCCAACAGCAATTCCAGCACCGCTTTGCGGGCTGCCTGCACACGGTCGGAACCCGCACTGCGCACCACCATGCCGGGCGCTGCCTCACGGATACAGCTGGCGGCGAGTACCCGTTCGCCTTCCACTTCCACCATGCAGGCGCGGCAATTGCCATCTGCACGGTAACCGGGGGCGTCCTTGAAGCACAGATGCGGAATGGTTTCGCCGGCGCGCTTTGCGACCTGCCACAGGGTTTCGCCGGGATGGGCCTGAACTTCCACACCGTCCAGGGTCAGGGTAAAGCTTGTGGTTGGATGGCTCATGGTTGCCTCCCTATCCTCTGGCGATCAGGTTGTGGCTGGCGAGTTCGCTGCGGAAGTCTCGCAGCAGACTCAGTACCGGGTTGGCGGCGGCCTGGCCCAGGCCGCAGATGGAGGCATCCGCCATCACCCTGGCCAGCTGCTGAAGGGTTTCCTCATCCCAGGTGTTGCGTTCCAGCAAGGTCAGCATTTTCTCGGTACCGACCCGGCAGGGGGTGCACTGTCCGCAGGACTCATCGGCGAAGAAACCCAGAAGGTTGGCGGCGGCGGCCTGCAGATCGTCCTGATCGGACAGCACGATCACCGCGGCGGAGCCGATAAAACAGCCGTGTTCCTGCAGGGTGTCGAAGTCCAGGGGAATGTCGGCTTTGCTGGCGGGCAGTATCCCGCCGGAAGCACCGCCAGGCAGATAGGCCAGCAGGCGATGCCCCTCGGCCATGCCGCCGCAGTATTCCGCAATCAATTCGTCAAGGGTGATGCCTGCGGGGGCAAGGTGCACGCCGGGCCGGGCCACCCGCCCGGAAACGGAAAAACTGCGAAGCCCCTTGCGACCATGCCGCCCCTGGCTGGCGAACCATTCCGCGCCCTGGGCGTGGATGATCGGGATCCAGTAAACCGTCTCGACGTTGTTGACCAGGGTGGGCTGGCCAAACAGCCCTTTCTGGGCAACGAACGGCGGGCGATGGCGTGGTTTGCCGGGTTTGCCCTCCAGCGACTCGATAAGGGCGGATTCCTCGCCGCAGATATAGGCCCCGGCGCCTCGGCGCAGAATGATAAAACCTGGCGCGACGATTGCCGCCGCTTCCAGCTCGGCAATGGCTTCGGTCAGCACCCGGTGCAGCCCCGGGTACTCATCCCGCAGATAAATGTACAGGGCCTGCGCCTCGACCGCCCAGGCACTGACCAGGGCTCCCTCGAGGAATCCGTGGGGTTCGTGTTCCAGGTAATAACGGTCCTTGAAAGTGCCGGGCTCGCCTTCGTCGGCGTTGATAACCGCGTAACGCGGCCCGGGTTCCGCCCGCACCGACTGCCATTTGCGGGCGGTGGGAAATCCGGCGCCACCCAGCCCGCGCAGGCCGGCGTGCCCGAGCTCCTCGGTCAGCGATTCGACACTTACCCGGCCCTCACGGCAATCGGTCAGCAGTCGATAACCACCGGTGGAACGGTAATCCGGGAGACGTTGCCAACGGATCTCCTGCGGCCGGGTCTGCCCCTGTTCTACCGCGGCAGCCACGTTGCCGGCAGTGGCATGGCACAGGTGATGGTGCCCCACGGCCACCACCGGCGCTGTGTCGCAGCGCCCCATACAGGGTGCCCGCAGTACCCGCACGGCGGCGGGATCCGCCCCGGCACCCAGCGCCTGGTGCAGTGCTTCGGCCCCGGCAAGACCACAGGAGAGCGAGTCACATACCCGCAGTGTTATCGCCGGCGGCGGCGCCTGTTCGTCGTGGATAACATCGAAATGGGCATAAAAGGTGGCCGTTTCATAGATGGCGGCCATGGGCAGATTCATCAACGAGGCCAGGGCCCGGAGGCGGGCCATGGAGAGGTAACCGAAGCTGTCCTGCAGTGCATGCAGGTGCTCGATCAGGCGATCACGGTGGCGCAGTGACGGGTCGGTACGCTCGTCACCGATCAGGTTCCGCAGCTCCGAAAGTACCGCCGGCTCCAGTTGCCGGCCACGAAGGGCAGAGCCGCGGCGCTTGACCATTTCTTCGTCTTTATTCATTGTTTTTAACCCGGCCCCGAAGTACCTGACACAGCTTTTTTGGCTGGCCTGACTGTCTATAGATCATTGGAACACATCCGGCCGGGTTGCCGCCAGAGACACTGGCCTCAACAGGAATATGTGACTTTGCCCTACCAGGAGACGCCACAAAGAACAGACCTGGAAGCTATCGGGAAACCCTGAAGACTATTTGAATGGCTACCGTACGTAATCAGCTGGCTCAAATCTATCGCAAGCTCAATGTCAACGACAAGGCAGCCCTCAGCCTTTGTCTGAATCATCCCCGCGGCTGATTCCAGATATCCTCAAGACTGAGTTGCAGTTCAGTCACAAACGCACGCTTGCGAGTCGCCTGAAGGAGGGAGTTGGTTTTGTCGGATTCAGGATGAGATTATGGCGCGCCTCCAAGTGGCAAGCCCCCGTCACCCTGCGCGGCCTCACGCTTTAGCAGCTCTGTTTCTGCTTACAGCATCACGGCAATTATTTCACTTTGTTCTATGCTTAAAGACCGGAAATTTGATTATCTCAGGCACGAATTAATGAGTCATTATACCCACAAGGATCAACTGGGTGGACTGAACCAGCATCAGTCTATTCGAGAAAAAATTCATTATCTGCATAACACCTTGCGGTCGCGGTATCCGTTTATTCACAGAATGGCTATTGCCTTGTATGACCCGGCTTCAGACCTGGTTTCCACCTTTGTCTACAGCGCCGACGATGCGCTGCAGCTGGAAAATTATCAGGCCCGTCTCGCTGATTGTCCCTCTTTGCTGGAATTACTACAGAAAAACCAGCCACGGCTGGTCAATGATTTGAGTATTTTTGACAGTGGCGACCATTACCACACTCAGGTAATCAGCCAGGGTGGCTACCGGTCCAGTTATACCTTGCCGCTATTTGCTGAGGGCGTTTTTTTGGGTTTCCTCTTCTTTAATTCCCGCGCAAGCGGTGTCTTCGAAGAGCGGGTATTGGGTGAGATAGACATGACCGGCCACCTGATTGCATTCATGCTTTATGCAGAGCAGAGCAAAATAAAAACCCTTGTTGCGACGGTACGGTCAGCCAAAGAAATGGGTCATCATCGTGACCCTGAGACCGGCGGCCATTTGGAACGCATGGCCCATTATTCCCGCATGATTGCCAGAAAACTGGCCAAAACCCACCAGTTTAGTGATGATTTTATTCAGCATATATTTCTTTTCTCGCCGCTGCATGATATCGGAAAATTGACGATCCCTGACAACATCCTGCTGAAACCCGACAAACTGTCGGAAGATGAATATCGCATCATGCGGGAGCATTCGCGCAATGGCCGGGATATTATTGACAGACTTCTGCATAACTATGGCCTGGGCGGCATCGAGTATATTGAGCTGCTGCGCAACATCGCCTTGTATCATCACGAAGCAGTCGATGGCAGCGGTTATCCGGAGGCTTTGAAACAAGCCCAGATTCCAGTTGAAGCCCGGATTGTGGCCGTGGCAGATGTTTTTGACGCACTGACCAGCCATCGCCCCTACAAACCCGCCTGGTCAAATGAAAAAGCTTTTGCCAAATTAAGGGAAATGGCCGGTCACAAACTGGATCAGGAATGTGTGGACGTTTTTCTAAGCGAAGTTGAGGAAATCGAGCGCATCCAGGCCACGTTCTATGAAAACCCCTATGGCTGAGGCGATATTCTGACGAACTCGCGCAGTCACGAGAGTGGGGGGTTTCTCAACAGTCTGCGAGTTGACCTCATTTACAGATTGTATGATCAGTCATTAACCGAAGTTTGCCCAACTGTTTTGAAGGTGCGCGGTCAGTATCGGGTTCCCTATGGTTCGAGCAGCCATGCAAATGGATAAGTAATGCCCTGAGAACGATGCTCTTCACGCAAGCAAGAATCAAGGGATCGTCTCGGCTGAGCCCGGAGTAAAGGATCGGAGCAGACGATCAGTCGGAATCTGCGGCAATTGCCAGAAGGCAAAAAGCCAGTCGTCTCCGACTGGCCTTTTTCAATAGTGGTAGCGGGGAGCGGACGCGCTCAAGCGTTCGCGGCGACAACATTGCGGCACGCAGGTGCCAACAAAAAGTTGGCGACTCAAAAGCCCCCGCCAGAAAGCAAAAAGCCAGTCGTTCCCGACTGGCTTTTTTCAATAGTGGTAGCGGGGGCTGGATTCGAACCAACGACCTCCGGGTTATGAGCCCGACGAGCTACCAGACTGCTCTACCCCGCATCAAACTGGTTTTTCACTTCAACTTCCGAGGCGCCTGCATGGTCGGCCTCAGAACCCGGAGGTCCTTGATCTCCCTCCGGCTTTCCCGGGACTGGGAGCCCGACGAGCTATCAGACTGCTCTACCCCGCATCAAACTGGTGGTTAACCGGAGTAGCCCCGATCAACGTGCGCGTATACTAAAGTCTCATTATGGAGGTGTCAATCGAAATTTTCAAACAGGTCGCTGGCGAATTGCAGGGGTTCGGGGGTTTTGCCCGGGTTGAATCCGACGGCTTCAATGGCCTCCCGGACCGGCCGGAAAGAGCGGCGGTGTTCGGAGGTTGCGCCGTACTGACCGAGCGCCGCCACATGGACCGGTGTGGGATAGCCTTTATGCCCGGCAAAACCGTACTCGGGAAAACGCTGGTGAAGCATCTGCATTTCCCGGTCCCGGGTAACCTTGGCGAGAATCGACGCGGCACTGATCGCCTCGACCCTGCTGTCACCCTTGATGACCGGCTCTGAACGCCAGTGCCAGTCCGGGCAACGGTTGCCATCGACCAGCACGTACTCCGGCGCTATCGCCAGGCCG
>NZ_DATFKH010000209.1:0-2566 GCF_035268745.1 Marinobacter sp.
GCCTCGAAATCCACCATGAAATAGACCGATGCGAAATACAGGATTGAGGGGATGATCGCCGCGATGGCAATTTCGGTATAGGGAATACCGGTAATTTCCGCCATGATGAAGGCGCCCGCGCCCATGATCGGCGGCATGATCTGCCCACCGGTCGACGCTGCAGCCTCGACCGCGCCAGCGGATTTCTTGCTGTAGCCCACTTTCTTCATCAGCGGGATGGTCAATGAGCCGGTAGATACCACATTACCGGCGCTGGTGCCGTTAATCATGCCCATCAGGCCCGAGGCGAAGATCGAAACCTTGGCCGGACCGCCACGGGAACGACCAGCCGCCGCAAAGGCGAAGTTTACAAAGTAATCGCCAACCTTCGACGCTTGCAGGAAAGCGGCAAAAACGATGAACAGGATAATGTAGGTTGAGGAAACCGCCGTCGTGGGCCCGAGAATACCCGCATCGGTATAGACCTGACTGAAGAAGCGTTGCACCGACAGTCCGGGATAGCCGAGGAAACCCGGCAGGTAGGGGCCGGCAAACACATACACCAGGAACACCAGGCCAATGATAACCAGTGCCAGGCCTGCGACCCTGCGGGTCAGCTCCATGATCAGGGCGCAGCCCGCCGCTGCAGCGAAGGAGATGCCCACCGGCGCAAACGACGTGCCCGTACTCATGCGCATATTGGTGTTATAAGCCATCAGGAAATAGCCGGCAACAGCAATCGAGCACACAATCAGCACCAGGTCAGGCACGCTGAAACGCGAGCGCTCACGCTGATGAAACCAGCTCAGAACAATACCGATAGTGGTAGCCGCCAGCAGGGGCCAGCCATAGTGCCAGGTCTCCAGCACGACGGGAATCCGCTGGGCCCCGTCGGCGATCAACTGGCTGAAAGCAAAAGTCTGATAGAGCGCATAAAGGGCGGGCAGAATCGCAACAGCACCGACCCAGGTAGTCCACCTGTGCCGGGCACCACCCTCTTCCCGGGTTGCGAAGCGGGCACCGGCGTAAAGTAAAAAGCCCAGCACAAGAGCGCCGGCAACGTGAACAATACGATAACTCCAGGTCTCCATCGGACTAATGTTCAGCGAGTAAAGATGAAACGATGAATAGCCGATCGTCAGCAGAGTAACGAATTTCAGCAGCCAGCCATCATACATCCGGCGATTGGCCTCTACCGGCTCTTCGTCGACGTTATGGGCAAGGATATGGTCTTCGTCCGACTCTACTGTCGGAGTTGGGTCCTTGGAGGGGTGCTCGGTGGTCATGTCAGGCCCTGTCTACAGGAAAACGGGGCCAGCAAAAGCTGGCCGCCAAAGGGGCCCGGCCGGACCCCTCAAACACAATGAAATTACTTGATCTGGCTTTGCGGGATCTGGTAACCGTTTTCGTTAAACCAGCGAGCGGCACCCGGGTGCCAGGGCAGGACAGTGTTCTTGGTGTAGTTTTCCGGGACAGACGTGCTTGCTGCCTTGTGGATTGACACCATCTTGTCGTTGTTTTCCATGGTCAGCTTGGTAATTTCGTAGACCAGGCTTTCCGGAACCTCACAGTTGGCAATGGCAAAGTTCCACATGGACACTACCCGGGAGTCCTGTTCCAGCGACTGGTACGTGCTTGCCGGAATAGTGAACTCGGAAACCGGATAATTGTCGGTGATCGTTTTGAGTTCTTCCTCGGTCATGCCAATGATGTTCACGTCGGTCTGAACTTCCAGCTGGCTTACGGCCGGAATGGGAATACCGGCAGCGAACGCAATGACATCAAGCAGACCATCCTGCAACTGGCCGCCAAGATCCGACCAACTGCCATTGCGGCGCTCAAACTCAACCCCCAGGGTTTCCATCATGCGCGGAAAATAAGTATCAGATGTTGAGCCCGCAGGCCCAAAGCCAATGGTTGCACCGTCGGGAATGCTGGAAATCGAGGTAATGCCGGAGTCAGCAAGGGCAGTAACGGAGAAGGGTGTCTGGTACATCGGGAAGATCGCGCAGACGTTGTCCATCTCCAGGCCTGGTGCCAGCGAACTGTTGCCTTCCAGGGATTCCCGGGCCGGGCCCATGGTAGTCAGGCCGAACTTCAGGTCTCCGGTGTGTACCAGCGCCATGTTCTGCATCGGGCCGCCGGTGATCTCGGCACCACCGGAAATACCCAGGTTCTCGGCCACGAAGTTGGCCCAGCCTGAACCATAGGCAAAATAGGTTCCGCCCTGACTGGCAGTACCGACCGTGAAGTTGTCAGGCCAGTCAGACTTGTCCTGGGCAATCACCGGGCTGGTGACCGCGAATGCCGAAACAAATGCCAGGGCCATGATGGATTGGGTTTGCATAGAAGATACTCCCGTCTAATTGTGTTTGTTGGGTGCTCACCGAAACAACAGGCCGCTCCGATGACAGTGACAGTTCGCAAGAAACGGACCAATATCAGGAAACGACGCTATTACAGCAATCTAGTACCGGGAATCAATTTTTACAACGCGATTATGGGTGGAACCGCACCCATTTGATATCAGAGATGGGTGGAAAGCTACACGAAAGCCCGAAGGGGTCGGGAGGATTATCTGTTGGCT
>NZ_DATFKH010000210.1:0-62702 GCF_035268745.1 Marinobacter sp.
ACCTCCGGGTTCTGAGGCCGACCATGCAGGCGCCTCGGAAGTTGAAGTGAAAAACAAGTTTTAATGCGGGGTAGAGCAGTCTGGTAGCTCGTCGGGCTCATAACCCGGAGGTCGTTGGTTCGAATCCAGCCCCCGCTACCACTATTGAAAAAAGCCAGTCAGAAACGACTGGCTTTTTGCGTTGCGGGAAAGTCGAAACGTCGGGCTCGCTTAATTCTTGTCGCGCTGCTTTTTAAGCCAGAGGATGATTGCGGCGGGCAGATGAGCTACGCCAAAAGAGGTCACGAAAACCCATGACGCAGCGAGCCCATGAGTGTCCGTGTAAACCTGGCTCATCGCCCAGCCAAAGCCTGCCCCAACCAACAGAAGCATGATGCGCCCGGCCCAAAGCTGGACGGTACCCCGAACCTGGAAAGCCAGGTGGTAATGAACCCACCCGGTGACCCCGAGGGCCAGAATTACAGCTGCTATCATTTTGCTTGGGCCCCGGTTGTATTATCAGCGAAACGGGTCCGGCCTTGCCCTGTGACCCTGTGGTCTTTTTGATCCGCTCCGGAGACCCGGCCGGATCAGGGCAGTGCGACGACCAGGCCGCTCTTTGTGGCCGCCATGGGAGTCTTGAAGACCCCTGTTTCGGTAAATTATCCTGAATTTTCAGCTAACCGCAAAGCCATCGTGGCTTTAAATTGGTACCCTTATTGGCAATATTGGTTTATGCGCCAGGCAGTAATCGCCCAGGAAACAACCTATATCCAACGTAAAACGGCGAAGGGGAGCTCCGTTGCTTTCTAAATGGGCGTTTACACTGGTGAGTCTTCTGGTTCCGCCGACCATCAGTGCCATGTCATTAACCCAGGCGCTGGGGATTGCCGGGCAGGAAGCTATCGCGCTGCGGGCGCTTTCGGCTGAAACCCGGCAGGCAGAGGCTGTTCATCAACAGTCCAGACAGGCCTGGTTCCCTTCTATCAGCGCTGACGCCTCCTGGCTGCGCGCGGACTCCTCCCTGATTACCGGGGTCCCGGTTCCCTCTCCGGGCATCCCACCCACCATCCAGCGCACGGATTTCGGCCCGGTGGAAGGCACAGTAAGTGGCGTACAGGTGGTCCAGCCTCTGTTTAATGCGGATGCCATCCAGTTACGACGAGCGGCATCATTGCAAGTTGATGCTCGTCGCCATGCTGAAGGGTGGGGGCAACAGGCCCTTCGTCTGGAGGTATCCCGTCTTTATTTCAACGTCCTGCGAGCGCAGCAACAGGTGGAAGCAACCCGGACGGCCGGTGATGCAGCGAGAGAGGCCGCCACGCTTGCACGTACCAGTTACCAGGAAGGGCTCTCATCGCTACTGGATACCAAACAGGCAGATGCCGAACTTGCTGCCATTCAGGCGCGTCTGGAGCATGCACAGGCAAACAGACGGCAGGCTCGGCTTGAGCTGAAAGGTCTGCTGGGAATGGCTTCTGATCAGCAACTGAAACTCTCAACCTCCCTGCCACGGCCGTCGCCGCCCGTCAGCCTTGATGCTGCTCAGGCACGAAAAGACCTGCAGGCACAGCAAAAAGCTGTGGCGGCAGCCCATGCAGATACCCGGGCATCTGAGGCCGGGTGGATCCCCAGAGTAAATCTTCTGGCCAGACAGCAGTGGGTTGAAGGCAATGAGCCTCTGGAACAAAATGCAGACGGTTGGCTGGTGGCCATCAACCTTCAATGGAGCATTTTTGACGGATTTGGCCGGCGGGGCAGAATTGCCGAATCCAGAGCGAAGGAACAGAAGGCCCGAATTGAACTAGATGGAATCAAACGTCGCATTCAACGGGAACAGGCCATCGCCATGAGCCGCTGGCAAGCCAGCTGGGCCGGCTGGCATGCAGCTCAAAAGGCAATTGAGGCGGCCAGTCGGGCGGAACAGCTCGCGTCACGACGCTATGAAGAGGGCATCGGTTCGATGACAGATCTCCTTGCCTCGCAGGCACGGCTTGACCGGCAACGCATGGCGCTTATCGACGCACGGTATCAGACCGTAATGGCGAGCATGAATTATTATCTTCAGTACGGTTACGACCCGATTGCCGCGGTTCCGGAGCAACTGCGATGAACACCTTCATACGCCCTCTGATCCTGCTCACTGTCCTGTTCTCTGCGATGGCAGGCTGTTCTGACCAGACGCCACCAGGTGTAGAGAAAACTCCTGAAACCCGGAGGGTAACCGTGGCTGAAGTCAGTGAATGGGATTACCCGTCAACCCGTCAGTTACCAGGCATTGTCAGGCCCGGAGCCCGCGCCATCCTCAGTACCCGAATCGCCGGTACCCTGATATCCGTTACCAGGGAGCCAGGGGACCCGGTAGTCACCGGCGAATTGCTGGCAACCATTGACGCCAGAGACATCAAGGCTGCCATTGCGGCCGCCCGGGAAAAGGTCACAGCAACCGAGGCTGCGGTTCAGCAAGCCCGGCTGGATAATGAGCGACTCCAGAAGCTTTATGAGGAGGATCTGATCGCGCGGGTGCGCACCGAAAGGGCCGGTGTCAGACTGAGGGAGCTGGAGGCGCAGCGCCAGGCGGCGCAATCCGAACTCAAAGCGCAGCAGGCCAATCTCAGCTATACCCGATTGAAAGCCCCGTTTGACGGGCTGGTCTCTGAAAAACTGGTGGACGCGGGCAGTTTTGTCGGCCCGGGACAGCCGCTGCTGATTCTGGAGGAGCGCCAGACCATGAGGGTTGACGTGCCCGTCTCCAGTAATCAGGCCGCCGCAATGAGGCCGGGGCAATCGCTCTCGGTCATTGTCGGTCCAGACAGGCAAATGCTCGAGGCACGATTGGTCGGGGTGATACCGGCGTTGAACGACACCGGCACTGGCCAGCGACTGCGGCTTGACCTGAGTGCGGATACCTCGGCCATCGCGCCGGGTCAGGTCGTCTCGGTAGTGGTGCCGTTGGCCGGCGTGGAACGGCAACAGCAGAATGCTGCATGGGTGGGCTTGCCGGAGGCGGCGCTCATCCGCCGGGGGCAACTGACCGGAGTGCTGGTGGTGAAGAGCCCGGATGAACAGGGGTCCGACGAACCGGCTGTGATTAATTTAAGATGGATCAAAACAGCGATCACGCCCGTTAACACGAGCGGCCTGATCCCCGTTAGTCACGGGCTTGACGTCGGTGATCGAGTCGTTCTGAATCCTTCTGCTGATCTGCAGGATGGCCAGCCGGTGATTATTGATAATGCTGGTGCAGTCGATGGGTGAGGATAAGGCACGGCTGGGTCTGGCAGGGCACATTGCCAACCGGCTGCTGGATTCTCCCGTGGTACCCCTTTTCGTAATCGCCTGTTTACTGCTGGGCGGTTACGCGCTTTTGATAACTCCCCGAGAGGATCGACCAGACATTGACGTGCCTACAGCCCTGGTGCTTCTGCCGTGGCCCGGCGCTGGCGTCCATCGGGTTGACGAGCAGCTTGCGCGTCGGGCGTCCAGTTGGGTCCATGAAATTGCTTCGGTCAACGAGGTGCGAAGCAGCAGCTCCAGTCATGCGGCCCTTCTCTCCATTGAATTCAAGGCGGGAACCAGCAAAGCCACCGCCTTTTCCCAGCTCAATGAAGTGTTTGACGGCCGCGCCGACGAACTGCCTGAAATGGCCGGCCCTGTAAAAATCCAGACCTTTGGCGAGGCAAGGCTGGTGGTTCTCCTTGCTACCATCGGCAGCAAGGTCCTTGGGCCCGGCCGCCTTGACGACCTGGCCGGCGAACTATCGGCAGAGGTTCTCACCATTTCCGGCGTGCGGGATATTGCGCGCTTTGGCGGCGACCGGGCTGCTATCAAGATCTTGCCCCGGCCAACGGATCTGGCTGCCAGGAAAATCCCCCTTAACCAGCTGGCCGAATCCGTTGCCGGGGCAACCCGCCAGGTGCCGGCAGGCCGGCTGGAGGGCAGGCCAGTAACAGACCTTCAGGCGGGAATGGCTTTTACCAGCACGACACAGCTTGGCCGCATACCGGTGGGTAGTGACGGTGGTGGCCCGGTGTATCTGGATGAAGTGGCGGATATCCGGATGGGCCGGGTCGAGCAAAATCAGGCCGTTCTGCACTGGCAACAGGGGCAGTCAGCTCCCTTTCCCGCCGTCACCCTGGCTGTAACCACGCTTGAAGGCATGAATGTCAGTGACATTACCCGGCAGGTGAATGAGCGTCTTGCGAAATTTGCGGACACAACACTGCCAGCTGACGTGCAGCTGGAAATCACCCACGATGCTGGTGCAGACGCTACAGACCGGGTTTACAATGTGCTGTTCCAGCTCCTCTCGGGTACCCTTGTCGTTGTCGGTATTATCTGGCTGGGGCTTGGCTGGCGGGCTGCCCTGATTATTGCCATCATGATGCCGGCCTCGCTTTCAGTTGTTCCCTATCTCTACCACCATCTCGACTTCACCCTTAACCCGGTATCCATCGCCGCAATGATCCTGGCCATTGGCATACTCTCGGACGATGCGGTGGTGATGCTGGAAAATGTGTCCCGTCATTTTCAGAGGGCCGGAGAAAAAACCCGCGAGTTGACGGTCAAGGCGGTAAACGAGGTGGGAAACCCGACAATTCTGGCCGACTTGCTGGTGGTGGCTACGCTATTGCCTACCGCCTACATCACCGGGGAAATGGGGCAGTATGTTCGGGCCATTCCGATTGGTGCCTCGGCCGCCGTTCTGTTTTCACTCCTGATTGCCCTCACCATTACGCCCTATTTCGGCTTTCGGCTTCTGACGGTGGATGCCGCTGCATCGGATAGCACCAGGGAAAACGGCCATGCCGGAAATCAGGCAACCGAAGACACCCCTTTCGTTGCCCGTTATCGCCGGATTCTTGCTCCGTTCCTGGCTGCAAACTGGCTGCGTTGGGCGTTCTATCTGGGCCTTGTGATCCTGCTTATAGCCAGCATGTCACTGGTGGCTTTCCGAAATGTCCAGATCGGGTTGACCCCTCTGCTGGACCGCAATCTGTTTGCCGTCAACATCGAACTGCCGCCTGCATCAACCCTGACCGAGTCGCTCACGGCTGCCTCGCAGATCAACCGCCACCTGCGGGCAATTCCGGAAGTCAGGGCAGTCACGGTCTATTCCGGGCTTTCCGCTCCCTTGATTTATCCACCCGAAACCATGCCTTCTCCCGAGCAAAGCGCACCCGGCGACCTGACACTGCATGTGATTCTGGTTCCGGAACACCAGCGGGACCGACAAAGTTATGAAGTCAGCCGGGAAATTGCACACAAGCTCGGTGATTGGCTGGAACCCTTTGACGGAAAAGGTCATGTAAGCCGAATCCCTTCCGGGCCCAGCAGCGACAGGGCCGTTACGGCAGAGATTTACGGGCCGGATCCGGAAACCCGGCGCGCGGTCGCTCAACAGATTGAGCAATGGCTCAGTAAACAGAAGGGCGTAATCTCCACCGATCAAAGCCCCTCACGACCACTTCCCACTCTCAATCTCGATGTTGATCCGGAGCGGGCCGCAACCTTCGGCGTTATCCCGGCGGAAGTAACCCGCAGCCTTTATCTTGCCATTCAGGGAGAAACTCTTGCTAACTGGTCAGGCAGGAAAAACTCCCGGGAGCCCATTCCGATCATACTGAGGTTGGCAAAACCGGACCGGGAAACAGAGCGGGCCATTAAAAGCCTGTATGTCATGAATGTCGACGGCCAGCCGGTATCCCTGGAGTCCGTCGTTGATTTCAACTACACAGCCGGGGAAGCCCCCCTGTTCCGGCGCGGGCTTTTGCCGGTAACAACGGTGTTTGCCGATCTGGACCGTTCCCGGGCACAACCCTTGACGGTACAGATGGAATCTCCGGTCCAGGTTGGCGATACCGAAGCACACTGGCTTGCACCACCGGATGAAGTCGGCAATTCACTGCTCTACTGGTCGGGCGAATGGGAAATGACACGGGATGTTTACCGGGACCTGGGAATAGCAGGGCTGATTGTTATGATTCTGATCTACGTGTTGCTGGCCGGCTGGTTTCGCTCATACCGTTTGCCTTTGTTGATCATGCTGCCAATTCCACTGATCTTCATCGGCGTGATTCCGGCACACTGGGCCTGGGGGATCAATATCGCCGGAACCGGTGTGCTCGGCGTCATCGCATTGGGCGGCATTGTCACCCGTAATGCCATTCTGCTTGTCGACTTCATTGAGAAAAGGCTGGACGACGGGATGGATCTGAAAGAAGCCGTCGTCCAGGCAGGAGCGCAGCGCACCAGGCCCATTATCCTTACCGCCGCCACCGTCATGTTCGGAAGCGGGGTTCTTATATTTGAACCCTCACTCGAACCACTGGGCCTGACCCTGGCAAGCGGTGTTCTTGTTTCCACCCTGCTCACCCTGGTGCTGATTCCTTTGCTTTACTTCCACGCTTTCAATAGCAGCGCGGGGAACAGCGATAAAAGATGAACCGGCTTTACTAAAAGACGCCGTAAGCCATCATGGCGTCGGCAACTTTTTTAAAACCGGCGATATTGGCCCCGCCCAGCGGCAACCCGGTCAAGCTGTTTTTGAATATCTGTTCGAAACCGAGAAACTTGAGAATACTTTGCGTAACCGTTGGATGAAAACGCAAGCCGCCTTTATACGGGCCCAGCGCGTGGTTGAACTGAACACGCCAGGCACGGTTCGCCCGAATATCGCCGTCATCGGTCTCCCACGAAACGCGGAAGGTGATGATACGATCAGGTTCAGTCAGTCGTTCAAGAATCTGTGCTTTGCGGTAGTCTTCATGCTCCAGATACCAGGGCATCACCGACTCGGCGACCTCTTCCACGGCTTGATGGAATTCCGCCTCGTGTGGATTCCGTTTTTTTAATCCCTTCATAAAGTGCTTAATTTCAGATGGATGTGCTGACATTGGGTTCTGCATCCTTATTCATCTGACAGTTTGTTAGTTTGAATTCCGACTATACCGCAGTTGCCGTCGCTGAACCGTGACCTTGCCTGGAAAGTAAATCCACATAGCTATCAAAGACCTACCGAACTGGTCATCCCTGAAGCCGCGACTCGGCTTACCTGCGCCTGAATAAGAGCGCTGCTTTTGGTGGCGAAAAAGGTCTGCTTTATTTTTAACGACACTCATTCGGCCCCGGAGTTTCAGCGAGGTGTTGAGTGTGATCGAGCGCTTGCATCCGCGTTTCGACGTGGAAGAGTATGGCCGGGTCGAGTGCAGCGAATCATTTCCGTTGCCGGCTTTGTGGCCTATTATTTGTTGCAACGTCGCGAAAGGCTACGTTGTCCCGCACTAAAAACAACAAGAGGTCAAAATCATGATTTACGCAAATCCTGGCAAAGAAGGCTCAGTCGTTTCTTTCAAATCCCGTTACGAGAACTACATTGGTGGCGAATGGGTCGCCCCGGTAAAAGGACAATACTTCGAGAACATCACACCGGTAACCGGCGAGGTGATCTGTGAAATTCCGCGCTCTGGTGCGGAAGACATCGAACTGGCTCTGGATGCCGCTCATAAGGCCGCTCCAGCCTGGGGTGCCACGTCCACCACCGAGCGCTCCAACATTTTGCTGAAAATTGCCGACCGCATTGAGCAGAACATCGAGATGCTTGCGGTCGCAGAAACCTGGGACAATGGTAAGGCCGTGCGTGAAACCATTAACGCCGACCTGCCACTGGCAGTTGATCACTTCCGCTATTTCGCCGGCTGTATCCGGGCTCAGGAAGATACCTCCAGTGCGATTGATAACAACACGGTTGCCTACCACTACCATGAGCCCCTGGGCGTGGTCGGCCAGATCATTCCGTGGAACTTCCCGATCCTGATGGCAACCTGGAAACTGGCGCCCTGTCTGGCGGCGGGCAATTGTACGATCATGAAGCCTGCGGAGCAGACCCCCGCCGGTCTTCTGGTACTGATGGAGCTGATTGGTGACCTGTTGCCACCAGGGGTTCTTAACATCGTTAATGGCTTTGGTATGGAGGCGGGCCAGGCGCTGGCCTCCAGCAAGCGCATCGCCAAGATCGCTTTCACCGGATCGACTCCCGTGGGTGCGCGCATCCTTGAATGCGCGGCAGAGAACATCATTCCTTCGACAGTCGAGTTGGGTGGCAAGTCTCCCAATATTTATTTCTCCGACGTTATGAAGGCAGAGCCCGAGTTTGTCGACAAGTGCATCGAAGGTCTGGTACTGGCGTTCTTCAACCAGGGCGAAGTGTGTACCTGTCCGTCTCGCGCTCTGGTGCAGGAAGACATGTATGAAGAGTTCATTGCCAAGGTTGTTGCCCGTACCAAGTCCATCAAGCGTGGCAACCCGCTGGATACAGACGTTCAGGTCGGTGCCCAGGCCAGCAAGGAGCAGTTCGACAAAATCATGTCCTACCTCGATATCGGCAAGCAGGAAGGTGCAGAAGTGCTGACCGGTGGCGGCCGTGAGGAAATGGGCGACGCCTACAACAATGGCTTCTATGTCCAGCCGACCCTGTTCAAGGGCCGCAACGATATGCGGGTGTTTCAGGAAGAAATCTTCGGGCCGGTTGTGGGTGTGACCACCTTCAAAGACGAAGCTGAAGCGGTGGCGATTGCCAACGATACCGAGTTTGGTCTGGGTGCCGGCCTGTGGACCCGTGATATTAACCGTGCCTACCGTGTAGGCCGTGCCATCCAGGCTGGTCGTGTGTGGACAAACTGTTATCACCAGTATCCGGCCCATGCCGCATTTGGTGGCTACAAGAAGTCGGGTATTGGTCGTGAAAACCACAAGATGGCGCTCGACCACTACCAGCAGACCAAGAACCTGCTGGTCAGCTATGACACCAATCCGCTAGGTTTCTTCTAACCCCGGCAGATTGAAGTTCTGGTACAAACAGGGCCTGATCACTCGGGCCGCATGTTGAGTCGGCACACGGAAGTGCCTTGCTGCCCGGCGACGCCGTCACCCGCTTGTTATGGGAACCCGGGCCGATGATCAAGAGAAATGACCTGCCGGCATTATTTGTTGGCATGATGGCAACGCTGGCAGGCGTCGGGGTTGCCCGCTTCGCTTATACGCCGCTGCTACCGGCGCTGGTGCAGCAGGACTGGTTTGCTGACAGTCAGGCAGCGTACCTGGGTGCAGCCAATCTGCTGGGTTACCTGATCGGCGCGCTGTCAGGTCACCGACTGTCTGAATGGATGCCACTTCGCCCGCTCATGGGCCTGTGTTTCGCCGCGATTGCCCTGAGTTTCATACTTTGCGCGCAACCGGCCAGCTTCGAGTGGTTCTTCGTCTGGCGGCTGGTAGCGGGGATCGCCGGCGCGATTCTGATTGTGGTAGGCCCTGCGACGGCCCTGACTGCGACACCTCTGGCTCGTCGTGCGACTGTTGGCACTTTGGTCTTTACCGGCATTGGCCTGGGTGCGCTGCTGTCGGCCTCGGTGGTTCCTCTGGTCATGCAGATCAGTCTGACGGCGACCTGGCTTACATTGGGAGGGCTCACCTTAGTGGCGGGTCTGGTCTGTGATCGCAGTTTGCGCCAGCTTTCCCGCTCCCCGGCGCCAGCCGCCATGACATCAGGCTCGCCACCTGAATTCAGGAGTGCTACCGGACTGGCGGTGCTGTGTGTCATGGCGGCTTATGCACTGGATGCCGTCGGCTTTGTTCCCCATACGGTATTCTGGGTGGATTACCTGGCTCGGGAGCAGGCACTTGGCACCGGGGCCGCTTCAATGCAGTGGGCGGTGTTCGGAATCGGCGCAGTCTGCGGACCATTGATCGCAGGATGGGTGGCTCAGAGATTGGGTTGCCAGACTGGGCTCACCCTGGCCTACATAACCAAGGCACTTGCCGTGGCTCTGCCTCTGCTGTCAATTGCCCTGGTCAGCCGGACCCTGTCTTCTTTCATCGTCGGTGCCATGGTACCTGGCATTGTGGCTCTGACCTCCGGGCGCATCGCCGAGTTGGTTGGCCCCGCCGAACATAAACGTTACTGGGGTTTTGCCACGGCAATGTTTGCGATCGCCCAGGCGCTGTCCGGTTATGCCATGTCGGCACTCTATGAGGCCTGGGGAAGTTACTACTTCCTGTTCTATATCGGCAGTGCCGCGCTTGCGTTCGGAGTAGCACTGACCGTTTTCAGCCGGTTCCTGAGTAAGACCAGAACCTACCCGGCCCCCTGATACCGAGGAGCTTGACAGAATGAGTTCGATGCAACACGGTTATTCAAATCACCAGAGGTACTGATGGAGAATCTATTGTCACCAGCAACCGGCTTTGAAGTGACCAGCCTGGAAGAGCTGGCTCCGATGGCAGACTATTCGCTGATGGATAGTCTGAACCCTGATCCCGATGCAACTCCGGATGGGGTTGACCAGAGGCCGCGGCAGGTCTTTACCGGGCATTATGTCCCGGTCATGCCAACACCCATTGAGGCACCTGAATACGTCGCTCACAGCAAAAGTCTGTTCCGCGAGTTAGGCTTTGCTGACAGCCTGGCACAGTCCCCTGATTTTGTCCGGATGTTTTCCGGCGACCTTTCGCAGGTTCCGGAGCCGCTGCGCAAGGTCGGTTGGGCATCTGGCTATGCGCTTTCCATCTATGGCACCGAGTTCGTTCAGCAGTGCCCGTTCCAGACCGGCAACGGCTACGGTGACGGCCGTGCAATTTCGGTGCTTGAGGCCAGTATTAACGGTCAACGCTGGGAAATGCAGTTAAAGGGTGGCGGTCGGACTCCCTACTGCCGCGGCGCTGACGGTCGGGCAGTCCTGCGTTCAAGCGTGCGGGAATTTCTGGCTCAGGAGCATATGCATGCGCTGGGAGTGCCTACCTCCCGGTCGCTGAGCCTGTACGTGTCGAAAACCGAGAAGGTGCGGCGGCCCTGGTACTCGAAGGGCTCCCGTATGTGGGATCCGGACCAGCTTATGGCAGAGCCGGTCGCGATCTGCACCCGGGTTGCACCATCATTCATCCGCGTGGGCCAGCTCGAACTCTTCAGTCGTCGCGCCCGCAAACAGGAGCATCCCGCGGCGATGGCGGAGCTCGAACAGCTCGTGCTTCACCTGATTGACCGGGAGTACGCGGATGTTATTGATCAGCAATCCGAGACACCCACAAAAGTCGTGACGCTCGCGCGCGAGTTCCGCAGCCGGCTTGCCTCCCTGGTTGCCAACTGGATTCGCGTCGGCTACTGCCAGGGCAATTTTAACAGTGATAACTGCGCCGCCGGCGGCTTCACACTGGATTACGGCCCCTTCGGGTTCTGCGAAGTGTTCGACCCCCATTTCCAGCCATGGACCGGTGGCGGAAGCCATTTCTCCTTTATGAACCAGCCCATGGCAGCGGAACAGAACTTCAGGATGTTCTGTTCGGCGTTGCGGCCGCTGCTGAACGGCCATCGGGAGGAACTGGCTGAGCTCGACCAGATTCAGGGCGACTTCATGACTGTGATGCAGGCGGAAATGGAAAAGATGTGGGCAGCGAAGCTGGGGCTTGATGCTTTTGATGCCGGGCTGTTCCGCGAACTTCTGACGTTGATGATGCAAACGCCAGTGGATTATACGCTTTTCTTCCGCGAGCTTTCGGCGCTACCAGACGATGTTGGACCACTTGAAAGGAGCTTTTACAGCTCGCTGGGTGAAGCAGCATCTGCCGATTCTGAAGGGCTGCGCAGGCGCTGGTCAGAATGGCTTGCGCAGTGGAAGTCGCGTGTTGGACTCGGCCCGGATAATGCGGACGGCAACCTGCTCTCCAGACGCGACAAGCTCTCCCGACAGATGAAGCTCGTCAATCCAGCCTATACGATGCGGGAGTGGTTGGTGGTACCTGTCTATCAGCAGGCAGCCGCGGGTGACTACCTGCCACTCAGAGAGCTGCAGGAGGTACTGACCCAACCCTACGAAGAGCAATCAGAAGAGACCCGGGAAAAATACGGCAGACTGAAGCCGTCAGCGCTGTTTAACCTCGGCGGAGTCTCTCACTACAGCTGCTCGTCCTGAGCGGGCCACCTGAACTCTGCACTTTTGACTTACTTATCGGGAGCGTGTCTTTATAATCCAATAATGCCCAGCTCCCTCCATCGATTCAGGTCGCCGGGATAACACCAACTCCTGACAACCCCGAGAGGTGGAGTGGCAATGAAAGTTTTATTGAGCGTTGGCGTGCTTTTCGTATTGGCAGGCTGTACCTCACCGGCCCTGGAATCGGGGACGGCAAGGGTCACTGGTGAAGCGCTTTACCTGGAACGAATGGCTGCGCCACCCAATGCCTGGCTGGAGGTCGTACTGGAGGACATCAGTCGTGCCGATGCGCCAGCCAGGGAAAACTCGGCAGGCTGCCAGCAACTTTTTCAGGAACGCTGCCCTGCGCAGATTGTCCCGGCATTGACCTGCACCTGAACCTGCTGCCTGATGGTGTTTACGTGCTGCGCGAGTCGTATCAGGATCGCGAAGCTGGTCCGTTTTTTGATATCGGGCCCTGTTCGCACGCTCGTTCCGGAGCGTTTTATTGGTGCCTGGCCGGACCAGTCCTGTCCGTCTGCGGTCCAGCGGGCGACGCTGGAGAATACCTATTGGCGGCTGACTCTGTTGGGCTCAGAGGGAGTTCAGCGGGTGCCAAACCAGCGTGAGCCCCACCTGGTATTTCACCTGGACGGGCGAGTGGCCGGTTCTGACGGTTGCAATGCCCTTGCTGGTTCGTACCAAAAGGAGGACTCGACGGTGACGTTTTCATCAATGGCGACAACTCTGAAAGCCTGCCTTGAGGGTATGGGGCAGGCAGAACAGTTCCGGGCCACGCTCGATAGCGTGACCGACTACCGGATTATTGGTCAGCATCTCGAAATGCGGGATGGCTCGGGCGACTTGCGCTTGCGGTTCGAGAGAGTTGCGCTTTATTGATGACGCAAGCCAGCGCTGAATGAGCCTGTTTCCTGCAATTTCCGGGTAGCACTGATTTACTGTTACCGACGGCATTGCCCGGGCACCAGGGTTCAGGGTGCGGAATCGTCAAGAGATTTACTGAGTTCGCGAACAACCACCCGGGCATATTCGTTCGCTGCTTTTTCCAGTGATTCCGGGTTGACTGTGCTTGAAAACATCTGCCAGACACTGGCACCGGAGTCTGCCTGAAAGAGGGTAGCCCGCAAGATGTACTCTGTCGTTTCCTTATAGGTGTCAGGAATCGACATTGCCTCCATATAAGTCGCCGAGGCCAGAGGGCCATAACTAACCGTAATAGGATTGAACACAACGTGATGAGGAATATGCTCAACCTGTTTGTTTTTACGGACCAGAGACACTGTTAAAACGCTGTCGGCGCGGTCCGCCTGCAGCCGCGCCTGAACCTGCTGCTTCAGTTTCTGGGGGTCTTTCCATGACAGAGAGGGGGCAGGGCCGTACTCAGTGGCCTCAAAGCCTGCCTTATTGAGGCGAACGACCAGCGCCGACTCCATCACATTCCTGTTTGGCTCCCTCGGGCTTACAGCCAGAACCAGAATATGCTCTGGCGACTGGATAGTGCCGGGCGCTGTTTTGATACTTTTTACTTCAGGACCGCCAGCGCAGCCGGCAAGCGCTACCAGGCCAAAAATCAAGCTCAGGGCGGTTGCCGCCAGTGTTGTTCTTGTCATCATGGTTTCCTTGCCAGATTAATGATTACAGTTTGCGTCCCGGACTACCGATATAGAGATAGATCGATTGACTTGACCGCTCCTCGATACGGTGCACCGAAACCGCCGGAGATTGTCCGCCCTTTTGCAGAAATACCGTCGCCATGCCAGCTGCCTCGCCATTACGCTCACGAACTTTTTCTTCCGGTTGCCATTCCGGCCCAAGGCAGCCGGATATCTTTTCCACTGTCTGGCTGTAGCGGGCTCGGGCGACCTCGGGGTCCGGCGCGCCAATCGAACAGACATACGCAGAATCCCCGTCACCCCATGCCCAGATTTCACAGTGTCCCCTGATAAGTTCTTCCTTAGCACGATAGATCGTCAACGATCTGAAGTTAGAGCCGCTTTTACGGAAATCTGAAAACCCGGTGGGGTAATCAGTCACGATATTCTGCATAGTGGCGCAAGGATCGTCGGTGCCACTTTGAATAGTTTCCTGAAAGGCGCATCCGCCCAGTGAAAGAGAAAGTGCCAGCAAGGTGAGTGAGAAGGGCAGTCGGCGCATCATTCTTGGTCCATACAAAGTGTTGATCGAAGGTCTGGTTTCCTCGACTTCGCGTATTTAGGTGCGACCTGCAGTAATTAGCGTTTGTAGGTTACCGAACCATCGCACCGAGTGGAAGAGCTCCCGGTTCTTTCATAAAAAGCGGCAGAGACACCCAGGATCTCTGAGAATAATAAGGAAAAGCAATGTTGAAACAAGGATACGCCCGCCCCCACGTGTGTAACCAGCCTGGAAGCTCGTGTGCCCTGATCGTCTGCCTTTCTCATGTTGCTGCTGGTCGCTCCAAGCCGGGCTGGGCAGCTTGTTTTGCGTTAGTCATGGCGCTGGCAGTGCTACCGTTCACGCTGGCCGCTGCTGAAAACCCCGATTGGACCGGAGTCTGGGACACCAAGTGGCGAAACGGTGGTACCCTCATGGAACTTCGGCAAAGCGGCGATCGGGTTGTCGGTTCCTACCCCGGTTTTGGCGGCTCGGTTGAAGGCGTGATCAAAGATAACCAGTTATCGGGTACCTGGTCCGATGCGGCGGGTGAAGGTGTATTGACGTTCGTCATGTCACCGGACCAACAAAGCTTCATGGGGCGTTTCGGCACCGGAGAGTGGTGGACAGGTGTCCGTTCGGACAAGCAATTAGGGGAAACCCTTTCCGGTTCTTTCGACGCTTCGAGTGCTGAATCCGCACTGCTGTCCTTTCTCGAAGCCGGTAATAACGCCAGCGAAGGAAGAAGTGACCGGTTCGGCGTTGTTTTACCTCTGCTGGACTTTTCAGAATTTGAGCAACCACTGACGCTCTACGATCGCATTGATCTCGCCCGCCTGTTGTTTCAGATTGTTGACCGCCTGACCTTCAGAATTCAGGCACTGCGGCCGGACAGCGATCTTGATGGTGCCCGGGAGTACACCGTCACGCTGAGTCAGGCAGGCACCAATGCATCCTACCCGCTAACATTCCATGCAAGCACGACTGCAGGAGCAACAGGCTCCCGCTCGTGGCAAATCATTGTTCCCCCGGAACAGGACATGAAACAGTCGCTCGCGGCTCTACTGCAGAGTCGCGACGGAACGGTACCGCATCCGGAGGAGCATCACGACCTCAAGTCACCGCGCGATACCATGCGAACTTTTCTGGAACAGTGGGCGAGTGCCCGAAGCGGCCAGTCAGAGCTGTTTCTTAAAACAATGGATCTGTCACAAATTGCAGCGGCCGTGCGTGAGGACGAGGGAATGCTGCTTGGCGAATATCTGATCGGCATTCTCCATCGCATTGGCCTGCCATTACGCCAGGAAATACCTGACGACCCGAATCGTCAGGCAGCCTACACGCACTTTATACATCCTGAGGGGAAAGTGGCAATTCAGCCAGTCGAGCAGGCGGATGGATCGCTTCGCTGGCAGTTCAATTCCGACACCATCGCTAGCGTGCGCCAGCTTTTTATTGCAATGGAAGATATGCCGCTGGCCCAGGAAAGCCGGACCTGGGAGCCAACGCCGTTTTTTGAAATTCGTAACAGCGCTCGCGGCATTCATCGTGCCCTGCTTAAAGAGTCTGGTGCGGGGATGGAGATGTGGCAGTGGATTGCGCTGTTGCTGCTGTTGGTCATCAGTATTCCGGTGAGTTGGGCCTTTACATGGCTGACTGCGAAAATATTCCGGCTCAATGAAAATGGGGAAGACCAGTCGCTATCACCCAAGGCGCGCTTCCTATGGCCTCTGCGCCTTATTCTGGTTGCCGGTCTTGGCCTGCTTGCGCTCGGGATTCTGGGTCTTCCCCAGCCCGTGGATATACCACTGCGCGTTTTCATCGGGGTGATCCTCTCCATTGCCGGCGGCTGGCTTGCCTATCACCTGGTAGATAAAGTAAGCGAAGTAATGGGTGTCCACGCCCATAGTTACTTCCGCTACCGGAATGAAATTCTGCGGTCGCTGGTCACGTCAATGGCCAAACTTGCAGTCGTCATCGGTGCAATCCTGTTGCTGGCAGAGATTCTGTCAATTCCGTATCAGGGCGTGATCGCAGGTCTTGGTATCGGTGGACTCGCAGTTGCACTGGCTGCTCGCAGCACGCTGGAAAACCTGATTGGCGGCATTACGCTTTATGCTGACAAGCCGGTTGAAGTAGGGGATTTTTGTTGCTTCGGAGACCATATGGGCGTCGTCGAGGGTATCGGCCTGCGATCCGTAAAAATACGTTCTCTAGACCACTCCATCATTACCGTGCCCAACGCTGAGTTCGTAAACCTGAACATCGAAAATCTCACGCGGCGCCACCAAATGTTGCTGCAGACCAAGATAAATTTTCGTTATGAGACCAAACCAGACCAACTACGCTGGCTTCTGGCAGAGATTCGCAAGTTGTTGCTTCAGCATCCTATGGTGGCGCCCGAACCCGCACGTGCCAGATTCGCCGGCTTCGGCAACCACTCGATGGACATCGAAATATTCGCCTATATCAAAACGAACGACTTCAGCGAGTTTTTCAGTATCCGAGAAGATATTTTCCTTCGCTTGATCGATATTGTCGAAGAGTCAGGCACTGCCTTCGCGTTCCCCTCCACCATCAATTACCTTGCAAGGGACTCAGGCATGGATGGCGAGCGTGCCTCCCGGATCGAGGCAATCATGCGCGAACTGCGCGCAGGCCAGAAACTGCCTTTCCCGGAATTTGACAAAGAAACCCGGGCAGAGTTGAGCGATTCCCTCGATTACCCTCCGAAAGGCTCGGTCGATTCAGGGCACAGGGATAACACTAACTCCTCACGCAACCCAGGGGCGGATTAGATATGAAAGTATTATTAAGTATTTTTACAGTTCTCGTGCTGGCAGGCTGCGCCTCCCTGACGCCGGATTCCGGGACTGCCAGGGTTACCGGCGAAGCTATTTACCTCGAACGTATTGCCATGCCACCGAATGTCCGGCTGGAAGTTACACTGGAAGACATCAGTCTTGCCGATGCGCCGGCTGAGCGAATTGCCGAAGTTACGATCAGGGAAGCAGGTCAACCACCTTACCCGTTCACCATCGAATACGATGAGGAACAGATTGATCCACGCCATACCTATCGACTGGCAGCGCGCCTTTATGATGGTGAGAACCTGTTGTTTGCGACCGATGAGATCCATCAGGTTATTACCCGCGGCTTCCCGTCCGAGGCCACTTTGCGGCTACGGCCCGTTCGGAGTGATGATGCCCGTGGAAAAGCGAGCCGTTTGCCAGCGACATTTTCAGGAACCTTACCCTGCGCCGACTGCCCGGGCATCGATATGCACCTTAATCTGCTGCCCGATGGCGCATATATGCTGCGTGAAGCCTACCAGGGTAAGGATGCCGGTCCATTTTTTGACATCGGGCGTTATCTTCACTCATCGGATGGCCGGGAGATCATTCTCCACGGCGGAAAAGAGGCCCCGAAGAGGTTTGAGAGGATAGGCACGGAAGAATTGCGATTGCTCGACATGGATGGTCAACGCATCGAGTCCGAACTTAACTACAGCCTGTCCAGGCTCCCCACATTCGAGGCGCTTGAGCCACGCTTGTTACTCGGGGGCCAATACCGCTATATGGCCGGCGCTGGCCGGTTCAGAGAATGCCTGACCGGCCTGGAAATGCCGGTGGCTACCGAGGCTGATAATCGGGCCCTTGAGGAAGCGTACCTCGCCGCCAGCGGGGAGCCGGGAGAAGAAATGAGGGTCAGTCTTGAAGGTCAGTTGGCCCAGCGTATGCCAATGGAGGGTCCGGACCCGGTCCTAACGCTCGTTCCGGAACGTTTTATTGGTGTCTGGCCGGACCTGTCCTGCCCGTCGCCTATTCAGTTGGCAACGTTGCAGAATACCTACTGGCGTCTCACTTCACTGGGTTCAGAAGGCGTCCAGCGGGCGCAAAACCAGCGCGAACCGCACCTCGTTTTCCATGAAGGCGGGCGGGTAGCCGGCTCCGATGGCTGCAACGCGCTTACCGGGTCTTACAAAACAGAGGGCTCGAAAGTGATGTTTACCCAGTTGGCTACGACCCGAAAAGCATGCCTGGAAGGCATGGAGCAGGCAGAGGAATTCCGGGACACCCTCGACAGTATCACCGACTACCGGATTGTTGGAAATCATCTCGAAATGCGAGACAACACAGGCCACTTCCGCTTGCGGTTCGAGAGGGTTGCGCTCTATTAAGCTCACTTTTCCAGCCTCGGATCGTTCAGTGACAGATTCGTTTTTCCTGAAACACACAACAGGCGAACAAAAAAGATGACATCTATCCTGATGCTAACATTTGGCCTGGTGGCTGCGACCGTGCTGATTCATACCGCCTTTTTAACCTTGTCGATGAGATGGCTGTCAGGTCTTAATGCTGGACATGAGCGTAATTTCGATTTCTGGCCGCTTACATGGCTTTTTGTAAGGTTGGTATGGATTCTTCTTATCAGTCACACGGCCCAGATAGTCATCTGGGCCTGCTTTTATTATTGGGGCGGCGCACTTTCGTATTTTGAATCTGCTGTTTACTTCTCAGGTGTAACTTACACGACCATTGGGTATGGCGATCTGGTGGTCACCCCCCCCTGGCGCATTATCGCGACGGTCGAGGGGCTGACCGGCATTGTCATGTGCAGCCTTTCTGCGGCTTTTTTCTTCTCGGTCATGACCCGTTTATTCCTTGACCGCCAGCCCTGATTTGCCAGCGTTTCAAGGGAGTCCGCTAGAGAGTTAACCGTCCTGACCCAGACAAAGGATATTAGAAGATGAAAGCGTCATTTTTTCACTCTGTTTTTGCTTTCAAGTCTGTTTCCCAGATTTGGCGTATTTAGGTAGGATTAACATTAATTAGCTCTTTTAGACGAGCAAATCATTGATCCTGGCGACAAAGCGCGCCCTGCTACCACCCGAGCAACAGAGATACTCAGGCCCCAGAGAACAAAAAGGAAAATCAATGTTGAAAATCCGGCACCCCCAGAATCGCCTCAGCATGAAACCCGCAAGGTTTTTTGCGCTGTTTGTGTGTGTTGCTTTTCTTATCGCTGGCTGCTCAGAGCCAGTTGAGACGACACAAAACGCACCGGTCGCGGTTTCCGTGGTGACGGTTAGCAGCTCTGAAGTAAGGCCATCCCGGGAGTTCGTAGCCAGAACCGCCCCCTCCGCGAGAGCGGATATTTCGGCCCGCATCGAGGGTGAAATCCAGGAAATCAATTTTAAAGAAGGCGCCCGGGTCGAAAAAGGTCAACTGCTGGTTCGCCTGGAAGACACTGTCGCCAGTGCAACCCTTAGTCAGGCTCAAGCGGAGCTGACGGCATCCCGTGCGGAGCTGGCCTCGGCCACCAGAAACCTGGAGCGAGGTGAAGAGGTTGCTGGCAAAGGTTTCCTTTCAGCGGCTGACCTGGACAAACTCCAGGATCGTTTCAGTGCTGCGCAAGGGCGCCTGCAAACTGCACAAGCCGCTTTGCAGAAAGCCCAGAACAACCTGGGCTATACCGAAATCCGGGCGCCATTCGATGGCTGGATCGGCAAGCTCAATTTCGATGTCGGTGCTGTTGTCAGTCCCTCTAGCGGGCCGATTACCGAGATTCTGGTGACAGATCCTATCTATGTAGGTTTCCAGGTTAACGAGGCGGATTACATCGGTTATCGCCGTGCCGGAGAAGAAGCTGCCAGCAACCTTGCCAGCAACCTTGAGCTTTACCTGACCTTACCGGACGGGCAGCGATATGCTGCCGCTGGCGTCCTGGATTTCGCGGACGTCCAGACCGACGCGTCCACTGGCACCGTTGCCATGCGCGCGGTCTTCCCCAATTCAGCCTCAGTTCTGGTGCCTGGGCTTTACGTCACTTTGCATATTCAGGGCCAGGCAGGTGAAGACCGGATTCTGGTACCTCAGGTGGCCTTGCAGGAAACACTCGAGGGCAAATTTGTGCTGGTAGTCAATGACCAGGAACAGGTAGCGCAGCGCTTTATCACCACAGGCCCTCGCAGAGGCGCCATGATCGTTGCCGAGACCGGCCTGGAAGTCGGCGATCGGGTCATAGTCGAAGGCATGCAAAAAGTGCGGTCCGGGGTAACTGTAGCCCCGGTACAGAAACTCATCGCCCCCGAAACAGGCGTACTCACCACTGGTGATGGGGCCTCGAAATGATAAGCAGTGTCTTTATTCAGCGACCGAAGTTTGCCTTTGTCATTTCCATTCTGATAACCCTTGCAGGCCTGCTGGCCCTGCGAGGACTGCCGGTCAATATGTATCCGGATATGGCGCCACCCCAGATTCAGGTGTCGGCTTCTATGCCTGGTGCCGGTTCGCAGGTTGTAGAGGAGTCGGTTATCCGGCCCATTGAGCAACAGCTCAATGGTGTGGAAGGAATGATTTACATCGAGTCGACCGCATCCAGTGATGGTGCGGCCAAGATAACGCTGACCTTTGAAAGCGGCACTGATACGGATATTGCTCAGGTAAACGTGCAGAATCGCGTTGCACTGGCTGAACCCTTTTTGCCGGATGAGGTACGACGGCAGGGCGTGGTTGTCAGCAAACAGGCTGGCAACATGTTGATGGGTATCAACCTGACCTCTGAGCGGCCGGATCTTGACGGTGTTTTTCTCAGTAATTTTGCGTCCAATAACCTGGTCGAGGCCCTGGGACGTGTGCCCGGTGTTGGCTCCGCTGAAGTCATGGGCGCGAAAGATTACAGTATGCGGATCTGGCTGGACCCCCAGCGTATGTCGGCGCTTGACATTACCGTTTCCGAAGTAGCCGCGGCATTGAGGGAACAGAACCAGATTGTAGCTGCCGGTAAGCTGGGCCAGTCACCGGTGCCCGCTGGTCAGCAATTTGTGTACAGCATACAGAGCCGCGAGCGGCTCTCGGATCCCGACGAATTTGCCCAGACCATTCTAAGGGCGAAATCCGATGGCGGGTTCGTGCGCCTGCAGGACATCGGTCGCATCGAGCTGGGCTCGCGCTCCTACGCGTCAACGGCCAAGCTGAACAATCGTGATACCGCATTCGTGGTGATTTATCAGCTACCGGATGCCAACGCACTGGATGTTGCAGAAAAGGTCAAAAAGGTTGTCAATGACGCAGCCCCCGCGTTTCCGGACGGTGTAAAGCACAGCATCCTGTTCGACAGCACCGATTTCATCAGCCGCTCCATCGACGAAGTCGTCATCACCCTGTTACAGGCCGTCGGGCTCGTCATACTGGTGGTTTTCCTGTTCCTGCAGAACTGGCGGGCCACCCTTATTCCCAGTATCGCCATTCCGGTCTCGCTCATTGGCACCTTTGCCGTCATGGCGGCGCTCGGCTATTCCATCAATACCATTACCCTGTTCGGGCTGGTGCTCGCCATCGGCATTGTGGTGGACGATGCCATTGTCGTCATTGAAAACGTCGAACGGCTGCTGAAAGAAGAGAAATTACCGATCCGCGAGGCGGTCACAAAAGCCATGGGCGAAGTGACTGGCCCGGTCATCGCCACCACCCTGGTTCTTTTGGCTGTGTTTGTACCGGTTGGTTTCATGCCTGGCATCACCGGCGAGTTGTACAAACAGTTTTCCGTAACCATTTCCGTCGCGGTAATCATTTCATCCATTAACGCCTTGACCCTGAGCCCGGCACTTTGTGTTGCTTTATTGGGTCGCACTGACAGCAAACCCATAAAGTGGTTAAGCCCTGTCGAGAAAGCGATTACCAGCAGCACCAGAGGCTACGACAGATTGGTAACGCAGCTGCTTCGCAAGGGCGCTCTCATGGGCCTGGCACTGGGGGCAATCCTGTTGGCAAGCGCGGGCCTGTTCAAGGCCGTACCCGCTGCATTTGTGCCACCGGAAGACCAGGGCTTCCTGTTTGTGGATGTTCAGTTGCCGGATGCCGCAGCACTTGAGCGTACCGATGCTGTGCTGGAAAAAGTCACGGAACTGGTTCTGCAAGACCCTGCGGTGACCGACTTTATTACGGTATCGGGGTTTTCCCTCTTGGGGGGCGCAAACTCGAACAACGGCCTGGGCATCGTCACCCTGAAAGACTGGGAGGAGCGTGAAGACGAAACTCTTGGTCTGGGACAGGTGATTCCCCGCCTTTCGTCGAGCCTGTGGTCTATTTCAGAAGCGCAAGTCATGATATTCAACCCGCCGCCCATTCCGGGGCTTGGCACATCCTCCGGATTCGACTTTCGGCTTCAGGATAGCCAGGGCCGGGATGTGTCCGATCTGTCCCAGGTGATGAACGGGCTTATTTTCGAGGCCAACGAGCATGAGGCGCTGTCTCGGGTCTACAGCACCTACCGCGCCAACACCCCCCAATATCTTTTGAACGTGGACCGGAATAAAGCCAAAGCAATGGGCATCCAACTGTCAGACATTTTCTCCACCCTTCAGACCCAGATGGGCTCTTTGTACGTCAACGATTTCACCCGTTTTGGCAAGAACTACCGGGTATTGTTGCAGGCAGAAGGCAGCTACCGACAAGAGCCCGAAGACCTTTCCTACTACAAGGTCCGCAATCAGCAGGGTGACATGGTGCCACTTACGACGCTGGCTTCCCTTGAACCTGTTCTTGGCCCATCCACTATCCAGCATTTCAATCTCAAACGCTCGGTAACCATTTCCGGTGAAGCAGCGTCCGGTTATGCCAGTGGTGATGCAATTCAGGCAATGGAAAGCCTGGCTGAGAGCTTGCCACAAGGCTATGAATTCAGCTGGGCAGGACAAAGCCTGCAAGAGATACAGGCTGGCAGCCTGGCAGCGGCGATCTTCCTGCTGGCCATTGTGCTCGTCTATCTGTTTCTGGTTGCCCAGTACGAAAGCTGGACCCTGCCATTAGCGGTTATTGGTGCCGTGCCACTGGCCATGTTTGGCGCGATGGGCGGGCTCTGGGCGTTTGGGATGGCAAACAACATCTACGCCCAGGTAGGACTGGTGCTTCTGATTGGCCTGTCGACCAAAACCGCCATCCTTATTGTTGAATTTGCTATGCAGCTGAAACAATCCGGTATGGCCACAGCAGAAGCGGCCAGACAAGCCGCCGCGCTGCGGTTCCGCGCCGTTCTGATGACAGCGCTCTCGTTCGTGCTGGGCGTTTTGCCCCTGGTCTTTGCCAGCGGCGCCGGCGCGGCCAGCCGGGTCAGCCTGGGTGTGACGGTACTTTTCGGGATGGTGGCAGCCACCGTATTGGGAACCCTGCTGGTGCCGATTTTCTATCAGTGGATTCAGACTGCGCGGGATCGGTTCCACGGCTGAGGGTTCTTTCGCCTGCCTCCCCATCAGGCACGCCCTGCTCACTGATTCTCATCTCCCGGGTTGCAGACCCGGTTGGTGTTCAGTAGCAGGAATTGGGAGACGACTCCGGATTGACTTCTCCGGCGACTTCTTCCGGATCAATGCCATTGCTGACAAGAACTTCCCGCACAAAATTCACCTGGGCGAGAATCCTGTCGGCATCATCTCCATACTCAAACCGGTTGACCTCTACCGGCTGGGGCATGAAGGTGAAGGCGGTTTTCAGGGCATCAAGGGTATCTTTGTCAGACATGGGTCATCCTTCCGGCAACTGGCCACTGGCCTGGGTTTTGCGTTTGCGCTTGTGTTCGTACAGCCGCTGGTCGGCGGCGCGTAACAACTGGTCCGGCAAGCATAGTCCGGCCTCTTCGGAACTCGCTGCGCCGCAGCTGAAGGACGCCTTCAAATGCGTGTCCTGCCAGCCGAATCCTGCCTCTTCAAAATGCGTGATGAAACGCAGGCCAATCTGGTTTGCGGATGCCAGATCCTGATTGGGCAGCAGCACCACAAATTCGTCGCCGGCAAAGCGGAAAATCGAATCGCCCTCCCGCAGCAACGACTGAAACTGATTGGCGACAAAGCACAGATAGGCGTCGCCGCAGTCATGGCCGTAAGTGTCGTTCACCTGTTTGAAGTCGTCGCAGTCGATGAATAGGATCGACAATGGCAGGTTGTAACGGCGCGCACGGCTCAGCTCCTGACTCATGGTCTCGTCCAGATCACGGCGGTTACGCAGCCCGGTCAGCGGGTCTCGCGTGGCCAGGCGTCGCAGCTGTTCCCGGGCCCAGACACTGGTCAGACCGATGGACGCCTTTACCGCCAGCTGCTCCAGGAAGAAGGCCTCCATGCCGGGCTGATACCGGCCTGGGTCCTGGCTGCCGAGAATCAGCCCGCCGATGACACGTTCATCCATCAGCAGTGGAAGGGCGGCCAGCGAGCCAACGCTCGGGCGAATGTCAGCGGGAACCAGTTGACGAAAGCGCTGGGGCCTGTTGATCAATGCAGGCATGCGGGTATTTCCGACCAGCCGGATGAAATCCACGGTGGATAGCCGGTGCACGGTAACCAGTGCGCCCTGCTCGGCAAGCGCCGTGCACAGGCGCTCGTTGTTCTCGATATCGGTCAGCACCAGCCAGACCCAGTCCAGCCCAAAGCGCTTGCGTACAAGATCTGTCAGCCTGTCCAGAAAACTCGTGCTATCACTGAGGTTCATCACCTCAACCTCGACTTCGAACAGGGCACGTGCGATCCGCTCACTGCGACGGGCGTGGTCAATCAGTTCGTTGAGGTCGATTGAATGATCGCGTGGTGCTGGCATTAGCGAGTCATGTTCCATGAAGCGATGGAGTTATCGGCTATCGCCACTTGATACCTCGAACCCGGGCAAATCGCAAGTTTTGGCGAGATTATGGACCTGATACAGGGCGGTTCATTGGTCGGGGTAATTGGAAATCCCGAATGGGATATGGACCATGGGGATATCCCCGGCATCGGACTCCAGGTGTGATCTCTGGTCGTCAAAGAACATATGGGGCTTGAGCACGTTCAAAATCCGGTCTTTCTTCATGCCCCCCAGAAAGAAAACCTCATTGGCGTCCACGCCCCAGTGCTCCAGCGTGGTAATGACCCGTTCATGGGACGGTGCGTTCCGGGCCGTTACGATGGCCGTTCTCAATACCCTGTGGTAATCCGGATTGTCTGCCAGGGCCTGGTCTTCCAGCTTTTGCAGGTGGGAGATCTTGCGGAAAAGACCGGCCAGAGGCCCCGGGCTGTGGGGGATGTGGGCACGTGAAGTTTCATGCTCCTGAAAATCTTTCAGAGAACCTCCCTGGTAAACCTGCTCTGAGGCATCGTCGGCAATGACGCCATCAAAGTCGAAGGCAATTCGAAGCTCCGCATCATCCTGGGTGTCTACGACCTTGCTTGGTAACACTGTCCCCGCGGGGTGGCCGTAATCGATGGCCCGGGATACATCGGACTCATTGGCGGACAGAAACAGCGACGCATTGAATGCAGGAATGTAGGCATACGGCGATTTACCCTCCAGAAAGGCCGCACGGGAGATGTCCAGGCCATAGTGATGAATAGAGTGAAACACCCGCTTGCCGGTAATCGCCGAATTCCGTGACAGCAATACCACCTCTACCGGGCATTTCTCCGGAAATTTCCCGTTAATGCTGAGAAAACGCCGGACGAAAGGGAAGGCCACGCCCTTGCCCAACGGCTTGTCCAGATTGGCTTCCTGATACCGGCGATACGCCTTTTCGCCCTGTCCTCTGAACACGCTATCAGATTCCTTCAGATCGAACAGCGCACTGGAAGCAACGGCGATAACAAGTTTCTGATCTATCGGGTAGGGCATTGTTGCTCCGGTGCCGGGTCGGATGTGGAGTCCATCATGAAATCATAGTCCGCCGGGAACAACCTGCACTGCACTCGCTTGGCGTTGGCGTGTCCTCCTGATAGCCTGATTACTGTTTTTTCTGACAAGGCTCCGTTGCAGTGAAGCTGCCGGTTGAAGGGTACGATGTGCTGAGGCATGGCAAATGATGTTCCTGAATCGTGTAGGCGTCTACGGCACTCTCAAAAAAGGCCAGTCAAACCATGACTTTCTGAGCAGCGCCCGCTTTGTCGGGCGCTGTCAACTGAACCAGATCACGCTTTATGACACTGGCCCTTTTCCGGCTGCGAAACTCGAACCCAGTGATGGCATCGAGGTTGAATTCTACGATATCAACAGCAAGACCTTTGCCCGGCTGGACGAACTTGAAGGTTATAATTCGCAGGCGCCCCGGTCTGGCGAGTATGATCGTCGCCAGTTGGAAACGCCTTTCGGGCCGGCCTGGATCTATATATACAATGACGATGTCTCCTGGCTGCCGCAGATCCGCAGGGGCGGATGGTTTTGCTGACCATGTAACTGACCGGACACCGGGGGTTGCTGTATGAATTGGGGCGAGAATTTCGAACAAATCCGGATCCAGACCTCCGGCGCTGCTATCAACCTGGTGCATGGCGGGCAGGGCAAACAGCCGCTTTTGCTGCTTCACGGCTATCCCCAGACTCACGTTATGTGGCACCGGGTCATTCCTCTTCTGGAGCCACACTTCCACCTGATCTGTCCCGATCTCCGCGGTTACGGTGACAGTGAGAAGCCACACCCGGCCCCCGACCACAGTACCTATTCAAAACGGGCCATGGCCGCGGACATGGCAGAGTTAATGACCGGGCTGGGCCATGAGCAGTTTCTGGTGGCTGGGCATGACCGCGGCGCGCGGGTGGCTCACAGGTTGGCACTGGATTATCCGGAACGGGTCAGCCGGGCCTGTGTCATGGACATAGCCCCGACTTTTCACATGTTCGCCCACACCGACCAGCACTTTGCCACCGGCTACTATCACTGGTTTTTCCTGATCCAGCCGGACGGGCTGCCGGAGCGGATGATCGGTGCTGATCCGGAATATTTCCTGAACCAGAAGCTCAGGCGCTGGAGCGGTTCCGACGCCCACTTTGACCCCGAAGCAGTGGCCGAGTATCTGCGCTGTTTCAGCGATCCTGTAACGATTCACGCTTCCTGCGAGGATTACCGGGCCGCGGCAACCATTGATCTAAAACACGATGAGCAGGACCGGCACCGTAAAATCCGGTGTCCGTTGCTGGTTCTCTGGGGCAAACAGGGTTTTGTTCACCGCACCTATGATGTGCTTGAGGTATGGCGTGATTATGCCCACCAGCCGGAAGGCCGGTCACTGGACTGCGGGCATTTTCTGGCGGAGGAGGCGCCGGAGCCGGTGGCCCGGGAGCTACTGAATTTTTTCAGATAGGGGCAGGATCAGAGTGTCGCCGGAATGCCCTGGAACAGAACCCAGTCCTGCATCCTGAGCTCGAATTCACCAGCCTGGCGTCCGGACACAAACAGGCTCACGGAAGCCAGATTGCGGAGATTCAGTGGTTCTGCATCTGTCACGGTCCTGCCGCGCCAGGTGGGGATGAAATTGCTGAAGGGTAGCTGTATCCGGCGCCATTGATCCGTGTCCGGTGTAAAGCTGTGCTGGTACACGATGCTGCGCCGGTCGGTGCTGTTTCGAAGCCCGACCTTGTAGGTTTTACCATCGCCGAGAACCGGCAGTTCGATACCCGTCCAGCCGGTTGCGTCCAGGGGTTTGACGAGGTCTGCCTTGGCCGAAGCGAAACCGCCGCCGTTATCAAGGCGCACGGTGCCGTAAAAGCGGCCGTATCCCGGTTCCGGGCTGACAACCGCGCCGTCGGATTGGCCGCCCATCACGCGGTCACCGAGAGTTGTCCAGTGCAGCGCTTCGTCCTGGCTGCCAAACCTGACCAGGGTCTGGCGCCGGAGCGCCTGGTTGTCACCGGATCCGGTTTTCATCTGTTACCATCCCTTCTGCGTTTTTTTCAGTCCCGGATGGTCGAATCGACCCCGGACGATTAGCGTCGGTGGATCTGTTCCAGCCGCTCCGCCGGTTGTTCAGATTTTACAGCAGCTGTTGCTGCGGGGTCCGGATTGAGGGCGATCAGGACAATTGTCAGGACCGCAAGCAGGAGGGGGACAACAAGTCCTGCGATTTCAATGACATCAAAGACAATTGGCTCGGGTTCAACCGCGCTGATGTCGTCCAGGTTCTGCATTGGGTGTGCCTTTATAATGTCCGGATGGTTGCCACTGTTGAGGTGTGTCACAGGGTTGTGATTTTATGCCCTGGTGAGGAGGTTGGCAATCGATTAAAGCGTCCGGCAGAACGGGTTTTGATGGTCGCGCCTTGATTGGCCGGGGCCGGAAAATCGGGAAATTTTGATCCAGAGCGGTGAAGCGCCTTAGCGTTGCTCTTAAAATAAGGTAGTATAGACGCTACGTCCGGATGGCAGGCTGGTCCAGCCTGCCAGTCAGTATCCATAACAGCGGATTAGCCGCACAGATACAGGTCAACCGAACTCATCGAGGAAACCTTGCGCCATGATTTACTATGTCCACGAACTGAGCCGCCTTGCTCTCACTCCGGCCCGTATGCTGGCTAACGGCCAGAGCACGGTACTTCGGCATCGGTTGAACCCATTTTCAAGGGTTCCGGGGACCCGCAGCATTGCCTCGGCCCTGAATGTATTCGACGATCTCACCAGGCGTTACCCGAAGCCATCCTTCAATCTGGATACCACGGTTTGTGATGGCGAGACAGTTCTGGTCAGCGAGACCATCGTCAAGCGCAAGCCCTTCTGCCAGTTAAAGCACTTTCAGCGCAATATTGATCGCCCGGATGATCCCAAGCTTCTTATCGTCGCGCCCCTGTCCGGTCATTTTGCGTCGCTGCTCAAGGGCACTGTGGAAACCATGTTGCCGGGTCACGATGTGTACATCACCGACTGGCGCGACGCCTGTATGGTGCCGGTTTCCGATGGCAATTTCAGTCTCGACGACTACATCGATTATGTGATTGATTTTATCAATTACCTGGGCCCGGACACCCACGTGCTGGCGGTCTGCCAGCCGGTTGTGCCGGTGCTGGCGGCTACTGCCCTGATGGCCCAGGACAATCATCCCTCGGCGCCACGCTCCCTGGCTCTGATGAGTGGCCCGGTGGATGGGCGCGTTGACCCGACAGAACCCTGTGAAGTGGCAAAGAAGCACAAGCTTTCCTGGTTCAAACGCAACCTGATCCATACCGTGCCGGCCCCTTACCCGGGCGCCATGCGCAAGGTTTATCCGGGATTTTTGCAGCTGTCGGGGTTCATCAACATGAACTTTGACCGTCATGTGGATGCCTATCGGGGACTGTTCCGGTCTATTCGCGATGATGATGCCGGCGAAGTTGCACGTCACCGGGAGTTTTACAACGAATATCTGGCAGTGATGGACCTGCCCGACAAGTACTATCTGCAAACCATTGAGCGGGTTTTCAAGGAATTCCATCTGGCAAAGGGCTGTTTCAAGCACCGTGGCAGGCTGGTAGAGCCCTCGGCTATCACCAAAACCGCACTGATGACCATAGAGGGCGAGAAAGACGACATCTCCAGTCCTGGCCAGACCCGCGCAGCCCATGCCCTGTGCACTGGTATTCCCGAGGAGCGGCGGGTACATCACCTGCAGCCCGGAGTTGGTCATTATGGCACCTTCAATGGCCGCCGCTGGCGTGAGGAGATTGCGCCCAGGCTTCAGAAATTTATTCGCAGCGCCTGAGTGATCTATTACTGAGGTATCTTATTGTACCCGCACCCCTTTGCCAGCTTGTGCTGGTGGCTTAACATGAACAGGCGGGTGCAAACCGGAGGAGAACATCCATGACAAAAAAGCCTATCCGGCCTGTTGACGTCGGTGATAAAGAGCCAAGAACATTGCGCAAATCTCTGGTCACTGCCGGTCGGCATGGCGGTCATCTGGTCACTAGTTCGGTCTTGAGACGCCTCAAGGGTGGCCGGCCCAACCCGGTCAGCGTCAAGAGCGTGACCAAACCCTTTGCCCGCTTTACCCTGAAATTCGCCACCCAGCCGGATGCCATCATTACGTCCCAGATGCGCCTGGTGCAGAACACTGCCATGCTGGGCGGCGGAACCATGGTGAGCCTGATCAGCCGGGAGCCGATCCGGCTGGTGGCACCTGAACGGGGCGATGGTCGCTTCAAGGACATTGCCTGGACCGAGCGGACCTACTTCAACTTTCTACAGCAAGCCTACCTGATGTCGGACCGCTGGATCATGGACACCATTGATGACGTCAGGGGCCTTGATGAGAAGGATCATGAAAAAGTCCGCTTTTTTACCAGTCAGGTCATTTCGGCAATGTCGCCAAGCAATTTCGTTCTGACCAACCCTGAGGTGTTACGAGAAACCCTGGACCATCGCGGGCGAAATCTGGTTCATGGCTTTGCCAATTTCATGCGGGATGTCGATGCTGCCGATGGCCGGCTGCTTTTCAGAATGACCGACCCCGATGCCTTCGAGGTTGGTGTGAACCTGGCTGACACCCCGGGTGAGATTGTCTACCAGAACGATCTGATGCAGTTGATCCAGTACCGGCCTACAACTGAGACAGTACACCGCCGGCCGCTGCTGGTGGTGCCGCCATGGATTAACAAGTATTACATTCTGGATCTGGGCGCGAAGAAGTCATTCATTCGCTACTGGGTGGATAAAGGCCACACGGTTTTCGTCGTTTCCTGGGTAAACCCGGGTAAAGAGCATGCCAACAAGGGTTTCGAAGACTATATGCTTGAAGGCCCTGTGGCCGCACTGGACGCCATTCAGCAAGCCACCGGCGAGAGCGAGGTCAACACGGTCGGTTACTGTATCGGTGGGACCCTGCTGGGCTCTACGCTGTCATGGCTGGCAGCCCGCGATGACGACCGGGTCAAGAGCGCTACCTTTTTCACCAGCCTGCTGGATTTTTCAGATGTTGGCGAGCTGGGGGTTTTCATTGATGAAGACATGATCAGCAAGATGGAAAAAGCCATGAAAAAGCAGGGCTATCTTGAGGGTGGTTCCATGGCTGCATCATTCAATATGCTGCGCGCGGATAGCCTTATCTGGTCGTTCTATATTAACAATTACCTGATGGGCCGCGACACCCCGGCTTTTGACCTGTTGTACTGGAACACAGACAATACCCGCTTACCCGGTGCCATGCACAGTTTCTACCTGCGCAACATGTATCTTGAAAACCGCCTGGCCAAGCCCGGTGGTATTTCCCTTGCAGGAACACCGATCGACCTCTCCAGGGTTAAAGTGCCGGCCTATTTTGCCTCGGCGATGGAAGACCATATTGCGCCCTGGAAATCCTGCTACAAAGGGTCACGCTATCTGGGCGGACCGGTTCGTTTCGTGTTGGGGGGCTCTGGCCATATTGCAGGCATCATCAATCCGCCATACAAGAATAAATACGGCTATCGGGTAAACGAGAACACTGACCTGCCAGCGGATGAGTGGCTTGCCGGAGCAGAAGAATACGAGGGCTCCTGGTGGCCGGACTGGGTCAAGTGGGCTGAACAGTTCAGTGGCGGTGAAGTGCCGGCGAGAATGCCGGGAGAAGGGGAGTTGCCGGTTATTGAAGCCGCGCCCGGGTCCTATGTGCGTAATGAGCCGGCGCCGCCAACCCCTGTGCAAAGCAGACCGGCACCTGAGAAAGACAAGCCGGCAACCAAAGCCGTTCCCGCCAAGCGCACAAGCCGGAAGCCGGCAGCGGCAGGCAAAACCACGCAAAGCCAGAAAAGTTCAAATTCGGTGAAAGCGAGCTGATCTTCAGCTCGCTCGGTTGCGGGGCCCGCTGATTCAAGCGGGCCCGGCACCATGCCCGAAAGTATTCAAGCCGCAAAAGCCTTCCCCCTCCTTGTAGTCCCAGCGACCGCAGTTCTGATTGAAATCGCGTTAATGTCCATCTATACCAGAAGAACCGGATTGATAAGATCGCGGCGGAACCGACCCGGTCTGAGTGCATCTGCAATCTGGCTTCCGTCATCACCAGAGATGTGCAACGTTAATCCAGTTGTCTGCCACTGTGTAACATCGTCACATACCGGGATCAGATTCATGACTAACATGAAGGCTCTTTACCAATATTGAGACAGGAGTAATGTCATGAAAAAACAGGTCTGTGCTTCAGTTATGGGTCTTGTGCTCGCCTCTGCGTCCACGGGAGCCGCCGCCGAGGAATGGGATTTCCTTGCCGGCCTCAGCGACGATTACCAGGCAAAACCCAGCCTGGCACTGGTCGGGGGCATTATGGACCCGGACTCGGGATCGCTCGATTCTGGTGCGGTCTATGGGGTGGAGTTTTCCCTGAACTGTCCGCTGCTCCAGCCGCCGAGCAACCGCATCCGTCAGCAACTGAGCCTGACCCAGTTTGATGAGGACGGTGTGGAGATCACCAGCCTGGAACTCAGTCCTCACTACGTGGTACCCATGAGTGAAAATCTCGAAATCGGCTTCGGGCCGGGTTTCGGCGTTCTGGATGTGGAAGCCGGCCCTGAGGATGAGATGCTGTTTGGGGTCCACGCCGGTGCCAGTGTGCATTATCGCCAGGGCGCCTTCTTTGCTGGCGCCGAGGCGCGTTATCTGGTCACCACCGAAGAGCGCTTTGGTGGCACCGACCGGGACGCCGATAACGCCCGTGTGTTGCTTAAAGTGGGCATAAACCTCTAGGCCGAGCGGGTCTGAAGCAGCGCGGCTGCCAGGTCTTCAGTTAGCGGGCCTGGCCGCTGTCCCCCGGGCAGGGCCCGGGCCCTGTCCTGGCTTTCCGGGTCCTTTGGCGCCAGCCATTTGCCAAGGCCCGGGTGGCAGGAATATGTTGGTCATGGCAGTTCCTCGCGCCAGTGTTTTACCCTGACCTGGGTTTTGATTGCCTCGATAATCTCGTTCAGCAGACTGATCAGAGCCTCGTTCTGAACGTTCTCACCTTCCTTGTTTTGTTCCTCCGGGAATGGCAGAAAGACATTCACGATATCTTCGATAAAGGCGTGGTTCGATGACGTCGCCAGATCCTCGAGAATCTGGTGGATAACATTGGCCACGATGTCGCCGACACATTCTTCCAGTGTCTCCTGAATAGTGGGTCCCACTACCGGAAGAAATTTCAGCCGGGACAGTTCCAGATTCTGCTTCAGCGCGTTGTCTACTCGGTTCTCCAGATAGCTGCGCAGGGCGCCACGGTTGGGCACGTAACCTTCCTGAGCGGCCTCGGCGACCCGCTGCGAGAGCCAGTTCGAGATCATTTCCCGCCGGGGGTGGAGAATGTCCTGCTGAATGCGGTCAAAAAGCGGTGAACCTCTTTGTAATTCCTCCTGGACGCCGGACAGAACCTTGATCACGATCCGGTCGGATAGCTCCTCCAGAAACGCATCGTAATAGAAACTGATAAATTTGAAGAGTCTGGTCTGGGTAAAGTCGATTACCTTGTACTGGTGCAGGCGATAGATAATGGAAATCACCCGCAGAACCCGCAAAAAGCGGAAGCTGCCTACCGGTATGCAGCCGACAATGTCGTACCAGTGTATGAAAGGGTAAAAATACCAGCGGGCATAGACCCTGGCTTTGACCGCATAGCCCCAGCGCACCACAAATTCGGTGAGGAAAACGGCCACGAACATCAGATCGTAAACAATAAAATTACGGTGGATGGGCTGATAGAATTCATTGATGGACGGGGAAATGGAACCAAGTCCGTTCTGGATAATCTCAAAGCCATAGACTGAATCGAAAATAATAAAGGCCAGGTTGATAATCAGCAGGCCCAACATCAGAAAATCAATGGTGAACCAGATCAACTGATGGCTCTTTCTGAGATTCTCCGTATTTACTTTTAGCATTCAGGCGCCTGATTCCAATGATCCTCAGGGTCATTAGCCTACCATGGATTAACTTGACCTGACCCACTGAAACTAAGAGTGTTGACCGGCTGTTTATTTTTATTTTAACAAGACTGCAAGAGACCGGATGTACAACCTACTACCTTCCCAGTTGCGCCTTCGGGTCCTGACTGGCCTGTTCCTGCTTGTGATGGCGGCACCTGTGTGCCTGGCAGACCAGATAATCGTGGAAATAAAAGGCGACTACCCGGGATTGCAGGAAAATGCCGAGGCTTTTATTCAACAGGTAAATGGGCGCTCCGCCGACAGACTGCGCAGGTACGCGGACACTGCCCGAAGCCAGGTACGCAAGGCTCTGAGAGCGCTGGGCTATTACCAGCCGGACATTGACTGGAGTATCAGCCAGCCAGGGGACCAGGACGCGCCCGCACAACTGATGCTGTCAGTGGTCCCCGGTGAGCCGGTTCGCATCCGCTCGCGGACGGTAACAATCAGGGGGCCGGCCAGTGATGACGGGGAGTTCAACCTGGACCTGCCGTCCCGGCCCGCAGTGGGCGATGTGCTGCACCACGGGCAGTACAACTCCCTGCGCCAGACGATTCAGAATGCCGCCAGCAGGCTGGGGTATTTCAACGGCCAATTTGAAGTCCGGCGGCTGGCCGTCAATCCTGAAGAGAAAGCGGCGGACATTACTCTGGTGTATGAAAGCGGACAGCGGTTCCGGTTGGGAGAGGTCCGGTTCAGTGATGGCCATGGATTTGATCCCTCCCTGCTTGATCGGTTTGTAAGCTTTGAACCCGGCTCATATTACCATTCACGCAAGATTACAAAGCTCAACAGTGACCTGGCCAACAGCGGCTATTTTGCCAGTGTGGATGTGGATGCCAGCCCGACCAGTGCAGATAACGGAACAATTCCCGTAACCGTGGCTTTGCGAACCCGCGATCCGCGTTCAGTGGCGGGAGGAATTGGCTTTTCCACCGACGTCGGGCCACGGCTGAGAGGCACCTGGCGGGAACACTGGATCAATTCGAAGGGCCACCGCCGCGGCGCTGAGACCGAGCTGGCGGCACCGCGTCAGAACATTTCCGGTTGGTATGAGGTGCCACTGGACCCACCGATGACGGATTCGATCCGGTTCTCCGCCGGTTATCAGCGTGAGGATATTGAGGAAGTTGAGTCCGAACTGTTTACCCTTGCCAGCCGATGGAATCATCAACTGGACAGCGGCTGGATGCAGACCGCATCGGTCAGGCTGGAAGAGGAAAGATTCCGCTTCGGCGATGGCTTCAGCGAACGGAGCCGTTTGGTGCTTCCGGGTATCGGGTATTCCAAACTGCAGGCAGATTCGGCCTTCGACCCGTCCCGAGGCTATCACTTGTCGGTAGAAGTAACTGGCTCCCAGAGAGCCGCGTTTTCCAGTACTGATATCCTCCATGTCGAGATGCTTGCCAAGGGCCTTTATACGCTTGCGGATAATCACCGGTTTCTGGCCCGCGCCCGCGTGGGCGGCGTTGGTACCAACCGATTTTCGGATGTGCCGCCGTCATTGCGGTTTTTTGCCGGCGGTGATCAGAGCGTACGAGGCTACCGTTATGAAGCCCTATCGCCGAAAGACGAAGATGGGATTGGTATTGGTGGCCGGTTCGTGCTGGTAGGCAGCATGGAATATCAGTACCAGTTTGCCAAAGCCTGGCGGACGGCGGTCTTCGTGGATGAGGGCAACGCCATTGATGATCCCTTTGATCCACTGGCGACCGGAGTCGGAGTCGGAATCCGCTGGATAAGCCCGCTCGGGCCACTGCGCCTGGATATTGCCAAAGGACTGGACCCTCGCTTTGGCGGCGAATGGCGGGTGCACTTCTCTATGGGGCCAGAACTATGACCGACACCAGGAAACCAGCAGCATCCGAGGGCCAGGAAATGCCCGGAGCCAGACCCCACAGGCTCAGATTCTGGCTGTTGACGATGCTTACAATAGTCGTGCTGCTGCCGCTAGTGCTGGTCAGTGCGCTGTTGTTGGCGCTCAGGTCTGAAACCGGCACTGCATGGGTGATTGAACAGGTGCCGGGGCTGACGGTTAGCCGGGCGCAGGGCTCGTTGCTGGGGCAATGGCAGGCCGGAGCACTGACCTGGCAGGGTTTTGGCGTTGGCGTGGACGTGACTGAACCATTCATTGAATGGTCTCCGGGCTGTCTGTTGGGTAAAGAAGTCTGCCTGGACCGGCTTGAGGCCCGGGCCGTTGATGTCAGTCTGCTTACTCCTGCGTCCGATGGCACTGGACCGACCACGATCAGCCTTCCCGACGTTAATCTGCCAGTTGCGTTAAGAATAGGCTCAGTCGATATTGGCCCACTCACCTTGAACGGAGATGCAATCTGGGACCGCTTCCGGTTCGGGGCCAGTGGTTCGGGTTCTGACTGGTCGGTTTCCCGGCTGAGTATTCAGCGTGAAGCGCTTGAACTTGATGCTTCCGGCCGGCTGCAGACCCGGGGAGACTGGCCACTGGATCTGATGGTTGAAGCCCGGCTGCCGCCGCCAGAAGGCGACGAGTGGCTGCTGGATCTGAATCTGACCGGCAGCGCCACCAAACTGCGGGTGCGTGGAAACAGTCAAGGTTACCTCAACGCCAGCGTGTCAGGGCGAACCGAACCCCTGAAACCGGCGCTTCCGGCCCGGCTCCGGGTTCAGACTGAAAGCTTCAAAGCCACCGCCAATCTACCCGATACGCTGACTCTGCTGGATACCGACATCACTCTCTCCGGAAGTCTGGCGGACGGTTTCAGAGTGGACGCGAAGGGCCAGCTCCCGGGCGTGACCAGCAATGTCGCGATGAGGCTGCAGGGCCTGGTGACCACCACCGGCGCCCGCAAGCTGGACCTTCGTCTGACGGGGCAGGGCACCGGTGATTCAGCTACGGGCGCCGCATCGGTTAACGGCGACGTTAGCTGGCAGGACGCGCTGTCTGTTGATGCAAAAGTGGCTCTGGACGCTTTTGCCTGGTTTAACCTGGTTCCCGGTGTCGAGCCGCCGCCCGTTGTGCTGAGGCGGTTTGACGGTGATGTCGCTTATCAGGATGGGCAGTACAACGCCACGCTGGAGGCAGTGGTGGCCAGCCCCCAGGGTCCGGCAAACCTGGCAGCAGATATTGCGGGCGATATGGAATCCCTGGAAGTGTCCGGGCTGCGGGTCAATACCGGAGCCGGTTTCCTTGGCGGCCGCGCCCGGGTTGGCTTTGCCGGGCCATTGACCTGGCAGGCCTCACTGGAACTGAGCCAGTTCAATCCCGGGTACTGGGTACCCGCCCTTGCGGCCAGTCTGAACGGTGAAGTGACAAGCGAGGGCACAATCCCGTCTGAGGGCGGGCCCTCTATTCAGGCAGCCTGGGATCTTCAGGGTACCTGGCAGGCCAGTGAAGCCGAACTTCGGGGCCGGCTGGATCAGGCTGGCGATACGCTGGTGCTGTCGGATCTCGAGTTGCAGGTGGATGAGAACCAACTTTCCGGGCGGGGCGAATGGGGGCCGGTACTGGCCGGTGAGTTCCGGCTGGTTATGCCGGAACCACAGCTTTTCCTTCCCGCGCTGGCGGGTAATTTTGCAGGCGGGGTATCAATCAGCGGTTCACCCGAATCGCCCCTGGGTTCGGTATCACTGACCGGTACGGGGCTGAGCTGGCAAGACCGGGTTGAAGTTGAAAGCCTGGACTTGTCCGCCAGCCTGTCCGCCGGTCAGACGATCAAGGGCGATCTGACGGCGACCAATGTCGAGGCGGTGGGGCAGACGCTGGAGACTCTGGCTCTGGATCTGTCAGGTACCCAGGACGATCATCGCCTGGATATCAGCGCCGCTCACCGCGAGGCGAGGGTGCTGCTGAGTTTTGCCGGAGCATTGGGGCCTGAGTTCTCGACCTGGGCGGGGCAGCTTGCCAGGGGAGAAATCGATGTCACCAGCCAGGATCAGTTCTGGCGTCTGAATCAGCCCGCCGATCTGGCCTACAGCCAGGCCGGTCGGCTGACCTTTGGCAAGCACTGCTGGATGTGGCAGGACGCCAGCGTTTGTGCGGGTCAGCAGACGCTGCTGCCGGACCCGTCCCTGGATTATCGAGTCAGGAAATTCCCGACAACGGCGCTGTCGCCCCTGGTACCGGAAACCCTGAGGTGGAATACCCTCCTGAATGCGGATCTCTCCCTCGATAGCCCGGCGACCGGCCCTGAGGGCAGCCTTTCGGTCAATGCCGGAAGCGGTGAATTTTCTGTGCTTAACGGTGATGAATGGGAAACCTTCGAATACACCGCCCTGTCGACCCGGCTTGACCTTCTGCCCCGGCAGGCGGATCTGGCCTTTGCCCTGGAAGGACCACGGCTGGGAGCTCTGGTTGCAGATGTGAGCATCGATCCTGAATCCGGGGAACGGAATCTGGATGGCAGTTTCCGGATTTCAGGGCTGGACATCGCGCTGGCCTCGGTTTTTGCCGGGCTTGAGGAGGTTCAGGGCCAGCTCAATGGCCAGGGCCGGATTTCCGGCCCGTTGATGAAACCAGCCGTTGATGGCAGGTTGGTGGTGACAGGGGGGCAGATCTCGGATCCCTCGCTGCCGCTGCCTCTGAATAAAATAACCGTTGATATTGCGCTCAATGGCTATACGGCCGACCTTTCCGGCCGCTGGACCAGTAACGAACGCAGTTCCGGCGTCCTGAAGGGCACCGCCAGCTGGCAATCTGATCCTCAGGTGAACCTGCGCCTGACCGGTAAGCGCCTGCCGTTTCAGTATGATCCCTACGCCAGCGTCGAGATTGAGCCGGACCTGCAGATAGCCTTTGACCACGACGGATTAAGCATCAGCGGACAATTGGACGTTCCGCGGGGTTCAATCGAAATCAGTAAACTGCCAAATCAGGCAGTCTCGGTCTCTGATGACGAGGTGATCGTGGGCGTTGACCGGGAAGAGCCGCAACCGCTCCCGCTTGAAATGAACGTCACGGTGACCGTCGGCGAAGATCTGGTGTCGTTTAACGGGTTTGAGGTCACTGGCAATCTGGAGGGCACCCTTCGCATTGGCAACGACATGGACACGCGCGGCACGCTCCGGCTGATGAACGGCCGTTACGAAGCCTACGGCCAGGAGCTTGAACTGCGACGCGCACGCCTGCTTTTCACCGGTCCACTGTCTGAGCCCTATCTCGACATTGAAGCGATTCGCCGGGTTGACACAGTCATTGCCGGAATTCGCCTGACCGGCCCGGTTTCCGCGCCCCAGACAGAAGTGTTCTCAGAGCCGGAGATGCCTCAGACCGATGCGCTGTCGTACCTTGTTCTGGGTCGGCCACCCCAGAGCCAGAGTCAGAGCCAGGGAGAGGAAGGGCAGATCCGTAATGCCGCGATTGCACTGGGATTGAACCGGGCTTCCGGCATTACCCGGGGTATCGGTGAGGAACTCGGAATACGGGAACTGACTCTGGAAACAGAAGGCTCCGGCGATCAGGCCGCCGTGGTGGCCAGTGGCTATCTGACGGATGACCTCAGCCTGCGCTATGGAGTGGGGCTTTTCGAGCCTTTCACCACCGTGGCGCTGCGTTATGATCTGGGGCGGTATTTCTATCTTGAGGCCGCCAGCGGCCTGGCGGCATCGCTCGATATTTTCTATACCCGTGACTTCTGAACAATCACCCCATGCTCTGCCGGTTTCAACCTCGGGGCGCCGGTTTATCCAGCCGGGCAAGCTTGCGTTCTTCCGCGGCCTGAACAAAGTGGCGGAAGATGCGGCGGTGGCCAGCGTGGTACATCAGGTATTCCGGGTGCCACTGAATGCCCATCAGCCACTGCCCAGTGGTGTTTTCGATGGCCTGCACGAAGTAGTCCTTGTCCACCCCCACGACCCGCAGATGCCGGCCCAGCCGCTTGATGCTCTGGCTGTGAATGCGATTTGCTCCGATAACCGGGTGTTTCATAACCTCGATCAGCCGGCTGCCCTGAACCAGCCGGACCGTCTGTAAAGGCAGCAGCAGCGGTCGGTGTTTGGTATGCCTGCGCAGGGGGGTCACGTTCTGGCACAGGGAGCCGCCGCGAAAAATATTGATGAGCTGCGCACCGCGACAGATCCCCAGCACCGGAATACCCAGCGTTTCGGCGTGGGACAAAAGGTGGAAATCGGTATTATCACGGGGGCGATCATAATTCGCCGTGACCGCCGGTTCCTGCCCGTAACGGGATGGATGAACGTGGGTGCCACCGGAGAGCACCAGGCCATCGAGCAGAGAGACATCAATATGTGAGCCGGGCCGGATGGTGTGCGTGCGGGCACCTTGCAGGCGCAGCGAGAAATTGATCAGCCGGTGGGCCAGAGTACGTCTGGCCGGGCCGCTGATGCCGATGGTCAGGCCCGGATGCTCCGGTTTTTCTGCTGGTATTTCAGGCTCTAGTTCAGACATAGTCCCGTTCGCGAAGCCATTGGTTAGTCGTTTCAACCCAGTTTTGCGTCAGGTTGCGCAGGCTGAGCTTCCGGCTCTCCCGGAAGACCCTGTTCAGGGCGGCAAGGTCCGTGGTACTGGCCACCAGTTGCTCAAGTATCACCCAGTCATTCCAAACGGTGGAAAAATGCCACACCGAATTGTCAATATCGCTGTCCGGCAGACGGTAGTGAAGCGTTGGCCGGCTCTTGATACGGATGTCGTCGACATAGCTTGCCAGCAGCTTCTTGTCAATGTGGGCGAACAATGGCAGCAGGTCCAGCGCCTTGTTACGGGTCGGGTTATGGTGCAGGTAGTCTTGCATCAGCTGCTTCATGTCCGGCTCGTAATCTTCCGCGATCAGCAGGTCGATGTAAGCGCTGCTCCAGGGCTCGATATAGGTCGTGAGCTTGCGGCTGATATCCACCTGGTGGCGAGCTTTGAGCCAGTCATACAGTGCTGCAAATGCCCGTAAATACCGCAGCAGGGTAGCGGGTTCCAGATCTGGCAGTTCCGGGTTCAATTGCAGACCGAAGGCATAATAGATGGCTTCGCGGGTGCCGAGTGCGCCGGCTTCTCTCAGCTCATCGCAAAGCATTTCCATCCGCTCGAGTTCGGTGAATGGCAGCGGTGGCGAGATAATTTCCATTGGCACGATTTTTTCGGCTGCGGCGTCAATCACGCTCATGGCGTGGCCGCCCAGTTCACGCACGGACTGGGGAAGGCGGGCGTCCTGCAGGTCCAGATCCTTGATCGGATCGGAATCCAGCTCAATAGTAAAAGCCCCCAGGTCGGTGTTGACTTCGGAGACGTAGCGGGAGACCTGATGGCTGTCACCGCCCAGCAGACTGCTGCAGAGCGTAATCAGTTCATGGTAGCCGAGTCCCGAGAGTTCAATTTCAACGCCAACCCTTCGTGGTGCACCTTCTTTGGTATTGAGGATATCCGGCATTCTGCATCTGCTACTCATGTTCTCGCCTTTGGGGAAAATTAATCAAACCATAATACAGACATATTACCGGAGCGTGGTGACGATCCACCCAATGGTGGGCTAAAAAAACGGCGGCCGACTTTACACTGGATGAAACACTGTATATAGTTGCAATACTGTATATAAAAACAGGCATCTTTGAGGCGAGCGAATGAAACTGACAGCGAGGCAAACACAGGTACTGGAGATTATCCGCCGTTCCGTCGATGAAACCGGATACCCGCCTACCCGTGCCGAAATTGCGGCAGAGCTGGGCTTTCGTTCAGCCAATGCTGCCGAAGAACATCTCCGGGCTCTGGCGCGCAAGGGAGCGATCGAAATGGTGCCGGGTGCCAGTCGTGGCATCCGCTTGCCGGAGACGGAGGAAGACCTGGGGCTGCCGGTTATCGGACAGGTTGCGGCGGGCAGCCCGATTCTCGCCCAGGAGCACATTGAAGATCATTGCACAGTGCGGCCTGAATTCTTTTCGCCGTCTGCCGATTACCTGCTGCGTGTCCGGGGCATGAGCATGAAAGACATCGGCATTCTCGATGGCGACCTGCTGGCGGTCCATCGAACCCAGGATGTCCGCAACGGTCAGGTTGTTGTAGCGCGGGTCGGTGAGGACGAGGTGACGGTCAAACGCTTCCGTAAGGAGGGGTCAAAAGTACTGCTGATTGCAGAGAATGACGAGTTTGATCCGATTGAAATTGACCTGACCGAGCAGGAACTGTTTATCGAAGGGCTGGGTGTGGGCGTGATCCGTCGTTCGGATCTCCACTGAGCAGGCCTGGCTAACGGATTTAAAAGAGCGGGTGAGGCACATCATGGAACAACTCAGCTTTAATCAGAATCTGGCGTATGCCAATCACACAAACCAGCGGGTGCCTGCGGGTCTGCCTGGCCAGGGTGTCCGGAGTACCGCAGAAACAGGTGTCAGAACGCCTTCGCCGGTCGCTGGCCCGACAACCGGAGCAGCAACAGGGAATGTCACTGAAATCATCATGCCCGAAGGGCAGGTAGAAAATTTCCAGTTATTACTTCCGATGCTGACCCAGTTGAATCAGGAGAAGCGATGGCTTGCCTGGATCGACCCACCCCAGAGTCTGGTTGGCAAATGGCAGAAAATGCGGGGCATTGTCGCCGGCGAGTTGCTGGTGTTGCGCTCAACGCCAGAGCATCCGGCGGGCGACCTTGCCGAGCGTGCCTTGAGCGCGGGCACCTGCCATGCCGTTGTGATGTGGACACAAAAGCTCGGGCGCAAGTCACTTTCGGCGCTGGAACAGGCGTCAGCAAAAGGGAACAGTCATGGGGTCGTGCTGCGTCAACGTTAGTCAGAGGCTCCCCGGATTTCAGTGAAGTGTATACGAGTGCCGGATGGCCGGTGTGTCCACTTCATCTTCCTCAAATTCAATGTCATGGCTGATATCGCCTGCAGCTTCAATGCCGGCAGCGATCATTGCTTTGGCAACGGCCATATCCCGGTCTTCCATCATTTCTTTGGCCTCTGATGAAAAGGAAATCCTGACCAGGGGCGCGCTGTCGTCGTCAACCCGACGCAGGGCGTATTCGCCGTCGTTCAGTTGTACTATTTCAAAAAAAGAAGGTGACATTTTTACAGCCTTTCAGTTTGCTCCCCCGAGCTGCGTCAGCGGTGGTCTCACCATTCGCTGTGGCGGTCCTCAAGGGTGTCGATAAAATGTTTGAGCTCTGCCAGTGTCCGGGACAGGGCCTTTGCAGACCGATCTGGCCCGTTCGCAACGGCCACCGCAATGATGTTCTCATCGCTCACGGTTTTTTTGGCGGGCGGTGGGCGGGTCTGGTCATATTCGAGTTGATCAAGATGAGTCCACCAGTTCGAGGTGCCGTTGGCAAGCGCATCAAATTCTGCGATTTCCGGGATGTTATCACCAAGCTGTGCCCGCATTTCTTCCAATGTCCCCGGCTCGCTGCGTTTGTCCTGATAAAGCCGTGTAACCATAACCAGTAACAGCTGGCGCGACCGCAGACACAGCTCAACCGCACCCTGCCATAAAGCCTCCTGCAGCGGTAATGACTCCGCCTCGTCAAGCTGTACGAGCAGGGTTCTGGCAAGATAGATTTTCCGGGATACCAATGAATACCACTGTGATGCCATTAACTACCTGCCGGAACCCGTTACGAATATGGCCCCCACCATCAGGGGACAGCGGTTATCATATCATTTATCCTGCACAAATTCTTGGTTTACGGTTCTGCCGGATGGACTCCCGGGAATCGGTTCAGGCCTGGACGCATTTGGCAATCCGCCGCGGGGAGCAAAAGATGACAGAAAATCGGCTTGATGCCATCGATACGCTGATCGAACACCTGAAAACAGCGCTCTCGGAGCGGGACTGGAGTGAGGTGTCGAGGCTGACCCGGTTGATCCCGCCCACCGTAAAGCCGGTGATGGAGGCTCTGGAATCAGGGGAGCTGGAACCGGAGCCGGTCCGCAACCGTCTGGCTGAAATTCAGGACTTTTGTGGCCGAGCGGATATTTCAGCACAGGAGGCGAAGGCCGAGGCCCGGAAGGCGCTGGCGGCTATCAATCAGAATCGAAGCGCTGCCAGGGCCTACCAGGATGTCTCGGTTAATCCCCGAAAGTAGCGTCATAAAATTGACTCTCGCAGAGGTTCAGTCTTAAATACGGCAGAAACTTTTGCTCAAGAGATCCGATTTTAATGTCCAGGAATAATAAAGTGCTGGTTCTCAGCGAGGATGGCGAGACAAGACGCGACATCCTCACCATCCTCGAATTTATCGGTGAAGAGGAGATATCCGCAGGGAATGAGGCTCTGGCTCTGCTGGCGGATCCGCAGGCACTGGAGGAAGTGTCCGTTGTTATTCTTGACGGCAACGATACCTCGGTGCAGAGCACCGTTACCACCATCAGCCAGTCCACCCGGGGCGTGCCTGTACTCATGGTGGGTGACCCCGATCTGCCCGGACTGCCGGCCGAAGCTGCCAGCAGAATCATTGCCCGGATGGAGTGGCCGCTGAATTACACCAAGTTTGTGGATTCACTGTATCGGGCCCAGATTTTCCGTGACCAGTATACCCGTACCCGGGAACGCGGCCAGCAGCGCGGCCTGTTGTTGTTCCGCAGTCTGGTGGGTACCAGTCGCAGAATCCAGTCAGTGCGCCAGCTGATGGAGCAGGTGGCGGACAAGGATGTCAGTGTGATGATTACCGGTGAATCCGGAACCGGCAAGGAAGTTGTTGCCCGCAACCTGCACTATCATTCTGCCCGCCGCGACCGGCCCTTTGTACCGGTTAACTGCGGTGCCATTCCCGCGGAGCTTCTGGAGAGCGAGCTCTTCGGCCATGAAAAAGGGGCGTTCACCGGTGCCATCACCGCCCGGATAGGGCGCTTCGAGCTTGCCGAAGGGGGCACCCTGTTCCTTGATGAAATTGGCGACATGCCGCTGAACATGCAGGTAAAAATCCTGCGGGTGCTGCAGGAGCGCACGTTTGAAAAAGTGGGCAGCAACCGGACCCAGTCAACGAACGTCCGGGTGATTGCGGCTACTCATAAAAACCTGGAGGACATGATAGTGGAGGGCGACTTCCGGGAAGATCTGTATTATCGCCTCAATGTCTTCCCTATCGAAATGCCGGCCTTGCGGGAGCGGGTGGAAGACATTCCCCTGCTGATCAACGAGCTGATATCCCGCATGGAAAAGGAAAAGCGCGGTTCCCTGCGAATGAATTCTGCCGCCATCATGAGCCTTTGCCGGCACGAGTGGCCTGGCAACGTCCGTGAACTGGCCAACCTGGTTGAGCGTCTGGCCATCATGCACCCGTATGGTGTGATCGGCGTCCAGGAGTTGCCCAGGAAATTCCGCTACGTGGATGATTTCGATGAGAACCCGCCGCTTGAAGATTCCGACCTGTCTGGCGGCATTCCCGCGCTTGTTGGCCTTGATGCGCCAGCTTTGCTGCCAGTTAATGGCATTGACCTGAAAGACTACCTGTCCAGCCTTGAGAAGCAGCTGATCCAGCAGGCACTGGATGAGGCTGGCGGGGTGGTTGCACGGGCTGCAGAAAAGCTGCGGATCCGCCGGACTACGCTGGTTGAAAAGGTCCGCAAATACGGTCTCCGGGATGAGGAATCCGAAGAGATCTGAATCGATCAGCTGATTTCCAACGGCGTCAAAGGTTCGTAACCTTTGGCGCCGTTGTGCTTTCAGCGCGACAGAAAACCGTCATTCCAGCCTTTCAGGATTTTCTTTCCTATTGAAAAATATACTAAAAGTAAATCTGGCACAGTCCTAGCTTGGTCCTTTGCGAAGAGCACTGCAAAGTTTATGGAAACGATCCATCCGAATTGGTGCGGGCCGGCTTCAGGGCCTGATCAGAGGGCGAGTTTATGAGTCATTTACAGTTTGTAGTTCAGTCAGCATCGGAGGGATCATCCTCCGCCAATGCCGCTGCTGATGTTAACGACAAAGTGACCGCTTTATTTCCCGAACAAGATGACGAAGCCGTGGGTACCGCGCTGGATCTGTTCAACCAGATGTCGCGGCAGATCACCGATTCCTACCGGACTCTGGAATCACGGGTCAATCAGCTCTCCGGCGAACTGACGGCGGAATCCCGCCAGCGTCAGGTGGAACTGGAGCAGAAAGAAGAACTGGCCGACCGCCTTTCGACCCTGTTACAGGCGCTGCCTGCCGGTGTCGTGGTGCTGGATAGCCAGGGGGTGGTCACCCAGGCCAACCCGGCCGCTATTACATTACTGGGCGAACCTCTGGACGGCGAGCGCTGGGTAGAGGTTATCCGCCGCTGCTTTGCGCCACGACGAGACGATGGCCACGAAGTGTCTCTCAAGGACGGACGCCGTGTCAGCATTGAAATCCGGACCATGGAAAACCAGCCCGGCCAGTTGATTCTGCTGACGGATCTGACCGAGACCCGCCAGCTTCAGAGTCAGCTCGCCCATGCCCAGCGTCTGTCCGCTATGGGCAAAATGGTGGCGTCTCTGGCCCATCAGATTCGCACTCCCTTATCAGCGGCGATACTTTACGGTGGCCACCTTGGTCAGCCGGATCTTGACGAAGAGCTGCGCCAGCGCTGCGCGTCCCGGCTGATGTCCCGGCTGACCCATCTGGAGCAACAGGTGCGGGATATGCTCATCTTTGCCCGGGGTGAAACCCGACTGGCCGAGGAATTATCGACCGAAAGTGTAGCCCAGGCGCTGAAAGCGGCCATTGAAGGTTTGCGCCTGCCGCCAGAAGTGCAGATTGATCTGGACGGCAACGTGACTGATCAGTCGATGTTGTGTAACCGCGATGCGCTGGTCGGTGCCTGCACCAATCTTGTCAATAACAGCATTGAAGCGGGGGCCAGAAACATCAGCATTGTGCTGCACCAGCGCGAACATGAGCTGATGATCCGGGTCTCTGATGATGGCCCCGGTTTTTCAACCGACCAGACCAGCCAGATGCTTGAAGCCTTCTATACCACCAAGTCCCACGGCACCGGACTCGGGTTGGCCGTTGTTCAGGCCGTTGTTAAAGCCCATCAGGGCAGCTTTCATATCGACTCGCCTGCGGATGGCGGTGCGACGGCGACCGTTTTGCTGCCGTTATTGCGCGCCGCTAAAGGCGGTCGGCAATCAAAAGACAATAAGTGACCGGAGGTATTCATGGCCAAGGCCCAGATTCTGATTGTTGAAGACGACCACGATCTGCGTGAGGCGCTGGTCACCACTCTGGAGCTGGCAAAGTTCCGGGTGCGGGAGGCTGCAGATGCCGAACAGGCCCTTGATTGCCTGGCGGACGGACCCGTGGATATGGTGGTCAGCGACGTCAACATGCCGGGCCTTTCTGGTCATGACCTGCTTTTCCAGGTTCAGAAGCTGTATCCGGGATTGCCAATGATGCTGATTACCGCATACGGCCAGATCAGCCACGCCGTATCTGCCATGCAGGCGGGGGCGATCGATTATCTGGTGAAACCCTTTGAACCCTCGGTGCTGGTCGATGCGGTCAGCCGGATTGTCGGCTGCAGTCAGAACCGGGGCAGTGATGCGCCTGTTGCCGAAGATCCCGTCAGCAAGCGGCTGTTTCAGCTTGCGGCCAAAGTGGCGGCCAGTGACTCGACGGTGATGATCTCCGGGGAAAGCGGCACCGGCAAGGAAGTGCTGGCACGGTACATTCACCAGCAGTCGCCCCGGTCAGAACAGCCATTTGTGGCCATCAACTGTGCGGCCATTCCGGAAAACATGCTGGAGGCCATCCTGTTTGGCCATGAACGGGGCGCCTTTACCGGAGCCGTGGCGTCAGCACCCGGCAAGTTTGAACAGGCCAATGGCGGGACCATTCTGCTTGATGAAATTTCAGAGATGGATATGGGGCTTCAGTCCAAGCTGCTACGGGTTCTTCAGGAGCGTGAGGTTGAACGTGTGGGCGGGCGCAAGACCATTGCTCTGGATGTACGGGTAATTGCCACCACCAACAGGAACCTTGGTCACTATGTCCGTGAGGGCCAGTTCCGGGAAGATCTGTATTACCGCCTGACCGTATTCCCCATGCACTGGCAGCCCTTGCGGGAACGACCCCTGGATATTCTGCCGCTGGCGAGCTCGTTGCTGAAGGGACATTGCCGCAAGATGAAGCTGACCGGTATCACCTTTGCCCCGGATGCCAGGCAGGCGCTGACCGCGCATCAATGGCCGGGCAACGTAAGGGAACTGGACAACGCCCTGCAGCGGGCTCTGGTCCTGCATCAGGGAAATGTTATACACGCCAGTGACCTGTGTCTGGAACTGGGCATTAATGGCCGTACTGAGCCGGCTGCACCAGCCGCTGTCGCCGCCACAGCCGGAGACTACCCTGCATCCGGTGCAATCCCGGCTGACCAGGGTATGGCAGATACCGAAAGTCTGTTGACCGAAGTGGAGGTGCCGGCCCGGAGTGAGTCCGTGACTTCCCTGGGCGACGAAGTCCGTGAGCGGGAGTTCAGGATAATCATCGAAGCGTTACGAAAAGAGCGTGGCCGACGGAACCGCGCGGCAGAGCAGCTGGGCATAAGTCCAAGGACACTCCGCTACAAGCTGGCCCAGATGCGGGACGCCGGTATTGATCTGAATGCCGAGCTCGCAATCGCCTGAAGCCTGGAGGTGTGGACTTCGAATGGCACCTTCGGGTGCTTTTTTTTGTCAAAAGACCGTCACCCGTTATTCCGGGATTTCAGGAAAATCTCTCAATATACTGAAATTCAATGAATTTAAATGGTTGGCCTTTAATTTGCTTAAACCTCATTAATTCGTGAATTCGTACACAAGCAGACTGGGTAAGAGTCTGTCCGGGAGAGACAACCATGGTTCAGCGTGCCGACATCAACAGCGTTCTTTCCGAAATCCGCAACATGCGCAGTCAGATGATGGACAATCAGCGGATTCAGCAGGACAACACAGTTCGCGGGCAGGTCGACCGGCCTGCCGGTGTGCAGGAAACCCAGCAGACCTCCCAGGTTCCGAAATTCAGCGATCTGCTGAGCCAGGCTGTGGGCTCGGTCAATGAGCTGCAGCAAACCTCCAGCAGTCTGAAAACCGCGTATGACATGGGTGACCCCAACGTCGATATCACCCGGGTGATGATTGCTTCCGAGAAAGCGTCCATCTCCTTCGAGGCGTTGACCCAGGTGAGAAACCGCGTGGTGCAGTCCTACGAAGACATTATGAACATGCCGATCTGATAGCGGAGTAAATCCATGGCCAGCGTACCTGCCCAGACTGCAAGCGCCAATATGCCGGCAACCCAGAGCGGGTCCGGCTCTGACGGCGCGGAAGGTGCCGAAAATCGCAGTGATCTGATGTTCGGTTTCAATCGGCTTAACCTGCTGCGACAGATCGGCCTGATGGTCGGGCTTGCTGCCAGCGTCGCCCTGGGTGTCTCCGTGGTGCTCTGGGCCCAGGAGCCGAACTATCAGCCAGTGGTCGGCGATATGTCCGGTTATAACCCCCAGGATGTCACCACTATTCTGAGCACCAACAATATCGAATATCGCATGGACCCCCGCACCGGGGCGCTTCTGGTTCCGGCCGAACAGGTATACGACGCGCGGCTCAAGCTGGCCGCCGAAGGTGTGACGGACGAACAGACCATTGGCTATGAACTGCTGGATCAGGACCGGGGTCTGGGAACCTCCCAGTTCATGGAAACCATCAGCTACCGTCGCGGGCTGGAAGGGGAATTGTCACGCACGATCGGCAGCATGCGCGCCGTGCGCTCTGCCCGGGTGCACCTGGCCATGCCTGAGCGCTCGGTGTTCGTTCGCGACGCCCGCGAGCCTACGGCCTCGGTGTTTCTGGAAGTGTTTGCCGGCCGCCGTCTTGAGCAGGAGCAGATCGCCGCCATCATGAATCTTGTTGCCGGCAGCATTCCCCAGATGAAAAAAGATAACGTCACGGTGGTTGATCAGAGTGGCAACCTGCTGACCGGGCAGGACCAGGGCGGTGAAACCCGCCAGATGGAAGACCAGTATGAATATACCAGCCGCGTGGAGGATCGCCTGACCCGCCGGGTGGCCTCGCTGGTTCGCCCTGTGGTGGGCGAGGGCCGGTTTCGCGCGGAAGTAACGGCAGACCTGGATTTCTCCTCGGTGGAGCAGGCCGAAGAACTGTTTAATCCGGACCAGCAGGCGGTTCGAAGTGAGCGGTCGATGACAGATCGGCGTTCGGACGGCGCTGCCCGCGGTATTCCCGGAGCCCTGACGAATCAGCCACCGGCCAATGCAACTGCGCCCGAGCAGGCTGACGCCGGTAATGGCGAGGAAGGGGGTGCGCCGCCAGCACCGGTTAATGTGCGTGAAGAATCGACCCGCAATTATGAGATGGATCGCACCGTCAGTTATATCCGTCAGGAGTATGGTCGCATCAATCGATTGAACGTTGCGCTCGCGGTAGACGACATGAGGGTGGTAAATCCGGACACTGGTGAAGCCACCTACGAACCATGGCCCGAGGCCGAACTGCAGCGCCTGACCATGCTGGTTCGCGATGCCGTGGGTTACTCGGCAGCCCGGGGTGACAGTGTCACGGTCATGAATACGGCCTTTGCCCCGGAACAGGAAATGGAATTTACTCAGCCGGATTTCTGGGAGCAGCCCTGGTTCTGGGACCTGATGAAGCAGGTACTGGCCGGCCTGGTTGTGCTGGTGCTGATCCTGGGCCTGTTGCGCCCGACATTGAAATCATTGTCTGGCGGCGACCGGACCCAGGATGGCGAGGGCCAGGGCCGCAATGACGGTATGGACGGCATTGAAGGTGATGATGCTCTGCGAGAGGCGATGAACAGCCAGGATGCACTGCTGTTGCCGGATGCCTCGGACAGTTATGATAGGCAGCTGAATGCATTGAAGGGGCTGGTTGCCGAAGACCCGGCGAGGGTATCCCAGGTGATGCGGCAATGGGTGAATATCGATGACTGATGACAAGGGGCGTGCCGACGACACGTCGCAGAAACCGCAACGCAAAATCCCGCGGGTCGAGCAGGCGGCCATTCTGCTGATGTCACTGGGCGAAAGTGACGCGGCGCAGGTGCTCAAGCATATGGGTCCGAAGGAAGTACAGCGGGTCGGCACTGCCATGGCGCAGATGAAAGACGTCAGCAAAGACGAAGTTACCTATGTGCTGAACAATTTTATCGAGGCCGTTGGCGGTCAGACCGGGCTCGGGGTGGGTAACGATGAATATATCCGTACCATGCTGTCCCAGGCTCTGGGCGACGATAAGGCGTCCAGCCTGATCGACCGGATCCTGATCGGCGGCAATACCAAGGGTCTGGATACTCTTAAATGGATGGAGCCCCGCGCCGTGGGCGATATCATCCGTTACGAGCATCCCCAGATTCAGGCTATTGTTATTTCTTACCTTGATCCCGATCAGGCCGCGGAGATCCTCGGCACACTTGATGACAAAGTCCGTCTGGACGTGATGATGCGGATAGCCTCACTCGAAAGTATTCAGCCCCAGGCCCTGCAGGAACTGAACGATATACTGGAAAAGCAGTTCCTGGGTGGTTCTGCTGCCCAGACCAGCCGCATCGGTGGTGTCAAACGCGCCGCCGACATCATGAACTTCATGGAACGCAGCTCTGAAGGCGTGCTGATGGATTCGATCAAGGAAATGGATCCGGATCTGGCTTCCACAATTGAAGACCTGATGTTTGTCTTCGATAATCTGGCGGAAATCGACGACCGGGGCGTTCAGGCATTGCTGCGCGAAGTGTCTTCCGAAGTGCTGGTGGTGGCACTGAAAGGTGCGGATGATGCGGTCAAGGACAAGATTTTCAAGAATATGTCCAAACGCGCTTCCGAGCTTCTGCAGGATGACCTTGAGGCCAAGGGCCCGGTCAAGGTCAGTGAAGTCGAGTCGGCTCAGAAAGACATTATCACTATTGCACGCCGTATGGCCGAGGCCGGTGAAATTACCCTCGGTGGTTCCGGCGAGGAAATGATGTGATGCTGATGTGATGAAAGACCCTCGCCGCAACCTCGACCGTATTCCCAAGGAAAACCTCACAGCCTATGAGCGCTGGGAGCTTCCGTTGCTGGATGCCACAGGAAACGAGGTGGCGCGTGAGGAAGAGCGAAATGTCAGACCACTGACTGCCGGTGACATCGAAGAAATCCGTCAGGTTGCCCATGCTGACGGCTTTGAAGAAGGTCGCAAAGAAGGCTTTGAAGCCGGCCACAAGGAAGGACTGGAAAACGGTCACAGTGAAGGTTTTGCCGCGGGCGAAAAAGCGGGCCGGACTCACGGCGAAGAACAGGGCCTGGAACAGAGCCGTCAGGATGTCGAGACAAAGCTTGAGCGTCTTGAAGAGCTGATGGGCGAGCTGCTGTTGCCCATTCGGCGGCACCAGGACGAGATTGAAACTGCGCTGGTCAATCTAACCACAGTGTTGTCCAGAGCCGTGCTTTACCGCGAGCTGGCTTTGGATTCGTCCCAGATCGTCGCCGTTGTCAGAAAAGCCATGGCCTCCCTGCCTTCGACCAGTGAAAACGTGCGCATACATATTCACCCCGACGACTACCAGTTTGTCGGTGACGTTGCCGATCGCTTCGAAGCAAAGACATCGGTGGTGGAAGATGCGGCCATCATGCGCGGTGGATGCAGACTCGAAACCCGCCACAGCCTGGTCGACTTTACCATTGAGAAGCGCTTCCAGAAGGCGGTCCAGGATATGCTGAGCGAAGAACCGGATCAGCAATCCCCGGGCGACGGCGAAGGCATGGATGCGATCATGGATGACCTGACCGATTTCCGCCGGGATGTGTTGAATCCGCAAGAGAACGAGGCCACTGACCCCGAAGGAAAGGGTTCAACCCGGGAGGACGACGATGACGGCAAGGCTGGCTGAACGCCTGAGCAGTTTGCAAAAAGGCCTTGCCAGTGAGCCCGAACCGGAGCTTTCCGGGCGCCTCACGCGCATGGTCGGTCTGACCCTTGAGTGTGTCGGCTGCCCGATGGTGGTGGGGGATCGTTGTGTCATTACCGGCCAGGGCACCGGCACCGTTGAGGCCGAAGTGGTTGGCTTTGAGGATGAGCGGGTCTATCTGATGCCACTCACGGCGATCGAAGGGCTGCGTCCCGGTGCCCGGGTGGTTCCCCTGTCTATAGCCAGCCGGGTGCCGGTCGGCCCGGAACTGCTGGGCCGGGTGGTGAACGGTAACGGCGAGCCTCTGGACGGCAAGGGACCGCTGCAGACCGAAAAGCGGGTTTCCCTCAGTGGCGATATTATCAACCCGCTGGACCGGGCGCCGGTGCGCAAATCCATGGACGTGGGGATTCGGGCGATCAATTCACTGCTGACCGTGGGGCAGGGCCAGCGCCTGGGCCTGTTTGCCGGTAGTGGCGTGGGCAAGAGTGTGCTGCTGGGCATGATGACCCGCTTTACCGACGCCGATATCACCGTGGTCGGGCTGATCGGCGAACGGGGCCGGGAAGTCAAGGAATTCATCGAGGATATTCTGGGTGATGAAGGCCTTGCCCGCTCTGTGGTGGTCGCCTCGCCGGCAGACGATTCCCCCCTGATGCGCCTGCGTGCAGCCATGCTCACTACCCGCATCGCGGAGTACTACCGGGATCAGGGCAAGCGGGTGCTGCTACTGATGGACTCACTGACCCGATACGCCCAGGCACAACGGGAGATTGCGCTGGCCGTTGGCGAACCACCTGCAACCAAGGGTTATCCGCCTTCGGTCTTTGCCAAATTACCCCAGCTGGTTGAACGTACCGGTAACGGTCGCCCGGGTGGTGGCTCGATTACCGCGTTTTACACCGTTCTTACCGAGGGCGATGACCAGCAGGATCCGATTGCCGACGCCGCCCGGGCAATTCTGGATGGACACATCGTGTTGTCCCGTCGGCTTGCGGAAGAAGGCCATTATCCGGCAATTGATGTGGAAGCTTCCATCAGCCGGGTAATGCCGCAGGTGACCGATACCGCTCATTTCACCCGGGCCCAGCGCTTCAAGCAGGTTTATTCCCGCTACCAGCAGGCCCGGGATCTGATCAGCGTGGGGGCCTATGTCAAGGGCTCTGACCCGGAAACCGATTTTGCCATTGCTCACATTGCCAACATGGGCCAGTTCCTGCAGCAGGGCCTGAACGATAGCGCAGGGCTTGAGGAAAGTATCGATCAGTTGATGGCCGTGGTTCCGGAGCGCCGCTCTCCGGACCGTCCCAAAATGCCGCCGGCCAGCGGCCGCACTGAGGCCGGCTGATGCTTCGCTCGCAGCGGCTTCAGGTGGTCCTGAAACTGGAGGAGCAGAAAGAGCATCGGGCCCTGGAAAAAATGGCCGAGGCGCAAAAAGCTCATGATGCCCAGCGTCAGCAGATTGACAACCTGGAGCGCTATCAACAGGAGTACCGCGATCAGATCCGGGCGAATCAGCAGGGGGTTGTGGCGGTTTCCCGCCTGCAGGCATGGCAGGCTTTTATCGCCCAACTGGATCAAGTGATCGGGCAGCAACAGGCATTGCTTGATCAGACCCGGACAAAGCTGGACGCCTGTCGCGAGCAGTGGCGATTGGCGTGGGAGCGTCGTCGGGGCATGGAAAAGTACATTGCAACCTGTCGCCGCAAGGAACAGCAGCAGAGCGACGCCAGAGAGCAGAAACTGGCTGATGAAGCCGCCAACCGGTTCTATCAGCGCCGCAGGTAGGCGTATTCCCGCTACAGATGCAAAACCGCACCATTCGGCTATCCTTGCACCTGAGAGTCATTGATTTTTCAGCTCTCTGCCCATGCACCTCATGGAGACTTCTGAATGCCGATCCACACACATCGCAGTAACGATGACCAGACCCTGACCATTGGTATCGAAGGGCGGTTTGATTTCAGCACTCACCAGGAGTTCCGTAACGCCTACGAGCAGGAAGGCCGTGAAGTGCAGAATTTTGTTGTGGATCTGTCCGACACCACCTATCTGGACAGCTCCGCACTCGGGATGCTGTTGTTGCTCCGCGATTTTGCCGGCGGCGACGCCTCGCGAATTGAAATCAGGAACTGTAACAACGATGTGCAGCGCATACTGACGATCTCGAATTTCGGAAAGCTTTTCGCGATCAAATGATCGATGTCGCAGGATCACCTGGCAAGACCCTGAAAATTCTGATTGCTGACGACAGTGACAGCGACCGGCTGATTCTCGCAAAGCTGATGAAGCGGCTTGGCCACGAGGTCAGGGCGGCTGCCAATGGCGATGAGGCAGTCGCCATCTTCAACGATTACCAGCCGGATATTGTCCTGCTGGACGTGCTGATGCCGGTGATGGATGGCATCACTGCTGCACGGAATATCAAGGAGCTGGCGGGCGAAACACTGGTGCCAGTGATTTTCCTGACCTCCCTGACCGATGCGGATGCGCTGGCCCGCTGCCTGGACGCCGGTGGCGATGACTTCCTGACCAAGCCCTACAATAAGTTGATTATTCAGGCCAAGCTCGGCGCCTTTGACCGGATGCGGCAGATGCACCGGACCCTGAGCCGGCAACGCAACCTGATCAGCGAGCGCAATAACCAGTTGCTGGAAGAGCAGCAGCTGGCCAAGCGCGTGTTCGATAATATCGCCCATACCGGTTGCCTGAACGCCGATAATATCCGCTATTACGTGTCGCCGATGTCGATTTTCAACGGTGATATCCTGTTTGCCTGCTCACGCCCGGCCGGAGGCATGCATATCCTGGTTGGCGATTTCACCGGCCACGGTTTGCCTGCCGCTATCGGCGCCCTGCCGATTGCGGAAATCTTTTACGGTATGACCAGTATGGGTTTCAGCGCCAGTGACGTGCTGCGGCAAATCAATGACAAGCTCACGCGGATTCTTCCGGCTGGCATGTTCTGCTGCGCGGCAATGGTTCAGGCCGATTTCCGGTTGAACCAGCTGCAAATCTGGAACGGTGGCTTGCCAGACGCGGTTCTGTTCAGAGACCGTGGCGCGCGGCAGCTTATCGCCTCTCGCCATCTGCCGCTCGGGGTTCTGGATCCGGCCCGGTTCGATGCTGCCATGGAGCTGTTTCAGACCAGCGCCGGTGATACGCTGCTGCTGATGACAGACGGTGTGCTTGAGGCGGAAAACGGGGAAGCCGAGAGGTATGGAGAGACCCGCCTGCAACGTGCATTCGACGATGCACCCGCTAACAGCGCCCCGGACAGTATGATTGACACCCTGCTGGGTGCCATCCGGGAATTTACCGGCGAGCGGGCCGGGCAGGATGACCTGACCCTGGTATCACTGAAGATGGTGGCGTCTTCGCAATTCCATGAGGCGGCTGAAAAGTTACCGCAATTGACGCTGACAGGCCCCTCTCATTGGCATTGCGTCTATGAAGTGCGGGAGCAGACCCTGGCCCAGTTCAGCCCACTGCCACTATTGTTACATATCTGTATGGAGGTTCCGGGGCTACGAAGCAAAAGCTCGGATATTTACACGCTGCTGGCCGAACTTTATAACAACGCTCTGGAGCATGGGGTACTGGGTCTGTCCTCGGAACTGAAAGCGTCATCGGACGGTTTCAGCTATTATTATGAAGAGCGTGAGCGTAGGCTCGGCAAGGTAGCCGGGCACTGGATAAGGTTTGAGCTGACACACTCAATGAGCGAGCTTGGTGGACAGTTGAAAATCGTCTGTGAAGACAGCGGCTCGGGATTTGATATTTCCCGGCTTCAGAGCAGGGCTGATTGCGTTGACACCAGTTACAGTGGCCGTGGATTGATGCTGATGCGAAAGCTGGGAAATTTTCTGCGTTATGCGGAGTATGGCAACCGGGCAGAAATTGTTTATGATTGGAAGCTTGGCATTGAATAAGCCGGAGGTTGGTCATGAATGACAAACCGCATCTAGATGAGGAAGCGCTGACAGAACTTCAGGAGGTCATGGAAGATGAGTTTGATATTCTCATTGAAACCTACCTCAGGGATTCGTGCGACCGGATAAGTTACCTCAGGACCGCGATCGGGTCCTCTGACCCTGATACTTTTACCAAGACCGCCCACAGTTTCAAAGGGAGTTCCGTGAATATCGGCGCGCCCCGGCTGGGCGCGCTCTGTCTGAAAGCCGAGGAGGCCGGTCGGGAAAACCGGTTGGGCGATGCGGCGACTGTGGTGGATGCTATTGAATCGGAGTTCCAGCGCGTTGAAAAGACCCTGAAGCGGTTTCTCGCCTGATATCGTCGCCTTCGACGGTGGCATTGCTTTTGCTTGGTTATGGGAAAGTCCCGGGAAGCTGAGTGCATTATAAGACTCAGCGTCCGTTCTCCCCTAAAAGCGGCAAGAGGTTGCCATGTCACAGATGGTTTTCCCCCAGAATCTTCCGAAAAGCGCGCCTTCCGAGGCCGCCAGCTCCTCCGGGTCACCAGGACGGGGCAATGAAAAATCCGGTGAAAGCTCATTCGATGCTGTCTCCCGGTCTGAGCAGAAACGACTGGATGCCCGCGAGGCAAAGAAACCTGAAACAGCAGGACCGGCGGAACAGAATCGGCAGGCAGAGGCAAAAGCGGCAAAGTCAGAGGCTGAGCGAAGGTCGGCTGAAGCCGCCGATGCGGCAAAGGCTCGTGACGATAAGTCTGCCAGGGCTGAAGATTCCGGCGAAGCCATCGGGCAGACGCATGCCGCTGATGGCGAGCAATCGCTTGAGCCTGATGGCGATAAATCACTGGTCGCATCCCCGCTGACCTTTGCCGACCTCCAGTCCCTGATCACTCCGTTACCGGGCCAGGGTGCGACCGTTTCGGCAGAGGATGCAGCCGCGTCGCTCGATGTTCAGGGGCTGCCATTGGTCCAGAATACCTTTACATCAATGGCGGGCATCAGTGGAAACGGAGAAACTGCTGCAATGGCGATTCAGACCCTGGGCCTCGGTGGGCAAGGGAAAAATGCTTCTATGACCCTTCAGGCACCGGGCCAGGCCGGTTCTCCGACCGCGATCGCGCTTGCGGAAAGCCTGCTGGCCGGGGTAACCGGTGACGGCGGCAAGGCTTCTGACACCGCGCTGCTGCAGAATGCGATCCGCTTCCAGGGCGGGCTGGAATCTGTCAGCGCCCAGGCAAACGCGGTCAACACCCCAAAAATGGCTCCGGATGCCCCGATTCTTCGGGGCTACGCCACGTCTATCGAGCTGCCGGTGGGCCACGCCCAATGGGGCGACAAGGTAGCGGGAAAGCTGACCTGGCTGACCGCCAGAAACATGTCGGTTGCCGAAATCCACCTGACTCCGCCGGATATGGGCCCGATGGAGGTCAAGGTCCAGGTGCAGCAGGAACAGGCCAATATCACGGTGCATTCGGCTAATCCGGTGGTCCGTGAACAGCTTGAACTGCACAGTCAGCGCCTGAGGGATATGTTGAGCGAGCAGGGGATCGCTCTGGAGAATTTCGATGTGTCCGATTCCGGCAGTGACCAGGCCCGGGACGGTGATACCCAAAGCGATGAACGGCCAGTTCCGGGGCTGATGGCAGATGCTGGCCAGGAAGACATGGGGGCTGAACTGCGATCACTGGATCTCACCTGGAAAGGCGAGGTGGACATCTTCGCCTGAAGCCTGCTTCTGTCGGTCAGCCGTCCTGATCTCGCCGCTGTGCCATTCCAGCCTTTGCTGATCCCCGCTACCAGAGCTAGACTGCTGCTCTGGTAGCGGGGATTTGTCATTCTGGCCCGCCCTTTGCTTAATATCCTTTAACTCCGACCTTTTCGACGGAATTCTGGCAGACGAATCTTATGGCTGAAGACAACGCATCCGGGCAAGCATCGCCCAAGAAGGGCAAGCTCAAATTCATTCTGATCCTGACACTGCTGGTGGTCATGGCAATCGGCCTGTCGGTGGTTGGTACGCTCTGGTTCATCGGGGCCGATATTCCCGGTCTGAGCGGCGGGGAGGAAGCGCCCGAAACCACAGAAGAAATATTTGTGCCCAGTGCTTATACCGTTCTGGAAAAAGCGCTGGTCACCACCGTTCAGGCAGAAGGCAGGCAACGTTATGCACAGGTTCATCTGGCGTTCGAGGCAAAAGACATGAACGCCCTGGAGGCAGCGAATCTGCATATGCCGCTGCTGCGAAGCCGGCTTCTTGGGGTGATATCCGGCATGGATTTTCTGCAGCTGCAGACTCCCGAAGGCCGCAGAAATCTGGCAGATCAGATGCTGGTAGCGGCCAACGATGTACTCGAGCAGGAAGGCGAACCGCCTCTGCAACGGGTGCTGCTCAGAAACTTTGTCATTCAGTAGCAAGGGCGTAACAAGAGCCTTACGGGCTTAATTCAGAGGCTGGGAAACCTATGCAGGACTTACTGTCACAGGACGAAATTGACGCGCTGTTACATGGCGTGGACGACGGTGATGTCGATACCTATGACGACAGCGGCGGTGAGGACATCAGAAGCTATGACCTTGCCAGTCAGGACCGAATCGTCCGTGGCCGGATGCCAACCCTCGAGATGATCAACGAGCGCTTCGCCCGTCATACCCGCATCAGCCTGTTCAATATTCTGCGTCGCAATGCCGATGTCTCGACGGGTGGCGTCCAGATCATGAAGTTTGGCGAGTACGTTCACACGCTCTACCTTCCCACCAGCCTTAACCTGACCAAGATCCGGCCCCTGCGGGGGACGTCTCTGTTTGTGCTGGACGCCAAACTGGTATTCAAACTGGTGGATAACTTTTTCGGCGGCGAAGGCCGTCAGGCCAAGATTGAAGGCCGTGAATTCACGCCAACAGAAAACCGCATTGTTCAGAAGGTGCTGAACCAGGTGTTTGAGGACATGCGGGAAGCCTGGCAGGCGGTTCTGAAAGTGGAATTTGAATATCTCAGCTCGGAAGTAAATCCGGCAATGGCCAATATCGTCAGCCCCAGCGAAGTCGTGGTGGTAAGCACCTTCCATATAGAGCTGGATGGGGGTGGCGGTGAGCTGCACATGGCGTTGCCCTACTCCATGATTGAGCCCGTGCGCGATATTCTGGATGCCGGTGTCCAGAGTGACATTGACGATATGGATGAGCGCTGGGTCACCGCGCTCCAGGAAGATATCAGAGAGGTGAGCGTGCCGATCAATGCGACGGTCTGCCGCCGCCGGATTTCACTGCGTGATGTGGCGAAATTCAAGGAAGGCGACATTATCCCGGTAGAAATGCCAGAAACACTGACCCTTACTGCCAACGGCATTCCGGTTTACAACGCCACGCTGGGCACCCGTGACGGCAAGCTGGCACTGAAAATCAGGAATCGGGCAACCGTGCCCAGGGTTAAAAAACAACTGAAGGTGGGACGTAATGGCTGACGATGACAAAAAGCAAGGCGACAAGGAACTCAGCGAAGACGAGAAACTGGCCGCTGAGTGGGAATCGGCCATGGAAGAGTCCGGAGACTCTGACAGCGAATCGGACGGTGACGATCGCAACGACGAGTGGGCTGCGGCCATGAAAGAAGCCGGTGAATCGGAAGGAGACGATGGTGGGAACAGCAGCAGCGTTCGCACCGCACCAATGGAAGAATTCCCGGAAGGCTCGAAGATCGCGCAGGGCGATGGCCCGGCACCGGACCTTGACGTCATTCTTGATATTCCGGTGACTATTTCCATGGAAGTCGGCAACACCCAGATTCCCATTCGCAACCTGCTGCAGCTGAATCAGGGCTCGGTGATCGAGCTGGACAGGCTGGCGGGCGAGCCCCTGGATGTTCTGGTTAACGGAACCCTGATTGCCCATGGCGAGGTGGTGATGGTGAACGAAAAATTCGGTATTCGCCTGACCGACGTCATCAGCCCGGGCGAGCGCATCAAACGGTTGCAGAAATAGATGGCCGGCCAACAGGAAGCAGCGGCAGCAGCGTCAGCAACCGCAACACCGCCGGCGTCAGCGCCGGATGCCCTGATGAGCATGCTGAGCCTGGGGGCCGGACTGCTGGCGGTCATTGCCATTATTTTCGGCTGTGCCTGGCTTGTTCGCCGCATGAGTGGCATGACCGGTGGCAATACCCGGGCCATGAAGCTGGTATCGGTGATGCCAATGGGTACGCGGGAACGCATCGCCCTGATTGATGTGGGTGGCAAACAGATTCTTGTCGGTGTTACTCCTCAGGCTATCCGCACGCTCCACGTTTTTGACGAGCCGGTGGTGCCCCCCGGCGAGCAGGTTTCCGGCGATTTCGCCCGTAAACTTCAGGGCATGATCGGCAAATCCTGGGGTTCCGGCTCCGTCAACAGGGAAGGCTCGTGACATGAGGTTCCGGATGCCCCGGTGTAGTGTGTCACTGCTTTCCCTGATGCTGCTTGTTTTCTGGGTGCCGACGGGGATGGCGGAGGCGCAGGGTATTCCGGGCATTCCGGCGCTCACTGTAACACCGGGAGAAGGCGAGGGAGTTCAGGAATACTCGGTGTCGCTGCAGATTCTGGCGTTCATGACGGCGCTTACATTCCTGCCGGCGATGCTGATGATGATGACCTCCTTCACCCGCATCATTGTGGTGTTCGCCATCCTCCGGCAGGCGCTGGGGCTGCAGTCTACGCCGTCCAATCAGGTACTGCTGGGCCTGACCCTGTTTCTTACCATCTTCATCATGAAACCGGTGTTCGAAGAGGTGAATGCGCAGGCATTGCAGCCCTACATGCAGGAGGAAATGACCTCACTGGAAGCGGTGCAACAGGCCAGCCAGCCGTTCCGGGATTTCATGATGGCCCAGACCCGTGAAAGCGACCTGGCGCTGTTCATGCGTATTGCCGACGAGCAGTACGCGACCCCCGAGGAAGTGTCCTTCTGGGTGCTGATGCCGGCATTCGTCACCAGTGAGCTGAAGACCGCGTTCCAGATCGGGTTCATCCTGTTCATACCTTTTCTGATCATCGATATGGTGGTGGCCAGCGTTCTGATGGCCATGGGTATGATGATGCTGTCGCCGATCATCATTTCCCTGCCATTCAAAATCATGCTGTTCGTGCTGGTGGATGGCTGGGCCCTGATCATGGGCACTCTGGCCGCCAGCTATGGGATATAGGCCCGCCATGCAATGTACAGGAGCACCATCATGACACCCGAAACCGTCATCGATATCCTGCGGGAAGCGCTCTGGATGATCGTACTGCTTTCCAGCCTGATCATCGGGCCCGGGCTGGTGATTGGTCTGGTGGTCAGTACCTTTCAGGCAGCGACCCAGATCAATGAGCAGACCCTCAGCTTCCTGCCGCGCTTGCTGGTCACTCTGATTACGATCATCGTAGCCGGCCCCTGGATGCTGACTCAGTTGATGGACCATGCGGAACGACTGATCTCCAGCGTTCCCTATCTGATCGGCTGACCGGCAATGCCGACCGAAATCAGTGCAGACCTGATCAGCCAGTGGATCGGCCAGCATTTCTGGCCATTTTTCCGGCTGGCCAGTTTCATGATGGTAATCCCGTTTATTGGCACCCAGCTTGTACCTGCCCGCGTGCGCCTGGGGCTGGCGCTGCTGATCACCGTGCTGGTGGTTCCCATGATTCCCGCAGTGCCCCGGGTGGATGCCCTCAGCGCTGACGCCGTAGTCATCACCCTGCAGCAGATACTGATCGGCGTGGGCATGGGCTTTGCGCTGACGATGCTGTTTCAGCTGTTTGTGGTGGCCGGCCAGATGATTGCCATGCAGATGGGGCTTGGCTTCGCATCCATGGTCGATCCCGCCAACGGCGTCAACGTGCCGGTCCTGTCCCAAATCTATAGCATCACCATTACCCTGTTGTACCTGGCGATGAACGGCCACCTTGTGGCCTTTGATGTTTTTATTGAAAGCTTCTACACACTTCCCATCGGCCTCGAGGGGCTGGGGCAGGCGGGTCTCTGGTCTCTGGCCCACCGGATCAGCTGGATGTTTGCGGCCGCCATGCTGCTGGCCCTGCCTGCGGTAACCGCGGTGTTTATCGTCAACATCTCGTTCGGGGTCATGACCCGCGCAGCTCCCCAGATGAATATTTTTGCGCTGGGCTTCCCGATTGGCCTGATTTTTGGATTGTTTGCCATATGGGTACTGCACGCCAATTTTCTGCCACATTTCGAGCAGTACTCCCGGGCAACCTTCGAGTTCATGCGTCAGCTTCAGGGTCAGCCGTAGTATGAAGAGGTT
>NZ_DATFKH010000211.1:0-1067 GCF_035268745.1 Marinobacter sp.
CAGTATCGGAGGTTTGAAGTTTTGCCGGGGCGCCGGCAGGGCTGACGGGTCCACCCTGGCGGGTGGGGCGGCTTTTTTTGATTCAAATTCAACTTTCGACTTCAACTTCAACTTCAACTTCAACTGCATTTCGCCCCGCGCTGCGCGCTTGCGGGCGACCTACTTTTGTCAGTCGCGACAAAAGTAGGCAAAAGCGCTTTTTACAGGCGGCAGCTGTTGGCGGTGCTGGTCGGAGCGTGTGGGGGTTAGGTGTGTGGCATCGGGCTTCGGTCCGGGATCTTCCTGTCCGTGCGGAGTGTTCACCTTCGGCTTACGGGCAGCCCAAAGATTCCGGCTTCGATGGTTATCGGAGCGGGGTCGTGGCGATCGTGCTCGCACGGGTCTGTTGGGGGATGCTGAAGCGGGTTCCAGTTCGGGGCGGTGAGGGCTGGTGGTGGCCTGGTTGCGGTTGGTATTCTTGCCCGGTGGCGGGCATGGTGACGATGCTCGACGTGTCGGGTAGGAGCGGTCTCCAGGCCGCGATTTGTGCCTGATTCATCGGCGCAGGATGCGCCCATAGAAAAATTGGCATTATCCGGTGCACGGTCAGAAGCAGGAAGCCTCCGGCAGCCGGTTGCAGAAGCAACGTGGCGAGCCTGGCCGCTGCTCCCACTCACCACCCCGAACTGGAACCCGCTTCAGCATCCACCGACGATCACAACAAACTCGATCGAGACAACCCCGCTCCGATAAAGATCGAAGCCGGAATCCCGTCGTCACCCGCAAGCCATGACACACATGTCGCACGGGCAAGAAGATCTCCAGCCCACCCCGCGATCAAACACCTAACCACCAATTCCACCCACCCGCACCGCAACCCTCTGCCGCCTGTAAAAAGCGCTTTTGCCTACTTTTCAGGCGCTTGTGAAAAGTAGGTCGCCCGCAAGCGCGCAGCGCGGGGCGAGATGAATTCGAAGTTTTCAGTTTTCAGTTTTCAGCTTTCAATCTGAAAATTGAACGCGCCCCGGCATCGGTGGCTCACCCCCAAGCGCATAAAAACAAACCGCTATTCCTTCGAAAGACGCTTC
>NZ_DATFKH010000212.1:0-5179 GCF_035268745.1 Marinobacter sp.
CGGCCACCGTGGCATCACTGCCTTTATTGTCGAACGGGACACCCCGGGATTCACCCAGGCCCAGAAGCTGGACAAGCTCGGCATGCGCGGTTCCAACACCTGTGAACTGGTATTCCAGGACGCCAAAGTGCCCAAAGAAAATGTCATGGGGGGCCTGGGCAACGGCGCCAAAGTACTTATGAGCGGCCTCGACTACGAACGCCTGGTGCTCGCCGGCGGCCCCCTGGGCATCATGCAGGCAGCCATGGACGCAGTGGTTCCCTACATCCGCGAACGCAAACAGTTCGGCCAGGCCATCGGTGAGTTCGAACTGGTACAGGGTAAAGTCGCCGACATGTACACCTGGATGAATACCGCCAAATCCTACGTCTACATGGTCGCCATGTCCGCCGACCGTGGCAACACCACCAGAAAAGACGCTGCCGGGGCGATTCTCTATTCAGCGGAAATGGCCACCAAACTGGCCCTGGACGCCATCCAGCTGCTCGGCGGCAACGGCTACATCAATGAATACCCGACAGGCCGTCTGCTGCGGGACGCCAAGCTGTACGAAATCGGCGCCGGTACATCCGAAATCCGCCGGATGCTGATTGGGCGGGAGTTGTATCTCAACAACTAGACCTTAGGGGAGGCGGACGGTGAGGTGGGCTTTCCAGGAAACGCTACAAGCACGTCCGTGTGCGCTTGGCTTCGGCCATCCTTGGCCGAAGACATTCCTGGAAAGCCCACCTCACCGCCCGCTTCGGGCACCGTGCCGCGTATCGGACAGAGACAAAGATTGGTGCAGGCCAACGAATAGTTTGCAGAGGGAGTGGCAGAAGGGTAGTTCGGGAATGTCTTCGGCCAGGGAAGGCCGAAGCCAAGCGCACATGGATGTGCTCGTAGCGTTTCCCGAACTGCCCTTCTGCCAGTCCCGACACTCCAAACTCACGGACCAGAAAAAATGACAATACTCCAAAGCAAAGTAAATCCAAGATCCGACGAGTTCCTGGCCAATCAGGAATCCATGGCAAAAGCCGTGGCGGACCTGCGGGACAAAGTCGCCACTATCCAGCAGGGCGGTGGCCCCTCCTACCAGGAGCGTCATATCGCCCGTGGCAAACTGCTGCCCCGCGAACGCATCAACCGTCTGCTGGACGACGGTTCTCCCTTCCTTGAAGTGGGCCAGTTCGCCGCCTACAACGTCTACGACGAAGAAGTCCCCGCTGCGGGAGTTATTGCTGGCGTCGGCCGGGTCTCCGGCACCGAATGCATGATCATCGCCAACGACGCCACCGTCAAAGGCGGAACCTACTACCCGCTGACGGTGAAAAAACACCTGCGTGCCCAGGAAATCGCCCTGCAGAACCGCCTGCCCTGCATCTACCTGGTGGATTCCGGCGGCGCCAACCTGCCAAGACAGGACGAGGTCTTTCCCGACCGCGACCACTTCGGCCGCATCTTTTTCAACCAGGCCCGCATGTCTGCCGACGATATCCCCCAGATCGCCGTCGTTATGGGCCTGTGCACCGCCGGTGGCGCCTATGTACCGGCCATGGCCGACGAGTCCATCATTGTGCGCAATCAGGGCACCATCTTCCTGGCTGGTCCGCCGCTGGTGAAAGCGGCCACCGGTGAAGTGGTCAGCGCCGAGGACCTGGGAGGCGCCGACGTCCACTGCAAGGTCTCCGGGGTGGCCGACCATTACGCGGAAAACGACGCCCACGCCCTGGCAATTGCCCGGCGCTGCATCTCCAACCTCAACCGCCGCAAACCGGCTGACGTGGAGATCCGCAAGCCCAGGGCGCCGCTGTTCAATGTCGAGGAAATCTACGGCATTGTCGGCACTGACCTGCGCAAACAGTTCGACGTGCGCGATGTTATTGCCCGCACGGTCGACGGCTCCGAGTTTGACGAATTCAAACGTTACTACGGCCAGACCCTGGTCACCGGCTTTGCCCATATCCACGGCTACCCGGTCGGCATCATCGCCAACAACGGCATCCTGTTCAGCGAGTCCGCCCAGAAAGGCGCGCACTTCATCGAACTCTGCTGCCAGCGCAACATCCCCCTGCTGTTCCTGCAGAACATCACCGGCTTCATGGTGGGCCAGAAACACGAAGCCGACGGCATCGCCAAGCACGGCGCCAAGATGGTGATGGCCGTGGCCTGTGCCGAGGTACCCAAGATTACCGTACTGATCGGCGGCAGCTTTGGCGCCGGCAACTACGGCATGTGTGGCCGCGCCTACAGCCCCGACTTCCTGTGGATGTGGCCCAACGCCCGCATCTCGGTGATGGGCGGCGAGCAGGCCGCGGGTGTGCTGGCCACCGTCAGGCGCGAAGGCATGGAGCGCAAGGGCCAGCACTGGAGCACCGAGGACGAGGCCGAGTTCAAGAAACCGATCGTCGATTCCTACGAACATCAGGGCCATCCCTACTATGCCAGCGCCCGGCTCTGGGACGACGGCGTGATCGACCCGGCACAGACCCGTGAAGTTGTTGCCCTGAGCCTGTCCGCCACCCTTAACCGCCCGGCCAAGCCGACACGCTTCGGCGTGTTCCGCATGTAACGGAGGAGAACGCCATGACTGGTCAGGAATCAGCTGTTGTGCTGAAACGGCGCGCCGACCGTGTTACCGAAGTGGTGCTTAACCGCCCGGACAAGCGCAACGCCTTCGACGACGTGATTATCCAGCAACTGATCAACGCGCTGGAAACCGTGAACACAGACGACAGCACCAGCATCGTCATCCTGCGCTCCGAAGGCAAGCACTTCTCCGCCGGGGCTGACCTGGGCTGGATGCGCCGCATGGCGGACAACAGCCGCCAGCAAAACCTGGACGACTCGCGGCAACTGGCGCGGCTGATGAACGTGCTCAACCACCTGTCCAAGCCGGTCATTGCCCTGGTCCAGGGTGCCGCCTTCGGTGGTGCCGTCGGCCTCGCGGCATGCTGCGACATGGTACTGGCCACCGAACAATCCAGTTTCTGCCTGAGCGAGGTCAAACTGGGCCTGATTCCGGCTGTGATCAGTCCCTACGTGGTGCGCGCCATCGGTGAGCGCCAGGCCCGGCGCTACTTTATAAGCGCAGAGGTATTCACCGCTCGGCAAGCCGAGCACTTTGGCCTGGTGCACGAAGTTTGCGCCGACCTGGAGGCCATGGAGCGCCGTTGTGACGACCTGCTGCACCAGCTCTCCCTCAACGGGCCGGAAGCGATGAAAGCGGCCAAAGCTCTGGTATTTGCGGTCAGCCACAAATTTATCGGCACAGATGTAATTGATGACACCGCACAACGGATCGCGGACATCCGGGTGAGTGCCGAAGGTCAGGAAGGGCTCAGTGCTTTCCTCAACAAACGCAAGGCCAACTGGGTTCCGGAGGAATAACAAACATGTTCAGCAAGATACTCATAGCCAACCGCGGCGAAATCGCCTGCCGGATCATACAGACCGCCCATCGCATGGGCATTCGGGTGGTCGCCGTCTATTCGGATGCTGACGCCGACGCCCGGCATGTGGCCATGGCCGACGAAGGCTTCAACATTGGTCCTGCCCCCAGCTCCGAGAGTTACCTCAAGGCCGACAGAATCATCGAGGTGGCGAAACAGAGCGGCGCCCAGGCCATCCATCCCGGTTACGGTTTTCTTTCCGAAAACACCCGGTTTGCCGAAGCCTGCGAAGCCAACGGTATCGTCTTCATTGGCCCGCCCTCCTCGGCCATTGCGGCCATGGGTTCCAAATCGGCCGCCAAAGCCATCATGCAAAAAGCCGGCGTTCCACTGGTGCCGGGCTACCACGGCGACGACCAGTCCCCGGACACCCTGCGCGAAGAGGCCGGCAAGTGTGGCTTTCCGCTGCTGTTGAAAGCGGTCGCCGGCGGTGGTGGCAAAGGCATGCGCGTGGTCGAACGGATGGAAGAATTTGATGACGCCCTGGCCGCCGCCAAACGGGAATCGAAGAACGCCTTTGGCAATCCGGACATGCTCATCGAACGTTATCTGACCCAGCCCCGGCACGTGGAAATCCAGGTGTTCTGCGACAAGAGCGGCAAAGGCGTCTATCTGGCTGAGCGCGACTGTTCGGTACAGCGCCGCCACCAGAAAGTACTGGAAGAAGCCCCGGCCCCCGGCCTGAGCGAGGACACCCGCAAGGCCATGGGCGAGGCCGCCGTCAAAGCCGCCCAGGCCATCAACTATGTCGGCGCCGGTACTGTGGAATTCCTCTACGACGTCGATGGCTCCTTCTTCTTCATGGAAATGAACACCCGCCTGCAGGTGGAACACCCGGTTACCGAAATGGTCACCGGTCAGGACCTGGTGGAATGGCAGTTGAAAGTGGCCTGGGGCGACCCGCTGCCGCTGGAGCAAAGCCAGGTAAAAACCCGGGGCCACGCCCTGGAAGCCCGCATCTACGCCGAGGACCCGGACCAGGACTTCCTGCCCGCCACCGGCAACCTGCGCTACCTGAGTACACCGGATGAAAGCGCCCACGTGCGGGTGGATACCGGCGTCACCGAAGGTGACGACATCAGCATCCACTACGACCCGATGATTGCCAAACTCATCGTCTGGGATGAAACTCGGGGCCAGGCCATCAACCGCATGGTGCAGGCTCTGGAGCACTACCGCATCGCCGGGGTGAAAACCAACATCCGCTTTCTCCACGCCCTGGCCGACGCACAGCCGTTCCGCGAGGCGGAACTGACCACCGGCTTTATCGACGACCACCGGGACCTGTTGTTCCCGAAATCACGACTTGATACTCACAAGGCCCTGGTACTGGCCGCCGGTTTCGTGCTGGAACAGCGCAAATCCCGGGAAGTGGTCAGCACCGACCCCTGGTCGCCGTTCGGCCGCCAGAACAGCTGGCGCATGAACTCCGAATATGCCCAGCCCCTGCAGCTGCAGGTAGGCGCAGAAATCCACGAGCTCAAGGTTCTGGAACGGGACGACCGCTACCAGGTGTTCGTCGGCGACAGCGTGTACAACCTGACCGCCCGCCTCGACGACGACTTCCTGCAGGCGGTGATTAACGGCCACCGCATCAGCATCCATGGCAACCTGCACAACGACCAGCTGGTGCTTTTCTACGAAGGCGATACCTTCCAGTGCGTCCTGTACCGGGAAACTTACGGCTTTGAGGAGATGGCCGGCGAAGGCAGCCTGTCTGCCCCCATGAACGGGGCCATCGTCGCAGT
>NZ_DATFKH010000213.1:0-2255 GCF_035268745.1 Marinobacter sp.
TCCCCCAGTGATCAACCGTTTTGCCTGACGACCATAGCGGTCTGGAACCACCTGATCCCATCCCGAACTCAGCCGTGAAACAGACCAGCGCCGATGGTAGTGTGGCTTCTGCCCATGTGAGAGTAGGTCATCGTCAGGCTCTTAATCCCAAAACCCCGTCAGCTTTGCTGCCGGGGTTTTTTTTATGTGCGCCAGGCATGGCGCGTAGCGCCTTGACGGGCGCTGTTCCGGTCCAGGTGGTGCTGGCCGGATGACTTGGGGGTGCAAGTCCCCTGTGGACCCGGCAAGGGGAACCACTAGCCGGACGGCAAGGGTGTCCATCGCGAGGTGGAATCTGAAGGAAGCCGCAGGCAAAGCACTGGCCCGACGAACAGGAATCGCATCAGGCGGTCACACCGGGTGAGGCGGCATATATCGTCAAAGCCCAGTACTTGCACGGAAGGTGTGGACGTACATGCGGCGGGCATAAGTGTGAAGGTCACGCGTCTTACCCTGGGAAGTCTGGCTTCCTGCCACAGTGCTATTCATCCCGGAAGGGATGAAGATAGGGAGCCAGAACTCAGCCGAGGTCATAGTAGGTGCGTTACCGCGTACTAAAGGACCGAACATGGTGAGCCGCTAGTAGGCGATGAGTTCTCGTGGTGTGCTTATGAAGACAGAAGTGACCCGGATGGGTCAGGGCATTCAGGAAGGCGCCGGGCGGAACCCGGCAGGTACTGGAGCCCGTGTCGAGGCAGACGCGGGGGCTCACTCGTGGACGAACGCGGAGCCGAACACGCTCATGGAACAGGTGCTTGCGCGCCCGAACCTGATGCGTGCGTATCAGCGGGTGGTGTCCAACAAGGGTGCCGCTGGTGTCGACCAGATGCCGGTCACAACCCTAAAGGGCCACTTGCAACAGCATTGGCCAACGCTGCGAGAGCGGCTGTTGGCCGGAGATTATCATCCTCAGCCGGTACGTCGGGTCAGCATCCCCAAGCCGCAAGGCGGCGAACGGATACTGGGTATTCCGACGGTGCAGGATCGCCTGATCCAGCAAGCACTTCACCAAACGCTGAGCCCGATGCTGGAACCGACCTTTTCGGATCACAGCTACGGGTTCCGCCCTGGACGAAGCGCCCATCAGGCGGTCGAGGCCATGCAAAGGCACATCAACGACGGCCACCGCTGGGTGGTTGATCTGGACCTGGCGCAGTTCTTCGACCGGGTCAACCATGATGTGCTGATGAGCCTGCTGGCTCAACGCATCACGGACCGGCGGATACTCACCCTGATCCGACGTTACCTTCAAGCCGGCATGCTCGAAGGTGGGGCGGTCAGCCCGAGAAGAGAAGGGACGCCGCAAGGCGGCCCCCTCTCCCCCTTGCTCTCCAATGTGCTTCTGACCGAACTGGATCGGGAACTGGAGCGCCGGGGGCACCGGTTCTGCCGCTACGCGGATGACTGCAACATCTACGTGAGCAGCAAAAGAGCTGGTGAGCGGGTTATGGCCAGTATGACCCACTTCCTGGAAACGCGCCTGCGCCTGAAGGTGAACACGGCCAAGAGCGCTGTGGATCGACCGTGGCGTCGCAGCTTTTTGGGTTACAGCATAAGCTGGCACAAACGACAGGTACGACTGAGGATCGCACCAAAGAGCCTGAAGGCTTTTATGACCAAACTGCGCTCGTTGCTGAAACGATCACGAGGGCAGTCGCTGACAACGACCATCTGGAAGCTAAACCCGGTCTTGCGGGGTTGGGCGAACTATTATCGCCTGACGGCCTCGAAACGGTCGGTCGATGCTCTGGATGGCTGGATACGGCGGCGACTCCGCCTGATTCTGTGGCAGCAGTGGAAACGGTCCCGCACGCGGGCCCGAAACCTGATGCGGCTTGGTCTGACCGAGCAAAGGGCCTGGATGAGTGCAACGAATGGCCGTGGACCCTGGTGGAATAGCGGCGCCTCTCACATGAACGCGGCGCTGCCCAAGAAGGTGTTCACCGGCCACTCTCTGGTAAGCTTGCTGGATACGATGAACCGGCTTCAGAGCCAACCGTGAACCGCCGTGGTACGGAACCGTATGCCCGGTGGTGTGAGAGGACGGGGGAGGTGACTCCCCCTCCTACTCGATGCCCATTAATCAGGCATCCCGCCGATATGTTATTTATCCGCAAACTGGTCTATTTTCAACATGTAGGTCAGGCGACCGCAACGCCTCAGAACGCATAATAAATAACGAAAGGTGATAGTCATGGCACTGAAACAGAACTTTT
>NZ_DATFKH010000214.1:0-2436 GCF_035268745.1 Marinobacter sp.
TGATTGTCCGGCGGATTCCCGGAGCCAGTCCGCTATCCGGATTCACCAGTGCCGACTGCGTCCGGACCTGGTGGGATGCAGGTGTCTGCGTTCGCCATTTTCACGAGGCCGGAGTGTTTCATGCCGACCTGAACTGCACGAATATACTGGTGGCCGACCAGATTTACCTGATCGATTTTGACCGGGGTCGGATTCTGCCCAACGATCATGATGATCGCTGGAAAGCAGCCAATATCAGTCGTCTGGAACGTTCCGTGAAAAAGTTGCTGGGAAATCTTGATGCCGGCCTGCGGGACAAACTCTGGCAGGGATTTCTGGCCGGTTATAACCTGAACTGGCAGCACAACTGACTGACCAGGATAGCGTGTCAGTATATCGGGGTCTGGCCGGGAGCTGTTCTGCGAAAACGCTTGTACTCCCACTGGTACTGGGCAGGCACATCAGCGATACAGTTCTCGACGGACCGGTTCAGGGCTGTCAGGGACTCGGTCATATCTTTTGAATCCATGCCGGGCTCTGCCTCCCGGATCACAATTCGGAATCCCTCGGCGTCTGGCAGCCTCTGGGCATAGGTGACCAGCGGCCTGGCTCCGGTTTTCTGGACCAGCTTCGAGGCGAGGGTCATGGTGATGGCCGGTATGCCAAAAAACGGTGCAAATTCGCCGCCTTCGCGCCGGGGGGTCTGATCCGGCAGGATTCCCACGACACCGCCCTCGCGGAGAATGCCGAACAATCGCATGATGCCCCTGCGGTCGGTAGCGACCAGTTCAGAGCCGCTGCGGCTGCGGACCGCCTTCATATAGGCCTCGAATCCGGGCTGGTTCGGGGGGCTGTAAAGCGCCGCCATGCTGTAGCGGGAGGCAAAAAACAGGCCCGCCAGTTCCCAGTTGCCAAGATGGGGAGCCAGCAGCAGCAGGCCCTGACTTCCGGCCTGGTATTCTGCCAGAAGTTCTTCACCTTCAATCTCCCGGATCAATCCCAGACAACGCTCTGCCGGCCACTCCCACATTAGCGGAATTTCCAGAGCGGTCGCGCCGGTTTCCCGCAGGCTGTTGCGCCCGAGCGTTTCTATCTCAGTGGCATCCAGATCCGGATAGCAGGCACGCAGATTGCTGCGGGTGGTATTTACCGATCGCCCGCCCAGTGTCCAGGCAATGCTCCCCAGCAGGCGTCCCAGGCGCTGGGCGCTGCGGAGGCTGAGCATCGCCAGCACTCGGAAAGCCAGTCTGACAAGTTTGCCGGACACGAAATCCATCCAATCAGAAGTAAACAGGGCCGAAAAAAGTACCATTGTCGTCAAACACACACAAGGTGATTGGCGCTTTATAATCTTCCCCGATGGTCTGCTTTTGGTCAGTCGCCATGATAGAATTCGCGGGTTTTTATCCGTCTTTATCCATGGCAACCGGGCACCGACTATGTGGAATCTGATACAGCTGGTCTTCTTCCGGTTTGCCGCCGGTGGCTGGATACCGGCACGCTGGTTTGAGCCTGGTCTGCCAGCCAAAGATGAACGTGCCGCCCGAACCGGTCATCTCAAGCTGGAAGTGGTGAGCCATTGCTGGAATTATTCCCATTTCCTGGTTTACCAGTTGAGTTCCCTGGTGCTGTTCCCGCCAGAGAAACTCGATGTAACCATGACGGTGTTTTACAGCCCGGAAGACAAAAGCACCGGTGAATTGCTGGCGTTTTTTGAGGGTCAGAAGGTACCGGGCGTCACCTGGAACTGGCAGCCGGTGCCAAAGCAGGAGCTTTTCCGGCGGGGCATCGGCCGCAATCGCGCCGCTTTGGCCACGCAGGCTGACTGGGTCTGGTTTACCGACTGCGATCTGATGTTTCGGGAAACCTGTCTTGATACCCTGGCGGATGCACTGCAGGGCCGGCGTGATGCGTTGCTGTTTCCGGAGCAGGAGCACACCACGGACCTGCTGACGGAAGATAATCCGATGCTTCAGGCTGGTACCAGCGGGCCCCAGGTACTGGATATCGATACCAGTTCCTTTACTACGCGCCATATCACCAAAGCCACTGGCCCGCTGCAGATTGCCCACGGTGATGTCTGCAGGGCGGTGGGCTACTGCCGCAATATCGGCCTTTATCAGCAGCCGGTAGAAAGTTTTGCCAAATGTCACGAAGACCGGGCGTTCCGCTGGTTGCTGCGCAGTCAGGGTGAGCCGCTTCAGGTGCCGGGGGTTTATCGCATCCGGCACGTTGCCAAGGGGCGTTACAGCGGCAATGACACCCGTAGCAGGCTGAGAACCTGGCTCAGGGTTCTGCAATCCCGCAGACGTGACCGGAAGCAGGAAGAGTCATCATGAGCGGGGAGCCGCGACTTGTTTTGATCACCCCGACCTGGGCCGGTGATGTCGAGCATTTCCGGGTGATGCGATCTTCCCTGGAGCATTCCCCCCTGGCCCGGTTTCAGCATTATGTGGT
>NZ_DATFKH010000215.1:0-1115 GCF_035268745.1 Marinobacter sp.
GGTCCGGGACGACAACCAGGGGAAGCTCCAACAATGTCGCCCCGGCCTTGAGCCGGGGACCAGTGGCTTGCTCGGCGGGTAATGACACGGCGCGAGAACGCTACTGAGACACGACGCTAGTCAGGAAACCTAAAAACCTAAAACCTGAAACCTAAAACAGGTTGAAGTCACCCGCACCCTCGCTTACACTACCGATGCGTTCACTCGTTGAACACAAAAAAAAGAAGCAAAATCAAGCCTGTGGGAGCTCCCCCATCGGCGGTAGCGTGTCCGCGGCCGCAGGCCGCGAGTATTCAGTTGAAAGTTTTCAGTTTTCAGTAAACCGGTCAGCCGATGCTTCACATGTTGCGACGAAGAATCTGTGATGCGGGCCGATTCCACGACGGCCTGACCAAGTCACCCAATCGAGCTCTTCCTTCGTTCATCCTTGGTTTTTACTGAAAACTGAAAACTTACTACTGAAAACTAATCCTATGCCCTACGCCTCATTCGAAGATCTCGATGTCTGGAAGCGCGGATGCAGGCTCGCGACCGATGTCTATGCGGCAGTCCGCGATTCCCTTGACTATGGCCTGAAAGACCAAATGACTCGTGCGGCTGTATCTGTACCGTCCAATATCGCGGAAGGGCACGAGCGAGACACTACCCCCGAATTCGTCAGATTTCTAAAAATCGCCAAGGGTTCGTGCGCTGAGCTTAGAACCCAGCTCTACATCGCAAAAAGAATAGGCGCAATCAGCCAGGAACATGCTGCAAGGATGACTGAAGAGTGCAGGGAAATTGGAGCCATGCTCCAGGGCCTGATTCGTTCGCAGGCAGGCAAAGTCAAAGAAGAGCCGGACATCGGGCTCCCGAACGAACTGAAAACTGAACACTGAAAACTGAAAACTAGTTCTTTGAACGACTCAACCCGCTACCACATCCTCAGGCTCCTCGAGCAGGATCCGGCAATGTCCCAGCGCGAACTCGCCAAGGAGCTGGGAATGAGCCTGGGCAAGACCAATTACTGTCTGCGAGCCGTTGTCGGAAAAGGCTGGGTCAAGGTGCGAAACTTCCGCAACAGCGCCAACAAGGCCGCCTACCTCTACCAGCTCACGCCCAAGGGTATCTCGGCC
>NZ_DATFKH010000216.1:0-4378 GCF_035268745.1 Marinobacter sp.
AGTTCATAGCTGATGTCGAAATGGTCTTCGATGGCCCGCTTGCCCCGGCCGGTCACAAAGCCAAATTCGTGAACACCGGCTTCGGCGGCTTCTTCCACGCCGTACTGAACCAGTGGTTTGTTCACAATCGGCAGGATTTCCTTGGGCATGGCCTTGGTGGCCGGAAGAAAGCGGGTGCCATATCCGGCAACCGGGAAGAGACATTTCTTTATCATCGGGTTCGTCCTTATTGTCACGTGGGTCATGGCCATTGATAAGTCAGTCATCCCTGAATGCTGACTCGCGAAGTGTGCCAAGTGTAACCAAGTTACCGGTCAGAATGGAGACCCCGGCAGTGAAATCTGGAGGCCGGTAAACAGACGAATACCGGTGCAGTACATCCGGTGACCGATATTGTCGACAAAATAAGAGTTGCCCCTTCAGGATTGTTGACAATAAACAGTGATTGACGTAGTTTTAGCGTTATCTTAACAAATATTGTTGGCAAAACATGTCAGAAGCTGTCATTCAAACCTACACCCGCGTTGATGAAGCCTTCGATTGTCTGCAAATGGCTATCGTGAAAGGCGATCTTGCCCCTGGCGAGAAAATCGGGGAGGTAGAGCTCTGTTCCCGTTTCAACCTGACCCGCGGACCGCTGCGGGAGGCACTCGGCCGTCTGGAGTCCCGCGGTCTGCTGGTCCGGCGTCCCCATGCGGGAGTGAAAGTGGTTTCGGTAAGCGCTGAGGAACTGATGGAGCTTTACCGCATTCGCGAGGTCATGGAAGGTCTGGCGGCTCGCCAGGCGGCGGAGCGAATGACCGATGAGGAAATTGCCGATCTCCGGGCCACTCTCAACAATCACGAAATAATGATCGAACAGGCCCAGGGCCAGGCCTACTACCAGGCCGAAGGCGATTATGATTTCCATCATCGCATCGCGACCGGCTGCCGCAATGCAAAACTCGCGCAGATGCTGCTGGGTGATCTTTATTACATGGTCAGAATGTATCGCTACCGGCTGAGCCAGTCCCTGGGCCGGCCCCACAAAGCGCTTGATGAACACCGGCGGATCGCAGAAGCCATTGCGAGCCGGGATCCCGAACTGGCAGAGTTCATGATGAAACGCCACATAAATTCTGCCCGGAAAAACATAGAACGCAAAATCAAGGACGGCACTCTAAAAGGGGTCTGACCCCAACCGGGGTCAGGCCCCAGCCAAAGCTCATACCAACAACCGAGGCTACAAAAATGTCAACAAATCTTACTCCGGGCGCCCGCTTCCGCAAGGCGCTGAAAGACAACCACCCGCTGCAGATAGTCGGCACCATTAACGCCTATACTGCCATGATGGCGAAGAAAGTCGGCCACCAGGCGATCTACCTGTCCGGCGGTGGCGTTGCCAATGCGTCCTTCGGCCTGCCGGATCTGGGCATGACCACCATGAACGATGTGGTCGAGGACGTTCGGCGCATCACCGCTGCCACCGATGTCCCACTGCTGGTTGATATCGATACCGGCTGGGGCGGGGCCTTCAACATTGCCCGCACCATCCGGGAAATGGAACGCGCCGGTGCCGCCGCTGTTCATATTGAAGACCAGGTAGCCCAGAAGCGCTGCGGCCACAGACCCAACAAGGAAATCGTTTCCCAGGAAGAAATGGTCGACCGCATCAAAGCCGCCGTGGACGCAAGGCAAGACGACGACTTCTTTATCATGGCCCGTACCGATTCGTTCCAGAAAGAAGGCGTGGAAGCGGCTATCGAAAGATCCAAAGCCTGTGTCGAAGCCGGTGCCGACGGCATCTTCGCTGAAGCCGTCACCGAACTGGAGCACTACAAAGCCTTTTCGGAAGCCCTGGACGTACCGATCCTGGCCAACATTACCGAATTCGGCGCCACGCCGCTGTATAACCGCAAGGAACTGGCTGAAGCCGGCGCCGATATGGTGCTGTACCCGTTAAGCGCCTTCCGCGCCATGAACAAGGCCGCGCTGATGGTCTACGAAAACATCCTGGAGAAGGGCGACCAGAAAGACGTCGTCGACCTGATGCAAACGCGGATGGAACTGTACGATTTCCTGAACTACCACGACTTCGAACAAAAACTGGACGACCTGTTTCGGCAATCAGGGGCCTGACCCCGAACGGGGTCAGACCCTACATTTGCACATTTGTTAAGGTGGAGAAGCAACAATGACTGAAGCAAAAAAACCGAACGGAGCCGGGCTTCGTGGCCAGGTAGCGGGTGTTACCTCACTGTGTACTGTCGGCCAGGCCGGCACCGGCCTGACCTATCGCGGTTACGATATCACCGACCTGGCTGAAAACGCCCAGTTCGAGGAGGTCGCCTATCTGTTGCTGCATGGCAAGCTGCCAAACCGCAACGAACTGGACGCCTACAAGAGCAAGCTGATCAGCCTGCGGGAATTGCCCGGCGCCTTAAAATCCGTGCTCGAGCAGATTCCCAAGAATGCCCACCCCATGGATGTAATGCGCACCGGCTGCAGCATGCTGGGCAACCTGGAGACGGAATCCGACTTCAGCGAGCAGGACGATAAAATTGACCGTATGCTTGCCCTGTTTCCGGCCATCATTACCTACTGGTACCGTTTTGCCTATGAAGGCAAACGCATCGATACCGCCAGTGATACCGATTCCATCGGCGGCCATTTCCTCGAACTTCTGCACGGCGAGAAACCCAGCGAATTGCATGAACGCATCATGAACGTGTCGCTGATTCTCTACGCCGAGCACGAGTTCAACGCCTCCACCTTCAACGCCCGGATCTGTGCGTCCACCCTGTCGGACATCCACAGCTGCGTCACCGGCGCCATCGGTACTCTCAGGGGGCCCCTCCATGGCGGCGCCAACGAAGCCGCGATGGCGATGATCGAGAAATTCCAGACCCCGGACGAAGCCGAGAAAGGCCTGATGGGCATGCTGGAACGCAAGGAAAAGGTCATGGGCTTCGGTCATGCGATCTACCGGGAGTCCGACCCGCGCAACGCCATCATCAAGAAATGGTCCCAGAAACTGGCGGATGAGCAGGGCGACACCGTGCTGTACCCGGTCTCCGAGCGCTTTGAAGAAGTCATGTGGCGGGAGAAGAAACTGTTCCCCAACGCCGACTTCTACCACGCTTCGGCCTATCATTTTATGGGAATTCCAACCGAACTGTTCACGCCCATCTTTGTCATGTCGCGGGTATCCGGCTGGACCGCCCATGTCAAAGAGCAGCGTGAGAACAACCGGATTATCCGCCCGAGCGCCGACTACCAAGGGCCAGAGTTTGCCGAGTGGCTGCCGATTGAAGAGCGGGATTAACAGGGAACGAGGGGTCTGACCCCGAACGGGGTCTGACCCCAGACCAATTGACCAGGCCTGAAGTTTGAATGGGGTCTGACCCCAGCCAAAGCCCTCAGTCCACCCCATAAATGGGGTCAGACCCCTAAAATGCGGGGTCAGACCCCGGGAGCACACACCGATGAACAAAAACTACCGTAAACCCCTCCCAGGCACCGACCTGGATTACTTTGATACCCGCCAGGCGGTGGAAGATATCCAGCCGGGTGCTTATGACGGGCTCCCGTACACTTCCAGAATCCTGGCGGAGCAACTGGTCCGTCGCTGCGACCCCGACGCGCTGACGGATTCCCTGAAGCAGCTGATCGAGCGCAGGCGGGATCTGGACTTTCCCTGGTATCCGGCGCGGGTGGTCTGCCACGACATCCTCGGCCAGACTGCGCTGGTGGACCTGGCTGGTCTGCGGGACGCCATTGCCGAAAAGGGCGGGGACCCGGCCAAAGTCAACCCGGTGGTTCCCACCCAGCTGATCGTCGATCACTCCCTTGCCGTTGAACACGCCGGTTTCGAGAAGGATGCCTTCGAAAAGAACCGCCAGATCGAAGACCGTCGCAATGATGACCGCTTCCACTTTATCAACTGGACCAAAACTGCCTTTGAAAATGTGGATGTCATTCCCCCCGGTAACGGCATCATGCACCAGATCAATCTGGAGAAGATGTCGCCGGTGGTGCAGGCAAGGGATGGCGTGGCCTATCCGGATACCTGCGTCGGTACCGACAGCCACACACCGATGGTAGACGCCCTCGGCGTTATCTCGGTCGGCGTTGGCGGCCTGGAAGCGGAAAGCGTGATGCTTGGCCGTGCCTCCATGATGCGCCTGCCGGACATCGTCGGCGTTGAACTCAAAGGCAAGCTGCGCCCCGGAATCACCAGCACCGACATGGTACTGGCGATTACCGAATTCCTGCGCCGGGAACGTGTCGTGGGTGCCTATCTGGAATTCTACGGCGAAGGCGCCGACAGCCTGACCGTGGGCGACCGCGCCACCATCTCCAACATGACCCCGGAATACGGTGCCACGGCTGCGATGTT
>NZ_DATFKH010000217.1:0-1584 GCF_035268745.1 Marinobacter sp.
CCAGTCTCCCACAACCGGCCTGTCGACAGCAGCTGCTTTTCGCAAGGCAGGGGATAACTCTACGACTCGCTCACCCGGTTCGCAGACGACTGTGCTCCTGGAGCGCTGAACCGACCCGACGCGGCCGAGACGTTCGCCAACTAAGCGATCGTCGGTTAGCTGCTGGATAAAAAACGGAACGAGGCCCAGGCTTCCTAAGCGTTCACCCATGACTATGACCTGCCATGTTCATAGCGCCCGGCGTCGCCCTCCACGGGGAACCGGCAGTTGCTGCCCAGTGGCCATGAATATCTTCAACTACTTGTACTTCGCAGAGGTAATGAACTCGCCGAAGGTCTCGCACCAAACGATAACGCTCGAGTACTCAGATGGGTTCAAGCCAATGGGAACCCGGACAAGGAAATTGCTGAACGTCTTGACGTCCCCCACCAGGGCCATCTGCGGCTTCAAGCGATTGAACTCGATTTCGGTTTCAACGAAAACAGGGGACAGGTAGAGCTTGTAGTCAGGGCCGGGTGCCAACCTTCCCATGAGGGATATCGAGTCCGCACCTATGGCGACCTTGCCTTCTCCCCAGTGCAAGACGTCGCTGTCCTTCAGATCCCGGCGAAACTCCGCGGTGTAAGCTGCAGTTTCGGCAACTTCTGACACCTCAGCAGCGGAAGGCGCCGCTGGCGCGATGAGGATCGGCAGAAGGTAGATTCCGGCAGCAAAGCCGACAGCCCCGATGAGGCCGTGGGATACGAGCAGAAGGACGAGCTTTCGTGCGTTCAATCAGTTTGCTCCAGGATTTTTTGTGACGCTCCCCCGGGTCAGAATCTTCTCGCGGCCACGCTGTGCTAACTCCGACAGATACTTGTACAACGCTTCGATCTCCCTGTCTGTAATCCGCCAGTTGCTCAGTACCCCCTTGAAGATCCAGTAGCACAGCAAGGGGCTCATGATCAGATACAGCGCCTTGATGGCGTCATTCGACTCATATCTCGACGGCGTCAAACTCAGCGAACATTTGATGCGCTTCCGGCAACTTGATAAGCGGTGTGAACTCACAGACCGCACCGAACTCAGCCCAGAGCGCCTGAACCGAAGGATTGCTGTGCGCTTTCTCGATTGCTGCAGCTGAGCGCCATTCGAAGACTTCCACGATGGAACCGTCAGCAGCGCGCATGATCTAGGCTGGCTTATCTGTAACGAGTTGCTCAGTTCGCAGCACATCCAGGTGCTTCTTCACGGCGGCCAGAAGCTGCTGCTCCAGGCCCTGCTTCGGCGGGTACGCAACCACTACGAAACGACCCATGCCTCTCACCCCTTGTTCCAATGCCTAACAGGTTCAGGCCCGTCTACGACGATGATGTTTGCCATAGGCTTTAATCATCCGGATTGAGTGGCTGTCACCAAAATAGTTTTCAAAAGTCCTTCGCAAGCAGCGCCCCATTTCTGCCGGGATGCTCCCAACCATCTTTCACCATTTCTCGCCGCGCCAGCTCTGAGTAGCCGTGTCGCTCATACAGTCGCCGAGCGGCTCCATTCGCATCTTCACCACCGTGCAGCTATCCCTGACATCACGCATGGCCCGGGCCGAGT
>NZ_DATFKH010000218.1:0-3117 GCF_035268745.1 Marinobacter sp.
CAGCCACCGGGGCTCAATCTGGGAGGCCTGATCAATCAGGTAGGCTGGCGTGCCCATGCGCTCCGCCAGCTCACGCAGGCGGTTGGAGTTCGAACTGTTGGGCGAGCCGACCACCAGCATCAGATCACAGTCACCGGCCAGTTGCTTTACCGCATCCTGACGGTTCTGGGTGGCGTAACAGATGTCATCCTTGCGGGGGCCCTCGATTTCCGGGAACTTCACCCTGAGAGCATCGATAACCCGGGCCGTATCGTCCATGGAAAGCGTGGTCTGGGTGACGTAGGACAGTTTCGAGGGATTTTTCACCTCCAGCGACGCAACATCTTTCTCGTCTTCCACCAGGTAGATCTCACCACCGTTACTGTGGTCATACTGCCCCATGGTTCCTTCCACCTCCGGATGACCATGGTGGCCGATCAGAACGCATTCCCGGCCATCCCGGCTGTACTTCATCACTTCAAGGTGAACCTTGGTGACCAGCGGACAGGTGGCGTCGAACACCTTCAAACCCCGCCGCGCGGCTTCGTTCTGCACCGCCTGGGAGACACCGTGAGCGCTGAAAATCACCAGCTTGTCGTCCGGCACCTCTTCCAGTTCGTCCACGAAGACAGCCCCGCGTTCCCGCAGGTTATCCACCACAAACCTGTTATGCACAACTTCATGACGCACATAGATCGGCGCGCCGAACACGTCCAGAGCGCGATTGACGATTTCAATGGCGCGGTCGACCCCGGCACAGAAGCCACGGGGATTAGCGAGTCGGATTTGCATAAAAACTACCTAGCGATATCAAACAAGTTTGCGGAAGCGGGTGGGTTGGGCCTTCCGGGATCGTCAAAATCACGGATGATTTTGCCGAGCGTACAGGGAAGTATTCACCGCGTATCCCGGAAGGCCCGACTCACCCGCTGACATACACTAAACTCAGCGGGCCCGAAGCTTAGTGAGCAGCCCCAACCGGCTCCACATCAATAATTTCCACTTCAAACGTCAGTGTACGCCCGGCCAGGGGGTGGTTAAAGTCCACCTCAACCTCGTCGCCCTCAACCCGGGCGATGACCCCCGGCAGCTCACTCTGGCGCGCATCGGCGAACGAAATCATCACACCTTTTTCAACCACCATATCGGCACTGAATTCATGGCGTTTGAAGGTCTGCACATTATTGGGGTTGTGCTGGCCAAAGGCTTTTTCCGGCGGAACTTCATAACTGCCGCGCTCACCGGCTTTCATGCCCATCAGACAGGCCTCAAAGTTCTCCGGGAGATTTTCATCGCCGATGTCCAGGGTGACCGGCTCCTTGTCGAACGTGGAATCAATCACTTCACCATTACTGAACTTGAGTGCAAAATTCAGGGTAACCCGGGTCTGATGGTCAACAGGAAGCTCTTTCATGGTTGCTTACTCCGGTTCCCGGTCACTCCGCTTTGTCTTTCGACTCACCGGACTGACGGAAAATATCGAGAATCATCATGCCGGCGCCAACCGTGATGGCGGTATCAGCAATATTGAAGGCGGGAAAGTGGTAGTCGTTCCAGTAAAAATGCAGAAAATCCACCACATAACCATGAACAACGCGGTCATACACGTTGCCCAGGGCCCCGCCAAGAATCAATACGATGGCAATGGCTGTCCAGGTTTCCTCAGCCTTCAGCTGTTTTAACCAGCGTACCAGAAATACGCTGACCACTGCCGCCAGCGTGACAAAAAACCACCGCTGCCAGCCGGAAGCACCGGCCAGAAAGCTGAAAGCGGCGCCGGTATTGTGCAACAGGGTCAGGTTGAACATCGGCATCACCGGCACCGGGTTGCCATAGCTCAGCATGGCCGTGGCCATGGCCTTGGTGCCCAGGTCCAGCGCAATCACCAGTGCCGCCAGCCAGAGCCAGCGAAGCTTGGACCCGGTTGCTTCACTTTGGTTCATTGCACTTTCCACAGCCCGGCTTCCATCAGGCGAAGGACCGGGACTCGCCCTGTCCCTCAACGTTGGTCACACAGCGGCCACAAAGGTCAGGGTACTCCTGGCTCTGGCCGACATCCGCCCGGTGGTGCCAGCAACGCTCACACTTGGCATGGCTCGCGGGGGTCACTTTCACCAACAAACCCTCATAAGACGTGCTCTCGGCATCACCGGCTTCGGACACCGGCCTTACGGTGGCCTCTGAAGTAATCAGCACAAAGCGGAGCTCTTCTCCCAGGTAACCAAGGTCTCTCGCCAGCTCGCCTTCACAGTAGAGTGTGACTTCCGAGCTCAGCGAACCCTTTATCTCACCACGGCCACGGGCCGCTTCCAGGCACTTGTTCACCGCTTCCTTGACAGCGGAGATCCGGGTCCAGTAGTTGCGGCCCAGCTCGGCGTTCTGCGGAAGCGCGGTCAGCCCCTCATACCAGGTTTCATAGAACACAGTGTCGCCACGCTCACCCGGCAGGTGCTGCCAGATCTCATCCGCAGTGAAGCTAAGGATCGGCGCAATCCAGCGCACCAGGGCTTCCGCTACATGGTACAGCGCCGTCTGGCAGGAGCGGCGTTCGCGGCTGTCAGCCTGGGTGGTGTATTGGCGGTCCTTGATGATATCCAGGTAAAAGCCACCCAGAGTGGCTTCGCAGAAGTTGTACACTTTCTGGTAAATTCGCAGGAAGTCGTAGTTCTGGAAATCCTCGTTCAGCTCCTGCTGCAGCTTCAGAGCCCTGTCCACCATCCAGCGATCCAGGGCAATCATGTCCTCCGGCGCAACCGAGTGCTGCTCTGGCTCGAAGCCGGTCAGGTTGCTGAGCAGGAAACGTGAGGTGTTGCGGATACGGCGGTAGCCGTCCGCTGTCTGTTTGAGGATATCCCTGGAAACGGTCATTTCACCGCTGTAATCCGTGGCCGATACCCACAGCCGCAGGATATCGGCACCCAGTTCGTTCATGACTTCCTGGGGCGCGATCACATTGCCCAGTGACTTGGACATCTTGCGGCCCTTGCCATCCACCGTAAAACCATGGGTGAGCACCTGCTTGTAGGGCGCCACACCATTCATTGCAATGGAGGTTTTCAGGGAGGACTGGAACCAGCCGCGGTGCTGGTCGGAGCCTTCCAGGTACATGTCCGCCGGGAACTGGCCCAGTTCCGGGCG
>NZ_DATFKH010000219.1:0-2823 GCF_035268745.1 Marinobacter sp.
ATTGCCGCCGGCTCTGGCACCCACCGGCTGTTACTCTCCCTCCGGCGGCTCCGCCGGACAAAGACGCTGGTCCTGATGAAGCCGGGCTTCCCGTTGTCATGGATCAGCGGAGCGGTGATTCCTGTCCACGACCGGGTTCAGCCTGCTCCTTCGATTCTCGTGACCAAAGGGGTAATAAATGCCATAACACCAATGGCAAAAATTACCGACAGACAGCAGGCGCTGATCCTCATTGGCGGACCTTCGCCCCATTTTGCCTGGGACAATGAGGCCATTGCTGACCAGGTATCCGGCCTGATCAGCCTTTACCCTGGCTGGCACTGGACAATCGGCAGCTCCCGCCGAACCCCGAAATCGTTACAGGAGCGACTGGACGAGCTGGCAGGACCGCGAATTACCATTGTCCATCCGCAACAGACCCATGAAAACTGGCTCAGCCACCAGCTCGCGGCTTCGCGCGCGGTCTGGGTGACCCCGGACAGCATGTCAATGGTTTGCGAAGCCGCCACATCCGGTGTGCCTGCAGGGCTGCTGGAGCTAACGGGCCAGCCAGGTAGCCGGGTTGCCGCAGGCGTGGGCCAACTGGTGAAGGACGGACACATTGCCGACCGGCGCAACCACAGCGATGTAATGGCTGGTAAAACCGGTCAGAACGGGGCGCTCTGGGAGGCCGATCGGGCCGCCCGCTGGGTCAGTCAACAAGGGTTGCTGCCCCCGGCTCCCGATGCCCACCAGAGCCAGCACAGGGGAACCCGGCCTTGAGAATTCTTCAGGCACTGCCAGCCCTGAACAGCGGCGGGGTGGAAAGAGGCACCGTAGAGTTTGCTGCCGACCTTGTAAAACGGGGGCACGAATCGTTTGTGGTTTCCAACGGCGGACCGATGGCGAACCAGCTGCGAGACCAGGGTTCAAACCACATACAGATGCCCATACATCGGAAAAATCCGGCCTCTTTCGGCCAGATTCTGCCGGTGCGGAAATTGCTGCGGGAACTCCGGCCGGACATTGTCCACGTGCGCTCGCGCATGCCGGCCTGGATTATCTTCCTGGCGATGAAAACCCTTCCGGCCCGGGCACGCCCGGCCGTCGTATCCACTTTCCATGGCATGTATTCGGTTTCGCCCTATAGCGCCATTATGACCCGGGCTGACCACCTGATCGCGGTATCAGAGTGTGTCGCCGATTATGTGCGGAATAACTATCCGGTGGCGGAAAGCAGACTGACGGTCATTCATCGCGGTGTGGATGTCGATGCCTTTCGGCAGCGGGAGCTCAGTCCGCAGTGGCTCGACGGCTGGTTCCGGCAGCATCCGCAACTGGCAGGCAAGCGGATTGTAATGATGCCCGGTCGGATTTCCCGCTGGAAAGGCCATATGGATTTCCTGGGGATGATGGCACAACTGGTCGAGCAGCGGCCGGATTGTCACGGTGTGATTGCCGGAGGCGCGGAACCCGGCAAGGAACATTTCCTGACGGAACTTAAGCAGCAACGTGCCCGGCTGAATCTGACTGACAAGGTCAGTTTTCTTGGCCAGCGCAATGACATGACCGAGCTGTATCTGCTTGCCGATGTGGTCTGCCATATGAGCACCAGACCCGAGCCGTTTGGCAGGACCATTACCGAAGCCCTTGCATCAGGAACCCCGGTTGTTGGCTATAACCGCGGAGGTGCCGCGGAAATCCTGCAGGCCTGTTTCCGCGACGGTCTGGTAACACCGGATAACACCAGCGAATTTGCCGGGGCAGTGGGCCGCATGCTCGAGGCCGGGCCGGCAATGATCAGCATCCCTTACCGGTTCCGTCGTGAGGCACAAACCCAGGCAACATTGCAGGTTTATCAGCAGGTATTGCAGCAATCCGCTGGCCAGACATGAACACCTCGAACCAACTCACTATCGCATTTCTCCTTGCCACCCCGGGCACGATCTGGGGCGGCATGGAGAAACACACCGCCGATCTGGCGGGGGCGCTCGCCAGCCGTGGACACAGAATCCATGTGCTTGGCCATCGAAGTTACCGCGCCAGGTTTCCAGCCAGCGTCCACTTCCATACCCTGCCCGTCCAGCTCGGGCGCCATAACCTGTGGCTGCGACTGGCCCTGCGCCGATGCCTGCGGCAGCTGTCGCCAGACATCCTGCATGCCCAGGGCAACAAGGCGGCACAACTTGCCGGCAAAACCAGGGGACTGGGCGGCGTGCGGTTCGGTACGGTTCATGGCATCAAATCCAGCCATAAACCCTTTGAACGTCTTGACCGGGTTATCGCCGTCAGCCCGCAGATTTTCAGGACACTGACGCATCCCCACAAAAGCCTGATCTACAACGGTGTGGATATCGAGCCATGCCCGGAAATACCGGTCGACCAGACCTCACTTGATGCGTCCGTCACCAATGTGATCGCTGTCGGACGACTCGAGCCGGTCAAGGGCTTCGATGTTCTCATCCAGGCCTGGTCCAGGCTTGGTCCGCAGGCGAAAAACTGCCACCTGACCATCTTCGGCGACGGCAGTCAGCGCCAGGCACTGGCACGGCAAATCCGCCAATCCGGTCTGGAAGACCACGTCACCCTTGCCGGCTTTTGCAGGAACATGACGCCGGTCTACCGACAGGCCCGGCTGACGGTAATCAGCTCGGAGCGCGAGGGCTTTTCCTACATCCTGGCGGAATCCCTGCTCCATGGTTGCCCGGTGGTATCGACGCCAGTATCGGTTCCCCGGGACATTCTCCCGGCGACAATGATAAGTGATGGGCACAGCGCCGAAGCTCTTGCAGACCTGCTGACACGCTCGCTTACCAACCTTGATACGCTGAAGGACGCTGAACA
>NZ_DATFKH010000220.1:0-3709 GCF_035268745.1 Marinobacter sp.
CTTCATAGATCTGGGTGATGCGACAGTCGCGTACCAGCTGCTCCTGGCCCCACTCGCGGATGAAGCCGTGGCCGCCGAATACCTGCTGGCCGAGGATGCAGGTGTCCAGACCCCGGTCGGTCAGAAAGGCTTTGGCGACCGGCGTCAAAAGGGCAACCAGCCCTTCGGCTTGCTTGCGGCGCCCGTCGTCCTCCGAGTACTTGGATATATCCAGCCACTGGGCGACGTAGGTAGAGAAGGCGCGACCGCCTTCAACATAGCCTTTCATGGTTAGCAGCATGCGCCGCACGTCCGGATGCACCAGAATCGGGTCTGCGGCTTTCTCCGGCTGCTGCGGACCCGTAGGAGCGCGGCTCTGGATACGTTCGAGGGCGTATTCGCGAGCGCTCTGCAGTGAGGCCTCAGCCGCGCCCATGCCCTGGATGCCAACGCCAAGACGCTCATAGTTCATCATCGTGAACATCGCCGCCAGGCCCTTGTTTTCCTCCCCCACAAGCCAGCCCTTTGCGCCATCATAATTCATGACGCAGGTGGCAGAGCCCTTGATGCCCATTTTCTTTTCCAGAGAACCACAGCTTAACCGGTTGCGATCGGCCAGAGAGCCGTCGCCTTTGACCAGAAACTTGGGGACCAGGAACATTGAGATGCCCTTGGGGCCTTTCGGTGCATCCGGTAGCTTCGCCAGCACCAGATGGACAATGTTTTCGGCCATGTCATGCTCGCCCCAGGTAATAAAGATCTTGGTTCCTGTGACGCTGTAGGATCCATCATCATTGGGCACGGCTTTGGTGCGGATAATGCCAAGGTCGGTACCGGCATGGGGCTCGGTCAGATCCATCGCGCCGGACCAGACGCCGGAATACATATTCGGCAGGTACTTTTCCTTGAGTTCCTGGCTGCCGTGGGCATCCAGTGCCAGGCAAGCGCCCGCTGTCAGCATCGGTGCCAGACCAAAAGCCATGTTGGCAGCCTGCATCATCTCTTCAAACTGGGCCACAAGGGTCTTCGGCATTCCCATACCACCGAACTCGGGATTGCCCCCCAGGCCGTTCCAGCCGCCTTCCACAATAGTCTGGTAGGCTTCGCGGAAGCCCTCCGGGGTGGTGACTTCCCCGTCCTTCCAACTGCAGCCCTGCTCATCCCCTTCGCGGTTCAGAGGGGCGAGTACGCCACTGGTGATTTTTGCGGCTTCTTCGAGAATGGCGTCGGCCGTCTCCGGGTCTACGTTTTCCGCCACTCCCGGCAGGGATGCCCAGAGTGCGGGTGCATCAAACACCTCATTCAGAATAAAACGCATTTCACGCAGGGGCGCCTGATAATCAGCCATCTAATGTCTCCAGAATCCAATCGTCATTCAATCGAGCAAGGGCCGCCATTCTAACTCAATAAGCCCGCCGTCTCATGAGTCTTTGCCGGGATTTTACTTATCCGTGCTCAAGCAAGCGGACAGGTCTTTCCAGAACACGCTGTAAATACGTCCCTGTACGCTTGCTTCTATCTTCATTAGTAACATCCCACCCCGCGTTAAAAGGCGAAGGCTTCCTCGGGCATGTCCATCAGGCTGTCAGCGCCAGCCAGCATGGTTTCTGCGTGAGTCCTGGCCCTTGGCAGCATGCGCCGGAAGTAAAACCGGGCTGACTGCACCTTGGCATTGTAGAACATCTCCTCTGTGGTACCTTCAACCATCCGGTCCAGAGCAACTTTGGCCATCCGCGCCCAGAGATACGCGAATACGGCGTAACCCGAGTACATCAGGTAATCCACAGATGCGGCACCGACTTCCTCGCGATTCGCCATCGCCGTCATACCAACCTTTGTGGTGAGCTCGCCCCATTCTTTATTGATCGCCGCCAGCGGCTCGATGAATTCCCTGAGTTGTTCGTTGTCGGCATTTTCCTTGCAGAACAGGTGAACCTGGCGGGTGAAGCCCTTGAGGGATTCGCCCCGGGTCATCAGCACCTTGCGGCCCAGCAGATCAAGCGCCTGAATACCGGTGGTACCTTCGTAAATCATGCCGATACGGGCGTCACGGACATTCTGCTCCATACCCCATTCGGAGATAAAACCGTGACCACCGAATACCTGCATGCCCAGGTTCGCCGACTCGAAACCGATTTCAGTCAGGAAGGCCTTGGCGATAGGGGTCAGGAAGCCCAGGACTTCATCGGCCGCTTTGCGTTCTTCCTCGGTCCTGCCACCGTCGACCAGGTCGGCCTGCTGGGCAGCCAGATAGATCAGGGCCCGGGCGCCTTCAGCAATGACCTTCTGGGTCAGCAGCATGCGGCGTACGTCCGGATGAACAATGATCGGGTCAGCCGGACCGTCAGGATTCTTCGGGCCACTCAGCGAGCGCATGGCGAGGCGATCCCTGGCGTAGGCCAGAGAACCCTGAAAGCCCAGTTCGGCGGCGCCCAGACCCTGGATAGCAGTACCGATACGGGCGGTGTTCATGAAGGTGAACATGCAGTTCAGGCCCCGGTTTTCCGGCCCGATCAGCCAGCCTTTGGCACCGTCGAAGTTAATCACGCAGGTGGCGTTACCATGAATGCCCATCTTGTGCTCAAGGGAACCACAGGAAACCGCGTTGCGATCGCCAGCGGAGCCATCTTCGTTCGGCAGGCGCTTGGGCACGATAAACAGGGAAATTCCCTTGGTGCCTTCCGGCGCACCCGGCAGACGAGCCAGCACCACGTGCACGATGTTTTCTGCCATGTCGTGGTCGCCGGCAGAGATAAAGATCTTGGTTCCGGTAATGCTGTAGGAGCCATCGGCATTCGGCGCGGCCCTGGTACGCAGAGTACCCAGATCAGAGCCACAGTGCGATTCGGTCAGGCACATGGTGCCAGTCCACTCACCACTGATCAGCCTGGTCAGGTAGGTCTGCTTGTGCTCTTCCGAGCCGTGGGTCTCGATAGTGTTGGTACAGCCATGACTCAGGCCCGGGTACATGCCGAAAGACCAGTTAGAGGTGCCGACCATCTCGCTCATCACCAGACCGAGCGAGTGAGGAAGGCCCTGGCCACCGTAATTCGGATCGGCGGTCATGGACGGCCAGCCGCTTTCCACGTACTGCTGGTAAGCTTCCTTGAAACCGGTCGGGGTCTTCACATTGCCATCAGTGAGTTTGCATCCTTCGCGGTCGCCTACCTGATTCAGTGGTGACAGTACCTGCTCACAGAATCTGGCTCCCTCCGCAATAATGGCGTCTACCATATCCGGGGTGGCATCCTCGCCACCGTTCAGACTGGCGTAATGCTGCTCGCTGTCGAGCAACTCGGACATTACAAATTTGATGTCGCGCAGGGGCGCTTTGTAATCAGGCATTGTGCTTCACCTCGGATGATCATTCGCGGCCACGCAGGCAGCATCACGTTGTTCTTGCCGGTCTAACCGCGTAGCCCGGGAACATGGCCGGACCGCAAATTAAACACTTGTTTGAAACATACGTTTAGGAACACAGAATTGTCAATAGCAAGCGTCGAAATTTGTAGGGGGTTTTGTTCACAGATTTTGCGATTACGCGGGGCAGGCAGTGAGATTGAGAGGTCATACCAAGCTGAAAGAAAGCAGGCGGACACGTCCATTCAGGACCGTATGCAGCAGGGATGCTGCATCCGAGCCTACATGGGTGAAGCCGAGCGCTTATGAAGCAAAGCTTCATGCGACAGCTGAACGACAGCAATCTGTGATTGCTGGCTGGACCCCGCAG
>NZ_DATFKH010000221.1:0-22090 GCF_035268745.1 Marinobacter sp.
GGCGAGTTTTTCTGTGAGAAAAACATGTTCAACCTGTTCGGACGGCTATATCTGTTCCGTCCTGATCTATACCAGCATGGTGTTTCGAAAATTGAGCGCGGCAGTCGCTGGCTACTCAGTTTTGCCCTGACCCGGAGCTAGTGTCCCGTCTGGCTAATTCGTTAACCTACTGAGCCACTGAGGAGTTTGAGAGCAAGGCGCGATGGCGAAGGTTTGGTGGTTCCAAATCGAGTCAGCGCAACACGGCTATCAAACTCCTCAGTGGCTCCCGAAAGGCGCGACGCAGTAGGTCAACGAATTAGCCAGACGGGACACTGGTCAGTCATCAGATTTGGGCAGGCAGACCCTTTTGCTCTGGGCGGACAGACTGTTCCATTTCTGTTGGTCGTCATTGCGCACTTTTTCCAGGTATCCGGCGACCTGGTCAAAGTGCTCTTTGGTTGCCCCCAATGTTCTGCCCGCATCCCGATGCATGCGTGACAGCGAGGCAAGGGCCTGGTATCCACGTCCCTCTTCATCCAGCGAGTCAATCACCAGGGCCAGGTGGGAAGAGCAGAAAATGTGCGTGTTGCGCTTGTCGTAATCCGTGTCCTGGGCCCAGCTGGCGGGGCTGAACAGAATCAGGAGCGCTGCAAGACTGGCGGCTGTTTTCATGGGGTGTTACTCCCGGCGACGGTGTAAGTGTATAGTCGGTCCCGGCTATGAACTTTACATACTCTCAAAGCTTTTCTCTATGTATTTACCAGTCCGCACCGCGCAATCGCCCTTGCTTGCAGCGATGGCTTCCGCAAGCTGGTAATAAATAACCGTAATCAGTCTGGCTGTCATTACCAGACACAGGCAGAATGGCGAACATACTCCCGGATGTTCGCTTTAAGGTGCCAGACTGCCGGGGCAGAAACCGACAATACGAGACAGGATAACCCGCTATGACCCTACATATCGAACTCGCACCGCTGATCAGCCTTGGTGCCGGCATCGGTATTCTGGTGTTCCCCAAGCTGCTTAACTATATCGTTGCCGGCTACCTGATCACTCTGGGTGTACTCGGGCTTCTCGGCCACTCTTTCTGAAACTGCCCGGCTGCCAGTGTCCCGTCTGGCTGCTTCGTTAACCTGCTGAGCCACTGAGCGCATTGAGAGCCCAGACGGGACACTGTCTAGGTTTCATTCAGCAACCGCTCTTTGGCTTCATTGATCCGGGCCGCAAGATAATTGCTTCCGCCCCGATCCGGATGCATTTTCTGCATCATCCGGCGGTGGGCCCGAATGATCTCGTCCCGGCTGGCGCCGGGCTCGACGCCCAGAATGTCCTGCGCTTCGTTTATGGTCAGCGGGCCACCGGCCCTGGTGCTATCGCCAGATTGCCCGCTGTTATCTTCATCAGCCCTGTCAGCGCCGGCATCATCGTCAGCCCGCCAGGAATCACCGAACCGGCGGTCAAGGTAGGTTTCCAGCAGCCGGGCAGAGTCCTGGTCCTGCTCACGGCAGTATTGCAACAGCTCGAGAAATTCACTCTCGCCCAGGTCCGCCAGCTCGCGCCCTTTCATGGGCCCTTTCAGGATGCTGCCGCTCATGATGCCGGAGTCATGGTCCAGACTCATATCCAGAATATCGCTGGCAACGTGAGACTGGTTGCCCGCTTTCGCTTTAGCTCCCCCTGCTCCTGCCATGCGCCCCATCAGCAAGGATGGCAGCATCCGGCGCAGCAACGGTAAAAGAAACGCCAGCAAACCGAAAATAAAATGCAGCCGGCCAGTCACCGCCAGCAGAACGACCAGCGCGATAGCCGCAATCAACACCAGCTTGATAATTGCCGGTTTGCGCTGGCTGGGCGGCTGGCTGCGAAGCCATACCCAGGCGACAATGGTCATTACGATAACCAGCAGCGTTAATGGCACTGAGACTCTCCCGGTTTTTGCTATCTGATCTGTTGGGTCAGGCGCTTGACTTCCGGGGAACTGCGGCTGGAAAAATCCTGCAATGCTTTGGTCCCCCCGGACGCATAGACCGCTACAGCCGCCATAAGATCCTTAAGCACCTGCGGGCTGTTGCGGTCAAAGGGGGCATAGGCGCCGCCGGACAGCTTGCTCACCTGCTGGAATACAGCCCTGGCGTGAGCATCGGCACCTTCATGGAACATGAATACCGGGGTCCGCAGCATGCCAAGTTCGCCAGCAATATGGCAAAGCTCGTCAACCGGCTCTTCGCAGCAGTCCCCGATAAACACCACAGCCCTGACGGGTTCTGCCCGGGTCTCCTTCACGGCATGTGCCAGTACCCGACCAATCTGGGTGCGGCCACCCAGACAGGAGACGCCATTCATCAGATTCAGCAACTGGCTGGTCTCATTCACAAACTTCGTGGCCCGGAATTCGCCAAAACCACGGTAATAACACAGTTGAATCGCCAGTCCACCGAGATCCCGGGTCGCCATGAACAGCTCACTCTGCAGGTGGCAGGCCTGATCCCAGGTCGGCTCACGACTGCCGGTCGCGTCGAGGGCGAAGATCAGTCGCCCCGGTTTGCCACCTGGCCCCGCACCGGTCTGGGGCAAGGTACGGACCTTCTCGATAAACTGGTCGATGGACTGTTTATCGGATCTGGTGGATAAATCTTTGTCGGACATAAGCTGTTGAAATCCGTGTAAGCTGGCTGATAGTTCAATACGAGCTTAGCAGCCTGGCGGACCTGATGGCGGAAAAGACAATGCCAGTCACAGCTCCGCATTATTTGCCTGATTGATCCTGTCCGTGAATCCAGTCTGTTAGACTTGCTCTGTTAACTTCCGCTGAAATCCCAACAGGCTGATTCATGAAACTCAATCCCTTTAATACCCGTATCGGTCTCGCACTCGGCGGCGGCGCTGCCAAGGGCATTGCTCATATTGGCGTGCTGAAAGCTTTCGAGGAAGAGCAAATAAAGATTCACTGTATTTCAGGAACCAGCGTAGGGGCTCTGGTCGCCAGTTATCACGCCTTTGGCCGCCCGGCGGAGTCCATCCTGACGATCTGTTCCACGCTGAATCTGTCCAAGATTATCGATTTTACTCTGGAACGCGGTGGTCTCTTCAGTACCAAAACCATTCGCGAAATGATTCATCGGGATCTGGGGGATTGCCGCATTGAAGATGCCGACATTCCTCTGGCTATCTGCGCAACGGATATCGAAACCGGCGAGCAACTGATTTTCAGAAAGGGCAATCTGGCCGATGCCGTCTGTGCGTCCATGGCCGTGCCCGGCCTGTTTGTTCCGGTTGAGGTAGATGGCCGGATTCTGGTAGACGGAGGCCTGGTTGAAAATGTCCCGATATCGCCCCTGAAGCAAATGGACGCCGGTATTATCGTGGCCATTGACCTGAGCCACGTCTCCCGCTATCCGAAGCCGGAGAATACGTTTGATGTGATCAGCAACGCCATCAACATCGGTATCGACTTCAATACCCGCAAACAACTGAAAAAAGCGGATATAGCAGTGCCACTGGATCTGGGCGGTTACAGCCTCACCAACAACTCCGACTGTGTGGACGAACTTTACCTGGAAGGCTATCACCCGATGAAGAAAAAAATTCAGCGTTTGCTCTGGTATAAACGGGTTAATATTGCGATCCGGCTCATAAAAGGCGCCAAGGCACTGCTGCCGCTCAAGGTGCCCGACATTTTCAAAAGCCTTAAACGCTTTACATAAAATAATGCCGGAGCAGCTGTAACACGATCAGCAGCGCCACCAGGGGCAGGATCCACCGGGTGATATGGCTGTAGTCCCGGCTGTCGCCCTTGGGGGCGTATTTTTCAATCAACGGAACAACGATGATCAGGCCCAGAAACAGAACAGCGAGGATTGTCAGCAGTGTGCCCATGGCGAATCTCCGGGGAAAGTAACTCTCGGCTCAGAAATTCTGCGTCTTGAGCCAGCTGTAGACCCGCATCGGCGGGATATTTCGCAGTTCCAGTGAACAGCTTGCAGGCCTGCCCATGATCGGGTTGGTAATCACGGCGACATCCGCGCGGAACTGATACGCAACGAAGCGCCCCCCCTCGGCCAGGTTATCCCTTACTGATTGCACCACGCGGGTAGCAACGGCCTCCGGTATTTTCGAGAAGGGGATGCCGGAGATAATAACATCGGGTTGCCCCATTGCGTTCAGTTTCAGAATCTCTGCAATCTCATCAGCGCTCCCCAGATGATTGATGTAGCGCGGGTCATCGATCTGGCCAAGCAGTTCATGGAAGTAAGAACTCACCTCGATTGAAAGCAGTTGTGCATCCGGACCAAGATGCCGCAGAAACGCCCGGGTAGTACCCCCGGTTCCGGGCCCCAGCTCCACCACCCGCCTGGCCGCAGCCAGATTTGATGCCGTGGCGATACGCTGCTCGAGAAATCGTGAACTGGGGACCACTGACGCCACCTGGCCAGGTTCCCTCAGAAATCCACGCAGGAAATCGAAAGCCATCACGATTCAGACCTTTCTTTGTTCTGATTCCCGGAAACTGACTGATCATCAGCGCTTTCTTCAGTGTCGTAAGTATAGGGTTCGCCATGCTCGTCCTGAAGCTGGTAGTCGTAGGCCGCCTGCAGGCCGGTCTCCTCTTCCGCCGGCTCTGGGGGCGCCTGATCAATGTAACGCGGATACAGCGGCGAAAGCAGTGCCAACACGATACCGATAGCGGAGAAGGCGGCAAACGCATCACTGTAGCCAAAGTTCTTCACCAGCAGGCCAACGATCGGTGAGCCGGCCGCCTGACCGAGCGAAACCGCGAGGAATGGCAGCACCGGACCCATCGACAACCGGCCCGGCAACAGCCGGATGCCTGTCATCAGATAGAGACCCGTGAGACTCATATAGGCCAGGCCAAAAACCAGCCCGGAAAATGCCGCAAGCAATGTCTGGCTGGGGCTGGCGGCCAACAATGACAGGCTGGCGGCCAGCATCGTCAGCATCAGCGCCTGAGTCACGGGCGGGTTGTTTCGATCGGCAAGATCAGCCACCACTGCGCCCCCGAGCCCGGCGAAACCAACCGCCAGCCAGAGCCACCCGGTTGCCGCAGAGGGCATTTCGCCGAGGGTGACCACCAGATCGGGCGCAAAGATCCAGTAAGCGGCGGAGACGAATCCCATCACGAAAGCAAATAGCGAAAGCCTGAACAGCCGCCACCACTGCAGCGCAGTGATTGGCGCCGGCGGCGCCGCATTCGAAGGCGCAACCCGGGACACCGAGGGAATAAAATACCAGGCAGCAAGAACCCCGATCGCCGCAAGAATGGCGAAAGAAATGTAGGCGTAGCGCCAGAGGCCGGCCATGAACAGAACCGTCGGTACGGCAATCATGATACCGATACTGGTGCCCGCATTCATCGCGGAACTGACCCGCCCATGCACCGAACGATCAACCAGCACCTGCATGGCTGCTGTCAGCGCCGGCATCATCAGACCGGTACAGATACCGCAGGCAAACACCCCCACCCCGAGCGAAAGCGCGCCAGAAGCCTGGCTGATCAGCCCCAGTCCAATCACACCAAAACCACCGGAAAGCACTGCCGTATTGCGGGCGCCGAGGCGATCGGCTGCAAGCGGAGCAACCAGCGTGGCCAGCACGAAGCTGACAAGCGGCAATGCACCGATGATACCGATCAGGCCGGGAGTCAGACCCAGTTCGGTGCGAATGGGCGGCACAAAAAGACCAAAGGCAAAGCGCGCAAGCCCGTAACTGATTGCAATCAGGGACGCGCCAAAAAAAGCAAATCCTGTACTCGATAACGACTTCACGATTTTCTCTCCGGCACTTGCGCACCAGCCTCAGCGTTAGCTTTATCAGACTAGAAGTTGTTGTTTCCGACGGCAAACCATTTTGTGGCTGAACCCGGGCTTGATATCTGACCTGCTCATTCTGGGCCCGGGTTCACACAATGCTGATGATTATAATAAAGGTCTGCCTGTAATGATCGGTTTTTGATATGGTTTCAGTCAATGCCCGACAGCAGACTGGAACCAGGCGCCGGATAAACCAGGGACAGTTGATACATGATTACAGTCCATCATCTCAGTAATTCCCGCTCACAACGCATTCTCTGGATGCTGGAAGAACTTGGAGTGCCCTACCAGGTCCGGCGTTACGAGCGTGACCCCGAAACCATGCTGGCACCCGCCAGCCTCAAGGAAATACATCCGCTGGGCAAATCACCGGTGATCACCGACGGCGATCTGGTGGTGGCTGAATCCGGCGCCATTATCGAATATCTTGCCAACACCTATGGCAAGGACACCATGCTGCCGGCCGGTGGCGGCCAGCAGTGGCTTGATTACACCTACTGGTTGCATTACGCTGAGGGCTCGCTCATGCCGCCGCTGGTATTGCGGCTGGTGTTCCAAAAGGTAAAAACCAGCCCGATGCCATTCTTTATCAGACCAGTGGCAAAGGGCATCGCCGACAAAACCACGGCAACGTTCATCGGCCCGATGATCAAAACCCACCTGGATTTTGTCGAGTCCCACCTGGCAAAGAACACCTGGTTTCTGGGAAACCAACTCAGCGCGGCGGATATTCAGATGAGTTTTCCGCTGGAAGCCGCCGTTGCCCGGGGTATGGTCGGCGACAACCGGACCCACATCACAGCCTGGGTTGAAAGAGTGCACGCCAGACCTGCTTATCAACGAGCCCTCGAAAAGGGCGGGAAATATGATTTTGCCTGAGCGGATGCTTTCAGATTCTGCTGCAGGCCAATGTCACGCTCATGAAAGAACCCCACAAACCCTGTCAAAAACCCTATAAAGTCTGCCTATGATATTTGGAGTCGCCTGGTTCGTAGTTTTCTGGTTCGGACTGATCCTGGTCACACTGATTGCTGCCGCAGTATTCATCCTGCGCCGGAATCGGGGCGCCGGAAATGACAGCGGAGCTTTCCCCCGCCCCGAGGAAAGTGAAGCCCATCGGCAGGTTATCGCAATGGTCAAGGGTCTGCATACGGCCGCTAAAGGGCGCCATGGCCGCGCTCGGGTAAAGGCATTGCGTAACTATATGGACAACATGAGAGATGACCTTGAGCTGGCCTCCGAAATCCGGACCCCGGCCAGCGACGCTCCTCCGGGAGAGTGGGTCATTGCGCCCAGGGCAAAGCCGGGCCGTCGCATTCTCTATATTCACGGCGGCTCCTGGATCGCCGGCAGCCCCAAAAGCCATCGCGCCATCACCGACCGGTTGTCGCAATTGGCCCGGGCCTGCGTATTCGCCGTCGATTACCGGCTGATGCCGGAAAACCAATATATGGACGGCATCAGGGACTGCCGCCAGGCTTACCAATGGATGCTGGAAAATGGCCCGGACGGGATGGCCCCGGCCGACTTCATCGTCGTGGCGGGGGACTCTGCTGGCGGCAGTCATACCCTGGGGCTGATCGCGTGGATACGTGACCAGGGTCTGCACCCTCCGGATGCTGCGATTGCACTATCTCCGTCCACCGAACTGATACTTTCCTCCCTCGGCGACCAGCCCAATCTGAAAACCGATGTCATGCTGGGGCCAACTGTTAAAAAATTGTCCCGGATTCCGCCGCCACTGCTGTGGTGGGGCACAGTTATGGGCATGCGCGTACTACCTTCCAACCCGCTGGCATCGCCTCTGCGTGGGGATTTGCGGAATCTGCCACCAACACTTATCCATGCCAGCGAATCGGAAATTTTACTGGAAAACGCCGAACGCTATGCGGCAAAAGCCCGGTCGGCCGGCTCGCCCGTTGAAATTGAAACCTGGCCTGGAATGGTACATGTATGGCACCTGTTTACACCGCTGATACCGGAAGCAGAGGAAGCGTTCCAGCATATCAGGGAGTTTCTGTCACGGGTCGAGGCAGGCTCAAGGTAAAGCAACATCTTGCGTTTATTTCTTGTCGGCTCAAAAATGGCCTGCTAGCTTGAAGCTGGCGTTTTAAAAAAAATCGATAAAACTCCACTGTGAACAAAAAAAAGACTCAAGGAGAACATTATGCAAGATCTAAAGGGTAAAGTAGCCATCGTCACCGGCGGCTCTCGTGGCATCGGCCGCCACATTGCACTGCAGTTGGCCGCGCGCGGCGCCGACGTTGCCATCAACTACCGCTCACGTCAGTCTGACGCAGATGAAGCCCTCAAGGAAATTGAGGCCAAAGGCGTCAAGGCACTGGCAATCCAGGCAGATCTTTCCGACATGTCAGCGGCCCGGAGCCTGATACAGCAGGTCAAGGAGCAGTGGGGGCGCATCGACATCCTGGTCAATAACGCCGGCATCACCCGCGACAAGTCGATGAAAAAACTCACTGATGAAGACTGGAACGAGGTCCTTGATACCAACCTCGGCAGTGTCTACGCGACATGCTCCGAAGTACTGAAAACCATGTTGGACCAGAAATTCGGTCGCATCATCAACATCACCTCGTTCGTTGGGCAGGCCGGTAACTTCGGGCAGGCCAACTACGCGGCCAGCAAGGGCGGTATCATCGCATTTTCCAAGACCATGGCCCTGGAAACGGCCAAAAACGGCATCACGGTCAATTCCATTGCTCCCGGCTTCACCGAGACCGAAATGCTCGCCCAGGTACCGGAGAATATCCGCGAGCAGATCATTGCCCGCATACCCATGGCTCGTTTTGGTCAGCCCGAGGAAATCGCCCGCGCGGTGGTGTTCCTGGCAGCAGAGGGAGACTACATCACCGGCCAGCAGATCAACGTGAACGGCGGTGTTTACATGTAATACCGCCAGAGTCGGTTGTCATTGCAACCGCTGGCTCTTGTGGCTTAATTGGTGTCCGTGCTGCCTGCAATACGCGGGTAGCAACGGTCGCCCTCCATCCTGTGAGCGCTTTAAGCAAGATTGGAGATTGCTGATTGCCTGCCGTGGCGGTTCCATTACAACAACCAAGGAGAGAGCCCATGAGCAACCCCATCATTGCGGACAACAAACCCAAGAAAGTCACGCTGGAAGAAGGCAAGAAATACATGTTCTGCGTCTGTGGACGCTCCAGTGGCCAGCCCTTCTGCGACGGCTCCCACGCAGGAACGGGTTTTACCCCCAAACGCTATGAGGCCGAAGAAAATGGGCAAGCCTTCCTGTGCCAGTGCAAACACACCAGCGATGCACCGTTCTGCGACGGCACCCACGCCAGATTTGAAAACGATCAGGTTGGCACAGAAGGGCCGGGCTAGAAACCGGAGCAAAGTCAGACAATGATCAGGCTTCACCAATTACTGGCGCTGGTTGCCTTCGCCACCCTTGCCCAGGCCGGCCAGAGCGCGACTCGCTGCGGCAGTTCGCTGGTCAATGAGGGAGCCTGGCCCATTGAGGTAGAGGAAAGCTGCGGACCACCGGACTATGTCGCGGAATACCCAACGACGACGATTCCCGGACTTGGCGTGGTTCAGACCGTAGAACACTGGTATTACAACCCGGGCCCGCAGCGCTTTATCCGGCGTATGGTCTTTCGCAATGGCACGCTCGCCCGAGTTGATGACCTGGGCTACGGCTTCCACGTTTCCGACTCACCAAGCTGCGATCTCAATACCCTCAGGCACGCCAGAACTGAATACGAACTGATTGCGCGCTGCGGCGAACCCGAATCCAGAAGGGTGGAATGGCAGTTCCCATCCAGCCAACGGCATGCGAAAAGCTGGCAAACCCGGCAAGCTGTGCTGGTTCAGGAGTGGTTATACGACTTTTCAGACAATCAGTTCCGGCAGGTTGTCAGACTGCGCAACGGACAGGTTGTGGATATTGCATCCCGTCCCAGCAGATAGCATCCTCACGGGGGCTGTGGGCGGCGGTCTGCCCCGGTAACCATAAGCCTCAGACTACGTAGGGTTCGCCCTGCTCAAAGCGACTGCGAACCCAGCTTATCCGGGTTTCGGCCGTTGCCAGTTGATAATGTGGAGAGTCCTTGAACGAACGCCAGCTGCCGCCCCACACCAGCGGACCGGTGGCGTATTCGGCGACCGCATCGTAATCGCTCTGATTCGTCGAATAGGCCCCGTCTTCCGCAAAAATACCGATGTCCCAGGCAATGCCAAAATTATGATTGCTCTGGCCACCCCGTGCCCGCGTGATCACCGGGCCAGGGTTACCATAGCGACCCTGGCGAAAGAGTGAATTCTGCTCCTGGTAAGTACGGGTTCCGGAGATAATTTTCACATTCACACCCCGGCTCAACGCCCGGGTCATGAACTCGCGAGCTTCACTCTGAGCCCGGATGGAGAGGGACGAAATCTTCTGTTCCGTGCGCCGGTCAAAGGTGCCAAGTCTGTCCTTCAGTTTTTCATACTCGGCATCAAAAGCGCCAGCGGCTGCCTCGGAAAGAGGGCCCCACAACCCGTCCAGCGCGCCGCGATAAAAGCCTTCCGACTTCAGCAGTCGTTGAAAGAAAAGCACATCCTCGCCAAATAATCTGTCGCTCATCCTGAACCTCCGAATCCCTGACCTTCCACACCGAACCTCATCGTAACCGGCAAACTTACGATATCCCAATCAAATGGCGTCATAAAATACATTGATGACGTTCGCGACTCACTTCTTTAATAGTGAACCTGTCTTACCAATGTTAGGACACATTTCTGGATTCTGCCTGATGTCAGTCTTCGATCATCAGCGCCAGAGCCGGTCCGGACCCCATGAACCCTAGCTTTTCGAGGTCCTGGGCTCGGGCTTCTCTTCGTCAAGCCAGGTACCGCAGTATTTACAGTATCTCGCGTCCCTTTCGTGTCGATGTCTACCGCATCCCGGGCAGGCTTCATCGGAGTAGCGCTCGGCACGCAGAGCACGAATGACCTCGGCGGAAAAAACGCCAACGGGAAGCGCAATAATCGAGTAACCCACCAACATGATCATTATGGAGATAAACTGTCCCCAGGCTGTAACCGGTGTTATATCGCCATAGCCGACCGTTGTCAGTGTCACCACCCCCCAGTAAATGGATCTGGGAATACTGGAAAAGCCCGCTTCTACCGGCTCAATCAGATAGAGAAGGGAAGAAAAGATGGTCACAATTATCAGCATTGTGAACAGAAACAGCAGGATCTGGTCCCGGCTGCGAATCAGTGCGTCCAGCAGCAGGCGGCCCTCCCCCACAACCGTCATCATTTCCAGTACCCGGAACAGACGCAGAGTACGCAGCAGGCGCAATACGACCAGAGTCTGCGCGCCCGGGAACAGCAGTGCCAGCCAGGTTGGCATAACGGCCAGGACGTCGATAACACCATAGAAGCTTTTCAGATAGAGCTTCGGTTTTTCCAGACAATAAATACGCAGGCCGAGTTCAAGGGTGAACAGCAGCGTCACGCCCCACTCCAACCGGTAAAACAGCTCACCGAAGCGGGCATGATATTCCGGAACACTGTCCAGAAGAATTATCCCGACACTGACAAATATCAGCAAAGCCAGAAAAATATCGAAGCTCTTGCCGAGGCGGGTGTCAGATTCGAAAATGATCTGAAACAGCCGCATTTTGAGGCCCAGGCCGCCCGGTTTCACATTAGCCATCCAGACCTCCTCTCTGCCTGCCACTGGCAATCCGGCCGTTCGGTGACCGGACCCGGACCCGGGTCCTGATGACCAGCGCGGACCATTTCATGGCAACAGCAGTGGCGCCGGAGCAGAGCATCGTTGACCTCAGCAACCTGATAACATCCTTTGGTGACGCTGTTGCCGGGTTTAAAGATACCGCCCACCGGCGCCGATCGCCACCACAATCAGCCCAAGAATCAGGTTGGTACCCACCAGCCTGCGAATCTGCCCCACCTGGCGCCCGCCTTCCTGTGGATCCTGGTTGGCAACGGCCTGCTGCAACCGCCGGAAGGGGGCAAAATAGACGTAAAGATAGAGCAGGATCATCACAATCCCCAGCGTCTGCATGGCGTGGATATGCCAGCCGGCACCCGCCATGCCACCGAACACACTGAAGACCATCCAGTAACCGGTCACCAGAAGCAGGATCACCGCCGCCCATACCCACCGAAAGAACCGGGCCAGAGTATGACACCAGAGCTTGCCCCGCTGTGACGCGTCAATCACCTCGACGACCGCAGGACGCATGGCCATATAGGCGAAGAACATGCCGCCAACCCAGATTACAGCAGAGAGAACATGTAGTGCGATAGCCAGACTCATAAAGCAGATCCCGCATAAGAAGTGGTGTGTTGAACAAAAATTTCACCGGTATCATAACCAAATACCAGGCCATTCGCAGACCGTTTTCGCAATTGCTGAAACCGGTTCACTGGCATACCATGCCAACACATTCCTGTCAGGATGCCAGCTTCATGGCCACCAGCCTGCCCTTTTCTCAGGCCTGTGAGAACAACAAGGCCCCGATCCTGGAACGACTCCGTGAGATCTTTGACGGGCCGGGCAAAGTACTGGAAGTGGGCACAGGAACCGCACAGCATGCCGTGCATTTCGCGGATGGAATGCCCCACCTGCAGTGGCAACCGACCGACCGTCCGGATGCGGTGGCTATCTGCCGCCCCCGGCTGGACCAGGCGGCGCTGCCCAATATTCTGCCGGTCATTGAGCTGGATGTCGGCACGTCTCCCTGGCCGGTTGAATCCTTCACCTGGGCCTTCTCAGCGAACACCGCCCATATCATGGCGTGGTGGGAGGTTGAACAGATGTTTGGCAATATTGGCGCACGTCTGGCAACCGGAGGGGCATTTTGTCTGTATGGCCCATTCAACAACCAGGATGAGTTTTCCAGTGAAAGTAACAGACAGTTTGACCAGCATCTGAGAGCCCGGGCACCACACATGGGCATCCGGGATCTGGAAGATCTGTCGCGACTGGGCCGGGAAGTGGGACTGGTGCTGTCGGCGATTTTCAATATGCCTGCGAACAACCGGCTGCTGGTTTTCAGACCGGTATAACCCGGGAGTCGCCGGCTGCCGGCTGGTCAGGGCATCAAGCAGATTAATCAAATGGAGAGTGTCCACCGGCTTGACCAGGTATCGGGTTGCTCCTGTCTCTAACGCCTTCAGGTGTGCCTCCATATCGTCCCGGCGGAAGAGAAATATGATCGGCGATATAGCCCCCGGCCCTGCCAGCATCGGTGACTGCAATGCACCAGGTCAGCCCGGGCATAAGGCCAGGTTGACATGTCCTGAAGTTAGCTGAATCATACGATTCTATGTGCAGCGCTAAACACGACCCCGAAAACCGCAGCAACGGCGCATCAGAAGAGCTGGTCAGGCCACTGGACGCAGCCATTCATCGCCTTGCTGAACGTAATGCCATTGCGGGCGTCTCGCCGGTCTTTGAAGTCATCGATACCGCAAAGCCCCTGATGTTCAGTCCGGAAGGCCTGGAAGCGCTCTACGCGCGCGTGCCTGATATTGAAGCCGCCGGTTTTTTTGGCGGCAGCGACTGGGACTACCCGCAGACACTGGTCCCTTCCCTGGCCGCACGCACAGTCCGCCATGGCGAACCGGCCGCCACCATGGTCGAAAGCCTGAGCCAGATCCGCCTTCTGGCAGTGGCGAAAGGCGACTTCATCCACCCGTCGATCTCGGCGGAACACGCCAGCCACTTTCTCGCTCAGGCCCTGGCGCTGAACCTTGATCTGGTGGTCAGTAATCTTCAGGAGAGCGACCGCCTGCGGCCGGAACGGCTCGGTCATGCCGTTCAGAATCTGTATCACTACCTTATTCAGCATCTTGGCTATGAAAACCTGCTGCAACATCTGGTGGCTGAAGTCTGGCGGATTCTGACCCAGCGCCCGGTTCAGGTAGATGGCGTCAAACAGATGGTAACCCAGATAGCGGTCTGCCTGGAAAAACCGGACGCGCCGGGTGGCGAAGTCAACGACGACGCCGTGCAGCTGATTAACGCCGTGTTCAGCCCGACCGACGGTTGCCGTGAAGATCCCGGGTTTGAAATCTACGCCGAGCGACTGGCGGAAATGGACGATGCCACCCTGCTGCAGGAGGCCATCGCCTTTGCCCAGGCCATGCACAATACCGGTCTGGTGTCGGCCTACATGCCGGTGTTCATACGCTACCTGCGTAGTCGCTGGAACGAGCTGATTCCCACAGCCCTGGGATTAAGCTATACCGGTGCCGATGCTTTTCACTGCTACCCCGCGTTGATCCATCGCCTGATTGACGAGGCCCTGTTTCCGGAGACCAGCCAGTGTGCCTACGGCCTCGCGATGATGCTCGAGCGGGGCATCCTGTATTCGCCTCCGCTGGCGCCTTCGCTGTGGCGTCAGATACGCCTGCCACTGTGCGAGGCCGCCGCCGGGAAGATTGAGGCCGTCTTCGGCAGCAGCCGCTCCCCCGAGTGCTTTCTGCTCGCCGACGTACTCAATGTGCTTGGCCGCCCGCTGGGCATCGGACAGGGCAACTATCCCACCTGCCAGTCCACCCGCGCCCTGTCCATGTGGGCCTACAACATGCCGGCAGAACTGTTGCGGATCCTTGCCTGGGCGGCGCGGGACGATGAGATCGTAATGCGCTTTGAAGGTAACAGCATATCGTCGCGGGAACTGGGCACCGGCCTGGCTACCGAGCCACCCGTGGAAGTGGATGCGGTATCCCTGCTGACCGTGCCGCTCCTGGATCGCATCTATTTTGAAATGGGTCGACGCAGTGTCGGGCGTGGGGAAGATCCACACAAATGGGTCAATGCCGAATTCCATGGCGATCATGTCGGCCACGGGTTTCGTATTGCCGTGGACGTATTCACCGGTCGCCTCAAAGACTTCGACGGATTTATCCGCGATTTTTATGCTTCCTACCATCCACTCTACAACGGCAACATCCCGGTCATCAATCCACAACCGGCCGGCATTGCGGTAACCGACAGCGCCACGCGCTTTCTTGGCTGGCACGCTATCACCATCCAGCGGCTTGCGCTGGATGCCGACAAAACCATGCGCGTCTACTTTTTCAACCCCAATAACGACAGCGGGCAGGACTGGGGCCAAGGCATCGTTACCTCCACCCACGGCCACAACGAGCGCTATGGTGAGGCCTCGTTACCGGTGGCCGAGTTCGTCTCCCGCCTGTACGTCTTTCACTATGACCCGCTCGAGCTCAGTGAGCCGGGCGATGTCCCGGCCGATGAGGTCAGGCGGGTTGTGGATCTGGCGAAAGGCAGCTGGGCTTCTGAGCGTTAGGCCCAGTGTCCCGTCTGGTTAATTCGTTGACCTACTGCGAATTAACCAGACGGGACACTAGAGGTCACGCGCCTCCCGCGCGTCGGCAATGCCACCCCGGTTTTTTACATTGGTGTAGCCTGCACTTTCCAGGGCGGACTTGGCTTGACCTGCCCGGTTTCCGCTGCGGCAATAGAGGTGAATCTCCCTGTTTTTATCCGGAAACTGCTCGCTGACCTGCGCCACAATATTCTGGTGTGGCATGAGCGGATCGCCATCAATATGATCCTGCCGATGCTCGGCTTCCGTGCGGACATCAATCCACACCCGCTCCGCCTGAGCCGCCAGCGGCAAAAGCACCAGTGACAGAAATATCAGGACGGCCTTCATTGAAAAAGAGGCTCTCATAACCAGTTCACTCCTTGCATTGGGACTCGAACACCGGTCGTTACGACCAGACTTGCCGGAAGATCTAATTGCTTGCGGCTTCCGCGCATTTTATACACAGAGTGGTGTAAGGCAATATCTGCAACCGCCGCGGATCTATGTTCTCGCCGCAATTTTCGCACTCCTCACCCTGCCCGTTAGCCAGTCGAGCCAGGGCACGTTCGATCTGCCACAGTTCTGAGCGGACTTCCTCTTCCAGTGAATCCACTACTTCATCATTCTGGGTCTGCACCGCCTGCTCCTCGGAGTCCTTCTCCAGGGCGCCGTCATGGCGATGCTGATGGGCCTCATACTTTTCCAGCCGCGCCTTCAGGTCAGCGCGAAGGGTTTCAAGCTCGGACTTGCGATTACTCATAAAGATTTCCCGTGCCGGGACTTTTACCCGGCCAAATAACGCCTACAATAACGCATAATCATGACAGGAAATTGATGCTTGTCAAAACTGACTCCGGCAATAATCTGTGCCAGTTTCTGCAACCGGCCTGGACCCTCCGGGCCCCGCCATTAAGGATTTCAAGATGAGCGAAAACCGTCTTTTTCGGCAGAACTGTTCTGCCAGTGCGAGCGGGCGCTGACCGATGCCTGAACAAACCTCACTTCAGACCCTGTTCGACACCCTCCCGCAGACCGGACGAGTGGAATGGATCGGCATCCGCCCCGCCCGTGATGAAACCATGAAGGTGCTCGACAGCGTAGCGGTCACACCGGGCAAAGGCCTGGAAGGTGATCGATTCAGGGGCCGTGAGAACAGCAAGCGGCAGGTCACCCTGATCCAGCAGGAACACCTGCACGCCATTGCCTCCTGCGCGCAGCGGGGCGCCATTGCCCCGGACATTTTCCGGCGCAACATAGTGGTCTCTGGCATCAACCTGCTGGCCCTGAAAGACAAGCGGTTCCGGATCGGCAGTGTGGTACTGGAATACACCGGCCTTTGCCACCCCTGCAGCAAAATGGAAACTGCGATTGGTCCCGGCGGTTACAATGCCATGCGCGGTCATGGAGGTATTACTACACGGGTGGTTGAAGGGGGTGACATTGCTGTTGGGGACGAGGTCAGGGCCCGGGTATAAAACCGGGCCCGATGAAAACTGATACAGTCTGCATTAAATACCGTACTCATAGAGCAGGCGCGGCCAGCCGGGAGCAATCAATCTACGACAGCGGAGATATATGACTACTTCCACAGAACTGCTGCAATCCCCTCTCTTCCAGGCTATTGCTGATCTGACCTTTGACTCTGTAATGGTGACGGAAGCCACTGACGACCACAAAAACTCCGTCGTAATCTATGTCAATCAGGCGTTCACCGAGATGACCGGATATGAAGCGGAAGAAGTTCGGGGCAAGACTCCCGGGCTGCTACAGGGCCCGGACACTGATAAAGCGGTGACGGATCGCTTGTCTGAAGACCTCCGGAACAACCGCACGTTTCATGGCAGCACGGTCAACTATCGCAAGGATGGCACACCTTTCACGATCGAATGGAAAGTCTCGGCGATAACGGACGGCACCAGCGCCACGCATTACGTCGCCGTGCAGCGAGCCCTGGACTGACATCCAGGGCCAGAGCAGGCCCGCTTCCCGACTGACCCCGGGCACCCGGCGCGAGCGGGAATTGCCCGGTAAGTCAGTCATCAAGAGCGCGGGCGCAGTTCAACTGACGATTGCCTGTGAGCAACTGCGCTCAGGCCTGGCCGAATCGCTGTTGCAGAAAGGCCTTGATATCGTCGGACTCGTACAGCCAGCGCTCACTGCCATCCTCCTGGCGAATTCTCAGGCAGGGCACCTTGATACGGCCGCCACCGGCCTCCAGCGCCGAACGATGCTGGGGGTCATGCTGAGCATCGCGGGTTTCAATGTTCAGGCCGAGCCGGGCGATTTCCTTGCGCACCTTGATACAGAACGGGCAGGCGCTGAACTGGTACAGAGCGAGATCTTTGCTGGCGGCATCGGCGCGGGCCTGTTCTTCAGCGCTGCGGGTCATGGCCTGCGGGGTGCTGAGCTTTTCGCTGAGCAGCATAAAGGGTGTAAGCACCAGGCGCAGGGTGCGGAAAAAATAACGAATAATCATTCTCATGGGTAAGACTCAAACTCCGGATTGAAGGCGGCCTGCCAGGTCTCGGCTTTCAGGCTCGACCTGAATGCTTGATAGCGGTGATGAAGGTACCACTTTAGCCGGTTGATCCGATACCTCACCTCGTTTCTCTGATATCCGCGGTGACCACGGGCGAACCCGTACAAACGGTATGGGCGCAGCATAAAACAGTTCCATCTAGTGTCCCGTACCGAGATGCGTGATCAGTTCATCACAGTTGCAGTCGATGATGCTGACGTTATGAAAGCCCATATGCGTCAGCGCTGCAGCCGCCAGCGCTGCACGACCGCCGGTCGCACAATGCAAGAGAATGTTCCGGTCCGGATCTGTTGTATGTTCGGTGATTTTCATCTCGAGCACACCACGTGGAATATTGATGGTGCCGGCTGGACGCTTTTCAGCCACTTCGCCGGGCTCCCGCACATCAAGCACAAGGGCATCGCTGTTTTCGGAAAGCAACTCCCGGGCCGCCTGCGGAGTCAGGCAATGCAACGAGGACTTGGTTTCCGCAACAATCTCTTGCAAGGTTTTCAGACTCATGATGAGTTACTCCTTTTCGGGGGTTTTGCTGGCAACCGGATTTGCCTGCAACAACCAGCGCATAGTCGGCTATCGCACCAGAATCCTTGAGGCAAAGTTTTATAACCTGCTGATTATTTCTCAAATACAGAGTGACAGCCCGGTCGACAAAGTTGGCGTATCAGCCAACATCAGGCCACCATTATATCTGAAACAGAACTGTCCCGTTTTGCTCAAGGATCTCACCCCATGGAACCTGCTGACATCTTACTCGCGCTGCTCTTTGGCTGTATTGGTTTTGGGTACTTCATGTACGCAAGACGAACCAGGAATCTGGTGGCACGTTACTGCGGCATTGCGATGATAGTGTATCCGTATCTGGCGAGCAGTGCCTGGGAAATGGTGGCGGTAGGAGTCGGGCTGATGCTGGTGCCGCGGTTTATCGAGATCTAGGAAGCCTCTGAACAGCAGTCTCAAGCCCGGGAGCGGCCATGAAAAAACTCAAGAACGAAAAAGAACTGGCAATCTGGGCCTCAAAGCAGCCCACAGCCGGACAATGACCAGACTCTGTCGGGCGCCATCATCAGAACACCCCCGTCCCCGCCAGTTCGCGGATAATCTGAATTGTCTCAATATCAGTGGCCACGTAGGCCTGATGGAGAAACTGGTCATACGCCATTGTATCGCCCGCGTTCTCGATGCTGGCGGAGTGATAGCGAAAACGGACAAAAATTGATTCCGGTTCCGGCTCTTCAATGTCCATGACGAGTGTTGCAGCCGCAACCGTTTCCGTTGGCTGCGTCCGGTACTCGACTCTCGTCTCCGGAAAAAACCTGACTTCGTCGATAACCTGCAACCCGGGCAGTTGCAGGCATCGTTTCAGGTAGGCCGGTTGCTGCTCGAGAATTTCATAGTCGTCAACGCCTACCAGGAACTTGTCCGGGCGCCGGGCTCTGAGCACCAGCCCTTCCCAGATCTGAAAGCGGGTCAGGGCTGGTAGCTCTGGCCTGGTCAGGTCGTTTACCTGAACAATGTGCTCAAACGCCATCTGGTCTCCTGTCTGTTACCCTGGCATGATCTGCGAATGTCAGCTCAGGCAAGCTCACGCAGAACCCGTTCATGCGCTTCAAGGCTTGCCTTATCAAACAGCACAAACCGGACCAATCGCACTGAAGAAAGTCCGGCTACCGCACCATGCACCGTTTCCACGGCAATCCTGGCCGCCGGCTCCTTGGGAAAGCCGAAAGCACCGGTCGATAGTGCGGGAAAAGCGATCGAAGCAGCCTGATGTTTCTCAGCCAGGTCCAGCGCATTGCGGTAACAGGCCGACAGCAATTCGTCAGCAGGCTTGTCCCGGCCATATACCGGCCCCAGGCAATGAATGACCGCCTGGTTGGGCAGATTGTGCGCCCCGGTGATTACCGCCTCACCCGGCCGGATCGGAGCAAGTGGCTTGCACTCCTCCTCCAGGCCCGGCCCTGCTGCCCGATGAATCGCACCCGCGACACCGCCACCAGTCAGCAGCTCGGCGTTAGCCGCATTGACAATGGCATGAATATCAGGCTGATCAGTAATATCACCCTGCACACATTCGATAGTGACATTCCCTATGGTTCGCTTCGTCATAACAGTTCGCTGCCGATAAAATTCAGGATCTCTTGCCTACAAATATCATTAATCAAAACCTGTTAAAAGCCGCTGCCCTCAGCACGCTAAAGTCTGCTGGTTCTTTTATCCTGTCCCGATTTTTCCTGGTCTGTTAAAGTTTCCTGAAGAGAGCCGTTTCCTCTGGCGGCAGTCCTGCTTCAAACGCACGACCAACCGCGTGGTATGCTCGGTGTGATCAGCTGGATTGAGCAATGTAATCCCTCTGCACAACCTTGTGGTGAATGAATGTTCAAGATTCCAGAGCTGTCAGGGACGAATCTGATCAGGACCTCCTTTCTTGCCCATAACCAATCCGTTTTCCTGGTGGGCTGGAAGACGCGTCGTATCCTCGCGGTCAGTGATGCCGTACATCGTGTCTTCGGCTGGCGACCGGAAGAGCTCCGTGGCCACACCACCGAGATGCTGCATGTTGATGACGACAGCTTTCATCGGTTCGGCGCAATATCCGAGCACATGCTGGAGTCGAAAAAGGACAGTTTTCACTGTTTTTTCATAATGCGGCGCCGCGATGGTTCCACGTTCGACACGGAGAACATGCTGGGCATTATTCGAGACGAGACCGATGAGCCGATAGCCGCGGTCAGTATTGTCTCTGATATCTCCCAGGAGAACTCCAGATTACGACCGGCCGCGCACCAACAGGACGCCACCCTGCTCGGCGACCGTTTCCCTGGCGGCATATTCCAACGCGTACAGCGCCCGGGTGGTGACGCTGTCTACAACTTCCTTCGCGGAGATCTGGCCGCACAACTCGGTGTCGACCCCGAACGGGCCAGGGTCAATCCGCGCGCTGTGCTGGATTGCATACTCCCGGAAGACCAGGAACGACTCTATCATGCCATGGATAAAACCCGGCAGAGTCTCTCGATACTGGAAATGGAACTGAGCGCCTACACTACCTGCGGCGAGCTGCGCTGGTTACGCAGTATTTCGCAACCACGCCGACTGGATGACGGCTCCACGATCTGGGATGGCCTGATTCTGGATATAACCGACCAACGTTCGGCCGAGAACCAGGTCCATCACCTGGTGATGCATGACCGGGTTACCGGATTGCCCAATGTCGTCACTTTCGAAGAGCGTCTTCAGGACGCGATCAGATATGCAACGGAGAAAGGCCGCTTATTGGTGGTTGGTACACTGGACGTGATTCGTTTTTACCGGGTCAACGAAAGCCTGGGCTTCAAAAAGGGGGATGAGACATTACGAAAGATTGGCGCCCGCCTGCAGTCGGTCCTTTACGGTAACGACATGGTGGCGCGTTATGAAGGCGATCAATTCCTGTTTCTGGCTCAGGACCTGGACACGCCGGAAAGCGTCCACCATTTGGGGCACGAGATCATCGCGCTGTTTGATGAGCCACTGGAACTCGACGGAGGCTCTGTCTTGTCGGTATCGGTAAAGCTCGGGCTGTCGGTTTTCCCGGATGATGCCAAAACACCTGACGGGCTTCGCCGCGAGGCAGATCTGGCTTTGCAGCGGGTGCGCAAGGATGCCGACCGGAGTTTTGAGCTCTATTCCGCGGAAATGAGCCGGCTTGTACTCGAAGCCATGGCACTGGAGAAAGACCTCAAGGACGCGATTCAGGATGGCACCATCGTGCCTTACTACCAGCCACAATTTGACGCGAACAGCGGTAGCCTTTGTGGCATGGAAGTGTTGGCCCGGTGGCCGCTTTCCCGGGGCGGCATGGTATCCCCCGGTCGTTTTATTCCCCTGGCCGAGGAAACCGGACTCATTCACCCATTGATGGAGCAACTGGTGGATGCAGTGCTTGGTCAGATATGGCAATGGCATCAGCAGGGTCTTGCAGTACCGCGGGTGGCGATTAATGTGTCCGCTCACCAGATACGTCGACAAGGATTCTTCGACTCGTTATTTGAGCGGCTTGCGCACTATAATCTGGGCATTGAGGCGTTGACGGTGGAGATCACCGAGTCCGCCTTCCTGCTCGATTTCGCACCCGTCCGTTCCATTCTGGAGGCCCTGGCCCAGAAAGGAATGCGCTTGTCCATTGATGATTTCGGTACTGGCTATTCCTCACTGAGCTACCTCAGCAAGCTGCCCTTCCGCGAACTGAAAATCGACCAGGCTTTCGTCGCGGAAGTCGATGTCAGCCCGCGCAAGCGCGCGATGGTGAAAGGCATCATCGAGCTGGCCCGCGCGCTGGAACTTGAGGTGGTAGCGGAAGGTGTGGAAACCGAAAGCCAGTTGTCAGAACTCAGGGCACTCGGCTGCGATTCGATTCAGGGGTTTTA
>NZ_DATFKH010000222.1:0-24292 GCF_035268745.1 Marinobacter sp.
ACCGACGACAGTGTAAATCAAAGCCCGGATAGCTGCCGTAAACATTAATTTGCAGAAAATGTGGCTGGGTACTTGCAATACTGATTGTAAATGGCAATAATTCTCAGTAGCTTTCAATCAGACAAGGGCCCACATCATGTACGTCTGCCTCTGCCATGGGATAACCGACCGCGAGATCCGTGAAGCCGCTGATAGCGGTGTCAATTCCATGCGCCAGCTTGGCAAAGAGCTCGGAGTTGGCTCCCAGTGTGGCCGCTGCGCCTGCACGGCCCGTCAGATTCTGCGGGAGGCTCGCAGGCCTGATTACCTGGCGATGGCGAATATGCTGGCCCAGCCAGCCTGACATTTTCCGCTGTGCCGCGCGCTCTGTTTGATTCTCTTCCCATTTGATATTTTTTCTGCTCGCCGAAACCGCTATTCTTGTGAGGAATAAATCCTGACACGGAGATTCGCAATGAAAGGCGACAAGAAAGTTATCCAGTTTCTCAACAAAGTCCTCGGTAACGAGCTGACTGCAATCAACCAGTATTTCTTGCATTCGCGAATGTACAAGGACTGGGGTATATCCAAACTTGCCGAGAAAGAATACGAAGAGTCCATCGACGAGATGAAGCATGCCGATATGCTGATCGAGCGGATTCTGTTTCTTGAGGGGCTGCCGAACCTGCAGGATCTTAACAAGCTGTTGATTGGCGAGAACGTCGAAGAAATGATTTCCTGCGACCTCAAGCTGGAAATGATTGCTCACAAGGACCTGAAAGAAGCGATTATCTATTGTGAGCAGGTCAACGATTACACCAGCCGGGAGTTGTTCCGTCATATTCTCGACAGCGAAGAAGAACACATTGACTGGCTGGAAACCCAGATGGAAATGATCAGTCAGATGGGTATCCAGAATTACATCCAGCTCCAGTCTTCGTCAGCGGAGTAAGTCAAGGTGACAATGGATCTGTCCTGTTTTAAAGCTTACGATCTTCGCGGACGAGTACCTGACCAACTGAATCCGGCCCTGGCCGAACTGATCGGCCGGGCCTATGTGGAAATCACCGGCGCCAGGCGCGTGATCGTCGGATACGACATCCGCCTGTCCAGTCCCGAGATTGCAGATGCGCTGAGCTCCGGCCTGATGTCCGCTGGCGCCGATGTTTTTGATATCGGGCTCTGCGGCACCGAGCAAGTCTATTTTGCCACCAGCCATTACCGGATGGATGGTGGCATCATGGTCACCGCCAGCCACAACCCGAAAGACCATAACGGCATGAAAATGGTCGGCCCCGACTCCCGGCCCATCAGTTCGGACAACGGCCTGAACGAAATCCGCGACCGTGTCCTTGAGCCTTTTACGGATGCCGGGAAACCGGGGGTTTATGAGCCCCTCGAGGCTACCACCGCCTACATCGATCATCTGTTGGGATATGTGGACCCATTGTCGCTTTACCCCCGGACAATTGTAGTCAATGCCGGCAACGGTGGCGCCGGTCTGGTGATTGACGAGCTGGAGCAGCATCTTCCTTTCGATTTCGTGAAGGTGCACCATGAACCCGATGGCAATTTTCCTAACGGCGTGCCCAACCCCATCCTGGAAGAAAACCGCGAAGCCACTGTTGAAGCAGTGACCGAACACGGTGCGGTCATGGGCATTGCCTGGGATGGCGATTTCGACCGCTGCTTCTTCTTCGACGAAAACGGGCGGTTTATCGAAGGCTATTACATTGTTGGCCTGCTGGCAGACCAGTTTCTGCGCAAAACCGGCGGTGGCAAGGTCATCCATGATCCGCGCCTGACCTGGAACACCCTGGATCTGGTAGCGCAGGCGGGTGGCGAAGCCATCGAAAGCAAAACCGGGCACGCGTTCATCAAACAACGCATGCGCGATGAAGACGCCGTTTATGGCGGGGAAATGAGCGCCCACCACTACTTTCGTGATTTCGCCTACTGCGACAGCGGCATGATCCCGTGGCTGCTGATTGCAGAACGCCTGTGCCAGTCCGGCCAGACCCTGTCTTCCCTCATTGATGCCCGCATCGAAGCCTATCCGGCCAGTGGCGAAATCAACCGCACTATCGCCGACCCACCCAAAGTGATCGCCGCCATTGAGGCGAAATACGGCGCGGACGCAAAACAGGTGTCCCACGTCGACGGCGTGAGCATTGAGTTTGATGAGTGGCGATTCAACCTGCGGATGTCCAACACCGAACCTGTTGTTCGCCTGAACGTGGAATCACGGGCGGATATTCCGCTGATGAGAGCGAAAACAGAAGAGTTGCTGGCTGAAATGGACCGGTTGAATAAGGAAGGCTGACTGATAGCTATGGGGCGGCGCGGGGTGGCACCAGGGAATCAAAGCCAGTCATTCAACATAATCCCGATGCCAATCCTCTGAACCCGTTGATTGTAATCAATCAGACTCTCACCATAGCCGTTGAAATACTGAACAAAACCCTTGACCGAACCCCCTATCGGAAAGCTGTAACCAAGCTCAACTGAAGTCCTGTTATCAGAACGAAGATTATTGTTCAGCTTCAGCGAAAGGGTGCGGTCTTCCGTCCAGCGATAGATCGCACGATAATTGGCATGGCCCAGGTAACGCTCGATATCGGCGTTGTCGTCCTCGCTGGCTGACTCGGGTAAACGGTACCAGGGCTGGACAATAAACAGCCAGCGATTATAGCTGAAAGCGGTCGTGCCCATGATCCGGTTCCAGCTACGGGAGCGCGGTTCCGACTGACCGTTGGACTCATGGTTTAGGCCCAGGGCGAGACCACTCAGTGTGACCGGACCAAGGTCAAGGCCGAGAGCGTGACGAAGAAAGATCTCGGGTTCGAAATTGGTCTCGCGAAAGGGCGCCGAATCATCGGTGTTGTAGAGCTGCCAGAAAGATCTCTGGGTATACCCGAACCAGAGCGTTGTACGGTTTTCCAGCAGGCCGGTCAGCAGGGGAACCTTGAAACTGATCTGGTACTTGGCTTCCTGGTTGTCCAGCTTGTAGTCATAAGTCGAAACGCCGGTTCTGGGACTGACGGGTTCACGGTTGGCATTTTTCAGATAGCTGAAAGGAAGGATGTACATCGGGCGGTGGCCAACAAAACTGCCGGAAAAGGAAAAAATGGCCTGCTCCGTCGCCATGTACTGCTCAACCAGAGAGGAGGTCACCCCGGAATCCACTTCCTCCTGATCTGTGCTTTCTGTTCTGGTGCCGGATGATGTCGCGAGGTCGTCATAGCAGGCGAGCCTTGCATTGCTGCTGTCAATCAGCGTGCAGTCATCCAGATTTTCTGCCGGCGCTGACAGGGGCGATTTCTGGGCCAGCAGGGTCGCCGGCGCCAGGGTCAGAAGTACGAGCAGAACATGGAACACTTGGGTCACCCCTGACCAGCAGAGAGGCTTGTCCAGGTATTGGCAATGCCGAACGCCCAGACGCCAAGAAGTGTGATCACCAGTAGTGAAAACACAATTTTATGACGACTCCTGCGTTCGGCAGCGGCTGCTACAACCCAGCGCAGATACATCAGGCCGATGAAGCTGATGAAAACCAGCAAACTCGCAATGGCCGGAACCAGCAGCCAGGCCGGGTGCAGCGGATCGGCTTCCTGCGATCGGCTGGAAAACCAGCCCATGGAGGCCAGCAAGATTGCCAGGGCGGAAAATTCCACCATCAGCAGGGGTTTTCGCCAGGACTGAGGTGCACTCTGATCGGACATAGTGTTTAATCCCTGAAATGGGTTCGCGGCATCTGCCGAAGCCGTCACATGGTATCCCTATTTTCGTTCCATTTTGGCATTTGGTTTTTTTGCCGGGCCGCAATCGCTATAATGCTTTGGATAATTTTTATAACACCCAATATTAAGGTGGTCTGCGATGATGAAAAGAGCCCTGGCTGTCCTACTGCTTGGCTTCGGCCTGGCGACAGGTCCCGTAATGGCAAGCGTTGAAGATGAAATTCGTTCCCGGATCGCCCCGGTTGGAGATGTCTGTGTCCAGGGTGAGGATTGTGGTGAATCCGCCGCGCCTGCCGAGACTGCCAGTTCCGGCCCGCGCTCAGCCAGTGAAGTATACAGCTCCGCCTGTGCTGCATGCCATGATACCGGGGCTGCCGGTGCGCCCAAGAAAGGTGATGCTGATGCCTGGAGTTCACGCATCGATAAGGGCATGGACACTCTTGTGGACCATGCAATCAACGGCTTCAATGCCATGCCGGCCAAAGGCGGCTGCGCAAGCTGTTCTGATGAGGAAATCAGACTTGCGGTCGAGCTGATGGTTGAGGACAGCCAGTAACGGAACACTCCGTCAGTTGCCAAGGTCACCCAATAAGGCACTCAGGGTGGCCTTGCCTTTCTTCTGATTGGCCTCCAGGTCCAGGTCGCCCGTCCCTTCCCAGCGAAGATCGTCCCCGGGTAACTCATCCAGGAAACGGCTGGGAATGGTTTCCAGTTTTTCGCCATACTGTTTGCGCTGTGCGGCGTAAGTGAGCGTCAGGGTTTCCCGGGCCCGGGTAATGCCCACGTAAATCAGCCGGCGTTCTTCCTCTATGTTGCCCTCTTCTATGCTGGACCGGTGGGGAAGAATCTCTTCTTCAAGACCCATAATGAAGACATGGGGGAATTCCAGGCCCTTGGAGGCATGAAGGGTCATCAGCTGGATCTTGTCGCTGTCGTCCTCTTCCTCACGCTGCTCCATCATGTCCCGCAGAATCAGACGGGAGATGGCATCCTCAATGCCGATTTCATCAGCGGTGCCTTTACCCTCCTCGAGCATGCGCTGGATGGATTCCACCAGGTACCAGATGTTCTCCATGCGCTTCCCGGCTTGTTTGGCTGAGCCGGAGTGAAGGTGCAGCCATTCCTCATACTCGATGTCGGTGAACAACTGTTTTATAACCGACACCGGATTTTCGCTGCGCAATCGTTCACAGGTGTTATCAACCCAGTGGGCAAAACGGCGCAGCCGGTCCAGTCCCTTCCCGGTAACGTGAGTTTCAGCGCCCATGTCACCAACCGCCCTGAACAGGCTGATATTGCGGGAGCGGGCGTAGTGGCTCAGTTGCTCCAGTGTGCGTGGTCCGATTTCCCGGCGCGGTACGTTCACTACCCGTAAAAATGCCGCATCGTCGCCCGGGTTCATCATCAGCCGCAGATAGCCCATGGCGTCCTTGATTTCATTCTTTGAGAAAAACGACTGGCCGCCGGAGATGCGATAGGGCACCTGGTAGGCCTGCAACTTCATTTCCAGCAGGCGGGACTGGTGGTTACCCCGATAGAGCACGGCGAAATCCAGAAATCTGAGACCCCTTTTCAGCTTTGTATCGATGATTTCGGTGGCAATCCGTTCCGCTTCGGCATCCTCGTTACGGCAGCGCACGATTCTCAGCTCGTCACCGGTGGTGTGCTCACTCCATAGCGCCTTATCGAACAGGTGCGGATTGTTGGCAATCACGGTATTGGCGCAGCGAAGAATGCGCACGGTAGAGCGGTAGTTCTGCTCCAGCTTGACAATTTTCAGGCTCGGGAAGTCCTGTTTGAGCTGCGCGAGATTTTCCGGTCGCGCGCCACGCCAGGCGTAAATGGACTGATCATCGTCGCCCACCACGGTAAACGCGGCACGCTCGGCTACCAGAAGCTTCACCAGTTCGTACTGGCACAGGTTGGTGTCCTGGTATTCGTCCACCAGCGTGTAGCGGATTTTGCGGCGCCATTTGGCCAGCACCTCCGGATTGCTGCGGAACAGCTGCACCGGCAGCAGTATCAGATCGTCAAAATCCACCGCGTTATAGGCTTTCAGATAGTCGGCATAATGGCGGTATATGATGGCGATGCGCTGCTCGCGCTCATCGGCGGCCCGGCTCCAGGCATCCGCCGGGCTGTGCATGGCGTTTTTCCAGGAGGATATGGTCATCTGCACGTCGGCCAGCTCGTCGCCGGCATCAGCGCTGGCTTCCCGCATCATCAGATCCTGCAGCAGCGCTCTGGCATCGTCAGCATCAAAAATCGAAAAGCCGGGGTGGTAACCCAGGCGGGTGTGCTCTTCGCGAATAATGTTCAGGCCGAGGTTATGAAAGGTGGACACGATCAGTCCGCGGGTGAGCTTTCGGTCCACCAGGCGGCTGACCCGCTCTTTCATCTCCCGCGCTGCCTTGTTGGTAAAGGTGACCGCTGCAATGTGGCGGCCGGGAATGCCCAGTTGTTCAATCAGGTAGGCGATCTTGCGGGTGATTACGCTGGTCTTGCCGCTTCCTGCGCCTGCCAGCACCAGCATGGGGCCGTCAGAGTAGCGTACCGCTTCGCTTTGTCGGGGGTTGAGTTTATCCACAATAGGGCGCCAGTAGCAGATTCCGGGGTAATAACAGGAGGAGCTATTCTACACCAGTGCAGCCCGCTGTACTTTCTTACCTGTAGCCATTTGATAGTCTTCCGGTTCCTTGCGTGTACCTTTCTGATTTATAAGCTATGATTGTGCCAGAAAAGGATTGGACGGCTTCTGAACAGCAGGGCACTTGCTGATGACTCTGGTACCCACTGAGGCAAATACCAGCCAGGTAGAAATACTTGTGCTGACCCCCGAATATGCCGATTTTTTGTGGCTGGCGTCGCTTTTGTCGGGCGACGCCGAAATGAGCGCCGATTTAACCTGGTGTTCCGACCTGGTTGACTGCGACGATCTGATCCGCAACACCCGCTTTGATGTGATCCTGTGGGACTGTGTGTTCCACGGCGGGTGTGAGTCCGGGTTCATACGTTACCTTATGGCTTCCGGTGACGAAACGCCGATTCTGGCACTGAGTGCCGAGGCTTCTGATGAGCGCGCCACAGAGCTCTGTAACAGTGGCGCTGCTGACTATCTGAGCCGCCGGTTTCTGGACCACCGGGCGCTTCGTCGAGCGGCGCGTTGCCTCTGGTACCGGCAGCAACTGCGGGAATCTGCGCAAGGCCGGCCCGGGCGGGATCTTGTCAGCGGTTTTATCAACCGGGATCTGTTTTTTGACCGTCTTCAGAACGCATTGACCCGCGCCAAAAAAGCGTCCCGGCGCCTGACGCTGCTGCATATCAATCTTGATGACTTCCGTAGTTTTAATGAATCCTTTGGTTACCGTCAAAGCGATCAACTGTTGCTGGCGCTGGCGAAACGCCTGCGCGCCCAGTTGCGACGGGCGGATTCGCTGATGCGTATCGGCGGCGATGAGTTTGGCATCATTATCGAGAGGGCTGATGATGGCCCCAATCTGGCGCAGATAGTACGCAAGATTGTCGCGGCGCTTGGCGAACCTGTGCAACTCGACGGCCGGGCCATTGTGGTCAGTGCCAGCCTGGGTGTTGCCACTTATCCTGAGGCAGGGGACAGCCCGGAGAATCTTCTTCGCCGGGCAAATCATGCCATGTTTGAAGCCAAGCGGGACCCCGGCACCAGCTACCGCTATTACGACCGGGAACTCCACATTACCGCCGGTCATCAGTTGCGCCTGGAGGCCGACCTGCGTAATGCGCTCAGGGGCAATGAGCTGGAAGTCTTCTATCAGCCCCGGATTGATCTGGCCACTGAGGAGGTACGGGGAGTTGAGTGCCTGTTGCGCTGGAAGCATCCGGAGCGTGGGCTGGTAGGCCCGGACGAATTCATCCCGGTGGCGGAACGCAGCGGTCTGATCGTCCCTATGGGTTACTGGGTAATTGAACAGGCCTGTAAGCGATTGCAGGAATCCCGTGAGCTGGGATACCCGCAACTGGTGTTTGCGGTGAATCTTTCTTTCCGGCAGTTCCACGACCGCAAGATGACCGAGACCATTTTTCGCATCATCTTCAATGCCAATATCGACACCAGTCTGCTGGAGCTGGAACTGACCGAAAGTGCCATGATGCACGATCCGGAATATGCCCAGCTGTGTTTGCAGGAACTGAACCAGCTGGGTATCAGCTTCGCACTGGATGATTTCGGTACCGGGTTCTCCTCCCTCAGCAATCTGCAGCATCTGCCCATTTCGCAGGTGAAGATTGATAAATCCTTTGTCCACGGCCTGGGGCACTCAGCAGACGCCGAGCACATTATTCGCGCCATTATCAGCCTCGCCCACAGCCTGCAGATCAGTGTGGTCGCGGAAGGAGTGGAAACCGAAGGCCAGCTCGAGTTTCTGCGCCAGCAGCAATGTGATGAGATCCAGGGTTTTTATTATGCCCGCCCGATGCCCTGGGAGGCGCTGGTGGAATTCCTTGACAACCGGAACCAGGCCGCTTGCCTGCAGCTATAAGCCGCTGTACCTTTGCGCTCTGAATAAACGCATCGAAAGGGGTGGTATGAACAGCATTACCAGGCGTATTGCCGACGAACTGGAGGTTAATGAAGAGCAGGTTACCGCAACTGTGGGGATGCTGGATGAAGGCGCAACGGTGCCGTTTATCGCTCGCTACCGCAAAGAAGTGACAGGTTCACTGGACGACAGCCAGCTGCGAAACCTGGAAGACCGGCTGCGTTACCTTCGTGATCTGGAAGCCCGCCGGTCGACCATCCTTAACAGCATTGAGGAGCAGGGCAAGCTGACCGATGAGCTGCGCTCCAGCATCAATGAGGCCGATACCAAAAACCGGCTGGAAGACCTCTACCTCCCCTACAAGCCCAGGCGCCGGACCAAGGCCCAGATTGCCCGGGAAGCAGGCCTTGAACCTCTGGCCGATACGCTCTACGACGACCCCACCCAGGACCCGGAGCAGACCGCCCGGGGTTACCTTAACGAAGACGCCGGTATTGCCGACACCAGAGCCGCGCTTGAAGGTGCTCGCGCCATCCTGATGGAGCGTTTTGCCGAGGATGCGGAACTGCTGGGGGAATTACGGAGCTTTATCTGGCAGCAGGCTCAGCTCAAGGTGACTGTGGTTGAAGATCAGGAAACGGGGGGAGCCAAGTTCCGTGATTATTTTGACCATGTTGAACCGCTGAAAAAAGTGCCGTCGCACCGGGCACTGGCCATTCTGCGCGGTCGCAATGAAGGCGTCCTGAGTTACACGCTGACGGTGGGTGATTCCGATGACGACCGGCGCCAGCCCCATCCGGCAGAGCACAGAATCGCCGCCCGCTGGAATATTCGTGACCAGGGTCGTGCTGCCGATCGCTGGCTGTCAGAAGTGGTGCGCTGGACCTGGCGGGTGAAGCTCTCAACCCAGATCGAGACCGACCTGATGGCTCAGGTGCGAGAAGCCGCCGAAACCGAAGCAATCAACGTGTTCGCGGCCAACCTGAAAGATCTGTTGTTGCTGGCGCCGGCTGGGCCAAGAGCAACCATCGGCCTCGACCCGGGGCTCCGTACCGGCGTCAAGGTGGCGATTATCGACAGCACCGGCCAGGTCGCGGGTCATGGCAGTATCTTTCCCCATGCCCCCCGAAACCAGTGGGATCAGGCTATTGAACAACTGGCGAAATGGTGTCGTGAATACACCATTGAGCTGGTCGCCATTGGCAACGGCACCGCCTCCCGCGAGACGGAAAAACTGGTAGCTGACCTGTGCCGGCGTTATCCGGATCTGAAACTGGCCCGTATTGTGGTGAGTGAATCCGGCGCATCGATCTATTCGGCTTCTGAATTTGCCTCCCGCGAGCTGCCGGACCTGGATGTGACCATAAGAGGCGCCGTCTCCATTGCCCGGCGTTTGCAGGACCCGCTGGCGGAAATGGTCAAGATCGAGCCCAAGTCTATTGGCGTCGGCCAGTATCAGCACGACGTTTCACAGGTCCGGTTATCCCGCAGCCTCGACGCCGTGGTCGAAGATTGTGTAAACGGGGTAGGAGTGGATCTCAATACGGCGTCAGTGCCGCTGTTGTCCCGTGTAGCCGGGTTGAGCCCGACCATTGCATCAAACATTGTGGATTTTCGAAGCCAGCACGGCATGTTCCACAACCGCAGGCAGTTACTGAAGGTGGCCCGCCTTGGTGAGCGCACCTTCGAGCAGGCGGCCGGTTTTCTGAGAATTGCCAGCAGCGATAACCCGCTGGACCGGTCCTCGGTGCACCCGGAAGCCTATGGTGTGGTGGAAGCGATTGCCGCCAGCAACAACCGTAAAGTGGAAGGCCTTGTTGGCGACGTGGCCTTTCTCCGCGCGCTGAACCCGCAGGATTTCGTCACCGAAAAGTTCGGTTTGCCCACCATCAGGGACATCCTTTCCGAGCTTGAAAAGCCGGGGCGTGATCCGCGGCCGGAATTTCGCTCTGCCAGCTTCGAAGAGGGTATCGAGACACTTGGCGATCTGAAGCCCGGGATGGTGCTTGAAGGCTCTGTCACCAACGTCACCAACTTCGGAGCGTTTGTGGATGTTGGCGTTCACCAGGATGGTCTTGTGCATATCTCTGCGCTTTCGAATAGCTTTATAAAAGACCCTCGCGAGGTGGTCAAAGCCGGTGATATCGTGAAGGTCAAGGTTATGGAGGTGGACATCCCCAGAAAGCGGATTGCCCTTTCCATGCGTATGGATGACCAGCCGGGCGAGAAGTCCGGAAAGCGCCCTGCAGCGAATAACCAGCGGCGTGAGTCAGCGGATAAATCCTCCGGGACGGGTCACAAGGGCGGCCAGAAAGCCGGCGCAAAGGCTGACCAGAAGGGCGCGATGGCGGGTGCTCTGGCACAGGCACTGGCGTCAGCCCGCAAGGATGGCCGCTAGCGGCCGTTTCCAAACATCAGACTGATAACGCCGTTCCGACCGGCTTTATCTACGCAGGAGTGATTCATGGGGCAATCCCGCCATCATCTGTTTCGCCAGTTCTCGGCCAGTGAGTGGACCGGGTTCAGGAAGGGTGTAGAGAAGGAAGGACTGAGAGTCGACCGGAACGGGTTTATTGCCCAGACACCGCATCCGCAAGCACTTGGCTCTGCGTTGACCCACCCGCGGATCACCACGGACTATTCCGAGTCCCTGCTGGAACTGATCACCCCGGTGTGCGACACCACCACCGAGATGCTGGCGTCGCTCCGGGATATTCACCGCTTCGTGCAGATGAACCTGGGCGAGGAACTGTTCTGGTCTGCCAGCATGCCCTGCGAGCTTGACGGTGATGCCAGCATCCCCATTGCCGAATATGGCACATCCAATATTGGCTACCTGAAGCATGTTTACCGGCAGGGCCTGGCGGTGCGCTACGGCCGGATGATGCAGAGTATCGCCGGTGCCCACTACAACCTGTCACTGCCGGAGGAGTTCTGGAAGCTCTGGCATGAGCGGCTGGGAAGTCAACAGAGCCTGAAAGATTTCAAGTCGGACCAGTATTTCTGGCTGATCCGTAATTTCCGTCGCCGCAGCTGGCTGCTGATGCTGCTGTTTGGCGCCTCCCCGGCGCTGGATGCCAGTTTTGTCAAAGGCGTCAATCACGACCTGAGCCGTTTCAGCGACGACACCTGGTATGGCCCGGACGCGACATCCCTGCGCATGGGCGATCTTGGTTACCACAACAATGCCCAGTCGTCGGTGAATATCTGCTTCAACGAGCTCGAGACCTACACCCGGACTCTGGCGCGGGCGATTCATACTCCCTGGCCCGAATACGAAGCTATCGGTACCCGCCGTGGTGATCAGTTCATACAGATCAATACCAGCGTGCTGCAGATCGAAAACGAGTATTACAGTGCGGTGCGTCCCAAGCGCACCACCGAACGGGAAGAAAAACCTATCCAGGCACTGGAAAGCCGTGGCGTGGAATACATCGAGGTTCGCTGCCTGGATCTTGATCCTTTCTCGCCCATTGGTGTGAACCGGAACCAGATTGATTTTCTGGACCTGTTCCTGCTGGACTGCCTGTTGACCGAAAGCCCGCGCATTGATGATTCCGAGTGCGATCGCCTGGACGACAACTATCAGGACGTAGTGGCGCGGGGGCGGGACCCGCAACTGACGCTCTGTCAGTCAGGCGAGCGGGTCAGCGCCGGCGCAGCCGGCAGCGCTCTTATGGATGGCCTTGAACCACTGGCAGAGCAGCTTGATGCTCTCACTGGCGGGGACGCCTATCGCCAGGCCCTCAAGGCCCAGCGCGGGAAACTGGCTGACCCACTGCAGGTGCCCTCGGCAAAAGTGCTCGCCGATATGCGAGCCCGGGGCGCAGGGCATCGGGAATGGGGTCTGGAAATGGCTCGCCAGCACCAGGAGAGGTTACAGGCTGAGGGCCTTTCGGATCAGGTTCTTGCGGATTTTGAACGCATGAGCTCGGAGTCCACGACTGAGCAGGCGGCTATGGAGCAAGCGGATTGTCAGCCCTTTTCCGAGTTCCTTGAGCAGTATCTCAGAAGCTGAGCGGACCGGATCGCCAGAGACGCTTCAACACGGCACTGGCTCAACGTTGCACGACGAATTCGGTAAACAGCACATCGGCAATCTCCTCGCCGGTCTGCTGTTCTTCCAGCACCTGATTGATTCTCTGCTTGGCGGCAGCTCTCAGATCACTCTGACCGGCGTTACCCGCCAGTGCCTTGACGTCTGTCTGCTCCCCGAAAAGCATCACCAGTTCATGGCGGAGCCTCGGCATATGGGCTTCCAGCGCTTCGCGCGTACTGGCTCTGGAAGTTCTGAGCGTGACCGCCGCCTTCAGATAAACCAGAGTCGGACCGGGTTCGCCGATGTGGGTGACAAAAGCTGGATCCATGGGTACGTAATCGGTCACCCCGGCTTCTTCTGTTTCGTCCTGTTGTTCTGCCTGGGCTTCTTCGCTGGCTGCTTCCTGGGCAAAGCCAAACTGGGCCAGTGGCATCACCAGGGCAAGAATTAGCAAAAATCGTTTCAGGTCGGAAATCATAGGCTTGAAGTTCGTTCGGGTTTGCGGTTAAGTAGTTCAGCCGTCGCCAATTACAGTTAAACTGAGAATAGCAGGCTCAACGCTCGCTTGCAGCCTGTATCCCGACCTGAGGGGGTCCCTTGAGTTCCAGACTGGTATTTTTCCTGGTTTTTGTGCTGTGTGCAGGCCTGTTGGGCGTTGCCTTCTATATGCAATACGTCATGGGTCTTGAACCCTGCCCGCTGTGCTGGCTCCAGCGCTTTGGTTTTATGGCGGCAGGACTGGTCAGTCTGCTGGCTGCACTCCATGGGCCGGGCGATGTCGGCACGCGGATTTACGGTTTTCTGATGGTGGTCGGTTCCGGCGCCGGCCTGGCGGTGGCGGGGCGGCAGTTGTGGCTGCAGAGCCTGCCGGCGGACCAGGTGCCCGCCTGTGGCCCCTCTGTGGAATATATGCTGGAGGCGCTGCCGTGGATGGAAGTATTGACCACGGCTTTAAGGGGAACCGGTGATTGCGCGGTAGTGAGCTGGCAATTCCTGGGTCTGAGTATACCGGGCTGGACCTCGGTGTTTTTTGTTATGGTGATCATTGTTGGCCTGGTGCTGATGTTCCGCACGCCAAAACGCTCAGGCTGGATCAGTGGATGAAACGGTTGCGGCGGATCATGGCCTTGGGGTAACTTGAAGTTCGGCTGAATAATAAAAAATCATAATCAGAAACGGTGATTGGAGAGCGTGTCATGTTGGAGAATTGCCAGAATGCCAGCGAGCGGTGGGGTGGAGTAAATGAGTTAATTGATCGTTGGCTAAGGGAAAGACAGGAGTTGCTTGTTCACTACTGCGATCTTTCAGGCGCCCGGGATTTTGCCCAGACAGAGGCGCTGAGACAGAAATTTATCCGGTTGTGTGAGGTGCTGGTGGATTACGTATCGGCCGGGCATTTCGAAATATACGAGCAGTTAACCCAGGAAGCCCGCGAATTCAACGACGGTGGGCTTGAGTTGGCGGCCAAAGTGTACCCTCGCATCCAGAGGACCACGGAAATCGCGCTGGATTTCAACGATCAGCTCAGCGACCCGTCGATGACCGAAGAGAAAGCACGGGATCTGTTTCAGCGCTTGTCGGCACTTGGCGAAACGCTGGAAAGCCGCTTCGAAATGGAAGACTTTCTGATCGAGCACCTGCACAATGTCCATGCTGGAAAGGTCATGTCCTCAGCGTGAATCTGGTCCCCGGCAACCGTCTGGCAGCCGGGGACCGGAGTGCAGTCCGGGCTTTACGACCCGGGATTGATCTTCAGCAGTTCCACGTCAAATACCAGCGTTTCGTTGGGTCCGATACGCTGGTTGCCGCCGGGTCCGTAAGCCAGGTCGGCAGGAATGTAGAGCTTGGCACGACTGCCTTCCGGCATCAGCTGTAAACCCTCGGTCCAGCCCGGAATGACCTGGTTCAGCCCGAATGTAACCGGTTCCCCGCGCTCGCGGGAGCTGTCAAACACCTGTCCTGAAATCAGCTCGCCGGTGTAGTGAACCCTGACCCGGTCCTCGGCGGACGGTGTATCGCCATCACCTTCTTCAATGATTTCGTATTGAAGCCCGGATTCGGTGGTTTGCACACCCTCCCGTTCAGCGTTTTCAGCCAGGAATTGCTGGCCAGCCTCGAGGTTCTTCTGGGCCAGTTCCTGCTGTTGCGCGCCTGCCTGCTCCTGCATCTGGGCCTGGTATTCCATCATGGCCCGCTGGACTTCTTCGCGGGACATCCGCTTCTGGTCTTCGTCGCCGGCGTGACCGTGCCGGAAACCTTGCAGAAACTGCTCCATCTGCAGGTCCGGCACATCGTTGATCATTCTCTCTCCCATGATCAGTCCCACGCCGTAGCTGACCTTCTGGTCCATGGTTTCAATATCCGGGTTCTCCGCTGCCGCCAGCGACAGTGAACCACCTGCCAGCGCGCCTGCTACGGTTAATGCGATAATGTTCTTTTTCATTGCTTCTTCCTATGTTGCGATTGAGTTTGATGATGATTGAGCCTGGATGTCGCTGAATCTGTTCCGGACATCAACTGCCATTGTTTGCCGGGTCGGCACCCAGGGAAAAGGGCGCGTTGTACGGTGATTGCCAGTCATTTGCCGGGTCGGCACCGGGATCTGTCCGGGTTGCCTTGTCCGCCCGTTCGATGGCCAGGGCGTTCCAGCGCCCGGTTTCAGGGGGCGAATCGGCATAATGCCAACTGCCATGGGTGTCCTGCCACTTGAACACGATTTCCGGCCCTTCGGTAGGGATGGGTGAAGGCACCAGGCCTTCGAACGCGGGGATTTCCTCGGGCGCTGCAGCGCTGTCACCCTTTGATGGGGCAGTTGCCGGGTCATTCAGGCCGAAAAAGATCAGCGCGACCAGTAAACCCAGCGCCGGGAAGGCCAGCCGGGTCAGCCATTTCATCAGCATGACTGGCTCGCTTCTTCCGGGAGACACTGTAATTCTCCGATCAGGCATTCCAGCAGTCTGCCGGTTTCGTTGTCCATGGCCTTCTCCGGTGCGGCCGCCTGAAGATTCTCCAGCGCGAATGTTTTTACTGTGGTCCCATAGCTCTGGTGGGGCGCGGCGTTCCGCTGAGCGGCGGGCCCCCCGGGAGCAGAGTGTCGGGTCAGGGCACTGTGGGCCAGAGCAAGTTCGACTTTTTCCGCCTCCAGTTCGCTATGGGCGATGCAGCCCCGGGCCTTATCGGTTGCCGCATTACCCTTACTGATGGTTTTACGGGCATTTCTCAAGGCCTCGGTCACCCGGGTTCGCCATAGCGTTACCTGCCCGTTGCCATAGCCGGTAAATCGTCGACCCTGTGACGCCAGCCACAGAGCGCAGAAAATATCGGTTACGCTCCAGCCCCGCTGCTGCAACGATAGGGCGGCTTCCTGCGCGGCCGGGCGAGACCACAGTTGCCCGGCAAACTGCCACAAAGGCCCGTCAAGGCAGAGGTCCACTGGTACACTTATTTCACTGGACACGCTCTCACCTATGAATGTCCGGGCGGTCTGGGTTGCACTTTTTTACTTCCGGGCAAGCGATCCCAACGAATCGATTCCCTGATAACATTACGCCATGCTAACGATATCCGATCTCAGTTTACAACGGGGTGGTGTCTGGTTGCTAGAATCTGTCAACCTTACCATCCAGCCTGGCCAGCGCGTGGCCATAGTCGGCGCCAATGGGGCAGGGAAAACCAGCCTGTTTCAGTTGTTGCTGGGCCGCCTTGCTCCGGAACAGGGAAGTGTATCCCTGCCCGGCGGCTGCCGCATTGCCCATATGGCGCAGGAAGTGAAAGCTTCCAGCCGCAGCGCCCGGGATTTCGTGCTGGATGGTGATCTTGATCTGCGCCGGCTTGAGGCCGAGCTGGCAAAAGCTGAATCCAGGGCTGATGACCACGAGATTGCGCGCATTCACGGTGAGCTCGATGTGCATGAAGCCTGGTCAGCTGCCCGGCGAGCGGAAGCCCTGATACGGGGTCTGGGTTTTACCGATAGCGATGCCGACCGACCGGTTTCGGCGTTTTCCGGGGGCTGGCGGATACGTCTGAATCTTGCCCAGGCGCTGATGCGGCCCTCCGATCTTCTGCTTCTGGACGAGCCTACCAACCACCTGGACCTGGATGCCTGTCTGTGGCTTGAAAACTGGTTGCGTCGCTACCCTGGCACCCTGCTTTTTATCTCCCATGACCGGGATTTCATGGATCAGGTGGCGTCCCACGTGGTGCATTTCGAGCAGCGTAACCTGATGCTCTATGCCGGTAACTATTCGGCGTTCGAAAAGCAGAGAGCCGAACGCATGGCCCAGCAGCAGGCTATGTTTGAGAAGCAGCAGGCGCGCGCGGCTGAAATCCAGCGCTTCGTCGACCGTTTCCGTTATCAGGCCACCAAGGCCCGCCAGGCCCAGAGCAGGATCAAGGCCCTTGAACGCATGGAGCGCATTGCGCCGGCCCATATCGATTCGCCTTTCAGTTTTGAGTTTCCGGTGGCTGACAAGGTATCCAACCCTTTGCTGTCGATACGCAACGGTCGGGCGGGTCACGGCGATACCACCATCCTGAACCCGGTCAACCTGACGCTGCTGCCCGGCAGCCGGATTGGTCTTCTGGGCCCTAATGGAGCGGGTAAATCGACCCTGATGGATGCGCTCAGAGGAAAGGACACACTGATGGCTGGCGAGCGCACCTGTGGTGAGCACCTGGCCATTGGTTACTTCGCCCAGCATCAGCTGGAATCCCTGGATCTGAATGCCAGTCCTTTTCTGCATCTGCAGCGACTTACACCAAAGGCCTCGGAGCAGAAAATCCGCAACTTTCTCGGCGGCTTCGATTTTCACGGCGATGGCGCCCTGAGCCCGATCCGTTCCTTCTCCGGCGGCGAGAAGGCAAGAGTGGCGCTGGCGGTCATTGCCTGGCAGAAACCCAATCTGTTGCTGCTGGACGAGCCTACCAACCACCTGGATCTGGAAATGCGCCAGGCGTTGACCATGGCGCTGCAGAATTTCGACGGTGCGATTGTCGTGGTCTCTCACGACCGGCACCTGTTACGCAACACGGTTGATGAGTTCTGGCTGGTAAATGACGGGCACATTGTTGAGTATGAGGGTGACCTGGAAGACTATGAGCGTTGGCTGGCAGACCGCCGGAAAGATGACACCGAAGCGCCGAAACGGGTGACCGGCGAGTCCTCTATTGCGTCCGGGCCAGCGGTGGGGGCCGGTGAAAACGCCGATGATCGCAAGGCCCGCAAACGCGCGGAAGCCGCCCTGCGGCAGAAGATAAGTCCCTATCGCAAACAGCTGGACTCGCTCGAGAAAGAAATGGACCAGCTCCAGTCCCGGCTGGTGACCCTGGAAAAAGAGCTGTCAGATCCGGAGCTATACAGCGATCAGGGCCGTGACCGACTGCAAGCCAGGCTCGCGGAGCAGGGTAATGCCAGGAACCGGCTGGCTGAGGTAGAGGCTCAGTGGCTGGAAATCAGCGAGACGCTGGAGAATCTGGAATCAGAGTCTGGCGCCCAGGCCTGAACGCTGACTGTTGCCTCAGGCGACCACATTCAGTTCGAAATCCTGTTTTGCCAGGTATTCCCTCTCGTTTTCCAGATCCGCCATGGTCAGGGGGCGATCATCCAGCCAGCCTCTGGGAAAGGTGATTGTCAGGCTGTTGTCGGTCGCTGACAGGGAAAAGTCCGGCGGGACCTCATGATTTCGCGGGTGCTGCAACAGCACCGCAAGCCTGACCAGAATGCACAGATAGCGCAAACGTGGCAGATCGCCTGACTCCACACCCTCAAAAACGGCCGAGGAGAATTTGCGCCGGTGCCCGCGCACAAGGGTTGCCAGTTCGCGCTGGAACTGCTGGCTGAAACCGGGAAGATCGGAATAGTTGAGCAGGTAGGCGCCATGCTTGTGGTACTGGCTGTGGGAGATGGTAAGGCCAATCTCGTGCAGGCGGCAGCCCCATCGCAACACATCCTCGTCACCGTGGGTATTGATATTCCAGGCGTCAGCGACCTGGTTCCAGGCGGCTATGGCCGTTTGCTCCACGGCACTGCCATGTTTCTGGTCGACACGGTAACGCTCCTGAAGCGCCTGTATTGTGCGCTCGCGGACGTCTTCATGCTGAATCCGCCCGGCAATGTCGTAAAGCAGACCCTCCCGCAGGGCGCCGTCGGCAAAGGTCATGTCAGAAATCTGTAGCGAATTGAAGGCGCCTTTGAGAATCGCAAAGCCTGCCGGGAAAATACTCTGGCGATCCTGCCTGATTCCCAGATCACCCAACTTGTCGACTTTGCCCATGCTGACCAGTTGCTTCTGCAACCTGCTCATGGCATCCATGGTAATGGTGCCGTCCGTGAGCTTGAGGCTGGAAAGGGCGCCGGCTATGGCCTTGATCGAACCGGAAGAGCCAACCGCACTTTGCCAGCCGCGTTTGCGGAAATGCTGACGAATGTTCAGCAGTTCCTGTTCGGCATGGGTAATGGCGTTAACCATCTGTTTGCGGGTGATCCTGCCATCGGGAAAGTAATGGTTGCGAAAGGATACGCAGCCCATGTGCAGGCTCTCCATATCCTGAGGTTCAAAGCGCTCACCGATAATGAATTCGGTGCTGCCGCCGCCGATGTCCACCACCAGACGGCGGCCGCTGTCATCAGAAAGAGTGTGGGAAACACCCAGATAGATCAGGCGTGCTTCTTCGCGGCCGGCAATGATTTCCACCGGGTAGCCCAGAACCCTTTCCGCCCTGGCCATGAACTGCCTGGCGTTGCGGGCAACCCGGAGCGCATTGGTGCCAACAATCTGTACGGCCTCAAGGGGCATGCCGGAGAGGCGCTGGGCAAACCGGCCGAGGCAGGCCAGGCCACGCTGCATGGCCTCTTCAGTCAGGCAGTTTTGACTGTCCAGGCCGGCGCCCAGCTGAACCTTTTCACCCATTTTTTCCAGGGTACGGATTTCACCATGAACCAGGCGGGCAACGACCATGTGAAAACTGTTGGAGCCCATGTCGATGGCTGCAAGCAGCTCGGGTGAAGAACCGGGCGCAGTAGAGGAAGTTTTGTGGGCGGCGGAAGATAGGGCTGCCACTGGTCTTGAATTCCTTGTGCCGCGTAATTTAGCCGTAACTATAAGCCAAATTATCTGTAACGCAATGACCGAAGCGGCCGGGCCTCAGAGAAATCCGAGAGTAAGGTCAGCCTTGATTAGCTTCACATTTACCGGATCAATCGCGTAAAGTAACGGGTAAGAGTGAGAGTTCAATCACGGCGTGTCAGTGGCAATGCCGGTCAGAAAATTGAGTCAATAATGCTGGCGAGCGGTCGTTATCGGCCTGTCGGCGCACAAACTGGGAAGCTAAAATGAGTGGAAATATCGTAAACGTAACCGACGCATCCTTCGAGCAGGACGTACTGCAGTCAGACGTACCGGTACTGGTGGACTACTGGGCTGAATGGTGCGGCCCCTGTAAAATGATCGCGCCGGTTCTTGAAGAAATGGCTGACGAGTACGAAGGCAAACTGAAAGTCTGCAAACTCAACATCGACGAGAACGAGCAGACCCCGCCCAAGTTCAATATCCGCGGTATCCCCACGCTGATGCTGTTCAAAAACGGCAATGTGGACGCGACCAAGGTGGGCGCGCTGTCCAAATCACAACTGGCCGCCTTCCTCGACAGCAATCTCTGATTGCTGGCCGTGGCCAAAGCCGCCCCTGAGCCCGGCCTCATGGGCGGTTTATTATTGCCATGAAAGTTCGAAAGACTTCGAAGGAACTCTACATCAGGCAAGCAATGCCATCCCCCCTTCCGAAAAACGCTTTGAATACTTCCCTGTACGCTTGGGCTCCGCCATCCATGGCTCCGCACATTTTCGGAAGGGGGGATGGCATTGCTTGCCGTCTAGCAAAGCGTTTTCGGATGGCTACTCCCAACCCTGAGACCGGTCCAGATCAGCAGCCTTCTGCTCGACCCAGTGCTCACTGTCGCCGGTAATCTCCTTCTTCCAGAACGGCGCTGACGTTTTCAGGGCGTCCATAATGAATTCACAGGCGGCAAATGCATCCCCGCGGTGAGCACTGCAGACTCCCACAAACACAATATGCTCCCCCAGGGACAATTGCCCTATGCGGTGAATGACCCGGGCTGCCCGCACATCCCAGCGCTCGGAAGCCTGGTTCAGCAGCGCCTGGATAACCTGCTCGGTCATTCCCGGATAGTGCTCAAGAAACAGTCCGGTCACACCCTCCAGGTCGCCACTGTCGCGCACCAGGCCGGTAAAAGTTGCAATCGCCCCGATGCCGCTGCCGTTATCACGGAGCGCACGGTATTCCCGGGCAGGATCAAAATCCTCTTGCTGGATACTAATCACATCAGCCCCCTGTTACCGGCGGGAAAAAGGCCACTTCATCGCCGGGCTGCAGCTCCTTCTCCGGCTTCGTCATCACCTGATTGACCGCAATCATCACCGGTTGGGCGCTGTCCAGTTGTGCCCATTGGCCACCCTTCCCGGCCAGAGTCCGCAACAGGCCGCCAGCGGTCAGACCCGGCTGCGCTTCGACATCCAGGGAAGCCGTTTCCAGTTCCTCCCGCAGGCGGGCGAAAAATTTGACTGTAATGATATTGTCGCTCGCCATGGTTATTCCAGAAGCTCCGCAAATGAATAATAAGTGACCGGATCGCCCGCGCTTATGGTCCCGTTTTCCGGCACCACGGCCAGCCCGTCGGCCCAGCACGCAGAGCTCAGTATCCCCGAGTTCTGGTTGGGGAAAGCGTTGATTACCGGGCCCTCCGCGCTCATTTCCCTGCGGGCGCGAAGAAACTCACGCCGGACCGAGGGCTTGTGCGTCGAAAACCCCGCCGGCACCCGTTCGCCAGCTCCGGTCGTGCCTGTCCGGCCCTGACAGGCGCGGATATACGGCATTCCGATGACCAGAAAAGCGACCAGTACCGCGGCCGGATTGCCGGGCAGGCCCAGAACCGGTGTGTCGCCCATGGTGCCAAACGCCAGGGGTTTCCCGGGCTTGCTGGCAAGGCGCCAAAGCGACAGTTGGCCGGATTCCTCCAACACCGTGCGGATATGGTCTTCCTCGCCGACTGACACGCCGCCGGTGGTGATGATGAAGTCAGCGCCGGTCGCTGCCCGTTCAAGGGTCTGACGGGTCGCTTCGCGGGTGTCTTCCAGGTTCTCGCACAGCATCACCTCGCAGCCCGCTTTTGCCAGCAGACCCAGCAAGGTGAACCGATTGCTGTTGTATATCTGTCCGGGCCCCAATGGCTTTCCGGGGTCCACCAGTTCATCACCAGTGGTGATAATGGCGACCTTCAGTCTGACCAATACTTCAAGCTCGGTAACGCCCATGGACCCCAGCAGTCCCATCTCCTGGGCCCGGACCCTGGTGCCTTTCGCCAGCGCCAGCTCGCCCCGGGCCAGATCCTGACCCTGACGCCGGATATTCTGACCCCTGGTGACAGGTGCGTCGATAGCAATACCGTTATCGGTCAGGGTGACAAACTCCTGCATGACTACCGAGTCCGCACCTGCGGGGATTTCCGCGCCGGTAAAAATTCGAATGGCCGTGCCTGGCTCAAGGGAGCCGGGGGTCTGGCCAGCGGCGACCCGACCGGACACCGGCAGCACCGTCCCGCTGACGAGATCCCCGGCGCGGACGGCATAGCCATCGACTGCGCTGTTGTCCGCCGGTGGGACATCCGCCGGAACCGTATAGTCGACCGCCAGTACCCGGTCCAGGCTGGCTGTCAGCGCGACCTTTTCTGTGTCTGAAACCGGCCGGGCCTGTCCGACCAGGCGGTTGATCGCATCATCAACGGGAATCAGATCTGAATTTACCATGGATTATCGCTCCGAACGGTCGCCAATGACGTCGTTCATCCGGGCGATAGGCAGGTCGGGTTTGCGCAGGGCTATTCCGGAAAAATTACAGGGCGCATGGCGGCTGTCCAGCTGGCTGCTGAGAATACCGTTCCAGGCGGTACGGCAGGCACCGGTCGAGCCGGGGAGACAGAAAATGACGGTGTGATTGGCCAGCCCCCCGAACGCCCGCGACTGAATGGTGGATGAGCCGATTTCGCTGGCGGACAGGCGGCGGAATTCTTCGCCAAATCCCTCGATGGCCTTGTCCAGCAATGGCACAACGGCTTCCGGTGTGCTGTCGCGCTCAGTGAAGCCGGTACCACCGGTGATGATCGCCACGTTCACCTCCGGGTCTGCAATCCAGGCCGACATGAGTGCCCGCACCAGATAGACATCGTCCGGCAGAATGCGGCGGCAAACCAGCCGGTGGCCCGCTTCGATGATACTGTTTTCCAGGAACTGCCCTGACGAATCTTCCGCCGGCCCGCGGGTGTCAGATACTGTTAACAGGGCAATATTCAAAGCTTTCAGCTCACTGGTGATTTCGCTGGTCATGAGGCTCTCCCGGGTGTTCTCAAAAGTCTGGACCGAAGTCGGAAAAAATCGTTCCGCTAGTATCCGCATCGGCGCCGGTGAATGGAAGGGCAGTAGGCCAGCAGAGGGACGGGATCGGGTAGCAGATCCGGTATCCAGACTCCAGAAGTGGAAACCGGATCAAAAATGCACGGCCGCGCTTGACATTGGTACTCAAGGTGGCCGATGATCAGTGCTGCCCGGCGAACGGTTGTTCTTCCTGTCTCTGGCTCCAGCACTTTTCCGGATTCTGTTCTTCACCGGTTGCTCCATTTGGCCAGCACCTAGATCAAACGTGTACCCGATCATTATGGTCGCGGGCTTCCTGTCATAACAACTATCGCTTACTTCCATTCCTGACAATCTAATAACCTATGAATCTTACTGAACTCAAGCAGAATTCCATGCCCGAATTGCTCGAAATTGCGCAAGAGATGGGCCTTGATAACCTGGCTCGTTCGCGCAAGCAGGATGTGATCTTCACCATCCTGAAGAAGCATGCCAAAAGTGGCGAAGACATATACGGTGACGGCGTACTGGAAATTCTGCAGGACGGCTTCGGCTTTCTGCGTTCCGCAGATGCGTCTTACCTCGCCGGACCGGACGACATCTACGTCTCTCCGAGCCAGATCCGCCGTTTCAATCTTCGCACTGGCGACACCGTCGCGGGCAAGATCCGGCCGCCGAAAGACGGCGAGCGTTATTTTGCGCTGCTGAAAGTCAGCGAGATCAACTTCGACAAGCCGGATAACGCAAGAAACAAGATCCTGTTTGAGAACCTGACGCCCCTGTTCCCGGACGAGCGACTGATGCTCGAGGCCGGTAATGGCAGCACCGAGGATCTGTCTTCCCGTGTGCTTGACCTGGTATCGCCGATTGGCAAGGGCCAGCGTGGTCTGATTGTATCGCCCCCCAAGGCCGGTAAAACGCTGCTGATGCAGAGTATCGCCCAGTCGATCACCCGCAACAATCCGGAGTGCCATGTGATGGTGCTGCTGATTGACGAGCGCCCGGAAGAAGTCACCGAGATGCAGCGCACCGTGCGTGGTGAAGTCATAGCCTCCACCTTTGATGAGCCACCGGCCCGTCACGTTCAGGTAGCGGAGATGGTCATCGAGAAGGCGAAGCGGCTGGTCGAGCACAAGAAAGACGTGGTGATCCTGCTGGATTCCATTACCCGTCTGGCCCGTGCCTACAACACTGTGATCCCGTCATCCGGCAAGGTTCTGACCGGTGGTGTGGACGCCCACGCCCTTGAGAAGCCCAAGCGCTTCTTCGGTGCCGCCCGCAATGTGGAAGAGGGCGGAAGCCTGACCATTCTGGCGACATCCCTGGTGAACACCGGTTCCAAGATGGACGAAGTGATCTACGAAGAATTCAAGGGCACCGGCAACATGGAGATTCATCTGGATCGCAAGATTGCCGAGAAGCGTGTCTATCCGGCCCTGAACATTCGCAGCTCCGGCACGCGCCGCGAAGATCTGCTGATGAGCGAGGCGGACATCCAGCGCGTCTGGATTCTGCGCAAGCTGTTGCATTCCATGGAAGATGACACCGCGTCCATTGAGTTTCTGCTGGACAAGCTCCGGGAAACCAAGACCAACGA
>NZ_DATFKH010000223.1:0-1472 GCF_035268745.1 Marinobacter sp.
CCGACGTCGCTGAATTTCCTTTTTCCGCCAACACCTTAGCCGCAGCATCCAAAGCCCCCGCTCCATGTGGAACGCCCAAGGCCAACAGTCCCGCATTGACCGACGCCAGCATTCCCAGAACCATGTGGGCATTCACATGTCCCATATGGCCCATGCGGAAAAACCCGTGCCACTCCGGATCACCGGGTTCGGCCATACCAAGGCCGATGCCCAAGGTCACCTCTGCCTCGCGCTCCAGCCAAGCGCGCAACTCTGTCCCGTGAGGCGCACCGATCCGAAGCGATGTGACCGCATGGCTTCGATGCGCCGCATGCGCAACATTTAGGGTCAAAGGCCCGCTCTGCCCCCATATTTCGCAGGCGGCCCAAATCGCCCGCGCCAAACGCTCATGCCGGTCCCAGATCGCCTCAAGCCCTTCGGAATGGATCATATCCAAGGCTGTACGCAGCCCGTACAAGTGATGCGTAGGGGCCGTCCCGCCGAAGTACTGATAAAACATCTCCGGCTCGGCCCGAAGGGTCCAATCCCAATACCGGCTGACCTGCGACATCCCCCGGCGCACCGCGGCCGCCTTGTCGTTGAAGAAAACAAACCCAAGCCCCGGTGGCACCATCAGACCCTTCTGGCTGGCCGCGACCATGACATCGACGCCCCAGTCATCCATCTGGAACCGGTCACAAGCCAGCGACGCGATGCAGTCCACCATCAAAAGGGCCGGATGCTTCACCTCGTCCAAGACCTCTCGCATCGCTTTGATATCGTTTCGGATCGAGGTTGAGGTATCCACATGTGTTGCCAATACAGCTTTGATTTCATGCGACTTATCGGCCCGCAACGCCGCCTCCAGCCGGTTCATGTCTACCGGTGCCTGCTTACCGAAATCCAACAACTCCACCTTGGCCCCTAGGCCATTGGCGATCTCTCCCCAACCATGGCCAAACCGTCCCGTGGCAGGGACAAGAACCTTTTCGCCGGGTGCCACCACATTGGCCAAAGCCGCCTCCCACGTGCCATGCCCGTTGCAAATGTAGATCGCCACATGCCCCTCGGTCTGCGCGACACGGCACAGGTCCGCCGTCAGGCCCTGAACCAGACCGGGTTTACCGGAGACGATTGAGTTCCTATTCTGCAGCGAGAGTAACAGTGTTCAGACTGTCATAGAAGTTCCTTTCTGCGGTTGCTGGGGCGATGTATCCGATGGGCCCAAAACGACGTTCGTGATTGAACCAGTGGACCCATTCGAGCGTTGCGAATTCAACGTCTTTTTTGCCCTGCCACGGGCCCTCGTGCTCGATGACCTCAGCCTTGTAGAGACCGTTGATTGTCTCGGCCATCGCATTGTCATAGCTGTCACCGACACTACCGACTGACGGATCGATTTTGGCTTCCTCGAGACGCTCTGTGTACTTGATCGACAAATATTGAACGCCCCTGTCACTATGATGGATGAGGGTTTCGGGATCCGGTTGACG
>NZ_DATFKH010000224.1:0-31063 GCF_035268745.1 Marinobacter sp.
CTTTTTCGGCTCCGAGGTAGCTGAGGGTCAGCAGAGAGCTGTTTTCATGCAACATTGACTTGCCGGCCTTGGCCAGCGCCACGAAGCTGTAGGAACTGATATCGTGGGCAATCCTGAAACCCTCACGGGTGGTCACATCCACATAGTTGCCGTCAAGCTGGTCACCCGGGGCAAAACCGACCGAATGCACAATGATATCGATGTTGTCCCAGTGTTTGTTCAGCTCGGTAAACAGGTTTTCAATTTCATCATCACTGGCCACATCGCAGGGGAAAATGAGTTCGCTGCCCCAGCCCTCGGCAAACTGTGCGACGCGGGGCTTAAGCTTTTCATTCTGGTAAGTGAGCGCCAGTTCGGCGCCTTGCTGATGAAATGCTTCGGCGATGCCATGGGCAATGGAAAGTTTGCTGGCAACGCCAACAATCAAGGCCCGTTTGCCGCTGAGTAACCCCATAATGATTCTCCCTCTAGTGCAGTTCAGGGCATTATCCCTGAACCGGTTTCTGGTAAGTAACGCTCAATTGGTCGTAGTTCATAATCTTTGCTGTCGCAAGCGTAAAGGGCTTTCCAGAACACGCTGTGAATACGTCCCTGTGCGCTTACTCTTCATACCTAGCTATAAAACAGCGCCGCGCTCAGCAGCTCTCTGGTGTATTCGTGCTTTGGCCTCAGGAAAATATCCGAGGCATCCCCGTATTCGACGATACGGCCGTTTTTGAGCACCAGCAGCTTATGACTGAGCGCCCGCACGACGGCCAGGTCATGGCTGATAAACACATAGCTTAGACCATATTTGTCCTGCAGATCCCGCAGCAGGTTAATAACCTGTTTCTGGACCGTGCGGTCGAGCGCCGAGGTGGGCTCGTCGAGGATGATCAGTTCCGGCTGCAGCACCAGGGCGCGGGCAATGGCGATACGCTGGCGCTGGCCGCCGGAGAATTCGTGGGGATAACGGTGCCGGGCCTCCGGGTCCAGCCCCACGTCGGTCAGGGCCTGAATGACCAGTCGGTCCTGTTCTTCCGGCGTTGCCGGCAGGTGAATCTCCAGGCCTTCCCGTACAATTTCAGCCACCGACATGCGCGGGCTCAGGCTGCCGAAAGGGTCCTGAAACACGATCTGGATCTGGCGCCGGCAGGAGCGGAACTGTTTCTGGTTCAGCGGCCCCAGTTCCTTGCCTGACAGGCGGATGGAGCCGGTGCAGGGGGTGAGTTTCAGCAGCGCGTGGCCGATGGTGGTTTTGCCGCTGCCGCTTTCGCCGACAATACCCAGGGTTTCGCCGCGATTCAGGGCAAAGCTGGTTTTATCAACGGCCTGGAACCAGGCTTTGGGTCTGCCAAACAGTGAGCGTCTGGTGGTGAACCGGACATCGAGATCTTTTACTTCCAGCAGCGGCTCCTGCTTGATATGAGTCACGGCGGGTGAAGCGGGCGGCTCGGCATCCAGAAGTTTACGGGTGTAGGGATGTTGTGGGCTCTGGAACAGCGTTTCGGTAGCAGCGGTTTCAACCACTTTACCCTTTTCCATCACCACCACCTGATCAGCGTAGCGGCGCACAATGGACAGGTCGTGAGTAATCAGCAGGATGGCCATGCCCAGTTTCTGCTGCAGATCCCGCAGCAGTTCCAGCACCTGTTTCTGGACGGTCACATCCAGCGCCGTGGTGGGTTCATCGGCAATCAGCAGATCCGGTTCGTTGGCCAGGGCCATGGCAATCATTACCCGTTGCTTCTGGCCCCCGGAAAGCTGATGGGGATAGCTTGCCAGGCGTTTTTCCGGCTCCGGTATCCCCACCAGTTCAAGGAGTTCAATGCAGCGCTTGCGGGCCTGGGCGTCTCTCAGGCCGCGGTGAAGAGCCAGGGTCTCGCTGATCTGCTTCTCGACCGTGTGAAGCGGATTCAGGGAGGTCATGGGCTCCTGAAAAATCATGCTGATTTTCTGGCCGCGAATCTGCCTCAGGCGTCTGGCGCTGATCGACAGCATGTTCTCACCCCGGAAAACGATGCTGCCGGTGGGGTAGCCGGCATGACGCTCATCGAGCAATCGCAGGACAGACAGCGCCGATACCGATTTACCGGAGCCACTTTCACCGACCAGGGCAAGGGTCTGGCTTTCACTGATGGCAAACGACAGCCCGTCTACGGCCCTGACCGTGCCGTCAAAGGTGATCGACAGATTGTTGACTTGCAGCAATGGCGACATATCAGTTCTTTCTCGGGTCAAAGGCATCGCGGACGGCTTCTCCGACAAAGACCAGCAGTGTCAGCATGATCGACAGCGACACGAATGCGGAGATACCCAGCCAGGGAGCGTGCAGGTTGGCCTTGCCCTGGGCGATCAGTTCGCCCAGCGAGGGCGAGCCTGAGGGCAGACCAAACCCGAGGAAATCCAGTGAGGTCAGGCCGGTGATCGCGCCGGTCAGGATAAACGGCAGAAACGTCAGGGTGGCGACCATGGCGTTGGGCAGAATGTGCCGGAACATGATTTTGCGGTTACCCAGGCCCAGGGCGCGGGCGGCCTTCACATACTCGAAGTTGCGCGCCCGCAGGAATTCCGCCCGGACCACATCCACCAGCCCCATCCAGCTGAACAGCAGCATGATGCCCAGCAGCCACCAGAAATTGGGCTGGACAATGCTGGAAAGGATAATCAACAGGAACAGCACGGGCAGGCCGGACCAGATCTCGATAAACCGCTGTCCGATAAGATCCACCTTGCCGCCGTAAAACCCCTGAATCGCGCCGACGACCACGCCCACAATGCAGCTCAGGATGGTGAGAATCAGGCCGAAAAGCACTGAAATACGAAAGCCGTAAATAACCCGTGCGGCCACATCCCGGCCCTGGTCGTCTGTGCCGATCCAGTTCACCGCGCTGGGCGGAGCCGGTGAGGGCACGTCCAGATCGTAATTGGTGGTGTTGTAACTGAAGCGGATGGGGGGCCAGATCATCCAGCCGTCCGCCTCGATGGCGTCTGATACGAAGGAATCCCGGTAATCGGCCTCGGTGGGCAGGAAGCCGCCAAAGGTTTCTTCGGACACCTTTTCAACCACGGGAAAATACAGCTCATCCTGATAGGACACGACCAGGGGTTTGTCGTTGGCAATCAGTTCGGCACACAGTGACAGGCCGAATAGCGCCAGAAATACCCACAGCGACCAGAATCCGCGCCGGTTGTTGCGAAAATTCCGCAGGCGGCGCTGCTGGATCGGGGTCAGGGTCATGCACCCTCCCGGCTTTCAAAATCAATGCGCGGGTCTACCAGCACATAGGTGATGTCGCTGATCAGCTTCAGCACCAGACCCATCAGGGTGAAAATGTAAAGGGTGCCGAAGACCACCGGGTAGTCCCGGTTCAGTGCTGCCTCAAAACCCAGGAGGCCGAGGCCGTCCAGGGAGAAAATAACTTCGATCAGCAGCGAACCGGTAAAAAACAGCGACACCAGAACACCCGGAAGGCTGGCGATCACAATCAGCATGGCGTTGCGGAAGACATGCCCGTACAGCACCTGCTTTTCTTCCAGGCCCTTGGCGCGGGCAGTCACCACATACTGCTTACCGATCTCGTCCAGAAACGAGTTTTTGGTCAGCAGTGTCAGGGTGGCAAAGCCACCAATGACGTTGGCGGTTACCGGCAGCGCCAGGTGCCAGAAGTAGTCACCGATCTGCTGGTACCAGGTCATCTCGTCAAAATTGGATGAGGTCAGGCCCCGGAGGGGAAACCAGTCGAAATAACTGCCACCGGCAAACAGCACGATCAGCAGGATGGCGAACAGGAAACCCGGAATGGCGTAGCCGATGACGATGGCGGAACTGGTCCAGACATCAAAGCGGGACCCGTCCGAGACCGCTTTGCGCACACCCAGTGGAATGGAAATGAGATAGATGATCAGTGTTGACCACAGCCCCAGCGAGATGGAAACCGGCATCTTGTCGACGATCAGTTCCAGGACCGTGCGCTGGCGATAGAAGGATTCGCCAAAATCAAAGGTAGCGTAGTCCCCGAGCATTTTCAGAAAACGTTCGTGGGCGGGCCTGTCAAAACCGTACATCTCTTCGATTTCTTTCAGCAGTTCCGGCGGTAGCCCTCTCGATCCCCGGCTGTCGCCCCCTGACGCCACTTCTCCACCGGAGCCACCGCCGCTGGCGCGAGCGAGGGTATTACCACCGAAGCCTTCGACCTCGGAGATCATCTGTTCCACGGGGCCCCCGGGCGCCGCCTGAACAATGACAAAGTTCAGCAGCATGATTCCGATCAGGGTGGGAATGATCAGCGCAAGACGTCTGAGGATATAGCTGCCCATCTACAGGCGCTCCCGGGTGGTACGGTCAGGCTGGCTTGAGATCATGGGCGACATTAAGGATCGCATTGATCAGCGTTCGACCCACCAGTTGTTTACATCCGCTCCGTTTTTGGGAACGGCGTCCGGCCTTTTCAGGAAGGACCAGTACGCGATACGGTCGCTGGCCAGGAACCAGTTCGGAATCACGTAGTGGTCATGCAGCAGGACCCGGTCCAGCGCCCGGGTCCGATAGACAAGCTCCTCGCGACTCGGAGCACCAATCAGGTACTCCACCAGCTCATCGATCACGGGATCGCTGACACCCGCAAGATTACGGGTTGCGTCCACATCTGCCGAGGATGAGTGCCAGTAGCCGCGCTGTTCGTTGCCAGGCGAATCAGACTGGGGAAATACCCCGACCGTCATGTCGAAGTCCCGGGTACGCCAGCGTTGAGCGTACTGATTGGAATCCACCAGCCGGACAGCAACCTCGATACCGAGCTTTTTGAGGTTGTTCTTGAAGGGCAGAATCACCCGCTCGAAGGTTTTCTGAAACAGCATGACCTCGAAACTCAGGGGCTCGCCCGTGGTCTTGTTGATCATGGTGCCGTTTTCGATAACATAACCCGCTGCCCTGAGCTGGGTCAGCGCCTCCCGCAGATTGTCCCGCATGGTGCGGTCGCCGGCCGTTGAGGGTGGCTGGTATTGGCGGGTGAACACCGCTTCCGGCAGCTGATCGCGATAGGGCTCCAGGATTTCAAGCTCACGGCCTTCAGGAAGCCCGGAGGAGGCAAGTTCGCTGTTTTCGAAGTAACTGTTGGTGCGGGTGTATTGCCCGAAAAACAGGTTCTTGTTGGCCCACTGGAAATCGAAGCCGTAGGCGAGGGCACGACGTACCGCCGGGTCCTTGAAGACTTCTCTGCGGGTGTTGTAGACGAAAGCCTGCATGCCGGCCGGACGATCATGCTCGATGGCTTCGGTCTTGACCTTTCCGGTGGCAAACACCTCTCCGGTGTAGGCGGTTGCCCAGTTTTTGGCCTGGGATTCGACCCGGAAGTCGTAGTTACCGGCGCGGAAGGATTCCAGCGCTACCGTGTCATCGGTGTAGTATTCATAGGTGATGGTGTCGAAGTTGAACCGCCCCTTGCGCGGACCCAGATCCCGGGCCCAGTAATCTTTTACCCGCTCAAAGCTGATGGAGCGGCCGGCTTCAAACTTGCCAAGGCGATAGGGGCCGCTACCGACTGGCCGGTCGAGACCGTTGTCGCCAAAAGTCCGGTCTTGCCAGTAATGGCTGGGCAGAATCGGCAACTGCCCCAGAATCAGCGGAAGCTCGCGGTTCACGGTCCCGGAAAAATCGAAGCGTACCCGTCGTGGACCTTCAACGGTAACCTTGCTGACATCCTGATAGTAGCTGCGATAGCGGGGGTGGCCGTCTTCGGTCAGCAGCTCGAACGAGAACTTGACGTCTTCGGCGGTAATGGGTTCGCCGTCCTGGAACCGTGCCTCCTCCCGCAGGTTATAGATGACATAGCTACGGTCTTCAGGGGTCTCGATGGTCTCGGCAATCAGGCCATAAACCGAGAAGGGCTCATCGTCGGAGGATGCAAGCAGCGTGTCGTAAAGGTAGGTCTCGATATCCGCACCGGCAATTCCCCTGGCGACAAAGGGGTTGAACGAATCATAACCGTTGGCGACAACGGCCCTGCGGAGCTCTCCGCCCTTGGGCGCGTCCGGGTTGACGTAATCGAAGTGGCTGAAACCCTCCGGGTATTTTACGTCGCCGTGCATGGCCAGCCCATGCCTTGCTTCAACTGCCGCGGCAACTGGCGTGGCCAGTACCATGAGAAACATGAGGGCACAGTACTTTGAGGCTTTGTGAAGGTCTGTCATAGGGCTCGCGCGTTCAGGTTAGAGGCTCAGGGGCTGTTTCTGATGTCGACGTAGAGTACCAGACTTTGCCCGGGCTGAAGATAACGGGCGGTATTCAGGTTGTTCCAGCTCGCGATGTCGCTTACATTGACCGCGAAACGGCTGGCGATACGGGACAGGGAGTCGCCTTTGCGGACCCGGTAGCCGACCTTTCTGACCATGCCATCATCACCTCTGATGTCAGACACCCGGGCACTGGCCAATGTGGTCGCCTGGGGTGATTTTGACCAGATGGCCAGTTCCTGACCAGGCATCAATGGATCGCCCGGGGCCATTCCGTTCCAGGAAGACAGCTGGCGGACACTGACTTTGTGCTCGCGGGCGATGTCCCAGAAGGTATCGCCGGGGCGGACGGTATAATCCACCCGTTTTCCGCCGTTTTTCTCGCCTGCGCGCTCCTGCTTGCGGCTCAGGCGCTCGGCCGCACTCAGGCTGTAGGCCCCGGCATCCTGGCTGGCAGACGGTATCATCAGGCGCTGGCCGATCCGGATGATGTGGCTGTTCAGATTGTTCACCTGCTGGATTACCGAAGGCGTGGTGCTGTAACGCAGGGCGATGGAGCCGAGGGTATCTCCGGAGCTGACCTCGTAGCTGTGCCAGGATACCCGTTCGGCCGGGCTGACGTCGGCAAGGGCGGCCCGGAAAGTATCTGCATTCTGCACCGGCACCAGCAGGCGATGGGGGCCCTCCGGTGAGGTTGCCCAGCGGTTGAAGGAAGGGTTCAGCAGATAGATTTCGTCAATGTCGACTTCGGCAAGCCGGGCGGCCTGCGCAAGATCAATCTGCGAGCCGGTATCAACTATCTCGAAGTAGGGCTCATTCTTGAGCGGTGGCAGCTCAATACCGTACCTGGCGGGATCGGCAAAAATCTTGGCCAGGGCGATGAGCTTCGGGGCGTAATCCCGGGTCTCTCGCGGCAGGTCCAGTGACCAGAAATCAGTCGGGCGGTTGCGGTTGCGGTTCTTGCGCATTGCGCTGTTAACGGTGCCTCCGCCACTGTTGTAGGCTGCAAGCGCCAGCATGTAATCGCCATCGAAACGGTTGGCAAGACGCTGGAGGTAATTGAATGCCGCGTCGGTGGCGGCAACCACGTCCCGCCGCTCGTCATGCCACCAACTCTGGGTCAGGCCAAAATACTTGCCTGTTGAGGGTATGAACTGCCAGAGACCGGCCGCCCTGCCATGGGAATAGGCGAACGGGTCGAATGCGCTTTCAACAACCGGCAGCAGCACCAGTTCGGTGGGCAACTGGCGTTTTTCGGCTTCGTTGAGGATATAGTAAAGATACCGGCCGCCACGTTCGACGACGCGGTCAATGTAGCTGGGGTGGGATTTGTACCAGTTCAGCTGGGACTGGACGCGCCTCTCGTCAACATCGTGGTTGAGGGAGAAGCCCTTGCGCAGACGAGCCCAGAAATCCGGGGCCGGCGCTTTCATCTCTTCAGGTACCGCTTCCTTTCCCGGGGCAGAGCCGGCCGTGGCGACAAGGTACTGGGCCGGCGTATCCAGCCTTTCGCGGGCATCCTGAGCCGTTTTCTGCATGGACGGTTCAATGGCGTCATCGAGTTTCGTCCGGGTCGCCTTTATGGCTTCTTCCTGCTGGGCGTCTGTTCCGCTCTCAACCGCTTCTTTCAGGCCCTCATCACCAGCGGCAACACTCAGTTCCCGGGAATCGAGAACCTCGTCCCGGGGATCCTGCTGAAGCGAGGGAAGCATCTGACATCCGCTGACTAGAGCACCGACGAAAAACAGGGTCGACAGGTGTTTAATACGCATAGTAAAACGTCCGCATGGCTGGGGATCAAAGTCTATGGGAACCGGTTCTGAGCGGTCAACCGGCCTTATGTTACATGATGGACACAAACAACCGGACATCGGTCAGAAGTTGTCCTTGCCGTGCCGTGTCACGGCGAATATGTCTTCGTCAGTGACGCAGGTCAGGCCGTTGGCACCGGCGTACTGCCGGGCGGAATCGGTCACGCTGCTGTCGTCCCAGCGCAGGAACGGGTTCAGCGCCTTTTCATCGCCGATCGTGGACGGCACCGTGGGCTTTCCTTCATCGCGCAGTTGCTGGCATCGGGCTTCAAAAGCTTCGAGGCCGGAATCATCCGGCAGCCAGTGGCGGGCAAATCTGAGATTGGCAAGGGTGTATTCGTGAGCACAGTAAACGCCCGTGCTGTCGGGCAACTGCCTCAGGGATTCCAGAGACTGCTTCATCTGCGCCGGCGTGCCTTCAAAAAGCCGGCCACAGCCACAGACAAAAAGCGTGTCACCACAAAAAAGCACCGGGCGGTCATTGACCCTGGTGTCCGAGTAGAAGGCAATGTGATCCAGGGTATGGCCCGGCACCCGCAGAACGGTAAACACGAAGTCCTGCCAGGCCACGGTGTTCCCGGCGCTGACAGTTTCGGTAACCTCTTTGAACGGTGACTCTGCCGGCCCCACGATCCGACAGCCCGGGTTGAGCGAGGCGAGTTTGCGGATGCCACCGGTATGATCAGGATGGTGGTGGGTAACCAGTATGGTATCCAGCTGCAGCCCCTGGGTCTCAAGGTGCTTTATAACCGGGTCGGCCTGGCCAGGGTCGACAATCAGTGCTTTGCCGTCTTCACTGTTAGCCAGGCACCAGATGTAGTTATCGCTGAAGGCGGGAATCGGTGTCATCGTCAGCATTGTTTTATCCATGTGCAGTCGGAATGTGACTGTTATGATAAAACAATAACTCTGCTGCCCCAACTTTATGCCGGGGCCCTGCAAGGAATACAGCCATGGCTCGGGTTGACCGGATTGACTTCACTGCGCGACACAGCAGTTTCGAGGACTGGTTCCAGACTCCGCTGGGGCAGGCGCTGCTTGCCGACCAGCGTACGCAGGTGGATCGCCTGACCCGGCCACTGACCGGTGCCCGGCAGCTTCATGTTGCGCTGAGCCACCGGTTGCCGCTTGCCACCGGTACGGATTTTTCCCAGCGAATTCTCACCACTCCGGACTGGCAGGACCGGATGCCGGACGGTGTCGCGGTATGCGACGCTGATGAACTGCCGTTTCCCGGTGATTCCATGGATCTGGTCATTCTTCATCATACTGTGGACTTTTCACCCTATCCGCACCAGGCGCTGAGAGAGGCGTCCAGAGTATTGCGCGGAGAAGGCTCGATTCTGCTGATTGGCTTTAACCCGATGGGGCTCTGGGGGTTGCGGCGCCTGGTGTCGAGGTATCCCGCCGGGCCCTGGGGTGGACGCTTCCTGCTCAAGTCACGGATGGAGGACTGGCTACGGCTGCTGAATTTCTCGGTCGAGTCCGTTGAGTCCGGCTTTTTCAAGACGCCGCTGCAGGCCTCGGCGCTTGGCGAAGGTCGGGGTATTCTGGAACGCCTGTGCGCTAACCGGTTGGTTCCCCTCGGGGCCTATTACTGTATCCTTGCCAAAAAACGGGTTTACTCGAGGTTGCCACGCAAACCCGCCTGGCGCAGCCAGAAGGTGATCTCTTTGCCGGCCAGAGGCGCCGTTGGCGCGTCGCGCGGCTACTCCGAGAAGAGCTGTTGTGGGGAATAAAGGAGAGACTTGCGATGACGGAGAAGGTGATCCTTTATACCGACGGAGCCTGCAGGGGTAACCCGGGACCCGGTGGCTGGGGTGCAGTGCTGAATTACCGTAATGCCAGAAAGCTGTTGCATGGCGGTGAGGCGGACACCACCAATAACCGGATGGAATTGATGGCGGCCATCCGGGGACTGAAAACACTCAAGCGTTCCTGTGAGGTAGAACTCTATACCGACTCCCAGTATGTCCGTAAAGGTATCACCGAGTGGATGCACCGCTGGAAACAGAACGGCTGGAAGACAGCTGCGAAAAAGCCGGTCAAGAACGAGGATCTCTGGCGTCAGCTTGATGAAGAAGTCGCACGACATTCAGTGAACTGGCACTGGGTGAAAGGGCACGCCGGTAATCCTGGCAACGAGCTGGCAGACGAACTGGCCAATAAAGGTGTTGAAGAATCGATTAACGCCTGAGCGCATCCGCAATGAACCAATGATGAGACCGACAGTATGAGACAGATAGTGCTCGACACCGAGACCACCGGTATCGATCCGTCCGATGGCCACCGGGTTATTGAAATCGGTTGTGTGGAACTGATGGAGCGGCAATTGACGGGGCATCATTACCATGTCTATATCAACCCCGAGCGCGAGGTAGAAGCCGAGGCCATCACGATCCACGGCATTACCAACGAATTTCTGGCTGACAAACCCGTGTTCGCAGAGGTTGCCGACGAGTTTTTCGAATTTATCCGGGGCGCGGAGCTGGTCATTCATAATGCGGCGTTTGACGTGGGCTTTATGGATGCCGAGTTTGCCCGCCTGAAGCCGAAAAGAAAGACCACGGAACACTGTGGCGTTATCGATTCTCTGGCCATTGCCCGCAAAAAACACCCGGGTCAGAAAAACAGTCTTGATGCGCTGTGCAAGCGTTACGGTGTCGATAACAGTAGCCGGGAATTGCACGGCGCGCTGCTGGACGCAGAAATACTGGCGGATGTATATCTGCTGCTGACCGGCGGCCAGACCGCGCTTTCGCTGGATGCAAACAGCGATCTGGCCGGTGGTGGAGTGGGCGTGCGCCGGGTGGCACAGGACCGGCTCTCCCTGCCGGTTATCACCGCCAGTGATGAAGAGGCCGCCGCCCACGATGAATTCATGGCGGTGCTGGCAGACAAGGCCGGCGATACGGTCTGGAGCCGGCTCAAACCGTAATATCAAGTCACCTACTGTTACATTTTCACCTTCTTGAGCTACTTGAGTTTTGTGTTATAAGTAATGGGCAGAACGCGAGTTTCAGGGCGTGGTAGTATCCGCAAAAAAATAACAGGTAGCGTTTATGGTTCAATCGTCAATGGCGACGAAATCACAGTCCTTCGATCTCGTGAAAAACGAGATCGAACTGACCATAAAAAACGCTGAATCCAGTCTCGAACGCTTTCAGGAAAATCGCGAACGGGGCGGGGACCTGCAGAATTGCGTCGATTATCTGAACCAGCTTCGTGGCATTTTCATGCTGGTCGAACTGCGTGCCGGAACCCTGCTGTGTGAAGAAGCGGTTACCATGGCCAACACCGTCCCTGTTGGCGCCAATGATGACAAGAACATCCTGCTTACCACCCTCAACAGTGCGTTGTTCATCCTCCGACGGTATGTCGAGTATTACCATCAGCAGCGCGCTGATCACCCCGAGCTGCTTCTGCCGGTTATCAATGACCTGCGCGAGGCGCGCCGGGAGAAGCCGTATCCCGAATCGTGTTTTTTTGATGTCGATGTCGCCGAACGTCCGGATTTTTGCGGCAGCCTGAAGCTGGAACCCTTTGAAGGCAATGAAGCTGAGTACGAAGTTCTGGCCCGGCGTATGCGCCTGACATTCCAGGTGGGTCTGCTGAGTATGCTGCGGGAAAAAAACGGGATAGTCAGCAAAAAGCTTTTCAGCCGTTCGGCCCGGGGTTTTGTGAGGCTCTGTCACGGCGAACCAATGGGTCAGATGTGGTGTCTGGTGGCGATGGTTGCTGACGCCATGCTGGATCGTGCCATGAGTTTCAACAAGGCCCGTAAACGCCTGTTGGTGCAGGTTGAGAAATATTCCCGTGAAGTCGTCTATGTCGGCAGGACTGCCACTGCAAAGACCGCCCCTGACTCACTGGTCCGGGAACTGGTGTATCTGCTGTATCGTAGCGGTTCGGCCAACCCCGAGGTTGTCTCGGTCCTGAACGCATTCGGGCTGGCGCCCACCGAGTTTCCCGACAGCATGCTGGAAGCTCACGCCCGCCGCCTTTATGGACCGGGTCTCGATGTTCTGCAATCCCTGTCTACCGCGTTGCAGGATGAGCTGAACCAGCTCAAGGACAAGCTGGATATCATCGAGCGTGGTATCGAACCCGATCTGGCCGAACTTAGCTCGATCACCAATTCGCTGGAGCGGCTGTCCAATACCCTGGTGATGCTGGACCTGAACCAGCTTGCAGCCATGGCCCGGAGCGAGGCCGTAAAACTCCGGCAGTGGGAAGCGGAAGACCGCCTGCCGGGTGAAAACGAACTTTACCTGCTGGCGGATTCGGTCCTGGGTATCGAAGATGCGGTTCTGCAGATTGTGACTCGTGGTATCACTTCTGAAACCGACGCACTTGCCAATGGCCGCCAGACTCACGAGGAATCCCTGTATCTGCGGGAAGCCACCTATGTTGTAGCCGATGAGGCCAAAAGCGCACTGACATTGGCGAAAAGGGCTATAACGGCGTTCATTGAGTCGGAGTATGACAAGCTGCACCTGGCCAATCTGCCAGCAACCCTCCACAGTATCTGGGGCGGCCTGCATATGCTGGATGATCCGGAGGCTGCGAGGGTTTTTGACCGGGTTGCCCAGTCGATCCAGAATCGCCTGCTGGATTCCAAGGAGCCACCCGCTCCCCAGGTCCTGGAGGCGCTGGCCGATGGCCTGACGTCACTGGAGTATTACATTGAGAGTGTCGGTCGCAGGGAGGAGCGCAATATGGAGCTGTTACAGTTGGCGGAAACCTCTATGGACGATGCCGGGCTCTAAGCGGGACGGACAGGATAATAAAAACCCTGCTCCGTGGCCCGAAGCAGGGTTGTCCTGGTGATTTCAGGCCCGGTGATCAGCCCATATCAAACAGCTCGCCGAGCTTGGTTGCCAGCATCATGTCGCCTTCAGCCCGGAGCTGGCCTGCCATGAAGGCCTGCATGCCATCCGTTTCGCCGGACACAATGCCCTTGAGCGTCTCTGAATTCATGATCAGGGTGACGGAAGGGTCTTCGTGCGCGCCTTCAGCCTTGGTGCAGGTTCCATCCTTGATCACCAGGTGATAGGTTTTGTCATCCTCAATCTCGAACTGGAATACCAGATCCAGACCCTGGGCTGCGTCAGCGTTGAAATTGTGTTCGAGTTTGTCAAATACCTGAGCTACGGACATTATTTTACCCTTTTACATAATTGGTATTGGCGCACGTGGAGCCGAGCTGGGCCTACGACTTTAGGCTGACAGAAAACCACTGTCAACCTTGATCGAACGCTTGTTTAAATGACGGAGAACCCCCGGACACGCCCTTTAACGCCCAGACCGACTTGTACCCGTGTCCACCTCGGTTACAATCGGGCGCTTGAGCTCAATATTCTAATAAAGCCTGATACTGGAGAAGTACCTTGGAATTCCTGACCGATTTCGGACTGTTCATTGCTAAAACCGCGACCCTGGTGGTGGCTCTTGTTGTCATTATTTCGGTGATTGCCGCAGCGGCCCAGAGAGACAGGGGCGATGCCAGCGAGGAAGGCGAGCTGAAGGTGCGAAAACTTAACGAAAAATATCGCAAGCTCCGTGAACATCTGCAGGCCAAGCTGCTTTCGGACGGGGAACGAAAAATTTGGCATAAACTACTGAAAAAGAAAGAAAAGAGCAGGCAGAAAGAGGAGAAGGCCTCGCACAAGAAAGCCGGTGATGAACAGCCGGAGCAGGGTGCCCGGGTTTTCGTTCTGGATTTTAACGGCGATATCAAGGCCAGTGACACTGACCCGCTAAGGCGTGCAATAACCGCTGTGCTCAGCGTTGCAGATCCGGCGAAGGATGAGGTTGTGGTGCGCCTTGAAAGTGGTGGTGGCATGGTTCATTCCTACGGTCTTGCAGCGGCGCAACTGGATCGCATCCGCGCCAAAGGCCTCAGCCTGACGGCCTGTGTTGATAAAGTGGCAGCCAGTGGTGGCTATATGATGGCGTGCGTGGCCGATCGGATAGTCGCTTCTCCTTTCGCTATTCTGGGCTCTATCGGCGTTGTCGCCCAGCTACCGAACTTCCACCGGTTGCTGAAGAAAAACAATGTGGACTTTGAGGTGCTGACAGCCGGGGAGCACAAACGGACTCTGACACTGTTCGGGGAAAATACCGACAAAGGTCGAGCAAAGTTTCTCGAGGACCTCGAAGACACCCATGGTCTGTTCAAGGATTACGTCAGTGAACGCCGTCCGGCCCTGGATATGTCTGCGGTGGCCAACGGCGATATCTGGTTCGGTCGTCGTGCCCTTGAGGTGAATCTGATCGATGAAATCAAGACCTCCGACGAATATCTCATTGAAGCCTGCGAGCGGGCAGATGTAATCTCGGTGTCTTACCAGCGCAAACGCACGCTGCCAGAAAAGCTGGGGCTGGCTACCAGCGCGGCACTGGAACATACGGTGTGGCGCATCATTGGTGCGTTGCGGGACCAGAAAATCCAGTAAAGCCAACGGCAACAGGGAACCATCATGACAGACACAACCGAATTCAGAGCCTGGCGTGTAGAGGAGTCGAACGGTGAGTATGTTGGCTCGGAACAAACGCTGAAGATTTCCGACTTGCCTGACCATGAGGTGCTGATCAGGGTTACCCATTCCTCCCTGAACTATAAGGATGCGTTGTCAGCCTCCGGCAACAAGGGCGTGACCAGGGAATTTCCCCACACCCCGGGTATTGATGCGGCCGGCGAGGTAGTGGAAGCTTCCGCCGGGTCGTTTTCAGCCGGCGACAAGGTGCTGGTTACCGGTTATGACCTGGGCATGAACACAGACGGTGGATTTGGTGAGTACATTCGCGTTCCTGCCTCCTGGGTTGTGCCCATGCCGGCTGGCTGGGATGCACGAACGGCGATGATTTACGGCACCGCGGGGCTTACTGCCGGCCTGTGTGTGACCAAGCTGTTGACCATGGGTGCAACACCGGAACAGGGCAAAGTGGTGGTCAGCGGCGCCAGCGGTGCCGTCGGCACCGTCGCTGTAGAAATCCTTTCACGACTCGGTTTTGAGGTTGTCGCCGTCAGCGGCAAGGTCGAACATGCTGGCAACCTTGAAAAGCTGGGTGCCGCCGAGGTGCTGGGTCGGGATGCGCTTGAAGCCACGAAAAAACCCATGCTGAAACCATTATTTGCCAATGGCGTTGACACCGTGGGCGGCGGACCGCTGGCGGAAATGCTCAAGCAGATCCTGCCGGGGGGTTCGGTTTCCTGCTGCGGGCTGGTTGCCGGGCCTCAGCTGGAAACCACGGTGCTGCCTTTCATTCTCAGGGGCAACAACCTGCTGGGCGTTGATTCTGTGGAAATTCCGATGACAGAAAAACAGCGGGTCTGGGACCATCTGTCCGGTGACTGGGCCTGTCCCGCCACCGAAGCATCAGCCAGGGATATAGGCCGGGCAGAGCTGAAGGACGCACTGGACGCCTTTCTGAAGGGTAATTCCTCGGGCAAAATCGTGCTCGACCACAGCCGCTGAAATCAGCGGCCTGGTTCGGTTCTTCGCCAATGAATCAGGAGGCGCGGCGGCGAAAAAGCGGAATATCGGTGTCCGTTGCCGCCTGATAGCCCAGGCTGAAAAAGTTCAGACACCGGACGGCTTCACCGGCGTTCTTGTCCGCCCGCAGGACAAAGCGGTCAAATCCGCACCGCTTCATGAACTGAAGCTGATCCAGCAAGACGTCGCCGATCGCCCGTAGTTCGTTTTCATATCCAAGCCGCTCGCGCAGCAAACGGGCGATGCTGTAACCACGGCCGTCGGCAAACTTGGGAAAATTGACGGCAATCACACCCAGTTCGTTGACCACGCCTTCCAGAATTTCCGGCTCCTGATGGCTGTCGAACCAGACGCCAACATCACTGCGGCCTTCATAATGCTCTTTGCCAGCCAGCCAGAGGTCTGCAGGTATCAGCGCAGGCTGATCAGGCAGATCCAGCGACTCTCCTTCTGCCGGGCGCTCTACAACCACCCAATCATCATTAATGATACTGCCGTCTGCAGTGATGACTTCAGGCATAAACCCGCTCCTTGAAGGGATCAATCCCGATACGGTGATAGGTGTCCAGAAAGGCTTCTTCCCGGGTGCGGTTGTCCACGTAGACATCAATAATGCTCTTGATGACCTCAGGCATGTCATCCCGCGCGAAGGACGGACCAAGAATCTTGCCGATTGCTGCGTCATGATGGGACGAACCACCCAGACTGATCTGGTAGAACTCCTGGCCTTTCTTGTCCACGCCCAGTACGCCGATATTGCCGACATGATGGTGACCACAGGCGTTCATACAGCCCGAAATGTTCAGGTCCAGGTCGCCGATGTCGTAAAGATAATCCAGGTCTTCAAATTTACGCTGGATGGCTTCCGCTACCGGAATCGATTTGGCATTTGCCAGGGAGCAGTAATCGCCGCCGGGGCAACAGATGACATCGGTCAGCTTGTTCAGGTTGGCCGTGGCAAAGCCCATCGGCCGGATCATTTGCCAGAGCTCATACAGTCGGTCCTGGCGTACATCGGCCAGCACTGCATTCTGCTGATGGGTAACACGAGCCTCGCCAAAACTGTATTCATCCGCCAGGTCCGCGATCTGCTCGAGCTGCCGGTCGCTGACATCGCCGGGGGGCGTGCCGGTCTTTTTCATGGTCAGCGTGACAATGGCGTAACCGGGCTTTTTGTGGGTATCCACGTTGTTGGCGATCCACTGGTCAAATGCCCGGTTTTCAAAGCGTTGGGTTGCCAGCCTGTCCGCAGCGTCGGGAACCTCCTCATAGGCCGGCTCGGTAAAGTAGGTCTGGAACTTCGCGATTGCCTCATCGGTCAGTTGGGTGGGGGAGTCCTTGATGTGCGCCCACTCTGCCTCAACCTTTTCAGCAAAACCTTCCGGCGTCAGCGCCTTAACCAGAATCTTGATGCGTGCCTTGAACTTGTTGTCCCGACGGCCGTAGCGGTTGTATACCCGCAACACCGCTTCAAGATAGGTCAGCAGATCTTTCTCCGGCAGGTATTCGCGAATAACGGGGCCGACCATGGGGGTGCGGCCCAGACCGCCACCAACGTGAACCCGGAAGCCCAGCTCGCCGCGGCCATTGCGAACCAGCTGCAGGCCAATGTCGTGGACCTGAATGGCGGCGCGGTCACTGTGCTCGGACGCGTTCACGGCAACTTTGAACTTGCGGGGCAGAAACGCGAATTCAGGGTGAAAGGTCGACCACTGGCGAATAATTTCGCAGTAGGGACGGGGGTCGGCAATCTCGTCTGCCTGGACTCCGGAAAACTGGTCCGTTGTGGTATTACGGATGCAGTTACCACTGGTCTGGTTGGCATGCATTTCGACCTCTGCAAGCTCAGCCAGAATATCCGGAACGTCTGCCACCGCGGGCCAGTTCAATTGCACGTTCTGACGGGTTGTGAAGTGGGCATAGCCTTTATCGTAATCACGGGTGATCCGGGCCAGTCTGCGCAGCTGGTTCGACCGCAGCATGCCATAGGGAACGGCAATGCGTAGCATGGGCGCCAGACGCTGAACGTAAAGGCCATTCTGTAACCTTAAAGGCAGAAACTCGTCTTCGGCCAGGTCGCCAGCCAGGGCGCGCCTGGTCTGGTCCCGGAATTGTTCAACCCGCTCGGCGGTTATCTGCCGATCGTGCTTGTCGTAAACGTACATAGTGTGGGTTGTCCTGATAAAGAACTGAAAACCGGAGCTGTGTGCTATCTTGGCGGCAGAATATCATCGCTCCGTTATTCTTAAAATGATTATTTCTAAATATGTTAATCGATTTTAGCGATAAAGGTTCTGCCAGAATCCGCTATAAAGGAGTAGACTCCCGGCTTCCAAACACATAGATTGGCGCATAATATCAGTGCAGGGATTGTTTGAATCAAACAACTCACAACTACTTACAGGGAGAATGGTCATGAAAAAATCTGCTACCTCTGACAGCCAGGCCGATGCCGTTGCTGCCGTTCTGCTGGTAGTGCTTGCCGTTGCCGCTGCCGTTTTCTGGGTGGCGGGCCAGTAGGTTACTGACCTGCCAGTACCAGTTTCACAACCACGATCAGGGTCACCACAAAGCCGGCGGTGAAAATAATCCCGGCGATGATATAGGGCCACGGACTGTGGCTCGAGAAGTCTTCATGACGGCGTTTGTCAGACTGTACGCCAAGGGCGCCGGCGAGAACACTCTGAAGTATCTTCAATACCCCGGGGCCTTTGCGGCGGCCGGGGCGGGTATCTGGTCGCTCGTTGTTGCCGCTGTTCATTTTCTCAATCCTCATTATTCCGCCGGGTCGTAGGCCAGACTGGGTGCCAGCCAGCGCTCGGCATCGGCTTTCGAAATTCCCTTGCGTGCAGCGTAGTCTTCCACCTGGTCCGCGCCAATCTTGCCAACCGCAAAATATTTTGATTCCGGATGGGAAAAATACCAGCCCGAAACAGCGGCTGAAGGATACATGGCAAAATGCTCGGTCAGCTCGATGCCTGCATTTGCGGGGGCATCAAGCAGCCTGAACAGCGTCGCTTTCTCGGTGTGGTCGGGGCAGGCGGGGTAGCCGGGGGCTGGACGGATGCCGCGGTAACGCTCGCGAATGAGGTCATCGTTGCCAAGCTGCTCTTCACCGGCATAACCCCAGAACTCCTTCCGGACCCGCTCGTGCATGCACTCAGCGAAGGCCTCGGCCAGCCGGTCAGCCAGCGCTTTCACCATGATGGCGTTGTAATCATCGTTGCGGTCCTTGAATTCCAGCGAGAACTCTTCGGCGCCAATGCCGGTCGTGACTGCGAAGCCGCCAACGTAATCGGCGGGGCCCTCGTGCTCCGGCGCCACGAAATCCGACAGCGCCGCCATCGACTTGCCCTTCGATTTTTCGTCCTGCTGGCGCAGGTGGTGAAGTATGGTCAACTCTTCGGTACGGGATTCATCGGTGTACAACACGATATCGTCACCCCTGCGGTTGGCAGGCCAGAAGCCGATGACGGCCTTTGCAGAGACCCGCCCGTCGTCAATCATCCGGCGCAGAATCTGCTGGCCGTCCTCGAACAGGCTCCTGGCAGCAGCACCCCGTTTCGGATCATCAAAAATCGCCGGGTACTTGCCGGCAATATCCCAGGAAACGAAGAAGGGTGACCAGTCAATGTACTTCTCCAGCGCCGCCAGGTCGTAGGTTTCGAAGGTCCTGACACCGGTGAACGCCGGCTTCGGCGGCTGGTAGCCTGCAAATGAAATCTCTGGCGCGCGAGCGCGGGCTTCCTTGAGGGAAACCAGCCTGGTCCGTTCACCGCGATTCTTGCGACGTTCACGGACGGCCTCGTACTCGGTTCGGGTGTCTTCAACCAGTTTGGTCTTGCCGGTTTTGCTCAGCAACTGCGACGCCACGTTAACGCAGCGCGAGGCATCCGAGACGTAAAGCGAAATATCGTTGCTGTACTGGGGTTCAATTTTTACCGCCGTGTGGGCCTTGGAAGTAGTGGCACCGCCAATCATCAGTGGAATATTGAAATTCAGCCGCTGCATTTCCTTTGCCACGTGAACCATTTCATCCAGAGACGGAGTAATCAGGCCGCTGAGACCGATGATATCGACATCTTCTTTTATGGCCCGATCGAGGATCTTGTCGCAGGGCACCATGACGCCCATGTCGATCACTTCGTAGTTATTGCACTGCAGCACCACGCCAACGATATTCTTGCCGATGTCATGGACATCGCCTTTTACCGTCGCCATCAGTATCCTGCCTTTTGCCTTCTGACCCTCGGATTTTTCGGCTTCGATGAAGGGAATCAGATGAGCTACCGCCTGCTTCATCACGCGGGCACTTTTCACTACCTGGGGCAGAAACATCTTGCCGTCGCCGAACAGGTCGCCGACCACGTTCATGCCGTCCATCAGCGGCCCTTCGATGACCTCGATCGGGTGCTCGGCACGCAGGCGGCAGGCTTCGGTGTCGTCGACAATATAGCCGGTGATGCCCTTGACCAGCGCATGCTCCAGTCGCTTTTCAACGGGCCATTCGCGCCAGGCAAGGTCCTCTTCCTGGGTTTTGCCACCCTTGCCGCGATAACGCTCGGCGATTTCCAGCAGGCGATCTGTGGCGTCGTCCCGGCGGTTCAGCACCACGTCTTCAACCAGTTCTTTCAGCTCCGGATCAATGTCGTCGTAGATCACCAGTTGGCCGGGGTTTACTATGCCCATGTTCATGCCGGCCTTGATGGCGTGGTAGAGGAACACGGAGTGAATGGCCTCACGCACGGCATCGTTGCCCCGGAACGAAAAAGACACGTTGCTCACACCGCCGGAAATCGAAGCGTGGGGCAGATTGTCACGGATCCAGCGGCTGGCATTGATAAAATCCACCGCGTAGTTGTTGTGCTCCTCAATACCGGTGGCAATGGCGAAAATGTTGGGGTCGAAAATGATGTCGGAAGGGTTGAAACCCTTGCGCACAAGCAGGTTGTAGGAGCGTTTGCAGATCTGGGTTTTACGTTCGAAGGTATCGGCCTGGCCATCTTCGTCGAATGCCATAACCACCACGGCAGCACCATAGCGCAGGCAGTCGTTCGCCCGCTTGAGGAACTCTTCCTCGCCTTCTTTCAGGCTGATGGAGTTCACCACCGCCTTGCCCTGAATACAGCGCAGGCCGGCCTCGATGACTTCCCATTTCGAGGAATCGATCATCAACGGAACCCGGGAAATATCGGGCTCTGAAGCCACCAGTTTCAGGTAGGTCTCCATGACCTCCCGGGAATCCAGCATGCCCTCATCCATGTTGATATCGATGATCTGGGCGCCGTTTTCGACCTGGTCCCGGGCGACGCTGAGAGCTTCCTCGTACTGTTCTTCCTTGATCAGGCGCAGAAAACGCTTGGAGCCGGTGACGTTAGTGCGCTCACCGACGTTGATAAACAGGGTGTTCTGATCGCCGGTAAAGGGCTCGAGACCAGACAGTCGCAGCGCGGGTTCGGGTGATGGAATTGTGCGGGGAGGATACTTGGCCACCGCCCTGGCAATCGCTTCAATATGGTCAGGCCGCGAACCGCAGCAGCCCCCGATAATGTTCAGGAAGCCGTCTCTGGCAAAGCCCTCGATGATTTCGGCCATTTCTTCCGGGGTCTGGTCGTATTCGCCGAATTCATTGGGCAGACCCGCGTTGGGGTGGGCACTGACATAGGTATCCGCTTTCGCCGACAGCTCGTTGACGTATGGGCGCAAAGCATCCGCGCCGAGTGCGCAGTTCAGGCCGACGGAAATTGGTCTGGCGTGGGCGACTGAATTCCAGAACGCCTCAGTCGTCTGGCCGGACAAAGTGCGGCCCGACGCATCGGTGATGGTGCCGGAAATCATGATCGGAAGGTTAACGCCGCAGTCTTCGAAATATTGCTGGGTGCCGTAGATCGCGGCCTTGGCATTGAGGGTATCGAAAATGGTTTCGATCAGGATCAGGTCGCATCCGCCCTCCACCAGCCCTTGAACAGCCTCGTAGTAATTGTCTACCAGAGTCTGGAATTCGACATTGCGGTAGCCAGGCTGGTTGACGTCCGGCGAGATCGAAGCCGTGCGCGACGTTGGCCCGACCGCGCCGGCAACAAAACGCGGCTTGTCAGGATTACGCGCAGTGAATTCATCGGCGACCTCCCGGGCCAGCCTGGCAGCGGCCACATTCAGTTCTGCGGCAATGGATTCAAGGCCATAATCGGCCTGGGACAGGCGGGTGGAATTGAAGGTATTGGTTTCGATAATATCTGCGCCGGCTTCAAGATAGTCGGCATGAATGGTTCGGAGCAGGGCAGGCTGGGTCAGGTTCAGCAGGTCATTGTTACCCTGGACTTCGTGATCGTAGTCGGCAAACCGGTCGCCCCGGAACGCAATCTCGTCCAGCTTGAGGTTCTGGATCATGGTGCCCATACCGCCATCGAGCACGACAATACGGTGTTCGAGAGCCTGATACAGCTGCCCCAGGCGGTTTTCACGATCGGTCATAACGGTTCTTCCGGGTTTCATGTTTGATTGACAGGCGCCGGATCATAGCAAAAATGCATTTTGTCGTCCTGCTGGAAAACCTGAGTGAATTACTTGGTCTTTCATGTTGGCGCGAACTCACTTAAAATAGAATACGTACTTTATAAAACAGACTCTCAGGATGTGATTATGGCTTTGGTGACAGTGACAGATCCCGCACGGGACTATCTCGCGCAGCTTATCGAAAAACAGGACGTCGAAGGTATGGGTGTCCGGATTTTCGTGACCCAGCCGGGCACCAAGAATGCCGAAACCTGCCTGGCGTACTGTCCGCCAAACGAGATCGTGCCAACCGACGAACAGGTGGATCTCGAAAAGTTCACGCTTTATCTCGACCATAATTCCGTGCCTTTCCTGGAAGAAGCCTATGTCGACTACTCCAAGGACCAGATGGGCGGCCAGCTAACCATCAAGGCGCCGAATGCCAAGGTTCCCAAGGTGGATGATGATGCACCCCTGCCGGACCGTATCCAGTATGTGCTGGCCTCGGAAATCAATCCAAACCTGGCTGCGCACGGCGGTGAAGTATCCCTTGTTGAAGTAGCAGATGAGTCTGTGGCTGTTCTTCGCTTCGGTGGTGGCTGCCAGGGTTGCAGTGCGGTCAGTCTCACTCTCAAGCAGGGCGTTGAAACCACGCTTCGGGAACGAGTGCCTGAAATCACTTCTGTCCGCGACGTCACCGACCATACCTACACGGAAAACGCTTACTATCAGTAAGCCGATGGGGTGAGCTCGAGTCAGCAAAAGCCGGCGGGTGCCGGCTTTTTTGTGTCTGTTCGACTGTTGCCCCCCATGCTGATGCCTTTGCGCACGATAGCCGCATACACAGGCTTAAGGGATCCGTATTATTATACCGATCTGTTCTCTGACTGGGGCACCTCTTGGTTGATCTAGCGCTTGTTTCAGTGCCGGTGGTAGCGGCGTTGGTCGGCTGGTTTACAAACTGGCTGGCCATCCAGATGTCGTTCTACCCGGTACAGTTTGTGGGGCTTGGTCCTATTGGCTGGCAGGGCGTGATTCCCCGTAAAGCGGAAAAAATGGCCCACATCTGCATTGATCGCACGCTACGGAGGTTTGGCGACCTTAACGAGATCTATCGCCAACTGGAGCCGGAGAAAATTGTCCTGCAGATCGTCTCGCGGGTCGGTCCGCGCATGGATGAATACATCGACGAAGTCATGTACGAACTTCAACCGGTGCTCTGGGACAACCTGCCGTTATTCGTCCGCAATCGCATTTACCGCTGGGGCCGGGAACAATTGCCCAAGCGGATCGAGTCCCTGGTCGAGGATTTCGGCGATGATCTGAATGACCTGGTAGACCTCAAGGCACTCCTCAGTCACGAGCTCGAATCCCATCCGGATCTGATGAACCGTATTTTCCAGCAGGCGGGGTCGGCCGAGTTGCGTTCCGTGATCACCCGTGGCGCTCTTATTGGTGGCCTTCTGGGCGCTTTTGTCGCGCCCCTGTGGTCACACTATCCGGAACCGTGGTTGTTGCCTGTAGCCGGTCTTGTGGTCGGTTTTCTGACCAACTGGATTGCCATCAATCTGATATTCAGGCCGCTTCGCCCACGGCGTATCCTGTTCTGGAGGGTACAGGGGCTGTTCCTCAGGCGTCAGCCAGAGATCAGTGATGTCTGGGCCCGACTTGTCGCTGAGGAACTGATCACCGTAGAGAAGGTGGCAGATGCCATGATCGACGGCCGTCATGGCGACCGGACCCGCGCCATTATCCAGAAGCACCTCAGGCCGTTGCTGGATCACTCCCTGGTGATGAAGCTGACGGCACAGGTGACGGTTGGCATGACCGGCTATACCGACCTGAAAAAAGCCATTAACCAGAAGGCGGTGCTGGCGACCCATGATGTATTCAGCGACCCCAGGTTCAACCATGAACGGGCGCCGGTGGTTGCAAAAGCACTGGCAGAGCAGATGAAAGCGCTGGGCCCTGAGGAATTTCAGGATATCCTGCGGCCTGCTTTTCGTGAAGAAGAGCTACAACTGATGCTGGTAGGCGGTGTCCTTGGGCTGCTTGCGGGTGCTCTGCAGTTTCTGGTTCTCAACGGGCTTGCAGGTTAGCGAAACCGGGCAGAGAACGCTGGCAGCTTCAGAGGCAGTTAGTGGGCCGGGGCAGCCCGGCAATGCGACAGGCGGTTTTTGCCGGTGTGCCGGGAAACAGCTGCATCAGGTAAATACTGTTGCCTTTTTCCTCGCCAAACCGCTCTTTCACTGCCTTGACGAAGAGGCGGTTGGATGGCGGAGAAACTTCATAATCCTGATAAAAAAGCCTCAGGAACCTTATGATTTCCCAATGATTACTGGATAAGTTAATGTCGCTTTCAGCGGCGATGGCCTCGGCAATTCTCGGCGTCCACTCGTCTTGATTCTCCAGAAATCCTTCGTCGTTGCGCTCGGGCATTGCAAAATTGTCAGTCATGATTCACCAGCTTATGACGTTTGCTGCTGATGCGGCCAGTTCCACCATGTCACCAAATGAGACAAGCTGATTGTCACCAATCTGCCCGGCCAGTCCCCGTGCTTCCAGGTCAGGTTCCAGCACAAAGCATCGCCCGCCATCTACCTGTAGAGGCTTTACCACCGCCAGAACCCCGTTCTCGGTCAACAGCAGTCCGTCCTCAGGTCCGATAGCGTTCAGACAGACGGCGTGACGAGGGTGTTCCGGTGGCTTGTTGAGGATATGCAGGGTTTTCAGTGGGGTCATGGTGTCAGTGGCTCAGTAGGTTAACGAAGTAGCCAGACGGGACACTAGCCAGCAAACGCAATGTGATCAAAGCGACCGAGCAGGTCCGGATCAAAGTCGGTGACGGCGACATGATCAGGCAGGTCTGTTTCGGCGAGACCATACTGATCACAGGCGATTCTATCTGCAAGCAGGGCGTCCACGCCAAAAATCGGTGCCGCAGCGAGGTTCCGCTCTACCGATTTTTGCTCAACGCTGGCCGCGTCCTGCCCCGCACGCAGCCAGTTCACCCCGGCGCCGCAGAAAACCAGCGACACAGGCTGATCAAACGCAGCAAGGGAGAAGGCCATATCCAGCGCTTCCCGGCCTTCCCAGGAGCCATAGGGCGACTGGTCTATGATGATCAGCGTGCTCATGTCAGTTGCCCCTGTGGAAATACAGAACCCGGGAGTCGGCGGCAACGCTGTCGACCCATTCGCCCAGGCCTGCTATTTCAAAGGGCGCGCGCAGGTTGTACGCGGGTAGCTGGTAACGCTGCATTTCCGGTTCGTTGACAAGACCTCGCCTGAGGGCGGATGCAATACAGGCAACCCCGGGAATGCGGTGTTCGGCCAGAAAGCCTGCCCAGGCTTCCGAAAGGTTCACTTCATCGGATGGGGGCGTAGTGAGGCGGGAGGCAAGATGGACGCCGTCACCATAAAGGAACACCCGGTCAATTCGTTTATTGGCGGCCAGCGTTGCTCTGGCAAAGTCTAATGCTGTTTGCGGTGCCTGGGAGGAATAGGGCGCGCCGGTAATCACCAACGTAAAAACCCCGGCATCTGCCGGGGTTTCTGTCTGCTCGGTCAAGCTGGTATTCATTCGCTGGAGAAGGCGCCGATAAGGTGCAGCAGACTCAGGAACAGGTTATAGATGTTCAGGAACAGGCCGACTGTCGCCATGATGTAGTTGGTCTCGCCACCGTTCACAATCCGGCTGGTGTCATACAGGATGAAACCGGACATCAGGAACACAATGGCCGCACTGATTGCCAGCTGGAAGGTAGTGACATTAACACCGAACATGCCGGCAACCAGGGCACCTACAGCGGCTATGATTACAACCACAAGGCCTGCAACCAGCATGCCGCGCATGAAGCTGAAGTCTTTCTTGGTGGTCAGTACATAGCCCGACAGGGCAAAGAATACGATTGCAGTGCCACCCAGGGCCTGCATGACAACCTGACCGCCGTTAGACAGTGCCAGGTAATAGGTCAGAGTCGGGCCCAGCGAAAGGCCCAGAAGACCTGTAAACGCAAACACAACCCCGATGCCGGCGGAACTGTTGGCAGTTCTTGGAAGAACAAACCAGACCAGAGCGATCGCAGCCAGCATACAGATCAGACCTGCTCCCTGACCCAGGCCAATCGCCATTGACACCCCTGCCATCACTGCACTGAACAGCAGCGTCATGGCAAGCAGCGAGTAGGTATTGCGCAGAACTTTTGATGCCTCGGGGCTGATCGCGGCGGTGCCAGAGCCACGATTGATGGTTATGCCCTGAGTTTTCTGGACGTTATATCCTCTGTTTTCCATTCTGATTCATCTCCGGTTTTTAACAGCCATTTTAAAACAGCTAATATGGCGCAAGGGGCCAAGGCCCGCCGCATCCTGGACTCCTTTCCATAGTAATGGCGAAATCCTAACTTTCAATCATTTCAGACCACAAAGGTTCCGAAAGATTCCCCTGAATACGATGAAGTTCGGTTTATGAGTCAGTCTGCGGTAAAGGATACCACTGATCATTGCAGGGCGTTGACAGAGCAGGCTATTCCGGTATCATACGGCGCTGTCGCGATGACGGCTGAAGAGAAAAGGTGGGCTGGCAGAGTGGCTTAATGCAGCGGTCTTGAAAACCGCCGACGGTTAGTAGCCGTCCCGGGGTTCGAATCCCTGGCCCACCGCCATTTCTGAACTGTTTCAGTTCCGTCCGACGCCCTTTCCTTTCCTGGCTTGTCTGCAATTTTCCTTACACAAAATTCTGTTTATATTCTGGTATAGAAAGAATCTGCAAATGGGGTGCATTTTACCTCCTTTACCCGGCCTGCTTCTTGTGGAATGGGCACCTGATATTGCTGGTCTTACCTGGTCGAAGATAGGTTCCTTAACCAAGTGTGTTTAAGCCATATCGATGCTTTAACGTCCGGACTCCAAGGGGTTGCATTAATCCTTTGTTTCTAATTGATTTTTAATGCTTTCCAAAATGGCATCCTTGTCCGAGTACAAGGCTTGGCTGGCCATCGGCAGGAAGATTTCTTCCTCCTTTTCGTGATGCTTTATCAAAATCCGATACAGCAGAGAAAAATCTTCGGCAAGACTATCCAGTGACTTCTTATTGAGGCGGTCAGCTATACGATTCATCAAATTGAATATTTGCACGTGGTCGGCCGTAAGTGAATCGGTGGGTCCGCTAGATACGCCCGGATGCGTTTCGTAAGCAGGGAACAGTACTTCCTCTTCTATTCGAACGTGCTCTCTGTAACTGGACCTTAAATCAGGAAACAGCCCCTCTACCACAGACCATTCCTCTGCATCGCAAGCGGTACGGCACTTATATACCGCCGATTCGAATTTCTTATGATCGTGATTTAACCAGTTCATGATAGTCCTTTCTCCTATGTTCTCGCCCAGGCCAGCATCTTTATCATCTACGAAGCTTATGTTCGTCCAGATGCTTTCGAGTGCAGGTGCGCTTGGCAATGAACCAGGAGAAGTTGTTGCGATCTTTATGCTCATCCCGCTTGTGTGAATCCCAGGATAACCGGAATCACCAGACATTCGTTGCTCGTCACCATGGAGAAGGTATACAGCGGACACAGTATCGTGAACGTTGGGGCTGTCGTATCGATGCTGTCGACCAGCCCGAGCGTGTCATCGACGCCAATGCGCATTCTCATGCCGAAGTGCCGCATGGACTCTATCTCGTGCAGGGCATTTTCCATGACCGGGTCGCTGAGGTCGTAGAACAACTGCATGCAGTGCACACGCAGCATCATGGGCAACGGATATGGCGGCCGGCCAGTATGATCTTATTCCTGATTTATAATCCGTTCCTGAAGTTTCATTACAGATCCCGCCCCGGGTATACCGCGTTTTTCTGCGCTTCTGCCCGCTCAACCCGTGCGGCGAGTTCGTCCGGGTCGTTGGACGGTATCTCCCAACCCTGAAGATTATCTTCAATCAATCGGGTCAGGGCATCGATATGGCCCTGGGTCGCATTGAGCGCCGGGATATAGCTGAAACCCTCACCCCCGCCTTCCATGAAGTATTCCCGGTTCTCTTCGTCAATTTCTTCAATGGTTTCCAGGCAGTCCGATGAAAAGCCCGGACAGAAGACGTCGATCGACTTCACGCCTTTACCGGCCAGAGCCTTCAGGGTTTCGTCGGTGTAGGGCTGAAGCCATTCTTCCCGCCCGAAACGGGACTGGAAGGTGGTCATGAATTCATCTTTTTCAAGCCCCAGCTTTTCCGCAAGCAGCCGGGAAGTCTTGTGGCATTCGCAGTGGTAGGGGTCGCCCTTCATCAGGTATTTCAGAGGAACGCCGTGGTAGGACAGCACCAGCTTCTGGTTGCGGCCGTGCTGCTTCCAGTGTGCTTTGATATGGTCCGCCATGGCTTGAATGTAGGGCGGATAATCCGGGTAGTGGGAGATAAAACGCAGGTCCGGGAGCCAACGACGACGGGTGAAATCTTGAGCGATGGCGTCGAAGGTCGATGCGGAGGTCGACGCGGAGTATTGCGGGTAGAGCGGAAGCACTAACAGTTTTCGTACGCCCTGGGCCTGCAATTCGCTGAGAACACGACCGACACCCGGGTTGCCGTAACGCATGGCAAAAGCGACCAGAACGTTGTTGCCATACCGGGCCTGAAGCTCGCTACGAATGCCCTCGGCCTGCTTTGCAGTGTGGGTAAGCAACGGCGACCCCCCGGGCTGCCAGACCCCGGCGTAAGCCCTGGCGGACCGCTTCGGTCGGATGCGCAGAATAATCCCGTGCAGAATCAGCCACCACAGGGGCCTGGGCACCTCTACAACTCTCGGGTCCCACAGAAACTCGGCAAGATAGCGGCGCAATGCTGAGGGTGTCGGAGCGTCAGGCGTGCCCAGATTGGTGACCAGTACGCCGATTTTTTCCGGATGATCGTGGCTGAAGTCTGCGGTACCCGTGAACTGCATGGTTGTGGATCCTGATAAGAGTGAAAGTCCGGGGGTGCGTTGGCTTATTTGCCGGCCTGCTGGGCCATCCTCGGCGCAAGAACGCTAAGGTCGTAGCCCGCGTGTCTCGCCTTGTCGACAATCTTAGGGACGGCATCGCGGCGGGCGGAACTCAGGGCCCAGAGAACGGTACAGCGGGTTCCGCTCCGGCAGAAAGCAAGTACGGGGGCATCTGCCTCGCGGATCATTTCGTCGAAACGGTCGACATCGGAGTCGAGGATATTGGCGGAATCCACCGGCTGATAGACCCACTTCAGGCCGTGTTCTCTGGCGGCCGCTTCGATGGCTGCCATGGATGGCTGTCCTGGTTCCTCGTTGTCCGGGCGGTTAGCCACCAGGGTCCTGAAGCCCTTTCGTGCCAGCTCGGCAACGTCTGCCGGGGTAATCTGCGGTGCCACGGAAATACGTTCGTCAATGGGTCTGATGTCCATAGGTGCTCCACAAGTCTTGAAGGTTGAAGCCATGATGCCACAGGAGCATTTGGCTGATCACATTTTTCCATATTCACGCGGTGCTTATACCAGATCTGTCCGCCTACTCAGGCACGGATCAGTCCACGCATCGCAACTGCTTTTGCGCGGTGACCGTTCCGGTGTAGCAAGATTGTGGTTATTGCACTGAAATCAAAGCCCGGGTGTAATACAATGACAGCTAACGAGCCAATGCTTTCTGAGGGTTTTGCATGTCTGAAGATAACGATCACAAGCCGGAGACCGACGAGCAGCTAGCCGGAAAAATCAAAGGCTCTGCGCGACAGATCTGGCTGGCAGGCCTGGGAGCCTACACCAAGGCCGAGGACGACGCCGGCCGTTTTTTTGAGCGTCTGGTCCAGGAAGGTGAACAACTGGAAACCAAAACCCGCGGAGTTGTCGAAAAACAGATCAAGTCGGTAGAGGATCGCGTTGGCGATGTCCGTCAGCGAGCGACCGGCACCTGGGACCGGCTGGAAACCATGTTTGATGAAAGGGTGTCCGGGGCTCTGCGCAGGCTGGGCATTCATCGCCGCGAGGACATTGAAGCGATGGAGCGACGCATTCAGGCCCTTGAAGCAGAGCTACAGAGTATTAAAGATAAAGAGGAAGAGCGTTCCGAAGAAGAATAATCAGTTCAGGTAGTCCTGGCTCATCAGGGCTATCTCATCCCGCTCGTCATCCCCAAAGTAGGGCAGCATCAGGTACATCATCTGATACACCCCCCGACCCGGATCGACTGAATCTCGATCATTCAGGTGAGAAAGGCTGTCAAAACTGCTCCAGTAACAGGCTGTCAGGGTTAGCTGCTGGCACAGGGCATTCAGCTCGACATCACTGATGTTCATCATCTTCTGGCGTCTGAAACTCGTACAAAGCGTGTGAAAACCATCGCTCTTTTTCTTCAGGATCCGGCGAAAGCGGGTCTGAAGCTGGTCATACCTTGACAGCACATTGACCAGATCCTGATACAGAAAACGATAGCGGGCGACAGTTTCAAACATCAGGTGCAGGAAGAAACTGTGCTGGTCCAGGGAGATGTCCGCATCTTCCGGCACGGCAAGCAGGTCAAGCATTTCATGCTCGTAGCTGTCGAACAGCTTGCCGACTATGTCGCCTTTGCTCTTGAAGTGGTAGTAGAGATTGCCCGGGCTGATATCGAGTTCATCGGAAATCAGCAGGGTCGTAACATTGGGCTCGCCAACACTGTTGAACAGCGAAAGGCTGGTGTTGAGGATACGATCTCGGGTTTTGACTTTCTTCATGTCGACCGCCGGGCCTGACAATTAAAGATCAAAGCTGGCCCAGACCGGACAATGGTCCGACGGCCGCTCCATGGCACGTATATCATAGCTGACTCCGGCGGATCTGGCGCGTCGGGATAGCTGATCGGAGGCCATTATCAGGTCGATCCGCAGTCCCCGCCTTGGATCGCGCTCGAAACCCTTGCTGCGATAGTCAAACCAGCTGAAGGTCCTGGCTTCGTCCGGGTGAAGGTGTCGGAAGACGTCGGTCAGTCCGCGGCTCTGAACATGGGCCAGCCACTCCCGCTCTTCCGGCAGAAAACTGCACTTGCCTTCCCGGAGCCATCGTTTCATGTTGT
>NZ_DATFKH010000225.1:0-1862 GCF_035268745.1 Marinobacter sp.
GGTCGAGTAGGCAATGGGAACCGCCCCCAAAGCCTCTCACAGAACCGTACGTGAACCTCTCGATTCATACGGCTCTTATTACCCAACCGCTACCTGTTATCCCACCCAATGCGCAAATAGCCGAGGGTGTCGCCACCTCAAGGCATTTACCCTACGGGCAGCCTGGATCAGTCCCCTGAGCTTCTTGTACTTCCCTTTGGCCCACCGGCTTAGTCGCAAGTCAAAGTGAAACAACACATTGCGAATGTAGCGGCGACCAAATAGGCCATAGTACTGCATCCAACCACGGATTCGGGACTGGCAGAACCGGACAAATTGCCCAAACTCCTGCTGACGCCACCGTTTCCAGGGCCACTCAGTGATCTGCGTACGGATCCCTTTGGCTGCCCGTTGGCTAATGGCTCCCATGAAGTAGACGCCCCGGCGACCCTGCCGGTTGCGCATCCAGCGCGGCCGGAAGGTGAAACCAAGGAAGTCGAACGCAAATACCGGGTAATCCTGCCGGTGTTGCCCACCCTTACAATAGACGATATTCGTCTTCTCTGGGTGCAGCGTCAGACCGCAGTCTTTGAACCTTTCCTCAAGGACCACTTTGAGCGCCTGAGCTTCCCGCTCACTGGAGCAGTGGCATACAATATCGTCCGCATAGCGTTCGAACTGGATGCCGCCCCAACGCTTTTCTACCCAGCGATCAAAGACGTAGTGCAGGAACAGATTCGCCAGCAGCGGACTAATCACACCGCCTTGCGGCGTGCCCCGGTCGCGCGACTCGATGGAACCACTCGCCAACTGAACCGGAGCGCTTAACCAGCGCCGGATGTACAGCTTTTGCCAGTCTTCCGTCACATGCCGATCCACCGCCTTCATTAGCAAGCCGTGGTCGATGTTGTCGAAGAAGCCCTGGATATCCATATCCAGCACCCAGGCCCTCTTCCAGCACCGGGCCTGAACTTGCTTCAGCGCATCATGCGCCGATTTTCCAGGTCGGTAGCCATAGGAGTCTGGGTGGAAGTGCCGTTCCAGTTCCGGTTCGATTTGCAGCTTAACCACCGTCTGTGCAATACGGTCCGCTACGGTCGGAATGCCCAGAGGACGTGTTCCTCCCGAGGCTTTCTCAATATCTACACGTAGTACCGGTGGCGGATGATAGCTTCCCGAAGATAACCGGTTCCAAAGCTTGTAAAGATTGTTGCTGAGGTCAGCATCAAAGTCCTCCAGACTCTGACGATCAACGCCAGCACTACCCTTGTTGGCCCGAACCCGTTTATAGGCCTGATAAACCAAAGCCTTCGGGATGGTATACGGTTTTGTCGAGACCACATGGCTCCTCCCGGAAGTCGGTTGGCCATTTGAACTCGACGGGATAATTTGCCCCCTTCGCTCCACACCCATTACAGGTGCTTCAACACTACTACGGGACAATCCGTCCCTGTGCCCTGCATCGGTACTCTCGCCTCGTGGGGTTACCACTTGTGCTTCTCCCTTAACATCAGGACGACAGGTTCTCATGTTCCATACTCAAGCCTGTACCCAGGTCATGCCGTCTCTATGCCGGCTGCCGCTACGCCCGTCACCAGTCTGCGTCGTAGCTCTTCCCGGAATTTCGCGGGGACCCCGGTTCTGACAGCAACATTCACCGTTTCGACACCTCATCGACGGTTCACTTTCGTTCATCTCCTTGGGCACTTACCTGACCGCTCTTGGCAGCCTTTTCCTCTGTCGCTCACGACCCACACTCTTAATGCGAGCCGCACAGGGCGGTTTGGTCCCGGTGTCTGGTCACCGAGACCGAGGGGCCTTCCCTCATCTTGAGTACAGCGAGAAAGACCGGAGTCTTTCGTCATGACACACCCGCGAAGCGG
>NZ_DATFKH010000226.1:0-1906 GCF_035268745.1 Marinobacter sp.
TAAAAATGGAGGCGCGGGTCGGAATCGAACCGGCGTTAACGGAGTTGCAGTCCGCTGCATAACCACTCTGCCACCGCGCCGGGAAAAGTCCGAATGGAATTCGAAACTTTTGTGCTCTCAGGTAGGCGTTGAGAGACTTCAGGACCTGTTGACTGGAGCGGGAAACGAGATTCGAACTCGCGACCCCAACCTTGGCAAGGTTGTGCTCTACCAACTGAGCTATTCCCGCTTGATCAACGTTGGCGTATTCTACGGATTCGCCCGATTGCGTCAACCTCTTTTTGGAATTTTTGTTTTACTTCAGGCGTTAACAGCACTCCCCCCTGGCGGCCCGAGCGCAACCAGCGAGCTGATGGCGTGACTGGTCTCGGTCAGCCAGGAGTTTTACGAGGAAAAAGCTCCGGCCAGGCCGCCTTCAGGTAAAGCACCATCGACCACAAGGTAAGCCCTGCCGCAATATATAGCAGTGCCAGACCGAGCCAGGTCCAGGTTTCACCCACCGGGTAGGCCAGCAGCAGGGTAATGGAAACCATCTGGGCCACGGTTTTGATCTTGCCGATATAGGACACCGCAACACTGGCGCGGCTGCCGATTTCCGCCATCCATTCACGCAGGGCAGAAATGACGATTTCCCGCCCGATAATAACCGTGGCGGGGATCGTCAGTATAAAGCTGGAATGGGCTTCGATTAACACCGTCAGTGCCACCGCCACCATCAGTTTGTCGGCAACGGGATCGAGAAAGGCACCAAAAGGCGTACTCTGGTCAAGACGACGGGCAAGGTAGCCGTCCAGCCAGTCGGTCCCCGCGGCCAGCGCGAAAATGGCAGCACTGACAAAATAGCTCCACTGCAACGGCAGATAGAAAATAACCACGAACACCGGAATCATGGTAATTCGCGACAGCGTGAGTATGTTCGGTAAATTCATGCGTTCCCTACTCGTCGTGCAGCACTGCGTAGATGGTCTCTGCCAGGTTGCGACTGATTCCCTGAACCTTGCTCATTTCTTCAACACTCGCTTTTTTCAGGTCCTGGATACCCCCGAAGTAGCGGATCAGGTCCCGTCTGCGTTTCGGCCCGACACCGTCGATACCCTCCAGTGTCGAGCTGCGTCGCTTCTTGTCCCGCCTGGCGCGGTGTCCGGTGATCGCAAACCGGTGTGACTCGTCGCGAATGTGCTGAATCAGATGCAGTGCAGGCGAGTCGGCAGGCACCCTGAACACGTCATCGGTCATGGCATCAATCAATTGCTCCATCCCGGCACGTCGGGTCACCCCCTTGGCAATGCCGATCAGGGGAATATCCGAAATTCCCAGCTCGTCAAAAACAGCTTTGGCAATTCCCAACTGACCCTTGCCACCGTCAATCAGCACCAGATCAGGCCGCTTGCCCTCCCCGGACACCATGCGCTTGTATCGCCGCATCAGGACTTGCTGCATTGCGGCGTAATCATCGCCGGCCTTGACGCCTTCAATGTTGTAGAGGCGATAGTCACTGTTCAGGGGCCCATTCTCGTCGAAAACCACGCAGGATGCGACCGTGTTTTCCCCCTGACTGTGGCTGATATCGAAACATTCCATACGCGAAGGCGTTGCCGGCAGTTCCAGAAGGTCCCGCAGTGCCAGCAATCTGCGGTAGACCGTTTCTTTGCTTGCCAGGTGGGTCAGCAAGGTCTGCCGGGCGTTGGTCATTGCCAGCTCTACCCAGCGCCTGCGCTCTCCCCGCACATTTTTGCGGATCCGGGTATCGCGGCCAGCGGTTTCTGTCAGGGCCCGGGCCAGCAACTCCTGGCCCTCGACGTCAAGCGGTACCAGAATGTCCGGCGGGATCTCGCGCCGGGTGCTGCCGCCAAAATAGTACTGGCCCAGAAAAGCGCTCAGCAGTTCGCCTTCGGACTGTTCAATA
>NZ_DATFKH010000227.1:0-8990 GCF_035268745.1 Marinobacter sp.
AGGCTGGCGATGTCCGGCTCGTTCATGGTCAGCAGGTTGTGGCGGCTGCCGAACCAGACCGAGCCGGTATCCGGTGTGGTCTTGCCGGTGATGATGTCCATCATCGTGGTCTTGCCGGCGCCGTTGGGGCCGATGATGCAACGCAGCTCGCCGTCGTCGATGGTCAGGTTGAGGTTGTTGATGGCTTTGAAGCCGTCAAAGCTGACGTTCACGTCTTCCAGATACAGGATCGGGCCGTGGCGGACGTCCACCGGGGACTCCACCGGGGTGAGGAATTCAAACACCCGGTCGCGGTTGAAAAGCTCCAGGATAATACTCATGCGGTGGCCTCCTTGCCTGCGCCGGCGTCACCATCCGGGCCCTTGCCCTTGGGTTTGCGGCTGCGGAATACCAGGCCGGCAATGCCCTTGGGCAGGAACACGGTAACCAGCACGAACAGGCCACCGAGGGCAAACAGCCAGGCGTCCGGCATCACCCCGGTGAATACGGTTTTGGCGTAGTTCACCAGTACCGCACCGATCACCGCACCGTAGAGCGTGGCGCGGCCACCGAGGGCAACCCACACCACGATCTCGATGGAGAACAGCGGCGAGAATTCGCTGGGGTTGATGATGCCGACCTGGGGTACGTAAAGCGCACCGGCGACCCCGGCCAGCATGGCGGACACCACAAACACGAACAGCTGCACCCGGTCGACCCGGTAGCCCAGGAAGCGGGTGCGGGCTTCGGCGTCGCGGCAGGCAATACTGACCCGGCCGAGCTTGCTGGCGACGATGCCACGGCAGACGATATAGCCAATGGCCAGGGCAATACCTGAGGCAATGAACAGCCCCAGCCTGGTGGCGTCGGTGCGCAGGTTGAAGCCCAGAATATCGCGGAAGTCGGTGAGGCCGTTGTTGCCGCCAAAACCCATCTCATTGCGGAAGAAGGCCAGCATCAGGGCGAAAGTCAGCGCCTGGGTGATGATGGACAGGTACACCCCGGTCACCCGCGAACGGAACGCCAGGAAACCGAACACCAGCGCCAGCAGGCCGGGGGCCAGCAGCACCATGATGAAGGCAAACCAGGCCATGTCGAAGCCGTGCCAGAACCAGGGCAGTTCCTGCCAGTTCAGGAACACCATGAAGTCCGGCAGCACGGGGTCGCCATACACGCCCCGGTCGCCGATCTGGCGCATCAGGTACATGCCCATGGCGTAGCCGCCGAGGGCAAAGAAGGCGCCGTGACCCAGGCTGAGAATGCCCAGGTAGCCCCACACCAGATCCACCGCGACCGCCAGCAGCGCGTAGCACAGGTATTTGCCCATCAGGGTGACGGTGAAGGAACTGACGTAAAAGACACTGTCCTCCGGCATCGCCAGATGCAGGAAAGTGACCACAATCAGGGCCGCAAACAGCACACCCAGGAAGGTCTGGGTTGACCGTTCACGCAGAGGTCTGGTTAGCCACATAGTCTACCCCTCCGCTGCCCGGCCTTTCTGGGGGAATAGCCCCTTCGGCCGTTTCTGGATGAACAGGATGATGAACACCAGCACGATGATCTTGGCGAGCACGGCACCGGCCCAGGGTTCAAGCAGCTGGTTGATGGTACCCAGCGACAGCCCGGCGATGAGGGTGCCCCAGAGATTACCGACGCCACCGAACACCACCACCATGAACGAGTCGATGATGTAGTTCTGGCCCAGGTTGGGGCCGACATTGGTGAGCTGGGACAGCGCCACACCGGCCAGGCCGGCAACGCCGGAGCCCAGGGCAAAGGTCATGATGTCCACCCGGGTCGCGCGGATGCCCATGGAACGGGCCATGTTGCGGTTCTGGGTGACGGCGCGAACTTCCAGGCCCAGGCGGGTCCTGCGCATGATCAGCATCAGCGCGGCAAACACCACCAGCGCGAATGCCAGCACGTAGAGCCGGTTGAGGGTCAGCGACAGGGCGTCGTTAATGACCACCGAACCGCTCATCCACTCCGGGGTGACCACGGTGCGGTTCTGGGGCGAGATCACGGTGCGCACCAGCTGCTGCAGGATCAGGCTGATACCGAAGGTGGCCAGCAGGGTTTCCAGCGGGCGGCCCTTGAGGAACTGAATCACGCTGCGCTCAATGATGATCCCCGCGGTGGCGGCCACCATGAATCCGGCGGGTATGGAAAGAATCAGCGCCAGGCCGGGCTGGCCCGGCAACAGTTGCTGCATGCCCCAGGTGGTGTAGGCACCCAGCATGATCAGCTCGCCATGGGCCATGTTGATGACGCCCATTACCCCGAAGGTAATGGCGAGGCCGATGGCGGCAAGTACCAGTACCGAGCCCAGGCTCAGACCAAAATACAGGGTCTCGGCGGCACGGTTGAGTTTGAGTTTCTGCTCGATGGAGGCCAGCGCCTTTTTGGCGGCAGCGGCCTGTTCCGGGCTGCCACCGCGAACGGCTTCGCTCAGGGCGGCACGGGCGTTGGGGTGCAGGCTGCCAGCCAGCACGTCAATGGCTTCGATACTGCCTTCATCTACCCGGTAGATCGCCACCGCTTCCCGGATGCGCTGGCGCACATCGGCGTTTTCTTCCACTTCCAGGCGGGCTTCAAGGGGTTCAACGAGAGCGGCATCCACCTTGCCCATCATGTCCTCTGCGGAGGCTTCACGCAGGTCGGGGTCGGCGGCACTCAGGTCCAGCATGGCAAGGATGCCTTCCAACTGGCCACGAATGCGGTTGTTGATGGCGACTCTGGCCAGCTCGCGGCGGGACATTTCGCCCAGGCTGTCTCCGGTCAGCGGGTCGGCAATTTCCCAGTCCCGGCCCCGGTTGTTCAATACGATGACCACTTCGCCGCTGTCCTTGATGCGGCTCAGGCGGTTGGCCCCGTAGGCTTCGAGCCAGCCCCGGGCACGTTCATCGCCACTGCTGACAATCGCCTGGATGGCTTCCTCTACCTTGCCGGCTGGCGCTTCCGCCAGGTTGATCAGCAGTTCCCGGCCAGGATCGTCTTCCTGCGCCTGGGCCGGCAGTGACAGCACGGAAATCATGGCGATAAACAGCAATGTGAGCGATCGGATGATGCCCATAAATAGGTCCTGTCTGTTCTTCTGCGAAACCGGATGAACCCAGGCGGGCACGTCCATTCAGGACCGTATGCAGCAGGGATGCTGCATCCGAGCCTACATGGATGTATTCACGGCGTGTCCTGAATGGACGTGCCCGCCTGGGTTCCTACTCCCTGGTAAAAAGAATTACTCGGCAGCCATTTCTCCCGCAGACGCGCCACACTTGCCGGTCTTGACGTTGAAAGTGCCGCAGAACAGGGGCTTGCGCCAGTCGGCGATCATGTCCCGCGAACCGGGCAGGTAGTCAGACCAGGCATCACCGGCAACCAGGCCGGAGGTTTCCCAGACCACAGAGAACTGGCCGTTATCCTGGATTTCACCGATCAGCACCGGCTTGGTGATGTGGTGGTTCGGCATCATCGCCGAGTATCCTCCGGTCAGGTTGGGTACGCTGACCCCGATGATGGCGTCCTTGACCGCATCAACGTCTGTGGTGCCGGCTTTACTGACCGCCTCGACCCACATGTTGAAGCCAATGTAGTGCGCTTCCATCGGGTCGTTGGTGACGGCGTTTTCATCACCGGTGTGCTCAATCCACTGGTCGATGAAGTCGTAGTTGGCGTCGTTGTCCACGCTCATGAAGTAGTTCCAGGCTGCCAGGTGTCCCACCAGCGGGCCGGTGTCGATGCCGGAAAGTTCCTGCTCACCCACCGAAAAGGCCACCACCGGAATATCGGAAGCGGAAATGCCCTGGTTGCCCAGCTCGCGGTAGAAAGGCACGTTGGCGTCACCGTTAATGGTGGAAACCACGGCCGTCTTCTTGCCGGCGGAACCAAAGCGCTTGATGTCAGACACAATGTTCTGCCAGTCGGAATGACCGAAAGGCGTGTAGTTGATCATGATGTCTGCCTTGGCGACGCCCATATCCATCAGGTAGGTCTCAAGGATCTTGTTGGTGGTGCGCGGGTAGACGTAGTCGGTGCCCGCCAGCACCCAGCGCTCCACGCCAATGTTGTTCATCAGGTAGTTAACCGCAGGAATCGCCTGGGTGTTGGGCGCCGCACCGGTGTAGAACACGTTTTCCGAGGATTCTTCACCCTCGTACTGCACCGGGTAGAACAGCAGACCGTTCAGTTCTTCGATAACCGGCAGAACCGACTTACGGGAAACGGAAGTCCAGTTGCCGAAGATCACGTCCACCTTTTCCTGGGCCAGAAGTTCGCGGGCCTTTTCCGCAAACAGCGGCCAGTCGGACGCCGGGTCCACGACAACGGCTTCCAGTTGCCGCCCCAGAACACCCCCTTCGGCGTTCTGCTTTTCGATCAGCATCTCAACGGTGTCTTTCAGGACCGTTTCACTGATGGCCATGGTGCCGGAAAGCGAGTGAAGAATACCGACCTTGATGGGGGGATGGTCGTCCGCGATGGTGTTGAGGGAGACCGAGAGGGCTAGCGCCGAGAGGCCAAGTTTCAGGTGTGATTTGATGGTCATGTTGTGCGTCCTTGTTTACGGGTTAGTTCGTGCCATTCGCTATATGTAAACGCCTTCCCGCCACTGCATCTGGCGTTCCAGCTTCCATCAATAGACCGTAAAAACAATGACCTACCCGGCATAAAAGCTTGCCTTCCAGGGCTTTTCAGCGCTTTCTGCCCTTTAACCCCGCATTTCAGGGTCTTTTTCTGGTGCAACTGCCCGTTTATGGTGCAACCTGACCAGTTTGCGGCCCGGAAAATAAGTCTATCTATATGTTTTAAATAGTTATTCCGGGATTCCCGCGAATGGCGCCAACACGGCGGGTACGCCATTTAAATGCATTCCCGGCATTGCGCGGTGATCACAGACCGCTACGAAATCTCGCACAAATTACGGGGCATATGTCCGATTTGCGCATTTCCCCGCCACCGTAGAATAGAAATTGTCAGGGATGCGTTGTCAGCAAGGAACGCTGGCTCAGGGAAGATAACTCCAGGGATTTGCCGTGCAGCCGCTGCACGGTATGGAGGGAGAGGGCCAAAGGGAAACGGCCCGCAGGGAAGAACGCCAGGGAAGATGCGCACAGGATGTGTGCGGCCTGAAGGATCAGGCTCGGGGTCAGCCACGGACTTTGGTTCACAGGGACAGTGTTCCGTTTCCGTGCGCCCTTCTTCCCTTCGCGACTTTTCAGACTTGCCAGACCAGCTCCCGGCTTTGACGGCCTGACTCGATCCACGTTCGAGTGTTATCAAACCGCAAACTTCAAGGAGCTTCTGATCATGAAATCTACCCCTTTCTTTGCCGTTCTGTTACTGGTGTTCAGCCTGATGTCAGGCTTTGCCCATGCCGAACCGGCTGCAATCAACATCAATACCGCAACTGTGGAAACACTTGCAGCGCTTGATGGTGTCGGCGAAACCAGGGCTCAGGCCATTGTTGCCTACCGTTCCGAGAACGGCCCGTTCCAGAGTGAAAAAGACCTGGTCAAGGTAAAAGGCATTGGCGAGCGGACCCTGGAAAAAAACCTTGAGCAACTGACCGTTGAATAGACGGCCCTGAGTATTCTGCACCATCGTGGAGGGGGCGGTCAGTCCGCCCCCAAATTCGGCTGGCAACCTATCGCTCGCCACACTATCATTCATGCCATTGCTCATCATTTTTCTAACAACACGAATGGCAGCGCAATGACAGATCCCATCAAGTTCTACCCGCCCAAACCGGAAAAAGTCTATTTTTTCGGCACCTGCCTGATCGATCTCTTCTATCCCGATGCCGGCATGGCCGGTATTCAGCTACTGGAGCGGGAAGGCATCGAGGTGCTGTATCCGGAGGATCAGACCTGCTGCGGCCAGCCGGCATTTACCTCCGGCTACCATGATGATGCCCGGGCCGTCGCCCGCTCACAGCTTGACCTGTTCCCCGAGAACTGGCCGATTGTGGTGCCTTCAGGTTCCTGTGGCGGCATGATGCGCAAACATTATCCGGGGCTGTTCAAGGACACCCCGGACGACGTCCGTGCCGCCGAGGTTGCCGGCCGGGTCTGGGAACTGACGGATTTTCTGCTCAATGTCTGTCACATCAAACTGAAGGACCTGGGTGAGCCCGCCACCGTGGCGATGCACACATCCTGCACCGCAAGACGGGAAATGGGCGTTGCCGCGGTCGGCCCGGCGCTGCTGAATCAGCTTGAGAATGTCGAGCTGGTGGAGCAAATACGGGCAGAAGAGTGCTGCGGCTTCGGGGGTACCTTTGCGATTCGCCATCCGGAGATTTCCGGCGCCATGGTCAGCGAAAAAGTGGATGCGCTTGTGGACACCGGCGCAAAGGACTTTGTTACCACCGATTGCGGCTGTCTGATGAACATTGACGGTTTTGCCGGGAAGAACCAGAAACCGATCAAGGGCCAGCATATTCTGAGCTTTCTGTGGCAGCGTACTGACGCCGGCAGCCAGAACTCGCCGGTGAATGCATCTGAAAAAGGAGACAAACAATGAACACCACGGCCGAACAGTCTCCGCATCAGATCGATGTAAAAGAATTTCACCCCAGGGCAAGGGCCGCCCTCGGCGACCCGCAGATCCGCAAGAACTTCCGCAATGCCATGAACGGGCTGATGAGCAAGCGCACAGCGGCGTTTGAAGGCTGGGACGTCGAGACCCTGAGGGATCTGGGCGCCAATGTCCGCATGCGGGCACTGGCCAACCTGCCGGACCTGCTGGAACAGCTCGAGCAGAAACTGACGGAAAACGGTGTCAGGGTCCACTGGGCGGTGGACGCTGATGAAGCCTGCAGGATCGTCCGCGATATCTGTGTCGCCCGTGATGCCAAAAGCGTGATCAAGGGCAAGTCCATGGTCTCCGAGGAGATGGAGCTGAACCACTATCTTCACGAGCAGGGCATCGAGGCGCTGGAATCGGACCTGGGCGAATACATTGTCCAGCTTGCGGAGGAAACGCCGTCCCACATCATCATGCCGGCGATTCACAAGAACACCGACGAGATTTCCAAACTGTTGCATGAAAAAACCGGCACAGATCTGTCCCACGACGCCAATTACCTGACCGCCAGTGCGCGTTTGCAGATGCGGGAAAAATTCATGAACGCCGATGTGGGTGTCTCCGGTGTGAACTTTGCCGTCGCCGAAACCGGCACCCTCTGCCTGGTGGAAAACGAAGGTAATGGCCGGATGACCACCACCGTGCCGCCCTGTCACATTGCGGTAACCGGCATCGAGAAAGTGGTCCCGAATCTGGAGGATGTCACCGCGCTGCTGGCGCTGCTGACCCGCTCCGCCACCGGCCAGCACATCACCACCTACTTCAACATGATATCCGGCCCCCGCAAGACCGACGAACTGGACGGACCGGAAGAAGTTCACCTGGTGCTGGTGGATAACGGCCGCTCGACGATCTATCAGGATGACCAGCTGCTGGACACGCTGCGCTGCATCCGCTGCGGTGCCTGCATGAACCACTGCCCGGTTTATACCCGGGTGGGCGGCCATACCTATGGCACCACCTATCCCGGCCCGATCGGCAAGATCCTGATGCCGCACCTGATCGGCCTGGATGAGGGCCGCCACCTGCCTTCGGCTTCCAGCCTTTGCGGCGCCTGTGGTGAAGTCTGCCCGGTGAAGATCCCGATTCCGGATCTGCTGGTGCGGCTGCGCCAGGAGGCGGTAGACGGTGACCGCCTGCATCCGGGCAAGGTCAAGGGACACGGTGCCAAGCGCAGCTCGGTTGAAGCCATGATCTGGAAGGGCTGGGGGTTGATGCATGCCAAGCCTGCCCTTTATCGCTTCGGCACCGGCATTGCCGCGAAATTCCGCAAGCTCCAGCCGGGCAAGATCGGCGGCTGGACCCAGTACCGAACGGCGCCAGCACTGGCACCGAAGACCCTCCATCAGCGGATGAAGGAGCGCCAGCAATGAGTTCAAAAGACACCATTCTTCAGCGCCTCCGCAACCGTTCAGGGGGTGAGATTACCGCGCCCGACTGTGACTTTTCGGTACTCAGGCGCCCGGACTGGTCGACCGGGGAAAAACTCGACCTGTTCCAGAAAATGATTGAATCGGTTCATGGCGAGGTTCACCGCACCACCGAGTCGGAATGGGTCGGTGTGCTGGCCGGACTCCTGCAAAGCCGGGGCGCCCGCACCATGCTGGTATCGCCGGTGCAGAAAATCGGACTGGCTCTGAAAGAGGCGGCAAACAGCCGCGACGATCTGCCCGATCTGCTGCTTTACGATGAAGCGATTGAACAATGGCAGGAGGAGCTGTTCACCACGGTGGATGTGGGCATCACCTCGACCCGTGGTGCCATCGCCGAAACCGGTTCGCTGATTCTGTGGCCGTCGGCGGACGAACCACGGCTGATGAGCCTGGTACCGCCATTCCATGTGGCAGTGCTCTATGCCAGCGAGCTTTACGCCACCTTTCACGAGGCCATGCAGGCCCAGCGCTGGCATGAAAGCATGCCGACCAATGCCCTGCTGGTGTCCGGCCCGTCAAAAACCGCGGATATCGAGCAAACCCTGGTTTACGGCGTACACGGACCCAAAGAGCTGATTGTTCTGGTCATCGAGTGATCCGCGGTGCTCTGCTGATTGCCCTGGCGGCGCTGCTCTGGGCAACCACGGGTATCGTGGCAAAATTCCTGTTTACCGGTTCGGAATTGCAGGCCATTGCGCTGGCGTTTTTGCGCCTGGCGGTGGCACTGCCGTTCTTCCTTGCGCTGATGCTCAGGGAACGGAAAACCGAAGCCCGGACTGCCCGGGCCGAATCGCGCCCACCCCGGCGGCTGACGCGGACAGCACTGGTGCCGCTGTTGGCCCTGGGGGTCTTCCAGGCTTTCTACCAGGGTAGCTACCTGGTGGCGGTTGATCTGACCGGCGCAGGCATCGCCACCCTGATTACGCTCTGCCTGGCACCGGTGCTGGTGGCGATCATGGCGGCACCACTGCTGGGGGAAAGGCCGGGCATTATCAC
>NZ_DATFKH010000228.1:0-8552 GCF_035268745.1 Marinobacter sp.
TTCAACAGCAACCCGGACCTGCGCCCGCGAGACATGATTGTCATGGTGCCGGATGTGGACACCTATGCGCCCCATATCCAGGCGGTGTTTGGCCGCTATCCGCCATCGTCAAGGCGTCATATTCCCTTCACCATCTCTGACCAGGGTCAGCGTCACCGCCAGCCGGTATTGATTGCCCTGGATACGCTGATGGGGTTGCCCGAGAGCCGTTTTGGTGTCAGCGAGATCGTCAGCCTGCTGGAAGTACCGGCGGTGCGGAAGCGGTTTGGCATTGCCGAAGGCGATCTGCCCCTGGTGCGCCAGTGGGTAGAGGGCGCGAATATTCGCTGGGGTCTGCACAGTGAGCATCGCAGCAGCCTGGAGTTGCCTGCCGGGCTGGAGCGCAATACCTGGCAGTCCGGCCTGCGGCGTATGTTGCTGGGCTATGGTACGGGCCGCGACGAACCCTGGCAGGGCATTGAACCCTACGATGAAATTGGTGGGCTGCAGGCCAGTGTCGCGGGCAGTCTCTGCCGTTTTATCGACCGTCTCGAAGATCTCTGGCACGAACTGAGAGCAACGGCGACGCCGGCAGGCTGGATGGACCTTTTGCAGTCAATACTCGAACGTTTCTTTGACGACCTGTCCGACGAGGAGCTGCTGCTGGTAAACCGCTTGCGCCGGCAGGCGGAGCAGTGGCTTCAGGATTGCGACAGTGCGGGGATGACAGAGGTGGAGCTGCCCCTGAACATTGTCCGGGAAATCCTGCTGGAAGGGCTGGAAGAGAGTGGTCTCAACCAGCGCTTCCTGGCCGGAAAAGTCAATTTCGCCACCCTGATGCCGATGCGGGCCATTCCGTTCCGCCGTGTCTGCCTGCTGGGCATGAACGATGGCGACTACCCACGCTCACGCCCGCCAGTGGACTTTGACCTGATGGCCCAGGATTATCGGCCCGGCGACCGTTCCCGCCGTGAAGACGACCGCTACCTGTTTCTGGAGGCCCTGCTGTCGGCACGGGACCAGCTTTACATCAGCTGGGTGGGGCGCAGCATTCGAGATGATTCGGAACGTCCGCCATCGGTGCTGGTGAGTCAGCTTCGGGATCATCTGGATGCGGTCTGGCAGGTCCCGGGCAGTAACAAGTCAGCGTCTGACGCGCTGACCACCGAGCACCCGCTACAGCCGTTCAGCCGCGAGTACTTTCCTGCGGCGAACGGCGGCGCCGGACCGGAGGCTCCAGATGTGAACGAGGTGCTGTCCGCCCGACGACTGTTCACCTACGACAGTGAATGGCTCTGCGCTCACCAGTCCCGGGAAGTGGAAGCAGAGCGGGCCGAATTACCCTATCTGCCGCCGGCAGACCCGATCACGCTGGGGGACATCGGCGCTTTCCTCAAGCGGCCCGTGGAAGTTTTTTACCAGCGTCGCCTGCAGGTCCGGTTCGCCTCGGTGGAAGACCTGGATACCGACAATGAAGCCTTTGCCATGGATGGCCTGCAGCACTGGCGTCTGGAACATGAACTGATTCGTCAGGCGGTAATGAAAGCTGATTCGGAGGAGGAACTGCATCAGCGTCTGGAAACCTCCCTGGCCAGCATGGCCCGCCGCGGCGAGCTGGGAATGGGGCTGACGGAATACGCGCTTGCCCGGCAACTTGAAACCCGCATGCCGGATTTACACAAACGTTACCAGGAAGCACTTGCGCTCTGGCCTGAGGCTATTGCAGAAGTGACCGGATTCGAATTCCGCCATGACAGGGGCGAGGACTCTCATGAAAGCGGCGAGGGCTCCGTGGCTGTCAGCGACCGCCTCGGCAATCTGCGCGCCCGGCCAGATGGTGCCGTCTGCCGGGTGGTGATTGCCAGCAGCAACCTGCTGGAAGGCTCCGGCAGTTCCCGCCAGCTGAAGTTCCCCGCGTTGCTGGAACATTGGGTTGCGCATCTGGCGGGGAACCTGCGCTTCGAGGCCTTCCACACCCTGGTTATCGCCAAGGAAGAGAAGCGGGTTGTTAACCTGTTGCCTGTCGCCAGTGCGACTGCTGGCGACTATCTGGCGGCCTTGCTGGACCTCTGGATTGAGGGCCAGACGCGACCGCTGGCTGTTGAGTCCGGCGCCGCCTTCGGCTACCTGCGGGGCCTGTATCCGGCGAGGGGGGAGGGCAACGAAGAGCAAGCCCTGTTCAAAGCAGAAGAGGCCTTCAACAAGGCCCTGGCCCGTGACAGCGGCTACCTGCATCGAGCTTACCCCGATTTCGGCCAACTGCTTGCCATTGACCAGTTTACGCAACTGGTGTCGGCCCTGTATGAGCCACTCTGGCATGCGGAGCAGGCTGGCCGCGCGAAATCTGTCAGCGCAAACAGGGAGAAGCCGCAATGACCGGCAGCATTCGCACGCTGGACCCTCTGACACTGCCACTGCGCGGAAGCCAGCTGATTGAGGCCAGCGCCGGCACTGGCAAGACCTTTACCCTGGCACTGCTTTATGTACGCCTGGTGTTGGGGCAACGCACAGCAGAAGAGCCGCTGGGGGAGGGCATCATGCCGCCCAACCTGCTGGTGGTCACCTTTACCGAAGCCGCCACCAAGGAACTGCGGGACCGTATCCGCGCCCGGCTGACGGAAGCCGCTGCCCTATTTGCGGTAAAGCAGGAGACGGTCGACACCAGCGCCAGGGCGAAAGACCCACTGGTCAGCCTGCGCAATGCCTGCCCTCCGGCGGACTGGCCGGCCTGTCGCCGCAAACTGCTGCTGGCGGCAGAATGGATGGACGAAGCCGCGGTTTCCACCATCCACGGCTGGTGTAACCGCATGCTCAGCGAACATGCCTTCGACAGCGGCAGCCTGTTTCGCCAGACCCTGGAAACCAGCCAGACAGATCTGCTGGACAATGTGGTGCGGGACTACTGGCGCACCTTCGTGTATCCCCTGGCGCCGGAGTTGATGAACGAGGTGCTGGATACCTGGAAAACTCCGGAGCAACTGCGCCAGTCCGTCCGCAACCTCTTGCCCCACGTGGATGCCCTGCCAGCGCCTGAAAGAGATCCGGTGGCTGCAGCGGAGAATGCGCAAAGCCGTCGGCAGGCCCGACTCAACGAGCTCAAGGCACCCTGGCCGGCCTGGTGTGATGAACTGGATGAATTGCTGGCGGAAACCGGCAAACGCAAACCCAAGCCTCTGCATGGCACCACCAAAAACTCCATCCAGAAAGCCGTGGACCATATGCGGGAATGGGCCACCACCGATGCCGCCGAGCCCCACGAGTTTCTGTCCAGCAAACGCACCAAGGGCTTCGACACCCTGGAAACCGGGGCGTTCGCGGAAAAGTGGAGTGGTGATGACGAGCCACCCCACCATCCGGCCATGGACGCCATCGCCGAACTCAAGCCGGCCCTGAAAGCCATGCCAGTGGCAAAGCCGGATATTCTCAACCATGCCGCCTGCTGGATTGGCCGGCGCCTGGACAGTGAAAAACAGCGCCTGGCCAGCATGGGCTTTGACGACCTGCTTACCCGCCTGGATAACGCTCTGGGCGGACCACAGGGTGGGCGGCTGGCCGAGACCATCCGCCGTCAGTTTCCGGTGGCGATGATCGACGAGTTCCAGGATACCGACCCGGTCCAGTACCGTATCTTTGATCGCATCTACCGGGTGGCCAGCAATGACCGGGACACCGGCCTGTTGATGATCGGTGACCCCAAGCAGGCCATCTACGGTTTCCGTGGTGCTGATATCCATACCTATCTGGATGCCCGCCGTGCGGTCAGCAGCCGCACCTACACCCTGGGCACCAACTTCCGGTCTGCGGTTGCCATGGTGGACGGCGTCAACCGTGTGTTCGCCCAGGCGGATCAGTCGTTGCCGGAGGGTGCGTTCATGTTTCGTGCCGGTGAGGACAACCCGTTGCCGTTCACTCCGGTTGAAGCCCGGGGTACCGACCGGCAGTGGTCGGTAAACGGTCAGTTCCAGCCACCGCTGACATTCTGGACGCTGGCGGATGACCGACCTGTCGCCAAAGAAGCTGGCAGAGAGACAATGGCGGAGGTTTGCTCGGCGGAGATTGCCCGGCTGCTGAATCTTGGTCAGGCGGGTGAGGCCGGCTTTGTGGCCGACGATCAGCCAATCGAAGCCCTGCGACCGGAGCACATCGCCATTCTGGTGAACAAACGGGTCGAGGCGGATGCCGTCCGGTGGGCGCTGAGTGCCCGGAATATTCGCAGCGTCTATCTCTCAGACCAGAATTCCGTGTTGCAGTCAGCCCAGGCCATGGAGCTGCTGCAATGGTTGCAGGCCTGTGCCGAACCCGGCCAGTTGTCGCTGATCCGCGCTGCGCTGGCGACACCCACCATGGGCCTGGGCTATCAGGATCTGGACCGGCTACTCAGTGATGAGAACGCGCTGGACCGTGAGATCAGCCGTTTTCAGGGGTACCGGGAGTTGTGGCAGCAGCAGGGTGTATTGCCCATGCTGCGGCGATTGCTGATGGACTATGAAATTCCGGCAAAACTGCTGGCAGGGCCGGACGGGGAGCGTGGCCTCACCGATATTCTGCACATTGCCGAATTGCTGCAGCAGGACAGCCAGCAACTGGACGGCGAACACGCCCTGATCCATCACTACACCGAAATGCTGCGGCAATCCGACGACGAAGACGAACACCGGACCATGCGCCTGGAAAGCGACGCCGGGCTGGTCAAGGTGGTCACTGTGCACAAGTCCAAAGGCCTGGAATACCCGCTGGTGTTCCTGCCGTTTGCCACCGAGTTTCGTCAGGAAAAACCGGACCAGGCCTTTATCAAGTACCACGACGACGACGGTAAATTGCAGATTTCTCTGGAACCGGATGAAGACACCCTGGCACGCGCCGACCGGGAGCGGCTGGGAGAGGATATCCGCAAGTTCTACGTCGCCCTCACCCGTTCCCGCCATGCTACCTGGGTGGGTGCCGCCGGCATCAGGGGCTGGCGTCAGAGCGGCCTGGGCCACCTGGTTGGCCGTTCTGCCAGCGATGCGGACACCGACCTGGCCCCTTTTCTCCAGGCTATGGCCGAGGGAGAGCCTGCCATTGCGGTGGCGCCGGTGCCCGAGCCGGGAGACGATGTTTACGCCGGTGAAGCGGAGCCGGAACTTGGCAGGGCGCTGGAACCGACGCGTGAAGCTCGCGAAAACTGGTGGATTGCCAGCTATTCCGCCATCACCTATGGCGCACTCAGTGGTTTTGGCGGCGACTTCACACCCGCCAGTGAAGATGCGGAGCAGGAGAACCTGCGCGAAGAAGGTCAGGCAGCCGATACCAGTCCTTCGGCCGCGGCGGATGCCGCCATAACAGCACCGCAACCCTTCAATCAGCACAGCTTCCCCAAGGGAGCCGGCCCCGGTACCTTCCTTCACGATATTCTTGAGTGGTGTGCGACCGAGGGGTTTCAGGAGGTATCCGGGTCGCCGGAAAAGCTCCATGAATTGCTGGAACGCCGGTGCAGGCTGCGCAACTGGAGCGACTGGGCAGATACCCTGAAGACCTGGATCCACTCACTTATCACCATGGCGATTGCTCTGCCGGACAGCGATGAAACCTGCACGCTCGCCGGCCTGGAAACCTTTCGTCCGGAACTGGAGTTCTGGTTTGAAAGCCACCAGGTCAATACTCGCGTTATGGACACCCTGGTTCGGCGCCATACCCTGAACGGACAGAACCGGCCGGAAGCCCACGAAACCACCTTTAACGGCATGCTCAAGGGGTTTATTGACCTGGTGTTCGAGCATCAGGGCCGCTATTACGTGCTGGATTACAAGTCGAACTGGTTGGGCGAGGACGATCAGGCTTACGTCAACGAGGTGATGAAACAGAAAATTCTCGACAGCCGGTACGACCTTCAGTACGTCATCTACCTGTTGGCACTGCACCGCCTGCTGAAATCCCGCCTGCCTGACTATGACTACGACACCCACGTAGGCGGTGCGGTCTACCTGTTCCTGCGAGGATCTGATGCACCGGGCGCAGGCGCCTTTGCCGAACGGCCGGGCCGGGAGCTGATCGAAGAACTGGACCGGCTGTTCAGTGGCCAGAGTGAGGAGGCAGCATGACTGGCGAAAGCGGCTACATCCAGGATCTGTTCGATGTGACTCCGGCAGAGCCACCAGCTTTGCCCGGGAATGCTTCAGAGGCACTGGCTCTGCTGGACGACTGGGTAGAGCGAGAGTGGATCCGTGCCCTCGACCATGCCTTTGCGACGTTTGTCTGCGACCTGATTGGTGAACAGGGGGAGCAACCGTCGGCCATGCTGGCATTGTTGGCGGCCATGGTTTCCCATCAGGTCGGGCGGGGGCATGTCTGCCTGGATGTACGCCATCTTTGCCAGGCTACGGAACCCACGCTGGTGCTTCCGCCGGAAGGGGTGGGTTCGCTTCCTGCCGACAGCGTGCGGCCATCGGACCTGTTTGCCGGGGTAAGCCCGGACGAGCTGACTGCTGCACTCAGGCAAAGCCGTGCGGTGGGCGACGGCGAACAGACAACACCGCTGGTACTGGATGGCTCGCGGTTGTATCTGCGCCGGTTCTGGCGCTACGAACAGTCGATTGCCACCGGTATCCGGGCGCGGCTGGAAAGCCCTGCCGAACGGGTGGATGCGGTCCTGCTGGGCAGGGCGCTGGATGCCCTGTTCGGAACCCGCCCAGAGCCGGACTACCAGAAAATAGCTTGTGCGCTGGCGGCGCGGAACCGTTTCAGCGTGATCACCGGTGGCCCCGGTACCGGCAAGACCACCACAGTGGTGAACCTGCTGGCGGCGCTGCAGTCGGTTACCTGCGAGTCGGCCGGAGCGAGCCAGGTCAGAGCGAGTGAGGCCTTGCGTATCAGGCTGTCCGCCCCTACCGGCAAAGCTGCTGCACGGCTGAACGAATCCATCGGCGGAGCAGTTGAGCGATTGCCCCTCGACCAACTGCCCGGTCGACCCGGCAAGGCCACCATTTCCACCCAGGTCACCACCCTGCACCGATTACTGGGAAGCCGGCCGGGCTCGCGGAGCTTTCGTCATGACGAGGACAACCCGCTGCCGCTGGATATCCTGGTCATTGACGAAGCCTCTATGGTGGACGTGGACCTGATGGCCTCGGTGTTCGCCGCGCTGCCTGCCAGTGCCAGGCTGATTATGCTGGGGGACAAAGACCAGCTTGCCTCGGTGGATGCTGGCGCCGTGCTGGGGGAGCTCTGCCAGCGCGCCGAGGCGGCCCATTATCGGCCCGAAACGGTACAATGGCTGGAGTCGGTGACGGGATGCACCTTACCCGCCGAGCTGACCGATGCCGACGGTCTGCCCTTGGATCAGGCTGTGGCCATGCTCCGCAAAAGCTATCGTTTCGGTGAGCACAGTGGCATTGGTGTATTGGCCTCGGCCACCAATGCCGGCAAACTGGAGAAAGCGCTGGTCAATCAATGCCGGGAACGGTCTTTTGAAGACGTGGCCTGGCTGACACCGGACCCCAATAGTGGTCTTGCCGGTGCCGATGAGCCAGGTAGGACATTGCTGGCAGATCATTCCCTTACCGGCAGCCCCGACCATTTCCGGAATAATGGTCAGGGGCGGATGATCAATGAGGCACCGGTTGTCCCGCCGGTGGGTTATGGCCATTACCTGCGGATCATCCGGGACCGGAAGCCAATGGCTGCTGGCGGTGAAACTGACGCTGACGCGCGTCAACACTGGGATGCATGGGCAACTGAGGTACTCCGGGCATTTAACCACTTCAAGGTGCTTTGCGCGCTTCGCCAGGGCCCATTTGGCGTAGCAGGGCTTAACCGGGAAATTGCTGCGCGGCTGCGCCGTGAAGGGCTTATTGAGCGCACCGAGGGCTGGTACGCCGGTCGACCGGTGCTGGTCACCGGCAATGATTACAATCTCGGATTGATGAACGGCGATATCGGCGTGACGCTGAGCGTTCCCTGGGATCGCAATGACCAGGGCGAGCCGGTCCAGACCCTGCGGGTCGCGTTTCCTTCCAGCGATGGCAGTGGAACTATCCGCTGGATATCCCCCAGCCGTCTGCAGTCACTGGAAACCGTATACGCCATGACCGTGCATAAATCCCAGGGCTCCGAGTTTACCCACGCCTGCCTGGTGATACCGGACCGGCTCACCCCGGTACTGACCCGGGAACTGATCTACACCGGCATTACCCGCGCCCGGCACTGGCTCAGCCTTGCGGTGCCCCGGGAAGCAGTGTTGCGGGAAGCTGTCGGCCGCAGCGTTGTAAGGGCATCCGGTTTAGCGAGGTTACTTGTTTAATATCGGCGCCTGTAAGAGCTCAGGGGTGAGCAAGCAGGGAGCGCTTTGCAGAACCGTCCGGAGCCATGGGTGAAGAGTGCAAGCTCTTCACGGGCTGGCCATGGATGGCCTGCCCTGGACCCTCAGTGCGACGCAGGAGCAATAAGCACTGAGGGGCGGAGGCCGAGCGTACAGGGACGTATTTACAGCGTGTTCTGCAAAGCTTTCCCTGCTTGCTCGCCACCCCCTCAGTCAGACAGGCAGTCATTCATGAACCGGCGAAATTCAGTCACCACCCGGGGCAGGCTGTCCTGCA
>NZ_DATFKH010000229.1:0-7949 GCF_035268745.1 Marinobacter sp.
TTGGCTGGTTCGGCGGGTACGGCCTGGAAGGAACCGGGAGGGTTGGCTGATGCTGGTTAACGGGATCTGGCAGGAAAACTGGCAACCGGTGCAGGCGAAAGATGCGGAGGGCCGGTTTATTCGCCAGACCTCCCCCTTTCGCAACTGGATCACGGCGGATGGCAGGCCGGGTCCCACCGGCACCGGTGGGTTCAGCGCCGAGCAGGGACGCTATCACCTTTACGTGGCCTACATCTGCCCCTGGGCATCGCGGACACTAATGGCCCGGGAACTGAAGGGGCTGAAAGAGGTGGTCGGTGTGACCGTCGTCAATCCCCGGCTGACCGACCAGGGCTGGCAGTTTGGCGGCTACCCCGGCGCGGATGAAGACACACTCAACGGTGCGCGCTTCATGCATGAGCTATACACCCGTGCCGATCCGCGCATTTCCGGTCGCGCTACGGTGCCGGTGCTCTGGGACAAACACACCGGAACCATGGTCAATAACGAGTCTGCGGATATCCTGAGGATGCTGAACAGTGCTTTCGCAGAGATTGTTGATAGGGGGCCGGATCTGTATCCGGAGGCGCTGGCGGGTGACATCGAAAGGCTCAATGAGTACCTGTACACAGACCTGAACAACGGCGTTTACCAGGCCGGCTTCGCTTCCAGCCAGAGGGCGTATGACGAAGCCTATGGCAAGGTGTTTGCCGCTCTGGACAGCATGGAATCACGTCTGTCTGACGGGCGCACCTATCTGTTCGGCGATGATCTGACGGAAACCGACATACGCCTGTTCGTGACGCTTGTGCGCTTCGACGCCGCCTATCATGGGCTGTTCAAGTGCAACCGCAATACCCTGAAAGCCATGCCGTTTCTGCATGATTACATGCGGCGGATACTGGCGCTTGAGGGTATTGCCAACACCGTGAACATCGATCATATCAAGGCCGGTTATTATTCCATCAAGGCGCTGAATCCATCCGGGATTGTGCCGGCAGGGCCAGGCGAGATCTGAGGTTAAAACTGTTATGAGCAACCATACCGATATCCTGTTTATCTGGCAAGCCAGATCCATGGCGTTCTGGAGCAGGCGGGGATTTCTTCGCGACTCGATGATCAGCGGGGTTTTGATCATGGCGTGTTCATTCCCCTGAAGCTGATGTACCCGGCGGCGGATATTCCCTGTGTGCAGTTGTCCCTGGTGAGCAGTCTGGATGCAGCGACGCATCTGGCCATCGGTCGTGCATTACAGGCGCTGGACTACAACAACCTGCTGGTTATCGGATCCGGCTTCTCTTTTCACAACATGCGAGCCTTCTTTGCGCCGGACACCGCCGAGATGCGCGCCCGGAACGACGCCTTTGAAGCCTGGCTGGAGGAAACCTGCACCGACGTGGAGCTGTCTGAGGCGGAGCGTGCGTCGCGACTGGTGGCCTGGGAGCGTGCACCCCACGCCCGGTTCTGCCACCCGCGCGAGGAGCATCTGCTGTCGTTGCATGTGTGTTATGGGCTGGCGAACAGGGCCAGTCAAACGAACGTTTCAGCGACGATTCTCGGGAAAAAAGCGGGAATGTTTTATTGGAAAGTTTAAACGGATATTGGCAGCAGCCGGACTGAAACCGGCGCACTAAAATGGGATTGGGCCGCATTTCTGCACCAGAACCGGTCAGGTCCGCCGGCTCATCCCTCTGTTTTTATTTAAAGATGTGCAAATTGCACAGGTTCTATAATGTTTTCATCAAACTTTGTATACGTTAAGCCCGGCCTGGCACGAAGGTTGCCATTTCTACCGTTGTTTACCCAACCGGAGAGATGAAATGACAACCGAGACAACCCCTCAAGAACAGGATTACCCCCTAAGCCCTGTGCCCATGGATCAGCGTAAAAGTATCTGGTCCATGGGTTTCGTATTACTTGGCTTTACCTTTTTCACGGCGACCATGTGGGCTGGCGGAAGCGTCGGTGTCGCCTTTGATTTTTCCACAATGCTGCTGGTTCTGGGCGCCGGCAATTTATTGCTGGGCCTGTATGCAGCTGCACTGGGCTACATAGCTGCAAAGACCGGTCTGAATACGGCCCTGATGAGCCGATTCACCTTTGGCGAGATCGGCAGCAAGCTTTCCGACTTCATACTTGGTTTTACTCAGATCGGTTGGTACGCCTGGGGTACAGCCACCATGGCTATCCTTCTGGTAAAGCTGACTGGTTTGCCGGAAACCTGGACGACACCACTGATGGTGGTCTTCGGATTCGGCTTTTGTGTGACCGCATTTATCGGTTATCGGGGTCTGGAGCTGCTTTCACGTTTCGCGGTACCAGCGATGATAATCCTGGTGGGTATCAGCATGACCATCGCCACTTCAGATGCCGGTGGTTTTTCCGGTTTGCTTGCGATCACACCAACCGGTGAAATGACGGTAGCTGCAGCCATCACCCTGGTATTCGGCACCTTTGTCAGCGGGGGTACGCAAGCAACCAACTGGACTCGTTTTGCCAGATCAGGGAAAACAGCGGTTATAGCCACGTTGCTTGCGTTCTTTCTGGGTAACGGTCTGATGACACTGATCGGGGCGTTCGGAGCTCTTGTTTATCAACAGTCCGATATCGTCGACATAATGGTCGCGCAGGGCCTGGCCACCCTGGGTATTCTGATGCTGTTTCTGAATCTTTGGACAACGCAGGACAATACCGTCTACAACTTTGCGGTTGCCGGCTGCAACATGCTCCGTACCCGTCGGCGGAAATTGGTGACTGTTGGTGGCGCAGCCATTGGCACTGCGCTGGCTGTGATGGGTATGTACGAGTGGTTGATCCCTTTCCTGGTGCTGCTGGGCACGTTCATTCCGCCGATTGGCGGGGTGATCATGGCGAGCTTCTTTATAGGTTACAAACAGAAGTATCCCGCGCTTGATCAGGCAAACCTGCCAGCGTTCAATCTACCGGGACTGGCAGCCTACGTTATTGGTTCGGCGGCGGCCTATTCTTCTCCCTGGATTGCGCCCATCGTAGGGGTAGTCGTTGCTGCTTTCAGCTTTGGACTGATTCTGATCCTGACCGAGGCAGTTCGTGCACGCCGGACACTGGTCATGGGGGCAGCCTGAGTGGTGTTGCGATGTCGGGACATTCCGGAGCTTCCGGGGCTTGAGCTTATCAAGCTCCGGGGTGGACATTCAGGTGCGGATAATGAAGTGCGCTGGCCCTACCTGGCCGAGAACCGTTCCTTCAGACCCTGGGTCAAGGGTGGAGAGCTGGTGTTTGTCACCGGTATCAGTCGCCATAGAAGTCCTGAAAACCTGGCCGAGTGTCTCTATGAAGCGAAAGCTTGCAGTGTCTCTGGCCTGGTGATCCTCACCGGGGAGGCCTACATCGGACAGTTGCCGGCGATGCTGGACCGGCTGGCTGATGAGCTGTCGTTACCGTTATTTGAGCAGCCCTATGCCTTGCCAATGGTTGACGTTACCGAGGTCATCAGCCGCGCGATTATCTCTGCAGAAATGCTGACAGAGCACCGACAGGTTCAGTCCATGGCTGAGGACGTGGTTGAATTGATCGGCAAGGAGCAATTGGTTCTCCTGATCAAACGGTATCTGCCAATTTCTGGAAGCCAGCTTACGGAATCGTCGGAGATGTTACGCGCCTGGCTTGAGAACCGGGGCAATCAGTGTGCAATGGCAGAGGCTCTGGGCTGTCATCGCAATACCGTCCGCAAACGAATGGATCGGCTGATGGGGGCGGCGCCTGAAGATAAGGAGTCTATTGAGCACTACAAGACACTACTGCTGGCCCATCTGTTGAGACACTCATGAATGCGGCCGGGAAAATTCAACGAAGGACATGCTATGAAAGACTCTCTGAATGCCATTATCAATGCCCGTCTGCAGGGTAGTGACGAGCTGCATCGGATCACCATGGAAAATGACCGGTTTGCGCAGGTCACGGTTCAGTCTGTGGCCGCGACCGCTGGCGAAAGGGAGCTGGATGCGGCCGGCAACCTGGTGGTTCCGCCATTTGTTGAACCACACATCCACCTTGACGCGGCCCTCACCGCAGGTCAGCCGCGCTGGAACCAGAGTGGCACTTTGTTTGAGGGTATTGAGTGCTGGTCCGAGCGCAAAGCCAGCCTGACCCGCGACGACGTAGTTGGCCGTGCAGAACAGACGCTGAAGCTTTTTGCTGATAACGGTATCCAGCACGTCCGCACCCATGTGGATGTAACAGACCCCACATTGACGGGCCTGAAGGCCATGCTCGAAGTGCGCGAGCGCATGGCCAAAATTGTGGATCTTCAGATTGTGGCGTTTCCACAGGAGGGCCTCTGGTCATTTCCCCAGGGTAAGGAACTGATGGAGGAGTCGGTGCGGCTGGGAGCCGATGTCGTCGGCGGCATTCCTCATTTCGAGTTCACCCGTGATTATGGCGTTGAGTCTGTTCAATGGCTGGTGGCGCTGGCCCACAAGCACGACCTTTTGGTCGATGTGCATTGCGACGAAATCGATGATCCCGAATCCCGTTTCCTGGAGGTCCTGGCGGCCGAGGCACTAAGGCGGGATTACGGCTCCCGCGTTACCGCCAGCCATACCTGCGCCATGGGCTCCTACAATGATCACTATTGCAGCCGGCTTTTCCGGTTATTGAAGAAATCCGGTCTGCGCTTCCTGTCGATGCCCACCGAAAGCCTTCACCTTCAGGGTCGATTCGACAACTATCCGAAACGGCGCGGCCTGACCCGCGTGCCGGAACTGCTGGATGCCGGCCTGAAAGTGGCCTTTGGCCAGGATTCCATTCGCGATCCATGGTATCCCCTGGGCAATGGCAACATGCTACGGACCCTGGATGTCGGTCTGCACGCTTGCCACATGTTGGGCATGGGCTGGATCGACCATTCACTGGAACTAATTACCGATAACGGAGCCGCCGCTCTGGATCTGAAAGAGTACGGCATTGAGGAAGGTCTGCCTGCTCGCTGCGTGGTTTTGCAGGGCCGCTCGCCTTATGAGGTGTTATTGGGTCAGTTGCCGGTTCTGGCGTCGGTGCGTGATGGCCGGGTTCTTGTGGATCGTCGGAGCTGAAAGGAGCGAGTAGGAGAGCATTAGATCTGCCCGAGGCCTCCCCTTTGTAAGGGTGCTATCAGACGGCCTGGGCAGTCTCGGTTGATTAGATTAGTGAAGGGTTTTCAGGGGTAGGGTCAATTAACCGGCATTGTTAAGCAGTGAGCGGTTCAGTGATTGGGGACAGGTCAGGCTCACCATAGTTTGGTCCGCCTCGGCTCAAGCTTAGTTGCTATGACCACAAAGCGGACTTCTCCCTGGGCCGCGTGACCTCGTTTCCTTCGTCTCCAATTCACTGAAGACGTGACGCAATTGGAATGTCTGGCGAAACACCAAGGGGCCGAAAACTCTTATCAGCAGTGGAACTAAAACAGGGATGTTTACAACCGCACCAATGATTACCATTTCCTGTTTGTCTTATGGAACAACGTGAAGGGTATCGTTGCGCACCAGAAATCGGTTATCGATAGTGAGCCAAAGCGGCATGCCAGCCAGGGGCGCTTTCTCTGGCAGCCCTCTTTGAGCATGCACATGCAGGTGCGGCTCCGAGCTGTTTCCCGAGTTGCCCATCTGCCCAAGGATGTCACCGGTTTTTACTCTGGCCCCGGCTGCTACTGTGATACTTCCCTGGCGTAAATGCGCAAGGATCACGAAAAAGTCCCCGCAATTGATAGCGACATAGTTGCCAGCCATATGGTCGCGGTCCATTTTCGGAACCGGCATATCTTCTATTCCATCAACCACCAGGGGCACTTCGCCGCTGCATGGCGAGAGAACCGGCACGCCAAAGGTTGTGTATCTGGCCGGATCTGTCGGCTTCCAGCCATTCTTGTGAAGCCCCAGGGGGGTAATCCGGAAGATGTCCAGAGCCTTGCTCTGACCTCGCCAGGGACGGAATCGCTCGACTGTCGGGTTCAATGTTTTGAGGTGAACGTTGATCATCGGTGTGCTCCCTCCATGGGCAATGAGATAGTGCCCCGGAGGAAAGGGCGGGGCTATGTCTACCACCGCTTCCTCGGGCAGCATCCGCCCCTTCGCTGCGTGCCAGCCCAGATAACCGCCAAACGAGCCCAACAGTGCGGCCATAATGATCGCAATCGAGCTCGCTGTTGACGCTCGCCATAATCCAGGGCCGGGTGTACGTTTCCGAAGCAGGTGGGTAGCGACAATAAGAAGCAGCACAAAGCCGTAGGCGTAAGGCACCCAGAATGGCGGCACAGCCCACAGAGCGGCGAGACCAATACCCAGCAGAACCGCCGTTACCGAGATCAGCTGAACTCCCCACGCAAGCCATCCGGCGGCCGGGTAAAACGCCATCCAGGCCAGTAGCGCCAGCGGCAGAAGAACCTGTGTGACCATTACCATCCAGGACATCGGTCAGACCTTTTTTCCCTGTGAGAGAGAACCCATTGCCACAGGGCGATAAGACGATGACCGGAATCAGTCATGGGGGAACTCGACAGCAGTCACATCCGCCACGAAAAATGGAAAGTATTGATCCGTGGCAAAATGATTCCCGGCTTCCACATGGGTAGGCAGGCGAAAACCATCGAAGTACCGGAATTCGGAGAGATACCCACCGAACGGTTGCAGCCGGTACTGCTTTTCTGGATTGGCATTGCTCCATCGCTCAAACTGAACCTGCGTTGGCTGACCATCTGCCCCCACGGTCAGATCAACTGACTGTGACAGGCCACGATATTTTATGGTGACCCGGGCGCGATCGGTATCCAGGGCCTCCCAGGCAATACCGGTCCCTGGCAGCACCGCCGCTGGTGTCCAGAAAACGGCCTCGGCCACGTAGCGGCCAAACGCTGAACGTGTGTGGTCTGAATTTCCGCCGAGCCGGGCTATTGGCAGCAAGCCCATGAGCCAGAACCGCGTCCAACTTTGGCTGTCAGAACCGGAGAACCTCATCAACCGGCCGCCTGAGGGATCTTGGCATCTCCGGACCCTGGCCAATGCGTACGATAAGGTCCGGACGACGATCCCCAATCCCGATTGCGTGAGCAAATTCAGGGCGCAGTGTCGCTACTTCCACGGGCTGGTTAATGAATGCGGTCCGCAAACCCAGAGCCGCAGCCTGAAGAGCGAGGCGCTGGTAACATCGGCCTGCTTCGATCCAGTGCGGTATGTCATCGGCCTCCGAGTAGATGACGGCAATGGCAGAAGAGCTCTGGATGTGTCGCTTATCTTTTTTGTTCTGGTTTTTGGCAGAAAACGTGCCCTTCATTGCCAGTAACCCGAGCCAGCGTGGCACGGGAGGGTTGCCCATGGCGGGCCCGTAAAGTCCATCGCCTGATCGCACCGCCTCCTTGCGGTTAAACCGAATCCAGGACTTGAGTTCATGAGCCCACCGAGGATCGGCAAACTGGGCTTCGTTGCCTCTAGCGACGTAGTCTGTAACCAGGTCCTTTTGCTCGGCGCTGGTGATCAGCAGCACCGACACGCCGTCACCATAGCCGGCGTCCTGTAGCTTTTTCAATTCCTTCTGCGTTAGCGGCGTCCCTTCATACTCTGAACGGCTGCACTGGCGCACAGGAATCGCGTCGAAAAGAGCAGACCGCTCGGCCGCCGCCTCTTCAAGGTCAACCTGAATTCCTGTTGTTGATGCATCGAATTGACAGTGGCCCTTTAGCCCAGCCGCTTGTGCTGCCAGAAGCAAATTCTCGATGGCGCACCCAAGGCTGGCGTACAGGTGGTGATCATCCGGATCGACCGCAGGGCAACGCCTGGACAGATCAGGAAGAACACGTATCCGGTTGGATTCAAGTTGGAATATCCAGGGCTGGGTATTATGACTGGACGCCGCGAGGGTGGCGTACCGCACCAATACTTTATAGTCGCGTGCCGAGACACCAGGGTCGCTGTGGCACCAGGTTTCACTAACAGCATCCGAATAGTTCATGGCGGTCTCCA
>NZ_DATFKH010000230.1:0-3703 GCF_035268745.1 Marinobacter sp.
GCTCAAGGGCAACGACCAGACCAATGCCTACGTGCTGCTGGCCACCGCCTGTGACGGCACCATGGCCACGACAGCTCAGTTCACGAGTATTCGTGTTGTATGTAACAACACTCTGGCCGTCGCTCTGAAGGGCTCCACCGCCACCGCCGTCAAGGTGAAGCACAACACGGCCTTTGATGCGGATCTGGTGAAGAAGCAGCTGGGCATCTCGGTCTCCGCCTGGGACGACTTCATGTACCGCCTGAAGACCTTGAGCGAACGGAAGGTGAAAACCACAGAGGCCAGGAACTATTTCCTCAAGGTGTTCACCGATGATTCCGGCGCTGGCGTAGGCAAAACCAACGAACGCTCCATGGCGAAGGCTCTGGGGTTGTATGAAGGCGAGGGCATGGGTGCAAACTTGGCATCCTCAGAAGGCACGGCCTATGGCCTGTTGAATGCGGTAACGGAATTCATCGATCACCAACGCCGGGCGAAAACCGTGGACCACCGGTTGGACTCGGCCTGGTTCGGAACCGGTGCTGCTGTCAAGAATCGTGCATTAGAACAGGCCATGTCACTCGTGGCCTGAGCCAATCCCACAAATCTCAAAACCGCCATAAAGCCCACCGGAGCCTGATGCTCTGGTGGGCTTTTTTTATGTCTGGAGGAAAACACCATGGGCATGAGTGCGAACACAATTCAGAAACAACGACCGGCATTGCGCCTTGTCTCCACCAAGGGCCTCAGCCGGGACGAATGGCTGAAGGTGCGCAAGCAGGGCATTGGCAGTAGCGATGCCGCTGCCGCTGTTGGCATGAACCCTTACCAGTCCCAACTAGAACTCTGGATGGTCAAAACCGGCAGGGATGCGGGTTTGCCGAAACCGGATTCCGACGATCCCACTTCACCGGTCTACTGGGGCCACATCCTGGAACCGATTGTGGCCGAACAGTACAGCCAGCAAACGGGCCGCAAAGTGCGAAGAGTGAATGCCGTGCTTCAGCATCCCGATCTCGAAAGGCATTGGATGCTGGCCAACCTGGATTACTCCGTGGTGGGAAATCACGACGTTCAGATCTTGGAATGCAAAACGGCCGGGGAGTTCGGGTCACGACTCTGGAAAGAGGGCGTGCCGGACTACATCCAGTGCCAGGTCCAGCACCAACTGGCCGTTACCGGCAAACAATCGGCAGACGTGTGCGTGCTGCTGTGTGGCCAGGAACTCAAGATCTACCGCATTGACCGGAATGAGGAGCTGATCGAGGCACTGTATGTGCTGGAGCGCCAATTCTGGGATTTCGTGGAAACGGACACGCCACCACCGGTGGACGGTACCGATTCTGCCGAACGTGCCCTGCGTCATCTGTACCCAGTGGACCAAGGGGAGACCCTGGACTTCAGCCAAAGCAAGGAACTGTCGGATGCGTTTGACGAGCTGCTGGCCATCCGCTCGGAAATGGAAAGCCTCAAATCCACCGAATCCCATCTGAAACAGCGAATCGAAAGCCAGATGGGCGAAGCCTCAAAGGCCACCTTCCTAAGCGGAAGTGTGAGCTGGAAACGGAGCAAGGATTCCGTCGGGCTCAATGTGAAGCAACTGCTGCAGGATCGGCCAGAGCTTCTGGAGCAATACCCCCTCACCAAGCCGGGCAGTCGTCGGTTCCTCATTCAAGCATAAAACCCTCATTGGCCACGCGGGCGTGACGAGTGCCCCGTGGTCCTTTTTAATGGAGAGATATCATGATTAAAGGTTTAGCCATCACGCCTCCCGTGTTGGGGCGTATCAGCATTGGCCGGGTTGTTGAAAAGAACGGCATCCGGCTTCCTCAGAAAGACGACCAGTTCACCATCACCTCTCAGATTCAAGAGAAGGATGCAGGATGGCTTTTGCATCCCATGGACGAGGAGCTCAGAAAGGATGCTCCCAACGGCAAACTGCGAACCATCCCGGTACGCATGCTGTTCAACGATGCGGATTTGAATCTGCGGGCTGAGTACACCATGTTCGACCGCAAAAGCGGGCGGCCCATGTGTGTCGGTAATGGCGACACCTGTAAGCGTCTGACGCAATCAGGAGTGCAGTCTTTGCCGTGCCCTGGGCCAACGTTGTGTGAGTTCGGCAAGGGTGGACTGTGCAAGCCGTATGGCCGCCTGAACGTGAAGGTCGGTGACGATGATGATCTTGGCACCTTCATCTTCCGGACGACCGGCTATAACAGCATCCGCACGCTAGCGGCCAGGTTGAGCTACTACCAGGCGGTCTCTGGTGGTCCCCCTCTGGCAGGATAGTTGGCACTACTTAATTTTTAACCAGTTGGGCGGTTCAGGTGTTGATAGTGCCTCGTTACTCGGACGAACGTAAAGCGGCGGTTCTGGCAAAATTGTCCCCGCCCCACAGCATGACGGTTGCGGCTCTGGCCAGGGCGGAAGGCATTTCGGATCAGACCCTTTATAATTGGCGGACACTAGCCAGAGAAGAAGGTCGTCCTGTGCCCGGATCCAAAGCCAGATCAGAGCAGTGGTCAGCAGAAGCCAAGCTTGCCACTGTGATAGAGACAGCCACGCTGTCGGAAGAAGAACTCAGCCAGTATTGCCGGGAAAAAGGTCTTTACCCGGAGCAGGTCCGTCGTTGGAAAGAAGAGTCCCTGCAAGGCTTTCAGCGCAGTGCCGAGCGAGAAAAACAACTTCGCAAGAAAAGTCAGACTGACCAGAAGCAGATCAAGAAACTGGAGCGGGAACTGCGGCATAAGGAAAAGGCGTTGGCTGAAACGGCCGCGTTACTGGTGCTGCGAAAAAAGCTGAATGCGCTCTGGGAGGACGACAGCGGGGACGATTGACCCCGGACCCTGAGCGCAGGGAAATGATTGATCTGATCCAGGAAGCCAAAGGTGCTGGAGCCCGGTTGTTCCGGGCCTGTGATGAGGCAGGCATTGGCCTGCGCACCTATCGTCGCTGGTTCCGTGAAGGTTCGGTACAAGTAGATAAGCGCCCGGAGGCACCTCGTCCGGAACCGGCGAACAAGCTCAGTGAAGAGGAGAAACAGAGGATTCTGTCGACCTGTAACTCAGCTCGTTACCAAAGCTTGCCACCACCCCAGATCGTGCCATCTCTGATGGACGAAGGGTTGTACCTGGCCTCTGAGTCGTCGTTTTATCGGATCCTGAAAGCTCATAATCAGTTGAGCCATCGAGGCCAGAGTCTGGCTCCCCGACGCTCAAGAGAAGCAACAACGCATCATGCCCAGGGCCCGTGTGAACTCTGGTGTTGGGACATTACCTACTTGGCCTCCACCGTTCGTGGGCAGTTCTACTACCTGTATATGTTTGAAGACGTGTACAGCCGGAAGATCGTGGGGTACGAGGTCTACGAAGCTGAAAGCGGCGACTATGCCGCCGAACTGTTGCAGCGCTGCCTACTGCGGGAGAAATGTCTCCACCGACCGTTGGTGCTGCACTCTGACAACGGTGCACCGATGAAGGCCCAGACCATGAAGGCGAAGCTCGAAGAGCTGGGCGTCTTGCCTTCCTACAGTCGGCCCCGGGTCAGTAATGACAATGCGTTCGCCGAGTCGCTGTTCAAGACTCTGAAATACCGGCCCGAATGGCCCTCATCGGGCTTTAAGAGCCTGGAGGATGCCCGGCGCTGGGTGGGTGGCTTCGTGAACTGGTACAACACCGAACACAAGCACAGCAAGCTGAGGTTCGTGACACCGGAAGAGCGA
>NZ_DATFKH010000231.1:0-2090 GCF_035268745.1 Marinobacter sp.
GTTCAGCGAGGTGCGCGCCGAATAGGGCAGGTTCGAATTGCCCTCGATGAATTCGGCCCCGCTGTGCAGGCGCCGGAGTTTTCCCTGCGCGCACAGCGCGTTGATATCGCGGCGGACCGTGTGGGCCGAGACGTGCAGTAACGCTGCCAGCTCGTCTACCATGACGCGCCCGCGCGACTGTGCCGTTTCGAGAATCTCTGATCTTCTGTTCATTCAACAGCCCCCTTGATGCTCTTATGAGCACAAATTGTGACATCTGAATGAAATCAGTGCTCACAAAAGCACTGATTGTTTCTTTGCAGGCTTCGCTCCGAATGACCGTTCAATGCGACCTTGGAGAAGCATGAATAATGGCGTTGACACTGCCGTCTAAAGGCGTGGTGTGTGCTTGCAGGATGGCTGTCCGTCGTCATATACAATGGGACATCAGAGCGGCTTGAACATTGGAGGCTCTGGTTCGGTTGTGTGATTGATTATGCTGCTTGTTTTTGATGTTGCAAGCGGCGTTGTTGGATTGTCTGTTTCTTGATTTTTTCCCTTTCCCTGAGTATGGCTTTGTCGCGGCCGAAGTAGACGTCGGCGGGTGTGACGTTGTTCAAGCTCTCGTGGTATCGCTGGTTGTTGTAATATTCGACGAAGGCCCCGATCTGGCGCTCAAGATCACCTGGCAGGTAGTAATTTTCCAGCAGAACCCGGTTTTTCATGGTTTGATGCCAGCGCTCGATCTTGCCCTGAGTTTGCGGGTGGAATGGCGCTCCACGGACATGGTCCATCTTCTGACCCTCCAGCCATTTGGCCAGATCGCCAGAGATGTAGCAGGAACCGTTGTCGCTGAGCAGACGGGGTTTGTGCCGGACCACGGCCTGGTCGCAGCCTGATGCCGTCAGGGCCAACTCGATCGTGTTGGTGACATCCTCAGCACGCATGTTTGTGCAGAGTTTCCAGGCAATGATGTAGCGACTGTAGTCGTCGAGGATAGTGCTGAGATAATACCAGCCCCATCCGATGATCTTGAAGTAAGTAAAGTCGGTCTGCCACATCTGGTTGATGGCGGTGGTCTTGTCCGTGAACTCATCGGCAGCCTTGATCACCACATAGTCTGGTGCTGTGATCAGATCAGCGGCTTTCAAAATACGATAAGCCGATGATTCAGAGACAAAATACCGCTTCTCATCGGTATATTTGACGGCCAGCTCGCGTGTGGTCAGCGCCTCATGTTCCAGCGCAAACTCGATCAGATCATCCCGCCGATCCTGCGGAATACGGTTCCAGACCGACTTTGGCCGAGGCGCGCGATCCGCGAGGGCATCAAAGCCACCTTCGACGTAGCGGTCATACCATCGGTAAAATGTGGTGCGCGGGATACCCAGTGTATCAAGGGTCATTTTTGTGGGCAGGTGTGACCCCTCAACCGTGCGGATGATCTCCAGTTTCTCGGACGCAGGGTATCTCATTCCTCGAACTCCCCAGCCCCTGTCATGCTTTTTTTGAGCAGACGGTTTTCCAAGGTGAGGTCAGCCACGCATTCTTTCAGAGCCATGGCCTCGGATCGCAGATCCTTCACCTCATGCGATGTCGCCTGACGCGCTGTGTCGCCGGAAAGACGACGCTTTCCAGCCTCAAGGAATTCCTTCGACCAAGTGTAATACAGGCTGTCAGAGATACCCTCGCGGCGACATAACGCCGAGATGCTTTCCTCCCCGCGCAATCCGGCCAATACAATTCGGATTTTCTCCTCCGCCGAGTAGGTCTGGCGAGTCTTGCGGCGGATGTTTTTGACCAGCTTGTCAGCTGCGTCTTTCGATGTTCCGGGCTTCTTGTTCATCTTCGCTCCTTAAAGGCTACGATGAACCAGAAACCCTCCGTTGTTCAAATCCTCAAATCTGTCCCACGGGTGCTGACGTCAGACATGTCCCACCAATAGCCATTTTCCGCAGCAGACCATGCTGTACCAAGTTTTCTCGAACTGATTGATAAAGACAAACATGAAAATGGCTCTCTACGGAATTTGCCCGCAGAGTTGGCTGAAAGGGTGCGTTCAGCAGCCAAAGAGGACGTTGATTTGGAGGAAGAAATTCGTGAAGCAGCCG
>NZ_DATFKH010000232.1:0-2123 GCF_035268745.1 Marinobacter sp.
AATTGTGTCAGGTGCTGGAGCAGGCCCGTGCCCGGTTATAGCCGGGCCCTGGCGGTCCTTGCGGCTCTCAGCCTGGTCTGCATGGCGTTGTCCGTGAGTGTCGGCAGCGCTTCGCTGTCGGTCGGGGATACCTTCGCGGTGCTGACCGGAACCGGTACCCCGATCCAGCAGACCCTGGTGCTGGAACTGCGGCTGCCACGCACGCTGACCGGCTTTGCCACGGGCGGGCTGCTGGCGGTGGCCGGTGCCCTGATGCAGGTTCTGCTCAGGAATCCGCTGGCAGACCCATACGTACTCGGGCTTTCCGGGGGCGCCGCGGTTGGTGCGCTGCTGGCGATGATGGCCGGTGTTGCCGGCGCTGTGGTGTCCGGCTCGGCGTTTGCCGGCGCCCTGCTGGCGACCTTTCTGGTATTTGGCCTCGCCCACGGCACCGGAAGCTGGACACCTTCCCGGCTGTTGCTGACGGGGGTGGTGGTCGCTGCCGGCTGGGGTGCCCTGATTGCGCTGATCCTTGCCATGAGCCCCGCCCGGCAGTTACCCGGCATGCTCTACTGGTTGATGGGTGACCTCTCCCCGGCCGCCAACCCGGTTCCGGGTCTGATCCTGCTGACCCTGGTCTGCCTGCTGGTATTCCCGCTCGGGCGCAGCCTGAATGTGCTCGCCCGCGGGCCCATGCAGGCGGCTGCGCTGGGGGTGTCGGTGCGGCCACTGGAATGGACCATCTACATTCTTGCCAGTCTGCTGACGGCAACGGCGGTCACCATGGCCGGCAGTGTTGGTTTTGTCGGTCTGGTCGTGCCCCACATGCTGAGACTGGTGCTGGGCAACGACCAGCGCCTGATTCTTCCGGCCTGTGCCATGGCGGGTGGATCTCTGCTGGTGCTGGCGGACACGCTTGCCCGGGTGGTGATCGCACCTGAGCAGTTGCCGGTCGGGGTGATTACCGCATTGCTGGGGGTGCCGACCTTTCTTTACCTGTTGTACCGGAGCCGCTGATGAATCCACTGCAGGCCAGAGAACTGGTGATCGATATTCCCGGGCGTAGCAGTGGCCAGCCCCTGAATTTCACTGTCGGGCCGGGCGAGATCTGGGGTGTGCTCGGTCCCAACGGGGTGGGCAAGACCACCCTGCTGCACACGCTGGCGGGGCTGCGACCGCCCCGCAGTGGCTCCGTCCATCTGGGCGGGCATTCACTGGTTGAATGGAAACGGCGGCAGGTCTCGAAACAGCTGGGGCTGGTGTTCCAGGACCGCCAGGACGGCTTTCCGGCCACCGTGCTGGAAACCGCACTGATTGGCCGACACCCCTGGCTTTCACCCTGGCAGATGGAATCCGCCGAAGATGTAGGCAAGGCCCGGGCGGCACTGGAGGCGCTGGATGTCGGCCAGTTGCGGGACCGCCTGGTCAACACTCTTTCCGGTGGCGAACGCCAGCGGGTGGCCATCGCCACGGTACTGACCCAGTCCCCGGATACCTGGCTGCTGGATGAGCCCACCAACCATCTGGACCTGCACCATCAGGTGGCTGTGCTTGGATTGCTCCGGGCCCGGGCAAGAAAGGGGTGCTCAGTATTCATGTGCCTTCACGATCTCAACCTGGCCGCGCGCTGGTGTGATCATATCCTGCTGCTGTTCCCTGGCGGCGAAGCCTGCTGGGGCGAATCCCGGCAAATGCTGGTGCCCGGCGCGCTGGAGCGGCTTTACGGCCAGAAACTGCGGACAGCCGAAATAGACGGCGCCCCGGTGTTCGTTCCGGCAGGGAATTCGGATCCTCAGTCGTCCTGACCAGCCGTCGCAGTCGCGTTTAACAGAGAGGGTTTCTTCAGCGCCTTGGCAAACAGATCCCGCTCCTCCGCGATAGCCAGCGCACACTGTTCGGCCTGCTCGTCAGACAGATCTTTCACCCGCCCCTTGAGGAACATCATGATTTCCTCGGACAACTCCAGCATCCTGTCCCGGGCATCGGCGTCTGCCTTGTTTGCGAACAGCATTTTTTCCGGGTTCTTCAATGCCATGTCCTGCCCGTCCCTCTCCGAGAAATAAAGTGCCTGTACAGCCATGTGCCTGTTCTCCTGTGAGCCAGCTTCCCGTCAGGATGTAGTGTCAGCGGGATAAATCATTCAG
>NZ_DATFKH010000233.1:0-1100 GCF_035268745.1 Marinobacter sp.
TGCAATTCGGGCTTTATGCATGAATCAAGACCTGACCCCCGAGGCCCTTCCGAAATCTGCCGAACTGAGCAAACGTTGATCAATCAGCGTTCAAACACCCGTTGAGTCGCTGTGCCTCGTGCCTCAACCCGGGAGCAACGCGGATAAAGCGCGCGGCCTCTCAGGATATGAGGCTTCTCAGGATATGGATGTCTTCGTTGTTTCCGAAATCTACACTAATTTTGAACTAAGTGTCCGGAACCGGTTGACTCGTTCCGGCCGGGATGCTACGTTTTAATCGGCGGGTTTTTCTGGCAATGGAGGACCATATGAGAATTTACGCTTACTCTTGGGCTTTGCTAATCGCGCTCGTGGTATCCGTCTGGTCGCCCGGCGTCGGCGCGCAAACCACCGCACAATGCGACGACGGATCAGATTCGTGCACCGTCACGACCTGTGATGCAAACGACTGTTATGTCTTTGTCTGCACGAACGGTGATTGCGTCTTACAAACCAGCTACCCGAATCCAGGCGGCACGACACCGCCTCCTGATACTCTCGACAGACAAGCATCGGCCCCAGGGAAAGGCTCCGGTCAGCTGAGCGGGGGAATCGATGAATCGGTCTCTGGAAACATAAGGTTCATCCATTGCGGCCAGAATCGTTGTGCGATCAGAATGTGTTCCGATCAGGAATGCGTGCTGTTCGGCTTTGACCGCGGGGCGTCGTTCGAGATCGCGCGATACAAGAATACCCAGGGAGCCGCCGACCAGGCCGTTTCCCGGTTCTTGCAAGATGGGCCTTCGGCGCTCAGCCCGGCATCCCCTGATCCGAGATAACCGCTCGTTCACGACGCGCCCACCTGGCAGGGCGAACAGCTCAAGGTAGGCACCCTGCCGGGCGGAGCGCGGCGTTCCGGGAGAACTGCGCAAGCTCGCCTTTCTATCGGGCTCCGATCGAGTGCCCCGCGGCCACTTCGTCCCAGCCTGGTGACCATGAAGGGGCTGAAGCGATCAATGAATGCTGGAGCAGATGCTGGGGTCTACCATCGAAATTGTGAATGCTGGGGTCACCCATTAGCCCAGCCGTGTCAATAGGCAAAACGCGAGGACCTAGGGTCA
>NZ_DATFKH010000234.1:0-1044 GCF_035268745.1 Marinobacter sp.
GATCCCTTTGACCAGCTTGTCAGCCGCGTCCTTCGATGTTCCGGATTTCTTGTTCATCTTCGCTCCTTGGTGGCTGCGATGAACCAGAATTCCTCCGTTACGAAAACATCAAATCTGTCCCATAGGCCCTGACGTCAGACACCTGACAATCCTTCCGAGCGAAGCCGCAGGGCTTCTCTGATGTAAACGGCGGAGCAATACTCGGCCACGGTAGCGGTACCGTTGTGGTGTCGCGGGCGGCGTAAAAGTCGTCCACTTTTGCCCTTTCGGATTTCGGGAGGGCTTGGGGATATACACCGTGGATTTGTATTTGAAGGTGCGTCACGCTCATTTCCAGGATGGATTGAGCGGACGCCAGATTGCCCGGGATTTTGGGATCAGCCGGGACAGTGTTGCGAAGATGTTGGCCTATTCGGAGCCGCCGGGATATCGGCGGACAGCGCCGATCAGGCGCCCGAAGCTGGATGCGTTTACCAGCCAGATGGACCAATGGCTTGCTGAAGACAGGGGCCGCCCTCGCAAGCAGCGTCACACTGCAAAGCGTATTTTCGAGCGGTTGCGGGACGAGTGCGGTTTTGATGGCAGCTACACCATCGTCAAGGATTACGTTCGAGACCGGAAGCGGACCGGCAAGGAGATGTTCGTGCCGCTGAGCCATCCGCCCGGTCATGCACAGGCCGATTTTGGTGAAGCGCTTGTTGTAATCGGCGGCGTCGAGCAGAAAGCACACTTCTTTGCCCTTGATCTGCCGCACAGCGACGCGTGCTACATCCGGGCCTATCCTGCGGCCAATACCGAGGCGTGGCTTGACGGCCATATCCATGCCTTTGCGTTCTTCGGCGCGGTTCCCCAGTCAGTCCTCTATGACAATGACCGCTGCCTGGTTGCCCGGATCCTGCCGGATGGCTCCCGGCAAAGAACCCAGCGGTTCAGCGCGATGTTGTCGCATTACGTGATCCGGGACCGCTATGGCCGTCCCGGCAAGGGCAATGACAAAGGGGCCGTGGAGGGGCTGGTCGGCTACGGGCGTCGCAACTTCATGGT
>NZ_DATFKH010000235.1:0-1157 GCF_035268745.1 Marinobacter sp.
ACGCTGCCGCCTTGCGTCCATTCTATATCCGCGCTGACGCTGCCCGGTATGATATCTGCCGTCAGCGTAGCGCTCTCGCCCACGCAGACCGTGTCCGCGCTCGCCGTCACCTCCACGCTGAAGCTGTCCTGCACCTCCACCCGCACCGTGTCCGGCGTCACGCCGCAGACATAGTCCGCCGTGGCGATGTACTCGCTCGTGCCCAGCGGCGGCACCACGCAAAGCTCAGGGCCCGTGCCCAATGTGTCGCCCGCGCTGTCCAGCCAGATGATGGGCTGCCCGCCCGCCATAGCCGTGAAGCAGACCTCTTCCTCTACCGGCGCGCACAGTTCTATCGTCGTGTCCGGAAGGGCTTCCACTACCAGGTTGTCCAGTACCAGTATCGTCACCGAGTCCGCAGCCGTGCCGCAGGCGTTCATGCCCGTGGCTACGTACGTGTAGCTGCCCGGCGTGCTTGGGGTAACCGTAAGGCTGCCGCCCGTGCTGACCACGCTGCCGCCTTGCGTCCATTCTATATCCGCGCTGACGCTGCCCGGTATGATATCTGCCGTCAGCGTAGCGCTCTCGCCCACGCAGACCGTGTCCGCGCTCGTTGTTATCTCTATAATAAAGTCGTCTTCGATTATATTTACAGTAACTGTATCGTAGACTGTATTACATAAGCCAACAGCTTCAATGACATATTGACTTGTACTGTCTGGGCTAACTTGGATGAAATCTTGCTGCCCTAAGCTATTGGCTTCTTCACCTAATAGGAACCAGTTGAAGGTGGTCGTAGATAGAGCTGGGGCTACAGTAGCAGAAAGTGTCACAGGCTCACCTCTGCAAACTGTCGTATCCTTAGGAGAAGCTGTAATAGCAATTTCCTCGCCAATGAGAGTTGGCCGAAAGAAGACCGTATCAGTACAGCCCTGAATGGTTGTAGCAACCACATAAAACTCACTGTTCGATTCCGTAGCGAATAGCTCAAAGTTATTGTCGTTATCATCATCGACAAGCTGTCCATTTTGGAACCAACGTATACTATCTACTTGCACGTTTGCAGAGGTGTTTGCCGTAATGATAGTACTCTCTACTCCGCAGAGTAAGGTATCCCCTGCTACTGAAAGTTCGATTTCGGGCAGGATTTCCAAACGAATCGTATCTTCCAGTGCAAT
>NZ_DATFKH010000236.1:0-7254 GCF_035268745.1 Marinobacter sp.
CGCACCAAATTAATGCACCACAACAGGGCGAAAAGCTGATATAAATCGGTGCGTCCGCGCCAAAAAAGCCCGGCATGCCCGTAACCAAGCCATTCGTGTTCTCTCTGGTGAAACTGGCAAACCTATTGCTAGAGCATTGCCAGGAGCTCATCAGCCGAATTTGTAGGTAAGTGGCGATAGCTTTTGTTAAGCTGCCAGACCTGAATAAAATCGGATGTCATTCACCTGAACTATCCGGCAACAGACTACGCATCCAGCTACACCGAAATGGCCCGCCCGGCGGGATAAACAGACAGACGGAGCATGCACAATGTCCAAAACGATTAATCTGATCAAAGAACACGAAGTCAAATGGGTCGACCTTCGATTCACTGACAGCCGCGGTAAAGAACAGCACGTGACGCTGCCCGCGTCCGAAATCGACGAAGACTTCTTCACCGACGGCAAGATGTTCGATGGTTCTTCCATTGCCGGCTGGAAAGGCATCAACGAATCCGACATGATCCTGATGCCGGATGACGAAACATCCGTGCTGGACCCGTTCACCGAAGAAACCACCGTTAACCTGACCTGCGACATCGTTGAACCATCCACCATGCAGGGCTACGAGCGGGATCCTCGGTCTGTTGCACGTCGTGCCGAAGAATACCTCAAGTCCACCGGTATCGCCGACGGCGCACTGTTCGGCCCGGAGCCGGAATTCTTTGTATTCGACTCCTGCAAATGGAAAGTGGACATGCAGGGCGCCATGTACGAAATCTATTCGGAAGAAGCAGCCTGGGTTTCCGGTGACGACTTCGAGCGCAACAACATCGGTCACCGGCCCGGCGTCAAGGGCGGCTATTTCCCGGTTCCGCCGGTAGACAGCCTGCACGACCTGCGCGGCGCCATGTGTGCGGCCATGGAATCCATGGGGCTGGAAATTGAAGTACACCACCATGAAGTAGGCACTGCGGGCCAGTGTGAAATCGGCGTTGGGGCCAACACCCTGACCCGCAAGGCGGACGAAGTTCAGATCCTCAAGTACTGCGTACACAACGTGGCGCATGCTTACGGCAAGACAGCCACGTTCATGCCCAAGCCGGTCGTTGGCGACAACGGTTCAGGCATGCATGTCCATATGTCCCTGAACAAGGAAGGCAAGAACGTATTTGCCGGCGACGGCTATGCCGGCCTCAGCGAAACCGCCCTGTACTACATTGGCGGTATTATCAAGCACGCCACCACTATCAACGCCTTTACCAACGCGTCAACCAACTCCTACAAGCGTCTGGTTCCGGGCTTCGAAGCACCGGTTATGCTGGCTTACTCAGCCCGTAACCGGTCCGCTTCCATCCGTATCCCCTGGGTGAACAGTGCCAAGGCACGGCGCATCGAAGTACGCTTCCCGGATGCTTCCGCGAACCCGTACCTGGCATTCGCAGCCCTGATGATGGCCGGCCTGGATGGTATCCAGAACAAGATCCACCCGGGCGATGCCATGGACAAGGACCTGTACGATCTGCCGAAGGAAGAGGCGCTCAACATCCCGACGGTAGCCGAGACCTTCCAGGAAGCCCTGGACTCGCTGGAGAAGGATCACGAGTTCCTGACCCGCGGCGGCGTCTTCACCGAAGACATGATAGAAGGCTACCTGGAACTCAAGCGCGAGGAAGTCGAGCGCCTGAACATGACAACTCACCCTGTTGAGTTCGACCTGTATTACTCCTGCTGAGTCGTACTGCTGATCCGCTCAGCGGTCGCAAGCAGTCTGAAGCCCCGCCTCGTGCGGGGCTTTTTTGTTTTACCAGGATTGAAAACCGGCAGCACCACGCCGATAATCGGAATAAATCAGGAAAAGGTTGGTGCTATGACGTGCAGGCTCTCTCTCATCAGTGCGATAACGCTTTTGTTATCTGCCCCGGTTGCGGCCGAGGTGTACCGTCAGGTCGACGCCCAGGGCAATGTGACCTACACCGACGAACCGTCCGACGAGTCTCCCGCGGAAGAGGTGAAGATCAGGCCGGTCACGACCGTGACACTGCCCAAACCGGAAACTGTGCGCGAGCCGGAGCAACTGCGGGAAAAAGTCGAGAAGGAAGGGGCCGCCTACTCCCGCGTCGGCTTTGTCGCCCCCGAGGACGAGCAGGCCTTCTACAGCGGCAGTGGTGATGTCTCGTTCCAGGTGTCCAGCTCTCCCGGGCTGAAAAGGGGCCACAGGTACGAGGTCACCCTGGATGGCCAACCGGTTGGCCAGAGTGAGTCAAGCACCGTTACGGTGCGTAATATCGACCGCGGCACCCATCAGGCGGGGGTTGGCATAGTCGACCGCAGCGGAGTCACTATCAAAACCGGCGAAACCATCCGTTTTACCGTGCATCGCCCAAGCGTACTGAACTGAACATACACCGGAAGGGGCTGTCCGGACCGGCCAGCCCCTTCCAGACAGACCGTCCTGGCGTCTTAATATTCCTTTTATGATCTATTATGGTGCATTCGCACCATAGCCTTGCGATAGACTGTTCGCTCAAGGGGCGTATCCCCACGGTTTTACCCGGTTCCCTCAATGTGGTTCATTTTTTGCTGACTTTTTTCTGTCTGCAATTGGTAAAAAATGATCCGGGTCCCCACCAAAAAGGGAAAGCGAATGGCAGTACCGGCCGAGTACAAGAACATTCTGGACAGCCTGACAACGGCAGTACTGGTGCTGAAAGACGGGCTGCGGGTGCAATACCTGAACCCGGCTGCGGAAAGCCTGTTCGAAACCAGCATCACCCGCAGCCGGGGCTTGCCGATCCACCATATCCTGGCGGATTCGGAAGACACTCTGAAAACACTTTATGCGGCGGCGCACACAGGGCAAAGCTATACCCGCCGGGAGGCCGAGTTTGTGCTGGCAAGTGGCACCCGGCTCACCGTTGACTATTCAGTTACATCGGCAAGCCTCGAGCCGTCCGCGCTGACCATCGAAATCCAGCCACGGGACCGGCTGCTGAGAATCAGCCGCGAAGAGGAAATTATTTCCCAGCAGGAAACCACACGTATTCTGGTTCGTGGCATGGCTCACGAAATCAAGAACCCCCTGGGGGGCATTCGCGGTGCAGCCCAGCTTCTGGACCGGGAACTCGATAGCGAAGACCAGCGTGAATACACCCAGGTGATCATTGCCGAAGCGGACCGGCTGCGTTCTCTGGTAGACCGCATGCTCGGCCCCAACAAGGCACCCAAACTGGCAGCCACCAATATTCATGAGGTGCTCGAACGGGTCAGGACGTTGCTGGAAGCAGAAAGCCGCGGCCGGTTGAGCTTTCACCGCAATTATGACCCAAGCATTCCGGAATTTCCCGGTGACAAGGAGCAACTCATTCAGGCATTTCTGAATATTGCCCGTAACGCCATGGAAGCCGCGGTTGAAAACCAGTCAGATAATAATAGTTCCACACCCCCCACCATTACTTTCCGGACCCGGGCACTGCGCCAGTTCACCATCGGACATCGCCGGTACCGCCTGGTCTGCCGGGTGGAGGTGCTCGATAACGGCCCGGGGATACCGGCCGACCTGCTGCAGAACGTTTTCTACCCGATGATCAGTGGCAGGGCCATCGGCACCGGGCTGGGCCTCTCCATTACCCAGAGCATTATCGGACAACATAACGGGCTTGTGGAATGTGAAAGCAAGCCAGGCAGAACCAACTTCATCATCTTCCTGCCCCTGGAGGACAACCAATGAACCAACCGGCAAATATCTGGATCATCGACGACGACCGCAGTATTCGCTGGGTACTGGAGCGTGCACTGAGCCAGGCCGGCATGCAGCCCCGGGCTTTTGAGGGCGGCGACAGCATAATGACCCGACTGGGCCATGAGCAGCCCGACGCCATCATCAGCGACATCCGAATGCCGGGCGTGGATGGCATCACTCTGCTTTCGCGCATTGTGGCGAATTATCCGGATTTGCCGGTCATCATCATGACGGCCCACTCCGACCTGGAAAGCGCGGTAACCAGTTACCAGACCGGCGCATTCGAATACCTGCCCAAACCCTTCGACGTGGACGACGCGGTAGCACTGGTAAAACGGGCAATCGCCCATAGCCATGAACGACGGGCAGCCGGTGAGCCGCAAACCGACAACAAGCAGCGCAGTACCGAAATTATCGGCGAAGCGCCGGCCATGCAGGAAGTATTTCGCGCCATCGGCCGCCTTTCCCATTCCAACATTACGGTACTGATCAATGGCGAAAGCGGAACAGGCAAAGAACTGGTGGCCCAGGCACTGCACAATCACAGCCCCAGGTCCAGCAATCCTTTCATCGCTCTGAACATGGCCGCCATTCCCAGAGACCTGATTGAGTCCGAATTATTCGGCCACGAGAAAGGCGCCTTTACCGGAGCCGCAGCTGCCCGTCAGGGCCGGTTTGAACAGGCCAACAGTGGCACCCTGTTTCTTGATGAAATCGGCGACATGCCCGCCGAAACCCAGACCCGTCTGTTACGGGTTCTGGCTGACGGCGAGTTCTACCGGGTCGGCGGCACCACGGCAATCAAGGTGGATGTCCGCATTATCGCTGCAACCCATCAGGACCTGGAAAAACTGGTGCAGGCCGGCGCCTTTCGGGAAGATCTGTTCCACCGCCTGAACGTGATTCGCGTGCATCTGCCAAAACTGGCAGAACGTCAGGAAGACATACCGCGTCTGATGCAGCATTTTCTGAAGAGCGCCGCCAGGGAACTGGCCGTCGAAACCAAGATACTGCGACCGGAAGCCGAAGAATACCTGACCACCCTGCCCTGGCCCGGCAATGTCCGCCAGTTGGAAAATACCTGCCGCTGGCTGACGGTGATGGCCAGTGGCCGTGAAATTCACATCAATGATCTGCCCCCGGAACTGATGCAACAGGCATCGGGACCGGCCACAGGCCAGACCTGGCAGGATGGCCTGCGCAACTGGTCGGAACAGGAACTGAAAAGGGGGCAAAAGGGAATTCTGGACACCGCCGTGCCGGAGTTTGAGCGTATCATGATAGAGACGGCACTGAAGCACACCGGCGGCCGCCGCCGCGATGCCTCTGTGCTTCTGGGATGGGGCAGAAACACGCTGACCCGCAAAATCAATGAGCTGGGCATGGACCATCCTGAAAGCAAGGAGGACTGAAGTCCCTGCTGACAGAGGCCCTGGCCCTGCCCCGGTATTGTGAAACGCTTACTCTACTGCTTCGGGTTCGGGTAACTTATGGGTTATGCCCTGATGACAGTCGATGCAGGTTTTATCAGTCGCTTCACGGTATTCCTTCGAGTGCCTGCGCTTGGCATAGCGGTCCTGCATGCTCAGAACCATGGCATCGTAGCTGTGACAACTACGGCAGTTAGCGGAGTTGTTTGCACGCATTTTTGCCCATACGGATTCTGCCATCTGCCTGCGATGAGCTTCGAACTTTTCTGCCGTGTCGATTTTCCCGGTAAGCCAGGAGGGAACTTCAACAAGCGCCGCCTGGGTCTTGCGGACGACCTTGCCCCACCAGTCCTTGGGCACATGGCAGTCAGAACAACCAGCGCGAACCCCGCTCTGGTTGGCAAAATGGCTGCTTTGTTCGTATTCGGGATACACAAACGCCTGCATCTCATGACACGAGGTGCAGAACGCAACGGAGTTTGTTGCCTCCATGGTGTAATTGAAGCTGCCAAGCAGAATCACTCCGGCAACCAGCATCACGAAGCCACCCGCAGGAATAAAGAGCAGGTATTTCGTTTTCGGCCACTGCCAGAGACGTCGCCACCAGCCCTTTTTTTCCTGATCCGAATCTTTTTCCCCCGCCATCGTTTCGCTCCCTCAAACTGGTGTTACTTCACTGGCATCCGGCATTAACCCCTGACGCTCTATTTCATCCCCTCTCTGGCGTAGAATTCAGCCAGGGCCTTGATATCCTGTTCACTCAGGGCTTCAATGGCAGGACCCATCTTTTCTGGCTGCCAGCGCTCACCGTTTTTGTAATCGTTGAGCGTACTGACCAGATAGGCTTTCCATTGACCCGCCAGAATGCCGGCGTCATCCAGGGCCAGGCTACCGCCATCGGAATGGCATTTTGCGCACCGTTGTTCCTGGATCTGGGCACCCACCTTTGCGAGATTTTCATCGAATGTCTGATCTGCACTCTGGAAAGGCTGATCAGCAAAGTAAGCCGCGAGTTCGATAATCTCGTCCTCGCTCAGCTGCTTCGAAAGCTCACAGTGGTCCTCGGCAATGCCTTCGTGCTCGCTCTCACTGAATTCCTTCTTGGCGCAGGGTCGAGCACTCTCCTGATACATCAGCAGCTGATTTTCAAGAAAGAAGGCAGAAGCACCGGCGATAATCGGAATGTTTTCGTCGTCGCTTACACCACTTTTATTATGACAACTTGCACAGTCTTCAGCCGCTGATGGAGCCTGGGCGAAAACGCCGGTGCTCATCGCGAGAGTAGCCAGGGTCGCAAGGATAAGAGAAATGGTTGAGCGCATCGGAAGCTCCTTCTAGTTTTCCGTCGTTACTGCGTGCCTGGATTCGATCACAGGGAATTTTGCCAGATTCCGGCGTATTCTCAAGCTACTCGCCTGCCCCGAGTGTTTCAATTGTAAGCCTGTAAATCCGGGATTGCCTTTGACCCATATCAATTAAAAACGGTATCTCAACCTCTGTTCCTGTTATAGCCGTCAGATCATTGCCCTGGGTGTCAGCGTAGTTGCTGCTGGGCATTTGCTTCAGGCCAACATCCCGACGACGAACAGAAGTGGCGTCACCAGCACCACAACCACGTTCATGCCCAGATACCGTTCAATCACGGAGGGGCGGGCATTCACTCCCCGTGTGATTACAAACAGCAGCGGTAAAGTCATCAGGGCAATGAGTGTGCCTGGCGGCCACCATCCCCTAAGCCAGCCCGCGATGATCCAGCCGTAGACCAGCAATCCGGACAACAGATAGACAATAAGAGTTGGTTTCAGGCCGTAGGCAATCGGAAATGTAATACGACCGACTTTGCGGTCGGCTTCCACATCGGGAAGCTGATTCAGCAAGAGCAGGTTATTGACCAGCAGGAAGGGTATCAGAGATATCAGCCAGGCAATGGTGTCGATGCGTCCCTGCAGCACCAGATGAGTTCCGACTATGAACAGCACTCCAAACCCCAAACCGGGTGCGATCAGACACAGCCACGGGTACCGGTTAATCCACCTGGTATAGGTATAGATAATTAACACTCCCAGCGCCCCGAGTGGTATCAGCCCGTAACCGGCTTTCGGA
>NZ_DATFKH010000237.1:0-6503 GCF_035268745.1 Marinobacter sp.
GTGTTCGGGCATGCTTTCGCTGGCCCGCATGATGCCTTCGGAAAACCCCAGCCAGGGCCAGAGCGCGACGGCCAGCCAGGCGACGAAAGGCATCTCGAGGCCAGACGGTGCGCGCGCGCTGAAAATGACGCCGAAGACCACGGAGTACACGCCGAGCAACAGCAGCGGGTTCACGATCAGCCACAGCCAGCCGGCTGAACTCCCGATGAACCGCGAGCGAATCTCACGGTGAATAAGTTGCCACAGCATGTGTTCCCAGTCCCTCAGCCTAATTTAGACTGGAGGGTTGTTAGTCCCAACTTACACCATACTGCTGGAGGAAGCGACGCGTAGCACCGTCGGGCATGCGGAGGTCATGCTCGTAGAACCCTTTCTGGTATTGTTCAAGGATGCGATTACGGTGTTGCTGGCGAGCGCGTTCACTAAGCTCTTCAACCACCTCATCGAAAGGCGGAATACCAGCTTCATTTCGGGCATCTAAGCGCACTACATGGGTACCGTGGGAAGACTGTACGATATCGATTTGGCCAATATCCAGTTTCTCGACCTGCTCGCGGAACTCCGGATCCAGGCGATCAGCCGGAATGTTTTGTATTGTGCCGTTGTTAGCTGCTACCGATTGATCGTCGGAATGCTCACGGGCCAATCGAGAGAATTCCGCGCCTGCACGAAGATTACTCACCAGCTCCTCGGCCAATGCCTGGCGTGCCAGCGGCTCTGAATATTTCTCGGAGGAAAGTAGAACGTGCGAAAAGCTAAGACGCTGAGGCCGACGATATCGGTCCGGGTTACTGAGATAAAGCTCATTCGCGCGTGATGAATAGTCGTTCAGCTCGGCGTCAGCGAGATATTCCTCCTGAAAAATCTGGGCGAGTTCACGCCAGACGGCATTGAGCAGTCGCGCTTGGACCACGACTCCACGATCTAGTCCATTGTCGATGGCGTCTTTTGCCATATGCTTGACGTCTAGCTGGTTACTTAGCGCCTGTGTAAATCGCTCCGGATCGGCGAGGAATGGGCCGCGGCGTTCTTCCGGGATCGTAGAAAGAAACGCTTCAAGTTCGGCGAAGGTCAGTAGTACGTCACCCCGCGCAGCAAGTTGCGGGCTTTGTAGTTGTATTTGATAGTCAATCGACTTTTTTTCGTCCGAATCGGCGGATAGGATCTGGGATTGTGCATTTATGAACGGGGCGATCGAGATCACGAAAAAAAAGGCCAGAAAGGCCTTATAGAAGTTTTGATTCATTAAAGAAGTGCCTTTGGTCTGCGGAGTTTCTAAGTCGTTTTATTGCTCAGCTTCCGAGGAAGCTACCAACGAGTAAATTGGTTGGATACAGTCGGAGCCGATCATGTCTTCAAGCTTGCGCAATTCTAAAAAGGTTCTATCCTGCTCCCGCATTCTTCGACGCTGGTCTGTGAAGTCGTGCAACGCCAGGAAACGCGCTGACTGCCATCTGAATTAGTCAAGATTTGGCCATAGGCAATATTCAGATAGAGTGGATTCGCATCCGGCAGAATACAATGGGACAAACTGTCTGCTGGATCCGTACTCCAACGAAATGCACCGCCTATCGTGGGAATTTCTTGCAGACACGCCCCAAGAACATCGATTCTGAAATCGCCTTGGCAGGGAGAAATCGAGACCAACGTCGCGCCGAATTTTATTCCTAAACCCTGTATCTCCTGTGAAGTTATGCGGCCATCTTCATTGGCCTGGATACCATTGGTGTCAAAGGCCAAGGCCCCGAACTTGTTACTCTCGACTGCGATATTTTGCCAATTGCCGATTGGAAAGCTGACTAAATCGCCAAATACATCCTGCCAAGTTTCCGTTATTTCCAAACTTCCTGCAAGAATCGCATTATCTCGCGACCAGCCAGGGTTTAGATCCGTACAGGTTAATAGATCAGCCTCGGTCACGGTGATTTGGGCGTCGGCATATTCAACAATATCTCCGTTCCGACATTCAAATGTAAACGTCTTTGAGCCCGATGTAAAGTCAGACGGTATATCCACCGGAAAGTCGCCACTTGGTGGTGGAGAGATCCAGTCACTTGGCCAGTTGGTTCCGACCAATCCCGTACGTCTGCATTGTCGAGCGCCTAAGGAGGATAAGCTAACGGAGAATCTGCCACCCTGTTCCACTTCCGCGGGCGGGTTCAGCGGACTTACGGTTACGCTGGCGGTGCTGCTTATCGTTGAGCAAAAATCGGGGTTGAGCGTAAACGCCTTTAGGTCACCGAGATTCGGATCGCCAGAGTCGGTAATGATGGATACCTCGGAACCATCCAGGAGGTCAATCGTACACGCTCCCTCGTTCAGGATTATTTTGGCTGACTGTGCAGCTACGGTTTCAATCAGCGCACAGGCACCAATGACAGCAAGTATTGTGATCGCTGAAGTTATTGGGCCATAGGGAAAAGATTTAAGCATTAGGGCGCCTTTTTCCTGCTGAGGGAAACGATTAAGTAATAGATGTTAAGAAAAAGTGGACCGGACGGCAACACGGCCTGGCATCTTGCGGATAAAAAAACTCCGCCGGAAGGCCGGCGGAGATTTTAATCGAATCACATATGTGATCTAGTTAACGCTTTACGTCAATCTTCTACTGTACTGATTGAACGAGTTGCGCGATGCTTGAAGGTGCCGCCATAGTTAGACAGCACAGTCTGCCCATCGACAGAGAGCGTCGAATTGCTGAATGTCGTGGCACCGAATCCTACGACCGGCAGACCTTCGTATTGGACAGGTAGCCCGGTTGCAGTGTCCGTCCCGATGATAGTACGAGCATCTGCTGGGAATCCGAGCGGATTGTCACCACCGAGGCGCGGAACCGAACCCTGGCTAAAGTCGAACTCCACCCAACCGGCGCCGAAGCGAGGACCTAACGGGAACGTGGTGAATCGCGGTTCGCCGAAGATTTCGGACTCAGTGCCAACATCTTCGCTGGTGCTGAACGAAACCACGTTTGCCTCGTAGCAGAGCGATGGGAAGCTCTCCTCTGTCTCCTGCGAAGGCGGGGGCGGCGAAACGATCGGCGGAAGGAAGAAACCGCCACCTGCGGGTGTCACTTCCTCGCGATTATACTGCTCAGTTGTGAATGGCTCGCAAGCGGTTCCAGCAAAAGTTGTACCAAAGGGAGCAACCGGCGTTTGGATGAACGAAGCGTCGGCGACTACTGCAAGGCACGCTGGCTCTGCAAGAGCGCTTTCGGCGTCGAAAACAGGGTCAGCCAAATCACCCGGTGTCAGTCCTTGGCCTTCGGCGAAACCAGAAACCGCGGCACACTCGGAAGTCACCGACAACGGAGTACCGCTGGAATCAACAACAAATCCACTGCCGTTGGTTTCCGGAATGAAGCCCAAGATATCGCGATCAACGTGGAATCGCTTGGTTGGGAATGTAAACACCCATTCGGTCTGCGCACCAATGCCAGGATTCACGACATATTCGTTCAGAATCGTGTCGTGCATCAATATCGCATTAATAACATTTTGCGGCGCGTTAGCACCCCAGTTCACCTGACTCACGCTTTGCGATCCAGACTGGAATACAGCCGAGGTCTGCTGATCGGTGGAAAGAATGTTAGGAGTAACAGCACCTGGCGAGGAATGCGCCGAAGCGTCACGCCAATTATCGATCGGCTCTGCATTGTACGAAAGCAAGGTGCCCTCGTTGACATTGATTATGGAAGCAGATCCAAACAGCGTGCCAACACCTTCCGGATCAACCACATCCTGGCTACCGCCGAATGACGACCAGTAGGTAACAAACGGACTGACCGTTCCGAAAGACCAGGCATTCACGAGCTGCTGGCAATTTGCTGGTAGCGACAGCAGTTCACCGTCTTCGGTTTCCACATCTTCGTGAGTAAGAGCCGCCTCGCTGCCGAAAATCGAAACGATCGGCCTGGAAGGAACATTTATCAGGTCGATTTCAGGATCAACGCGTGGGTTCGAGGCAAGAGGAATTATCGCGCTGGCAGGCGCATCGGTATCACTATAGCCAAGAAAAACGCTCTCGCCAGTGTCTTTGTTCGTTGCGAATTCCGGGCGTTCACCAATAACGGTGCCCATATCGAGAATTTCAACGTAGCCAGATCGGACGCGTTCGAGTGCAGTAGTGCCACCGTCTTCGTTTTCACCGGTGAACTCAAAATCCAGGAACGCCTGCTCACCGCCAGCGGCGAAGAAATACGGCACGGTGCACGACGAATCGTTGGTCAACATGCGCGCACCATCACCCTCTGGAGATTCAGTGATCGCCGCAGTCCAAACGTCAAACGCCGAGAGGTAGAGGTTAAAGTCGAGTACTTCACGCGAATTCAGGCCTTCGAGGAAGCGAACCTTCGCCGCCTTGGCCTGTGAAGAGGTATTTACGACAGAAATCAACGTGTCGTTACCACCACGCGTTGTGTAGTACGGATAGATAAGAACCTGGCCGAGGCCGTCCGGGTTGATATTGACAGCGTTGGCTACGCTGACCATCCCGGCGACCCCTGTCAGGCCCGCAACGATTGCGGTTGTCAGGGTCTTTCTTTTCATTACAACACTCCTAGGTTTATTACACAGGGCTCTGCATTAGCAATGACTGATGTCCAACCAATTTTCAAGCTTTCGTCAGCCATTCCCGACTAAGTTTACATTCAGCTTTCCGGGAACGCAAGGGAATTTTTCTAGTCTTTCCCTGCCGCTAATCGTCAGAATACCACCATTCGCCGTCGATTTCTATCCAGACGCCTTTGACGCTGCGCGAATTCTGCATGCCAGCCAGCGTAGCGGGGCCGCCCGCGACGGTGTAGCTGACTTCGGTGCTGATCTCGCAGCGGCGTTTCTCGCAATCGACAGCCGTCACGCGGGCGCTGTCCCAGCGAATCGGCCGGCGGGCATACTCCACGGCGAACACGGCCTGGGATGTCTGCTCGCGCAGGCCGGGCGGGAAAAACTCCCAGACCTTCTCGAAATCGCGCTCGACCATGGCATCCCAGCGCGCCTGGGCGCGCTCGGCGACGATTTCTTCGGGCGGACGGTTGTCGCTGCAGGCCGCCACAAGGGTAATGGCACTGATGGCTATGAGCAAATTACTGTTTTTCATGGATTTTTCATTTCCTTGGGTCGTTTTATTCCTTAGATTTCTGCTAAAAGCATTACTAATCGTTGACGCCTTGCGGGTCTGGCGCAACCTCGCGCAGCGGATCCAGGCCCTGGAACTTGCGGCTGAATTCCTTCGAGACCCGCTCGAGCTTGGCCGTGCTTTCGACCACGGTCGGAGTGATCAGCACCAGCGTTTCGCTGCGGTTGAGGCTGTCGTTGCTGCTGCGGAATAGTGCACCGAGGCCGGGAATGCGCTGCAGGAACGGCACGCCGCTCCGACCCTTGTTGGTCGTCTCCTCGATCAACCCGCCGAGCACGATGGTCTGGCCGGACTGGACCGCCACTTCGGTCTCTATTGACCGCGTGTTAATCGCAGGGTTGCTGTCGGGAGTGGCCCTCTCGCCGGGAGAGGAAACCTCCTGGCTGACCGTCATGTAGACCAGGCCACCAGGATTGACGCGCGGCGTCACTGACAGAATGACCCCGGTATTGAGGAACTGGGTAGAGCCGAATACACGATCGGTGCCACCGGTGAAGCTGGTGGACTGGATCGGCACCTGCGTTCCGACATTGATGCGTGCATCTGAATTGTTGCGAACCATCAGCGATGGCGCAGAAATGGTCCTGACGTCGGAGACCGATTCCAGGGCATTTATCGCAGCGCTGACAAAGTTGCCGCCGACCGAATCCGCTATCGCGCCCAGGAAGCCGGTACCGGCACCGAACCTGAAATTGTTAGCCTCCGGGGATCCCACGAAGCCACTATCGGCGGGCAGACCCGGAAACCCTTCCTCGTCAGGCAGCGAATTGGCCAGGAACCAGGACACGCCGTACTGAAGTTCGTCGGTCAACGCGACGATAAGCACCTGAGCCTCGATCAGCACCTGCAGCGGCTCCTCGTCGAGCCGCTCAATGGCGTTGAGGATGGCGTCGTAGTCACTGGGGGAGGCCTGGATGAGAAGCGAATTGGTTTCCAGCACGGCCGTGATCCGCACGTCGCCGTCTTCACCCAGCGTCACGGTGCCTCCCCCGCCCGCCCCGGAGCCAGAAGAAGACGCCCGGTCGCGCGCCTGCGGGCTGGTCTGGTTCTGGAATTCGCTGACCGAACTGGCCTGTGCGGTTTCCAGCCCCGGCGCCAGCGAGCCGCGACTCTGACGCGCCGTCGAACGAGCGCCGCCGCCGCCCTCGCCGCCGAACACGTTGGCCAGGTAACCCGCCAGCACTTCGGCATCAAGGTTCTTGACCCTATAGACGTAAAGCCGGCTTCCAGCTTCGGGGCTGGAGCGGTCGAGACGCTCGATCCAGTTCTCGATCCGATCCAGGTAATGCTCGTTGGGCGTGATCACGATGATCGAGTTCAACCGTTCCAGCGGCATGATGCGAAACATGCCGGCCAGCGGGGATTCTTCA
>NZ_DATFKH010000238.1:0-57310 GCF_035268745.1 Marinobacter sp.
CGCCTGAGGCCTTCAGCCTCTGCCTGACAACAACCGGTCCATTTCCGCCAGCGCCTCGATCAGGTCCTTGCCGGACTCCTTGCGGGCGCGGAAATGCTCTTCCGCCATGGGCGCCATCCCCGAAACCTCCGGCACTGGCCGCCCCGCCTCAATCAGCACTTTCATGCGGGCGATGAAGACAAACTGAAGCCACTGCGTGAACTCCAGGCGGTCAATAGCAAACGGCTGGGTACTCTGCAGCGCCTCCCTGGACGGCGGTCTGCTTTCCCACACGCCCAGGCGCCTTAATTCAATCTCGATCTGGATGAGACTGTCTGCGACTCTGGCGACATGGTCGGATGCACCGGCCATTAAGCTTCCCCCCTTCCGGTCTGTTCAGTTGGCAAACGGCTCTGATTAGTCGGCCAGGGGCTCCAACTCAACTTTCTCACCATGCAGCACTGCGAACAGGTCCTGATACTGCCGGGTCAGCGGATGTTTCGGGGCCAGGTGAATCAGCGGCTTTTTGGTCTGGTGCGATTCTTTCATCTTTACCGAACTGGATAGCCGTACCGGCAAAACCGGCAGCCCTTCATCCATCAGTTCACGCACCAGTTGCTTCGGCAGGCTGGCACGGGGCTGGAACTGGTTAGCCACAATTCCCTCGACCACCAGATCCTCATTGTGATCCTCCTGAAGCTCACGGATTTCATGCAGGATGCTGTACAGCGCCTGGCGTGAGAAATCATCACAGTCAAAGGGAATCAGACAGCGCTGGGAGGCAATAAGCGCAGACCGGCTGTAAAAATTCAGCGCCGGAGCGGTATCAATATAAATGGCATCAAACGATTCACTGAGCTTTTTCAGGGCCTCGCGGAGCTTGTAGATCTTGTGCTTGGCTTCCAGCTTGCGCTCAAGAAAGTCCAGCTCCGGGCTTGAGGGCATGACAAACAGATTATCAAAGGCTGTGGCGTGGACAAATTCATCCGGCCGGCGACTGAATACAGTGAAGGCAATGGTCTGTTCCAGATAATCCGCCACGGTGTCCTTAAGGTCCGAGACGGACTTGCCCAGCAGGTACTGGGTGGAATTCCCCTGCGGATCCAGATCAACAACCAGCGTCCGCTTGCCACGGGCCGCACTGATGGCGGCCAGATTACAGGTGATGCTGGATTTACCGACGCCACCCTTCTGATTGAATACCACTCGCCTCATGTTTTTTCCTCTTGGTTAATCCTGTCGGTTATCCTGCGGCTTACACCACCGGTGCACTGTCATCCCGTTTCCCTACCATCCCATTACTGACTTCACAAACGGGATGGTCAGCCGCCGCCGGGCCTTGAGCGATTTATCATCAAGCTGATCCAGTACCGCCAGCAGATCCGCCAGGCTGCGCGATGCCCGCTTGAGGATAAACCCGGCCACGTCTTCGCTCAACACCAGGCCCCGCTGCTCGGCCCGGGCAACCAGAATGCGCAGGCGGTCGTCATCCCGGTTGATCCCCAGCTGTATCAGCAAGCCGTGACGCAGACGCGAAACCAGATCGGGAAGCGAAAAGGGTAGCTGCGCCGGCAGATCCGAGAGGCTGATCACTATCTGTCCGTCCCGGTCATCGATTCGATTATACAGGTGAAAAACGGCTTCTTCCCATTCTGGTAGCCCGGCAACCCTGTCCAGATCATCCAGACAGACCACCGCATTCAACTCAAGTCCACCGATGGCATCCGGACCAAAGTGCAGCAGTTCTGTCATGCTTACACAAATGGCCTGGCGCTGCTGCCGTTCTGCCAGGTGGCAAACCCCCTGCAACAGATGGCTTTTGCCGGTCTCCCCATCCCCGCAGATAACGATGGACCGGGGACGGTCGTGCTGCTGCTCCACGGCGGTGCGAAGACGGCTTGCCGCTTCGGCATTGCGTTCACCATGGAAGTTGTCAAAGCGGGCATCGTCTCGCAGCTTTACGCCCAGTGCCAGTTGCCCCGCAATCACGTCTGCCTTGCCCTCCAGGCCTTCAAGCCCCAGACCAACAGGTAGTGACCACCACTGAGCAATGCGGAAACAGCCACCAGTACACTGCCGAACTCGATAACCCGGGGCATCATCGGCAGACCGGCCAGCAAAACCATAATGGCCAGGGCAACCAGAATCTGGATCAGGGTGTTTAGCTTACCGGGCAGGCTTGGCTGCAGATCAAAGTGGCCGATGCAGTAATGGTAGACCAGTCCACCACTCACGATCAGCAGATCCCGACCCAGGACCAACCAGAACAACCAGTAAGGCAGCACGCCGTTCAGGGTGAGCATCAGATAGGCAGCGATCAGCAGCACTTTATCAGCCAGCGGATCGGCAATTGCACCCAGGCGCGTCCGCCAGTCAAATTCACGGGCAAGAAAACCATCGAGGGCATCGGTAGCGGCGGCCACGAAAAAGATAACCAGGGCGATACGATATTCCGTGGCAAGCAGAGCCACCGCAAACGGCAATACCAGCAGAATCCGCAGCAACGTCAACGCGTTCGGAATCCAGCACCAGTTCTGAGCCATACCCCCTCTCCCTGAAGCCTTATCGGGCCCGTTCACCCGCCGCTCTCACCCTGGATCACTGACGCCGGTTGCCAACGATAATGCAGCACCTGATAAAGCGACTCAAAAGCTTTGTCGGCTTCCTCTTCCTCAGCCAGCAGATCGTCATAAGCGAACAGGGAATCGATATCCGGTGCTGTATTGTCGAGCGGAGACATGATGAATGGAGCGGGCGCAGAGCTTTCCGTTGACTCGTCCTGATTACTGTCGGCGGCGTCTTCAGCTGCAGGCAGATTCGATACCTCTGCCTCGGAGAGCGGCACCAGGCGCGGATCCAGAGCAATATACCGTTTTAATTGCTCAATTTCTCCCGAGAAGGTCACGCGAAGAGTGACACGGCTATCCCTGGTTGCAGTCGCACCGGCATTCTCGACCGGCGAAAGGTTCTTGAGGACACGGTTTGCCTGCCCGTAAGCTTCAACTCCGTCAATACCATGCAGAACGATATCAACCTGTGGAGATTCGCCCACATCGCTGCCAGCGACCGCATAACGCTCGGCAAAGGCATCGGTCCAGCGGCCGACAACGGCAGCAGCGAGCTGACGGGGGTCGTCAGCGGTGAGGGATTGTTCCGGGCCTTCAAGCCCCATGCCATCAAAAACCCAGCCGGCACGCCATTCGCTGCCCGAGCGGCTGACCCGGACCATTGCAATCAGGTCATGGCTGAGATTCTCGGACGCGGCCCGGACATTACCGGTAAACTGGCCCCAGATATCGGACATCAGTTCCCGGCGGTCGGCATATGATGCCGGAGGCAGCGCAAGCGGCAGTCCCCGATCCGCGGCAGCCTCGGTAAAGGCATCCAGCCAGAGCGACGAGGCTTCCGGATCCTCCTGCCGATGCAACAGGTCACGGGAGCCAGCGGATTCAACGGCAATCCAGGCAAGCGTCAGCGGACGATTGGCCCCCCATACCGGCGCATCAACAGAAGCCAGGGCACGGTTCACCCCGACCGCACCAAAGGCCATTCGCAGGCGATTGCCGTCGTCTTCGGAGCGCAGGAACTGGTAGGACTGCAGGAGCGACTCGGCATTGTCCAGCAGTTCCTGGACACCCTCTTTCTGCAACACCTTCTGAGAACCGGAAACTCGCACGAAAACCCGGCTCAGGCCGGCGGAATAACCTTCGGCCAGATCCTCCGGTTGCGAGGTCTCAACCGGCACCTCGACTGAATACAGCCCCGGCACGGTGACCGCTGACACCGGCAGTGCCAGTGCCAGCAGCGACATAATCGCGACCCTGGTGAATATACGAACTATTTTCTGCGCTATTGCCATCGGGGTAATTCCTGAGCCTTGCATGATTGGTCCTGGAACTCTTGGAAGCCTAGGATACACCAAGGTCCGGGCCGAAAGTAGCAACCGGGGATTGCAGAATCTCCACTTGCAATTGCATTTGGAGCCCCACCTTTCAGCTGTTAAAATTCCGCGCCTGACTCACAACCCAACTGGTTGAACACTCCATGAGCGAAGACAAGCCGTCCCTCAGCTACCGCGATGCCGGCGTCGACATCGACGCCGGCAACGAACTCGTCAACCGGATCAAGGACACCGCCGCCAGGACCCGCAGGCCGGAAGTCCTCGGTGGCCTCGGCGGCTTCGGTGCCATGGTGGCGATTCCGCCCGGCTATCACGAACCGGTGATGGTATCTGGCACCGACGGTGTCGGAACCAAATTGCGACTGGCGATGCAGCTTCAGAAGCACGACACCATTGGCATTGACCTGGTGGCCATGTGCGTAAACGACCTGGTCGTCGGTGGTGCGGAACCGCTGTTCTTTCTCGACTATTACGCCACGGGCAAGCTTAACGTCGATGTGGCGGCCCAGGTCGTTGAAGGCATCGGCCGCGGTTGTGAGTTGTCCGGTTGCGCTCTGGTGGGTGGTGAAACCGCTGAAATGCCGGGAATGTATGAAGGCGATGACTATGACCTGGCAGGTTTTTGTGTGGGCATTGCCGAGCGCAGTGAAATCATTGATGGCAGCCGCGTGCAATCCGGCGATGTGCTGCTGGCACTGGGGTCTTCCGGCCCCCACTCGAACGGTTACTCACTGATCCGCAAGATCCTGGAGGTGAGCAACGCCAACCTTGATCAGGGCATTGGCGGGACCACCCTGGCCAATGCCCTGATGGCCCCTACCCGCATTTACGTCAAAAGCCTGTTGCAGCTGAACAAGGAAGTCGAGGTACGCGCCCTGTCCCATATAACCGGCGGCGGCCTACCGGAAAATATTCCGCGGGTATTACCGGACGGCATCATTGCTGCCATTGACACCGCCAGCTGGAAACTGCCGGCGGTGTTCGAATGGCTCAAAACCGCCGGAGGCGTTGCCAGTGAGGAGATGTACCGCACTTTCAACTGCGGAATCGGCATGGTGGTCTGCGTGCCGGCCAACCAGAAAGATCTCGCTCTGGACACGCTCGAAGGGCTTGGCGAAAACGCCTGGCAGGTGGGTATCATCGAGTCGGCAGCAAGCAGCTCGACACCGGCTTCGGTGCGCTATGCGCCAGGGTTGCTGGCGGTATGAAGGCTGATCCGGTAACTGCGCCGCGAATCCTGGTCCTGGCCTCCGGCAACGGCACCAATCTTCAGTCCCTGATTAACGCCAGCCAGCAGCGGGATTTTCCGGGACAGATCGTCGCCGTTGGTTGCAACCGGCCCAACGCATTCGCGCTTGAGCGGGCAGCCCAGGCCAACATTGCGCACTTTACCGTGGATCATACCCGCAGTGGCTCCCGGCAGGAGTTTGACGGCAAGTTGATGGCAGAGATCAGACGTCATAATCCGGACCTGATCTGTCTGGCGGGCTTCATGCGAATTCTGACCGACGATTTCGTGCAGGCTCTCAGGGGCACCCTGATAAACGTCCATCCGTCGCTATTGCCGAAATACACGGGCCTGAATACCCACCAGCGCGCGCTGGATGCAGGCGATCAGATTCACGGAACCTCCATTCACTTCGTGACCGAAGAGCTTGATGGTGGCCCCGTTATTGCGCAGGCCGAGGTCCGGGTTGCCCGGGACGACACAGCGCAAACCCTGGCTGAGAAAGTTCAGGCCAGAGAACACCTGCTCTATCCGATTGTTGTCCGCTGGTTCTGCGAGGGTCGCATTCAGCTTGGCGATGACCATGTATTGTTCGATGGCCAACCACTGAAACAGCCGATGGTTCTCCCTGATGACCCGGACCCATCCGACGCCTGATTCAGGAGTTGTTCAGAGGCTCCTTAAACATATCGTCATCGTCCGGGTATCTGGTCCGCGTTATGCTGACACACTCGCGCACCATTCACGCACTGGTTACGCACCATGCTGACCGCGCCAAAGAATGCTGGACGGATGTTCGCCATGATGAAATCCCTGGTTACTGTGCTGATTCACTATCTGCTGCTGGCTGCCCTGCTGGGCATTTATCCTGCAACCGCTGCGGATTCCGGGACCGGATCCGGAGCTGAACCTGAAACCGGCGCGCAATCCTCATCGCTGCTACCCCTGGAAGTCAGCTACAAAGCCTCGATGGAAAAAGGCTTTGCCCTGAGTGGTGAGGCCCGCCGTACGCTGCAGGAGCGCAGTGGTGGCATCTGGCACTACCAGACAGATGTGGATTCACTGATCGCGGACATTGATGAGTCACTGATCTTTCGCTGGGAAGACGGGCAGGTTGTACCCCTGCGCTATCGCTACAGCCTGTCAGGGTTCATGATCAAAGATCGAAAGCAGGCCATTGATTTTGACTGGGACAACGGTGTGGCAACAGGCCACCATCGGGGCCGGAAATTCTCGTTGGCGCTGGAGGAAGGCGCCCTGGACCCGATGGGCTACCAGTTGCAACTGCGCCAGGACATCAAGGCCGGGCAAAGGGATATGACCTACCGGGTTATTGATAAAGGCCGTTACGACACCGACCGTTTTGCGGTCATTGACGAGGAAACCCTGACCAGCAATGGCGAGAGGCTGACAACCCTGAAAGCGGAAAAGGTGCGTGACGACGACAGTAAGCGCAAGACCCTGATGTGGTTTGCACCAGATCAGGATTATCTGCTGGTCAGACTGCTGCAGATCGAACCCGATGGCAGCGAGTACGAAATCAGCCTTGCCGAGGCCCGGCTAGGCGGCTGAGTGATTTAACCTCGTCCGCGATGATCCGCAGTCCGTCAGCAACGCGATCATCATCCTGGGAATAGGTCACACGCAGACACTCGTGCCGGTGCTTCCAGTCATCCTCCGGCAGCCCCGGGAAAAAATAGTGGCCCGAAACCACCAGCACACCTCTTGCCTTCAGGCGCTGGTAAAGCTCGAGACTGGTAATGGGCAGACCCGGAAACCACAGCCATAAAAACATCGCGCCTTCGGGCTTGTGAATGTACCAGCGGCAAGAATCTTCTCCCATGGCCTGTCCGAAGACGGCAACCGCTTTTTCCATCTTGTTGCGGTAGAAAGGACAAACCACATCGTTGCTGAGCGACAGAATTTCCCCGGATTTCACCAGCGGCTCTGCCAGCATGGCGCCGAAACTGCCGGTGGCCAGGTTCATAATGGCGTTGATGCTCGAAAGTGCCTTGATAACGGGCTCTGACGCAATCACGACCCCGGTTCTGACGGCAGGCAGACCCAGCTTGGAAAGGCTCAGGCAGAGTATGATCTGGTCGTTCCAGTGCGGTGTGGCTGCCGTGAACACCAGGTTCGGAAAGGGTGTGCCATAGGCGCCGTCCACAATCAGCGGGATATCATGCTGCCGGGCCAGCGCTTCCAGGCGATCGAGCTCTTCGTCGGTAATGACGTTGCCGGTGGGATTGGTGGGGCGGGATACGCAGATAGCGCCGGTTTCACCCGTCACCTCTACGGCGTCGAAATCCACCCGGTACTTGAACTCGTGGGCATCGGTAAACGAAATATCCGGTTGCACCGCACGAAACAACTCGGGCTCGATGCCAGCGTCGGCATAACCGATGTATTCCGGCGCCAGAGGCAACAGGATATGCTTGCGATGACCATCGCCATAACGGCCGCCAAACATGTTGAACAGCATGAAAAAAGCAGCCTGGCTGCCATTGGTCAGGGCAATATTTTCCGGTTTGAGGTCCCAGCCATACTCACGGTTCAGTAAATCCGCCAGCGACCCGATGAACTGTTTCTCGCCCTGGGGTGGGTCATAAATACCGACGACGCGACGTACGTCCTCCTCGCTGCGACTCATGTCGGCAAGAATCTGCTGGACCCGCTGCTGTATCTCCGGAATATGCCCGGGATTACCCCCGCCCATCATGATCATGTCGTCGCCCGAAGCAAGGGCGTTGCCCAGGTCATCCATGAGAGAGGTGATGCCGGAATTGGCGGTAAACTTCTGACCAAAGGAGGATAATTTCATATCAGTCGCTCAGGGATATGCCCAGATTGCTGACGCCATCGTTAGCTGCATCCTTGCGGATAGCTTCAACAAACTGGGTTGTGGGCGTGCGTTGGCGCTTGAGAGACAGCACCAGATCCCGCTGGAACACCTTGTCTTCTTTCATCAGGGGGTGCTGCTCCAGAAGCCGCACCAACTGGTCCTCATCAAGGTCTTCGCCTTCAGAGAGCTCGATAAATTTCATGACCGTTGCAGTGGCAATCCGGGAGACTCCGGTTGCGCGATGCTTCGAGGGATTTAACCGGTTCAGCAGGGCCTGTTCAAGGATCTGGCAGAAATCGAATGCCGGATACACGCCATAGGCATCGTAGGCATCCACATCGGGGGAAAGCGTTTCCAGTCTCGCCAGTAACTGCGGGATAGTGGCTTCAGACGTTTCTCGCTGTAGCATGTCCCAGCCAAGGTCGAGCAGCTGGCGCATTTTTCCCCCGGTCTTCAGCTCAACCGCGTCTGCAAACAGCGCGTAATTGGGAAATGATCGCTCGGCCAGTGCCATAATAAAGGCAAACTCGCGCCAACCCTGGAGCTGGGATACGGCTTTGAGAAACTGGTTGGCATTCACGTCAGGTTGCCTTTGCTCATGTGCGTGGAAGCGTCACGCCTGTCTGGCCGAAGTATTTGCCGCCCCGATCCTTGTAGCTGGTTTCGCACATCTCGTCAGACTCGAAAAACAGCATCTGGGCGACGCCTTCGTTGGCATAGATTTTTGCTGGCAGGTTACTGGTATTGGAAAATTCCAGGGTGACCTGCCCTTCCCACTCCGGCTCAAGAGGTGTGACGTTAACGATGATACCGCAGCGGGCATAGGTGGATTTGCCCAGGCAGATAGTCAGTACGCTGCGCGGGATCCGGAAATATTCCACCGTGCGGGCCAGCGCAAAGGAGTTTGGCGGGATGATGCAGACGTCGCCGGTATAGTTTACGAAGCTGTTCTCATCGAAGTTCTTGGGATCAACGGTGGCCGAATGAACATTGGTGAAGATCTTGAATTCGTCGCTGCAGCGCACATCGTAGCCGTAGCTTGAGGTGCCGTAGGAGATGACCCGGCCTCTTTCGTTCTCGCGGACCTGATCGTACTCGAAGGGTTCGATCATGCCGTGGTCCTCGGACATTCGGCGGATCCAGAGGTCGGATTTGATACTCATGGGTGGGGTCTCGTTTCGGCCTGAAAAAAGTGGGCGTAGTTTACCTGCTTGATGTTTTGGTGTCGAAGCCTTAACCGGCCTAAAATCACCTGCATCCTTGGGGCTGCGCCTACGGATAGGGCAGATTCAAAACACGCCGTAGATACATCCCTGTAGGCTTGAGAAAAACATCCATGTTTTTCACAGTTTTGAATCTGCCCTATCCGTAAGCGCGATCAGAGTTTACGCGTGGATTCCTCTTGCAGCAGCATCAGTGTTCGCTTACTGAGACACTCGAAATGGAGCCGGTCAGATTTCTTTCCCGGGTAGACAGTTCTGCGCTCACTCTGCGGGCGATGTCTTTGTAGCGCCTGGCCACTTCCGAGTCGGGTTCCGCCACCACCGAGGGTATGCCGCCGTCGGTCTGCTCACGAATGGTGATGTGCAGCGGTAGCTGGCCAAGCAATGCGGTGTCGTACTCTTCGGCAATGCGCTCGCCGCCGTGCTGGCCGAACAGGTGTTCTTCGTAGCCGCAGTTGCTGCAGATGTGAACGCTCATGTTTTCCACCACGCCAAGCACCGGGATGTCCACCTTGCGGAACATCTCGATGCCTTTTTTGCCGTCCAGCAAAGCAATGTCCTGGGGCGTGGTGACAATCACTGCGCCGGTAACCGGGACTTTCTGGGCGATGGTGAGCTGGATATCACCGGTGCCGGGGGGCATGTCCAGAATGAGGTAATCCAGTTCGTTCCACAGGGTCTGTTGCAGCAATTGCATGACGGCACCGCTGACCATGGGGCCGCGCCAGACCATGGGAGTTTTGTCGGTTACCACAAAGGCCATGGAGTTCGCCTGCAGACCATGGGCCTCCATCGGCAGGAAATATTTCTGTTCCCGGGTTTCCGGGCGTTTGCCTTCGGGGACGCCCAGCATCATGCCAATGCTGGGGCCGTATATGTCGGCGTCCAGAATGCCCACGCGGGCGCCTTCGGCGTGCAGGGCAAGGGCCAGGTTGACTGCCGTGGTGGACTTGCCCACGCCACCCTTGCCGGAAGCGACAGCGATGATATTTTTCACCCCCGGCACAGAGGCAATGTCTTTCTGGCCTTTATGGGAATGAATGCGCTGGCTGACGGTTACCTCGACACTTCCGACGCCGTCAATGTCCTCGACGGCATTACTGACAAGCTCTTTTACGGCGCCGGCGATGCCTTTCGAGGCGTAGGGCAGTTCAATTGACACAGTGACCCTGCCAGCGTCATCGGCCTGCAGAGACTTTACCGCACCAAGTTCGTATAAATCCCTGTTCAGATACGGATCCCGATACTGTTTGACGGCCGATTCAAGGGCCTGTTGGGAAATCTTGGTCATTGGCATCTCCGGGATAGGGTGTTCCGGCACTTAAATGTGGCCGGAACCGGGTGTTTCGGATGAAAAAACTCTGCTTGGAAGGTATCATTTGTGCCCGTTTCTGGCCATACGGCCCCAATCCTCACGAATGAAGGTTCGGAACACAACATGACGCAAGCTAGCCCCCGGCACCAGCGCGATATTCTGGTAACCAGCGCCCTTCCCTATGCCAATGGCCCCATCCATCTGGGCCATCTGCTGGAATATATCCAGACCGATATCTGGGTGCGCTATCAGAATATGCGGGGCGAGAACTGCTACTACGTGTGCGCCGACGACGCTCACGGCACGGCCATCATGCTGCGGGCAGAGCGGGAAGGCATTTCTTCCGAGCAACTGATCGACCGGATCCGCGGTGAACATCAGCAGGATTTTTCCGGCTTCCACATTCGTTTTGACAACTACTACACCACCCACTCGACCGAAAACCGGCAGTTTTCGGAATACATCTACCGGCAACTGCAGAACCACGGCCATATTGCCACCCGCAAGATCATCCAGGCCTACGACCCGGAAAAGCAGATGTTCCTGGCGGACCGGTTTATCAAGGGCACCTGCCCCAAATGCAGGACCGAAGACCAGTACGGGGACAACTGCGAAGCCTGTGGCGCCACCTATACGCCGGCTGAACTTGTTAATCCGACGTCTGCGGTTTCCGGCGCAACACCCGTTGACAAGGAATCGGAACACTATTTCTTCCGGCTGCCCGAATTTGCGGACTTTCTCGCCAACTGGACCCGCAGCGGCACCCTGCAGCCACAGGTGGCGAACAAGCTGGCGGAATGGCTGGAGGCAGGCCTGCAGGAGTGGGATATCAGCCGGGATGCGCCCTATTTCGGCTTTGAAATCCCCGACTCGCCCGGCAAATACTTCTATGTTTGGCTGGACGCGCCCATTGGCTATCTGGCCAGTTTCAAGAACCTGTGTGACCGTGATGGCATCGACTTCGATCGTTTCTGGAAAGCGGATTCCACCGCCGAGGTCTATCACTTCATCGGCAAGGATATCATCAACTTCCACGCCCTGTTCTGGCCATCAATGCTCCACAGCGCCGGATTCCGCACCCCCAGCGCGGTCTGGGCCCATGGCTTCGTGACGGTGAACGGCAAGAAGATGTCCAAATCCCGCGGCACCTTTATCATGGCCCGCACCTATCTGGACCATCTCAACCCGGAATATCTGCGCTACTACTTTGCTTCCAAGCTGACCGGTGGCGTCGATGACATGGATCTCAACCTCGAGGACTTTGCCGCACGGGTGAACTCGGACCTGGTCGGCAAGGTCGTGAACATTGCCAGCCGCAGTGCCGGGTTTATCACCAAGCGTTTCCAGGGCAGGCTTGGCACCGTTACCGAGCACGACAAGCTGAAAGCGTTTGTCAATGCCGGTGATGAAATTGCGGACTTCTACGAAACCCGGGAATTCGGCCGCGCAATGCGCCGTGTCATGGAGCTTGCGGATATCGCCAACCAGTATGTGAACGACGAGCAGCCCTGGGTGATCGCAAAACAGGATGGCGCGGATCAAAACCTTCAGGCCATCTGCACCAACGCCATCAACATGTTCCGGTTGCTGATGACCTATCTGGCGCCGGTATTGCCGGACACCGCGAAAGCCTCCGAGGCATTCCTGAATGCGGGGCTGGACTGGAACAACCGTGAAAACCGGCTCGAGAACCACAGCATCAACAAATTCAAACCGCTGATGAACCGGGTTGATATGGCCCAGATCGAAAAAATGCTGGATGCCTCGAAAGAGGAACTGGCGGTCGCCACCGGTTCCCGGGCTCCAGACACCGGCGCAGCAAACGAACAGGCGGAAGCGCCGGCGCCAATTTCAGACGAGATCGATTTTGACGCCTTTGCCAGGGTCGACCTCCGGGTCGCCAGAATCGTGAAAGCCGAACGCGTCGAAGGTGCGGACAAGTTGCTGCAGCTCACCCTGGACATCGGCCACGGTGAACGCAATGTCTTTGCCGGCATCAAGTCCGCCTACGAACCGGAAGATCTCACCGGCCGGCTGACGGTGATGGTGGCAAACCTGAAACCCCGCAAGATGAAGTTTGGTATGTCAGAGGGTATGGTGCTTGCAGCAGGTCCGGGCGGTAAAGACATCTTTATCCTGTCGCCGGATGCGGGCGCCACCCCCGGTATGCGGATAATGTAGCCTGGCCGGACCACGGCGAACGACGGAGCCCCCAGATGACCGAGTACCTGCTTATCCTGGTCAGCACCATTCTGGTGAACAATTTTGTGCTGGTCCAGTTTCTCGGACTCTGCCCGTTCATGGGGGTGTCCGGAAAGCTGGAAACGGCCATGGGCATGTCACTGGCGACGACCTTCGTGCTGACCCTGGCTTCGGTGTGCAGTTATCTCGCCTACACCTACCTGCTGGAACCGCTGGATCTGGCATTCCTGAAGACGATCACCTTCATTCTGGTGATCGCGGTGGTGGTGCAGTTCACCGAAATGGTGGTGCGCAAGACCAGCCCCCTGCTCTATCGCGTACTGGGGATTTTCTTGCCGCTGATTACCACCAACTGCGCGGTGCTGGGTGTTGCTCTGCTTAACCTCAACAAGAATAATAATTTTGTCGAATCGGTGCTGTATGGTTTCGGGGCCGCAGCCGGATTCTCCCTGGTGCTGGTGCTGTTTGCCGCCCTGCGCGAGCGCATCGCTGTCGCTGACGTGCCCGTTGCCTTTCAGGGCGCTGCCATTGGCATGGTGACCGCAGGGTTAATGGCACTGGCGTTTATGGGTTTTACCGGCCTTGTCAAAGTCTGACGGAGCATTCTGACTATGTGGACAAGTCTGTTGATTGCCGTGGGTGTTCTGCTGGTACTGGCCGTGATTTTCGGTGGTTTGCTGGGTTTTGCCTCCGAGCGCTTCAAGGTTGAGGGCAACCCGCTGGTCGATGAGATTGACTCACTGCTGCCCCAGACCCAGTGCGGCCAGTGTGGCTTCCCCGGTTGCCGGCCCTACGCCGAATCCATCGCCAACGGCGACGCCATCAACAAATGCCCTCCCGGTGGCGAGACTACCATCAGGGCGCTGGCCGACCTGCTGGATGTTGAGCCCCAACCACTGGACGCCGAGCACGGCGTGGAACAGGCGAAACGCGTTGCGGTGATCCGTGAAGACGAGTGCATTGGCTGTACCAAGTGCATTCAGGCCTGCCCGGTAGACGCAATTCTGGGCGCTGCAAAACAAATGCATACGGTGATTGAAAGCGAATGCACTGGCTGCGACCTGTGTGTGGACCCCTGCCCCGTTGATTGCATTGACATGATTACCATCGAACCGGATATCCGGAGCTGGACCTGGTCGCCGCCGAGGTCCGGTATCATCGCGACAGACCGGGCGGGAGCCGGCGCCTGATGACGCAACTCTGGGATTTCAGTGGTGGTATTCACCCGGAACAGCACAAGCATCTGTCTACCGCTTGCCCGATTCGGCAATCATCGCTGCCGGAACGGCTGATCCTGCCACTTCAGCAGCATATCGGCGCCCCGGCTGAAGCCTGCGTGGCCGTCGGTGACAGGGTGCTGAAGGGTGAGGTGATTGCCACTGTGCCGGGGGCTGTCGGGGTTCCCGTCCACGCGCCCACATCCGGCACAATTGAAGCGATCTCAATGCATCCCGTGCCCCATCCGTCGGGTATGAGTGACCGCTGTATTACCATTGCCCCGGACGGCCTCGACCAGTGGACCGGGCGCGAGCCCATCGCGGATTACCATGCCCTGGACCGGGATACCGTTCTGGAGCGAATTCGACAATACGGCATTGCCGGTCTTGGCGGCGCGGGGTTTCCAACCAATATCAAACTGCGCCCCCCGAAAGACCGGAAGGTGAGCACACTGATCCTGAACGGCGCAGAGTGCGAGCCTTACATCACCGCTGACGATATGACGATGCGGGAACGCGCCGATGAAATCGTCGCGGGGCTGCGGGTTATGGCCTGGGTGCTTCGGCCCGAGCGCTGCGTCATTGCCATAGAGGACAACAAACCGGAAGCAATCGAGGCAGTAAAAATAGCCACTGAAAACACCCGGACAGAAGTGGTGGTCATTCCGACCAAATACCCGTCCGGTGGCGAAAAACAGCTGATCCAGATCCTCACCGGCATGGAAGTTCCGAGTGGCGGCATACCCGCGGATATCGGCGTGATGTGTCAGAATACCGGAACAGCTATCGCAGTATCACGCGCAATCCACCAGGGTGAGCCTCTGATATCGCGGGTTGTCACCGTCACCGGCAGGGCTGTATCCAGCCCCGGGACTTTTGATGTCCTGCTGGGCACTCCGGTCGAACATCTGCTGGCGCAGACCGGGCTGGATTCCCAGCAACTCCACCGGCTGATCCTGGGCGGCCCGATGATGGGCTATACCCTCGAGACGCCCGGTGTACCGGTGGTGAAAACCACCAACTGCCTGATCGCGGCCACCGCCGAAGAGCTGCCCGCACCACCACCGGAACAGCCCTGTATCCGCTGCGGCATGTGCGCCGAAGTCTGCCCGATGGAACTTCTGCCGCAGCAGCTGTTCTGGCACTCCAGGGCCGGGGAGCTGGAAAAGGCTGAGCACCTTAATCTGTTCGACTGCATCGAGTGCGGTGCCTGCTCCTACGTTTGCCCCAGTTCAATCCCGCTGGTCCAGTATTACCGGGCGGCAAAAGGCGAAATCCGCGTGCAGCAGGCCGAACTCCTGAAGGCGGACCGGGCACGTGAGCGCTTTGAAGCCCGTCAGGCCAGACTCGAACGCGAACAGCATGAGAAAGAACAGCGCCGGAAAGACCGGGCAAAGGCCGCTGCCGAAGCCCAGGCAAAGCAACAGGCGAAAGCAGAGGACCAGCCCTCGGACGATCACGCTGCCAGATCCACTCTGGTGGCAGCAGCATTGGCGCGCAAAAAAGCCAAAGCTGGCAAGACAGATGCGGCTGGCCCGGCAACGACTGACCAGGCCGAGCCCCCTGATCTTGAAGCTCTGGAGAAACAGCTGGCCCAGGCCACCGCCAAACTGAATACCATGCAGAGTATGCTGGAAGATGCCAGAGCCGAAAATGCCGACAACGTGGAACAGCTCGAGCGGGCCGTCGCCAAAAACCACGATCGCGTGAAACGCGCCGAGACAGCGCTTGCCGGAGCCCGGAACTGATGGCACTTGCCCAGCAATCATCGCCCCATGCCCGCCATGCCCGTTCGACGTCGAACGTCATGCTCTGGGTGATGCTGGCCGCTCTTCCCGGGTTGCTGGCCCAGGTTATCTTTTTTGGCTGGGGAAACCTGATCAACGTGGTCTGGTGCATGGCACTGGCGATTGGCGCGGAAGCGGCCATGCTCAGATTACGCGGACGGCCGGTAAAGTTCTTTTTACAGGATAATACCGCTGCCGTGACCGGCTTCTTGCTCGGGCTTTGTCTGCCACCACTGGTACCTTTCTGGGTGTCTGCCACCGCGGTCCTGGCTGCCATCGTCCTTGCCAAGCAACTCTATGGCGGCACCGGCTCCAACCCTTTCAATCCTGCCATGGTGGGCTACGCGCTGGTATTGATTTCATTTCCGCTAGCCATGACCACAAACTGGGCGGAGCCCGGTCTGGTCTGGGGGACCGCCCCGGGCATATGGGAAACGCTCAAGGTTATTGCGTCCGGCCAGCAAACAGCCGTGGACGCCTATACCATGGCCACCCCTCTGGACCAATACAAGCACAACATCAGCTCCCGGACCGCCGCCGAGGTCCTTCAACACCCCACATTCGGCGAGGGTATTGCCAGGGGCTGGGAATGGGTCAACGCGGGCTTTCTGGCGGGCGGGCTGTTACTGCTGTGGCAGCGCCTCATTACCTGGCACATTCCGGTCAGTTTTCTCGCGGGGCTTGCCATCATGAGCCTGGCTTTTGGCAGCAATCCGGATCAGTACGCGCCGGTGTCCATGCACCTGCTTGCAGGCGGCACCATGCTGGGGGCGTTTTTCATTGCCACGGATCCGGTTTCCGCCGCCACCAGCCATCAGGGCAAACTGATCTATGGCGCCGGCATCGGTATTCTGATCTATCTTATCCGGACCTGGGGCGCCTACCCGGATGCGGTCGCTTTCGCAGTGCTGCTGATGAACTTCGCTGTCCCCTTCATTGATTACTACACACCTCCGCGTACTTATGGCCACCATAAGGCCCGGCGTGGATTACCCCGCAAGGGACAGGGCTAGGCTATGGCAGGTATCGGACAATCCATGGGGCGAAACGCCATCGGGCTTGGCCTTTTTGCCATCATTACCGGCGGCACCATTGCCCTCACCCATGCACTTACTCAGGACCGCATCGAGCAACAGATAGCCCGTGCCGAGGCCGCTGCATTGTTCGAAATCATTCCTGCAAACCGGCACGACAACGAACTCCTCAGAGCTACCGTTTCCCTGCCCGCCAGCAAGACTCTGACCGACGGCGAACCTCTGACGGCCTGGGTGGCGCGCCGGAGTGAGCGCCCATTTGCGCTTATACTTCCGGTGACAGCGACGGACGGCTATTCCGGTGACATACGCCTGCTGATCGGTATAGACCTTGAGGGCCACATTCTGGGTGTCCGGGTGACTGACCACCGGGAAACCCCGGGGCTGGGTGACAAGATCGAGACCAGAAAATCCGACTGGATCCTTAGCTTCGAGGGCCGTTCGCTGGATAACCCGGAACCAGAACAGTGGGCTGTCAAAAAAAACGGCGGAGTGTTTGATCAGTTCACCGGCGCCACCATTACACCGTCGGCCGTGGTGAGCACGGTAAAGGAGACCCTGATGTATTTTCGCGAGAACCGGCAGCAGATCAGGGAAATCATCAGACAACCGGCATCGCCGCAAGGAGATCCGGTAACGCCAGAGTCCCTGGCGGGTAGCGAATCAAAACAGGAGCATTCCTGACATGGCGACCAAATCCAGCTCAGAAATCATCCGTGACGGCCTCTGGGGCAATAACCCGGCCCTGGTGCAGGTGCTTGGTCTGTGCCCGCTGCTGGCTGTTACCAGCACCGTGGTCAACGCCATCGGCCTGGGACTGGCCACACTGCTGGTGCTGATGGGGTCCAACCTTGCGGTCTCCCTGATCCGCAATTTTGTCAGCGAATCCGTGCGGCTGCCGGCGTTTGTAATGATTATCGCGTCGTTCGTAACCTGTGCCGAACTGCTGATGCAGGCTTTTACCTATGAGCTCTACCTGATACTGGGGATTTTCATTCCTCTTATCGTTACCAACTGTGCCATTCTGGGCCGTGCCGAAGCGTTCGCGGTGAAAAATCCGCCACTGCCGGCGCTGCTTGACGGCTTCATGATGGGTCTCGGCTTCCTGTTGGTACTGGTCGCCCTTGGCGCCATTCGCGAACTGGTTGGTCAGGGCACCCTGCTGGCCGACATGGACCTTTTGCTGGGACCAGTTGCCAGTGACTGGGTCATCCGCCCGCTGGAAAACTATCCGAATGTGCTGTTCATGGTATTGCCGCCCGGCGCCTTTATTGGCCTGGGACTGCTTATTGCACTTAAAAACGGCATCGATAATCACCTCAAGGCCCGCCGGGCCGTGGTTCAGCCTGTCGAGGCCGGAAGCAGGCGGGTCCGCGTAACAGGCAACGTGTCATGAACAGGGCAAAGCGAACCGCCATTTTCAGGCGGCTGAGAGACGCCAATCCGTCGCCAACCACCGAGCTGAACTACTCGAATCCGTTTGAGCTTCTGGTTGCCGTTATTCTTTCCGCCCAGGCAACCGACGTTGGTGTGAACAAGGCCACGGCAAAGCTTTTTCCTGTCGCCAACACGCCGGAAGGGATCTATCAGCTTGGAGTTGAAGGACTGAAGGAATACATCAGGACCATCGGCCTTTTTAACAGCAAGGCGGAGAACGTGATCAAAACCTGCAAGGTCCTGATCGAGAAACACAACGGTCAGGTGCCGGCCAACCGGGAAGACCTGGAGGCATTACCGGGCGTGGGCAGGAAAACCGCCAACGTGGTCCTGAATACCGCCTTCGGCCAGCCGGCCATGGCCGTGGATACCCACATATTCCGGGTGTCCAACCGGACGGGGATTGCAACGGGTAAAAACGTAGTTGAGGTTGAACGGCGGCTGATGAAGCTGGTGCCCAGAGAGTTTCTCATGGATGCCCATCACTGGCTGATCCTGCACGGCCGTTACACCTGCACGGCGCGAAAGCCCCGGTGCGGCGCCTGCGAAATTGAGGATCTTTGCGAGTTCAAACACAAAAGGGACTATCTCTGATGAACCGGATCGAATCAGCCTGCCGGCTGGTTCCGGATTGAGCAGAAAAAAAACGGCCCCCGAAAGGGCCGGTTTCTCTCTGTCTCCGGATTTATCGGTTCCGGACATTCTATTTGAACAGCATTGTACCTGACAGGCCTTCTTTCTCGAGAATTTCGCGAAGGCGGCGCAGGGCCTCAACCTGAATCTGGCGAACCCGCTCGCGGGTGAGGCCAATCTCCTGCCCGACTTCCTCCAGTGTACTGATCGGATAACCACGGAGACCGAAACGCCGGGACAACACTTCCTGCTGCTTGTCGCTAAGCTGATCAATCCACTTCTCGACGCAGGAACACATATTGTTGTCCTGCAACTGATCGGCGGGATCCGTTGCCCCCTCGTCAGCGACCGTATCCAGCAGAGACTTTTCGCCGCCACTACCAATGGGCATGTCCATTGACGCAACGCGCTCATTAAGGCCCAGCATCCGCTTGACGTCCGCAATGGGCTTGTCCACCATCTGCGCTATTTCTTCCGCGGTGGGCTCGTGATCAAGCCTCTGGGTGAGCTCGCGGGCCGCCCGAAGGTAAAGGTTAAGCTCTTTGACCACATGAATCGGCAACCGGATTGTGCGGGTCTGGTTCATGATCGCCCGTTCAATCGTCTGACGGATCCACCAGGTTGCATAGGTCGAGAAACGAAACCCGCGCTCCGGGTCGAATTTTTCAACGGCACGAATCAGACCAAGGTTGCCTTCCTCAATCAGGTCCAGCAGTGTCAGCCCCCGGTTCACATACCGTCGGGCGATCTTGACTACCAGCCGAAGGTTGCTTTCAATCATCCGCTTGCGGCCCGATTCCTCGCCCTTGCGCGACAGACGAGCAAAATAAACCTCTTCTTCGGGGGTTAACAGGGGAGAAAATCCGATTTCGTTAAGATACAGCTGAGTAGCATCCAGCTGTTTGGCACTGGTGAAATAGCGACCCTGGGCCGGTATTTCAGTTTCGGTGGCCGCAGCCTCAGTATCGACTGCTTCTTCTTTTTCGACCTTGTCTTCGGCTAACACCGGGTCATCTGATTCTTCTGCATCTGCAACACGATCAATAATAAGTTCTTCCTGCTCTGACGACATACGCTTGCCCCGTCTTTCGACTATCCTGGATGTTTGCTCACAGTTTCTTATTGTGCTGAGCGCTGTTGTTATCTGTTTTCTTGTTCAGGACATCATCTGCTGGCTGTTCCAGACCATCGCTATTGTTGTTTTTGTTGTTAGCCACTTTTTCCTTTTTGCTATTTTCTGTTTTTCTGATTCTTGTTTCTGCGCTCTTTGCCGGCGACTACCATGGCCTGAACAATTCTCAGCGCGGCGGCAGATACGGCAACGGATTTACCGGGTTGCCATTTTTCCGAATTTCAAAATGCAGTTTTGGCCGGTCTGTGCCGCTGCTGCCCAACTCGGCAATAATTTGCCCGGCGACGACTTCTTCCCCCTCTCTGACCAGAACTTTTCGGTTATGGGCATAGGCACTGAGAAAGTGCTCATTATGATTCACTATGACCAGATTACCGTAGCCAAGCAAACCATCACCCGCATAAACCACGTTTCCGTTTGCCGCTGCCCGGATAGAGTCACCCGGATTCCCATTAATATCAATACCTTTATTGACTTTACCGGAGGTTGAATAAGCTGCAATTATGGTGCCAAGGTGGGGCCAGTGCCACGCGATGCTGGCGACAGTCTGGCTTCGCTGATTCGTCGGCACTGACGTATTTGCCGACTTTGAAACTGTTGGCGCAGGTGAATCGGAAGGGGGTGGGCGCCGGGTCGGATCCGGGGAACGGGGAGAGCCGGACGCCACCGACACATTGCCCCGTCTGTCGAGGCGCAGCACCTGCCCTGCCTGAAGATCGTAGGGTGGCGGTATGTCATTGGCATCGCCCAGTTCACGGTAGTCCCGCCCGTAACGCCAGGCAATGCTGTAGAGGGTTTCACCGGCTTTTACCACATGGCGGCCCCAGTAAACGGGAGGATTGTAGCGGTCGTCCTGGTGAATCTGGGGCGTATTGCACCCGGCCAGACCGAGCGCAATGATCAATGTGGCGACCATCAACCGGCATCCCGAAAAAAGCCGTGCGCCGGTCATTAAACCGGATTCAGGGTGTAGAAAATTGCCGGTAAGCATGAGGCCCCAAAATGACATTGTAAAAAACACAAACCTGGACACCGATCAAAAAGGAATAAAAATAGCCCTTTTAATCTATTTTTGTATAAAAAACGCGGGCAGCTATCAGGTCTTTAAACTAAGCCATTAATTTATTGCACATTTTATGCGCAATACCAAGTTACTGTGCGCCGTTACGTGTTACTGCCCGAAACAACTGACTGGACCGGAAAAGTAACACCAGCCGCAAACAAGGTGCGAACTGGCGATCATTCTTCTCTGGCTGCACCGGCCCACTCCACGCCCAGCACCAGCATTATACCGGCCAGCGCAAAAACGCAGGCCAGCAGCAACTGCGGGTCTTGCCCGGCTATATCAGCATAGCTGAAGGGGCTGACGCCTGCCTCGCTCAGGGGAACCTGCTCGCCGGAACTGTTGATGCGCCAGCTCAGGGTTTGCTTCCAGGGCCAGACTTTGTTCAGCGCACCCACCATAAAGCCGGTCAGCAATGCGAGCACCAGATCATGGAACCGGGAAAACGCCCAGGTGATGATCCGGGCCACCGAAAGCAGACCGATCAGGCATCCGCCCGCGAAAACGCCCACCGTGGCAAAGTCCAGCGACCGTATCGCGTCCAGAACCGGGGTGTACATGCCCAGAAGAACCAGAATGAAAGAGCCGGATATGCCGGGCAATATCATTGCACAGATTGCCAGAGCGCCGGAGCCCAGGAACATCAGCGCAGAGGGATTCAGGGGCATACCGGAAAGCGTGGTTATCCACCAGGCAAAACCGGTACCGAGGGCAAAAGGAAACCATAGAATGGCGCGCGGGGACTTTATCTGACGGCTGACGTGCCAAACAGACGCCGTAATAAGGCCAAAAAAGAAACTCCAGATCAGAATGGGGTACTGGTCCAGAGCATAACTGATGGCCGAAGCAAGAGCGGCAATACTGACAAGCACGCCGGCAAGCAGAAACGCCAGGAAGGTGCCGTCACAGTCCGACCAGAAGGAGCGAAAATGACCTTTGCGAAGATGCCGGAGAGTCGCTTCAGGTATGCGACTGATGGCTTGCAGCAGGCGAAAATAGATACCGGTAATAAAGGCGATGGTACCGCCCGACACACCCGGCACGATATCTGCGGCGCCCATCGCCATGCCCCGCAGAAACACGGTCCAGAGCGCCTGATTCCGGTCCGGATTCAGTTCGCTCAACGGACAACTCCTGCCAGCAAGGGGACAAACCGCACCGGCTCCACTTCGTTAATCTCGAAGCGATCCCCCTTACGGACAATTGCTGTCAGCATCTGGGTACCCTCTCCGATCGGCGCAACCAGAACACCACCATCAGCCAGTTGGGACTTGAGCTCCTCCGGTACTTCACGCGGAGCAGCCGTTACCATAATGCCATCGAAGGGTCCCTTGTCAGGCCAGCCCATACCACCGTCGGCGTGTTTCATCAGCGCATTGCGCACCCCCAGTGTACGCAGCCGCTCACGGGCACGATCCTGCAGCGGTCTGATACGCTCAACGCTGAAGACCTGATCGACCAGCGCTGCCAGTATTGCTGTCTGGTAGCCGGAGCCAGTCCCCAGCTCCAGCACCCGCGACGGCTTGTATTTCATCAGAACTTCCGTCATGCGGGCAACAATGTACGGCTGGGACAGGGTCTGGCTGTATCCGATAGGCAGGGACGTATCTTCGTAGGAGCGGTGGGCAAGGGCCTCATCCAGAAAGATGTGCCTGGGCACATTCGACATGGCGGTCAGTACCTGCTCATGGGTAATGCCGGATTCCCGAAGACGCTGAATCAACCGCATACGGGTTCGCCGGGAGGTCATCCCGATACCATCCAGTTCGGCAACCATCAGCGTGCTTCCCCCCCGTCCGGCACCAGATTCAGCCGCTCGACCCAGCGCTCCAGCGGGGGTAGCGCATCGTGGCGGGTCATATCCACATGCACAGGTGTGATGCTGACAAAGTGATCCCTGACGGCCTGAAAGTCGGTTCCGTCACCGGCATCGACACCCTCGCCCGGCGCGCCAATCCAGTAGCGGGTTCTGCCTCGCGGGCAAGTCATCAGCACTGCACCTTCGGCACGGTCGCGGTGGCCCAGACGGGTTACCCGGAAGCCGGCAATCTCGTCCCAGGGCAGATCCGGCACATTCACATTTAAAATGCAGCGGGGGCCAAGGGAATCCGGCGACGTGCCTGCCAGCAATATCCTGACAACGCGGGCAGCGGTCTCGTAATGAAAGCGCCCCTCATTGACCAGTGACACGGCAATAGCCGGAAGGCCCAGATGCCGGCCCTCTGTAGCGGCAGCCACCGTGCCCGAATAGATGATGTCGTCGCCAAGATTGGCGTGAGTGTTGATTCCGGAAACCACCCTGTCAAACGGCTTGTCAAAAAGGCCGTTGACCGCGAGGTGGACACAGTCGGTCGGGGTACCATCCACGGACTGAAAACCATTGGAGCGGTTTTCAACCGTCAACGGGCGGTTCAGTGTAAGCGCATTGCTGGCACCGCTATGATCACGGTCAGGGGCCAGCACATGTAATTCGCCCAGCCCCTCAAGCCCCTCATACAGGGCCTTCAGGCCCGGCGAATGCACACCGTCATCATTGGATAACAGAATTCGCACTGTTGCCTCCACTTACCGCCAGATCAAACACATCGCCGAGCAGGGTTGTTGCATACTGCCCGGGAGGTAACGAAAAACAAATCAGTAGCCGTTCCGGGTCGAGCCATTCCCAGCTCAAGGATTTTGGCATCATAACCAGGCTACGACGCTCCGGTTTCATCCGGGTCGCCGCAAAAACCGATTCGATTTCCGGGTAACGGGAAACCACCGAACGTTCGATTTCACCCTGTTCCGCAACAGCTTCCGTACCGCCGTCGCCCCACATAGGGCCTGTTGCCGTTGACTCCGCCGTGCCGGACAGGCCGGGTTCACCGTCCAGGATACTCTGCCAGTTGCCGTCCTCTACCCTCCGGGCAAGCACCTCATTGAACAGCCAGGAACGCGCCGCCGAAAAGTACAATACGTTTTTAGACTCGCCACTGCCAGCGGAAGAACGCCCGCGCCCCTGGTTTTTACGACTTCGCCGCCGGCCGGAAATCATTCGGGCCGGATCCATCGCAATTGCCCGGTCCAGGTTGCCACCCCGGAAGCCAAATCGCTGAGGGCCAAAGTAATTCGGGCAGCCTTTCTTACCGAGTCTTTGCAGGGTTTCGTCAATCGCCTCTTTCTGCCCGCTGACACCAGTCAGGGTTATCTCGAACCGGTTGCCGTGATGGTCGGAGCGGCGCAGCTTTTTCTGACCCCGGCACCCGGCGAGCACGGGCCAGGTTTCAGCAATCCTGGACATCAGAGCGGTATCGTCTGCCTCAAGGCCCGGGCGGTAGATACTGAACCACTGGCGAGCCACCGCATGACGGTCTTTCAAGCCACAAAAGCCGACATCAAAATGGCGGCATTCAGCCAGTGCAGCAAGCTGACGGGCGACAAACTCGGTATTATCGCCGGTTTTTTCAAGGCGCAGGTAAAGGTGCTCACCGCCTGCGCAACCAGCAACATCCAGTTGCTCATCGACAACAAAATCGGAGGCACTGGCTTTGAGCACGGCCTGCCCGACCCGCTGTCCGGTGGATGTCGGCCAGTCCAGCCGCCAGCGCTTCAGGCCGGGTGAATCAGGGGCGTTAGTCACAGTAAATCCGGCTCAAGCAGACAGACGGCCTGGCAGGCAATGCCCTCGCCACGGCCGGTGAACCCCAGGCGTTCCGTGGTGGTTGCCTTCACACTGACACGATTGGCGGCAACATTCAGATCTTCGGCAATATTCAGCCGCATGGTCTGAATATGCGGAGCCATTTTCGGTGCCTGAGCAATAATGGTGGTATCGACGTTGGCCACTTTGTAACCTTCTTCCATTACCCGCTCCATTACCCTGCGCAACAGATTCCGGCTGTCTGCTCCCGCCCACTCATCACTGGTATCCGGAAACAGGTGGCCGATATCACCCAGGGCAACGGCACCCAGCAAGGCATCGGCAAGCGCGTGCAAAAGCACATCCCCATCCGAATGCGCCTTGATAGCCTGCTCGGATGGAATGGTTACGCCACCGAGAACGACATGATCGCCTTCACAGAAGGCGTGGACATCAAAGCCCTGCCCTATTCGCATGCTGGGTTTCCTTTTTTACCGATCGACCGAAGTGAATTCAGAAGCGGCTGAGCAAAAAATCCGCCAACGCCAGATCCGCTGGTACCGTTATCTTGATGTTATCGGGACGACCCTCGACAATACAGGGGAAATAACCGGACTGCTCGACCGCAGAGGCTTCATCGGTGACGGGGCGCCCGGCTGAAAGCGCCGCCTGTAAAGCGGTTTTCAGGATTCCGTAACGAAACATCTGCGGGGTCAGGGCACGCCAGAGGTGGCTCCGGTCTACCGTTTCCTGAACATCCAGTGTCCCGGCGCCGGTTTTCTTCAGGGTATCCGCTACCGGCGTTGCCAGTAACCCACCAACCCCGTGGTCAGACAGCCGGGACACCAGTCGATTAAGATCATCGGGATGCAGACATGGCCTGGCAGCATCGTGCACCAGAACCCAGTCATTTTCCTCCGCCCGGGCTTGCAGCGACTGCAGGCCAGCGAGCACCGAGTCTGCACGCTCCCTGCCGCCGGTGCAACAAGTGATACGGTCGTCTTTACTGGCCCGGGTCTCACCCCACCAGGGGTCGTCCGGACGGATAGCAACAACGCAGCCGGCCAGCGTAACGGTCGCGGTAATCCGCGATATGGCCAGATCCAGAATCAGGTTTCCACGCAACGATTGATACTGTTTGGGACGGGACGAATGCATTCTCTGGCCGGAGCCGGCGGCGGGAATAACAAGCCAGAGTCTGGGGGTAGTCATGGGCATGGTCGGCGTTGAAAGGCAGTCTGCTATGGCTCGACCACCAGAAAGAAGGTTTCGTTGTCACGGATCAGCCCCAGATTCATCCGGGCCCGTTCTTCCAGGGCGCCCTGCTGTCCCCGCAGATTCTGGACCTCGGCAAACAGACGTTCATTGCGTACGGCAAGGTCGGTGTTTTCTGCGCGCTGCTCTGTGATGGCTTCCTCCAGCCCCCATACCTGGGCAAAGCTGCCTTCCCCGACCCATAGCCGGAACTGTAGCAGGATGATCAGCAAAACCATGATGGACCAAAGCAGTTTCATTGCAGTTATGCATACCGTATCAACACCGAGTGTTGAGTATAGACCTTAGCGTAGTTTTTCAACAAGTGCTGCTAAGCACTTGTATAAGAAAGCCATCACATTCCGGGTAACTGCAACGTGATGGACTTTTCCTGATTCCGTGGCGCCAACAGACCCGCCAGGGGTCTGACCCCGGTGCCCGGTGCTAGCTCTGACCCTTGATTTCTTTCAGGCCACGATATGGTGCGTTATTGCCCAGCGCCTCTTCGATACGGAGCAACTGGTTGTACTTGGCCACCCGGTCAGACCGGCATAGCGACCCGGTCTTGATCTGCCCGGCGCAGGTCGCAACTGCCAGATCGGCAATGGTGGTATCTTCGGTTTCCCCGGAACGATGCGAGATAACGGCGGTATAACCGGCATCCTGAGCCATTTTGATGGCGTCTAGAGTCTCGGTCAGGCTGCCGATCTGGTTGAACTTGATCAGAATCGAGTTACCAACCCCCTTTTCGATGCCTTCCCTGAGAATCCGGGTATTGGTGACAAAAAGATCGTCGCCCACAAGCTGTACCCTGCTGCCAAGCTTGTCGGTCAGAACCTTCCAGCCGTCCCAGTCGCTCTCGTCCATGCCATCTTCAATGGACACGATGGGATAACGCTCACACAGTCCGGCCAGATAATCCGCAAAGCCCGCAGAATCAAAGCTCTTGCCCTCTCCGGCAAGCTGGTACTGGCCGTCCTTGTAGAACTCCGAGGAGGCACAGTCCAGAGCCAGAGTCACATCACTCCCCAGCTTGTAACCGGCATTCTCGACAGCTTCCTGAATGACGGCAAGCGCAGCCTCGTTGGACGGAAGATCCGGCGCAAAACCGCCTTCGTCACCTACTGCGGTATTCAGACCCTGTGCCTTTAATACTTTCTTCAGGCAATGGAAAATCTCTGCGCCTACACGCAGACCTTCAGCAAAGGTCCGGGTTGCAACCGGCTGGACCATGAACTCCTGGATATCCACGTTATTATCCGCATGCTCACCGCCGTTAAGGATGTTCATCATCGGCACCGGCATGCTGTATTGGCCGGAAGTGCCGTTGATGTCAGCGATATGGGCATACAGCGGTTTGCCAAGAGAAGTCGCCGCAGCTTTTGCCGCAGCCAGGGAAACTGCAAGAATGGCGTTCGCCCCCAGGTTCGCCTTGTTGTCCGTACCATCCAGGTCCAGCATGATTTTGTCCAGACCACGCTGGTCGGCGGCGTCCTTCCCAACAAGCGCTTCACGGATTGCGCCCTTTACAGCCCCAACCGCTTTGGTTACGCCTTTGCCCAGGTAGCGTGACGAATCACCGTCGCGAAGCTCGAGTGCTTCCCGCGAACCCGTTGAGGCACCAGATGGAGCACAAGCGCTGCCCACCGTACCGTCTTCCAGAATCACATCCGCCTCTACTGTCGGGTTCCCGCGCGAATCCAGAACCTCACGGCCTTTGATATTGGCAATCTTGGTCATTCTTCCGATTCTCCAGATCTATCTTTTCAATTGGGAGCAAGAGCGAATGGGGAATGGCTTTGCAAAAAACGCTACAAGCACATCCATGTGCGCTTGGGCTCCGCCATCCCTGGCTCCGCACATTTTTGCAAAGCCATTCCCCATTCGCTCCCGAATCTTCAGTCGTCAAACGCCAACACCGCCAATCAGGCGGTGTCGACAGGTTTAAAGCTTTTCACCAGTTCATCCACGGCTTTCACCCTCTCGAGGAACGGTTCCAGCTGGCTGAGCCGCAACGCGCAGGGGCCGTCGCACATGGCGTTATCCGGATCAGGGTGCGCCTCCAGGAACAATCCGGCCAGGCCCTGTGACATACCCGCCAATGCCAGTTCCGTTACCTGAGCGCGGCGACCACCGGCCGAGTCGGCGCGGCCACCCGGCATCTGCAAGGCATGGGTGACGTCAAACATCACCGGAACATTCATCGCTTTCATGATGCCAAAACCGAGCATATCCACCACCAGGTTGTTGTAACCAAAGCTGGTGCCGCGCTCACACAGAATGATTTTATCGTTACCGGCTTCTCCACACTTGGTGATGATATGCTTCATTTCCTGGGGCGCGAGGAACTGGGCTTTTTTAATGTTGATCACCGCCCCAGTCCGGGCCATGGCAACCACCAGATCGGTCTGTCGACTCAAAAAAGCCGGCAACTGAATGATGTCGCACACTTCCGCCGCAGGTGCTGCCTGCTCCGGCTCGTGGACATCGGAAATAATGGGCATGCCGTATCTGCTTTTGATATCAGCAAGAATCTGCAAACCCTTTTCAAGGCCGGGCCCACGAAAGGAGTTAACCGACGAGCGATTGGCTTTATCAAATGAAGCCTTGAAAACGTAGGGGATGCCAAGCTTTGAACACACCTCTACGTACGCATCCGCTACCTCGAAAGCCAGATCCCTGGATTCCAGCACATTCATGCCGCCAAACAGCACAAAGGGCCTGTCGTTGGCGACCTGAATGCCGGAAACCTCAACCATGCTCCTTGCCATAATCAGGATTCCTTTTTTCGTGCCAGCGCGGCTTCCACGAAGCCTTTGAACAGCGGGTGACCGTCCCGGGGGGTGGAGGTGAATTCCGGGTGGAACTGGCAGGCTACAAACCAGGGATGGTCCGGCACTTCGATTACCTCCACCAGCTTGCCGTCAGTGGACCTGCCGGAAACCCGCAACCCCGCACCTTCAAGCTGCGGCAGAAAATGGTTGTTCACTTCATAGCGATGACGGTGACGTTCGCGAATGGTTTTCTTGCCATAGCAACCGGCGATGGTCGAGCCCTCTTCCACAACGCAGTCCTGGGCACCAAGGCGCATGGTGCCGCCAAGATCGGACTCGTCTGAACGCTCTTCCTTCTCGCCACTGGCATCCAGCCATTCGGTAATCAGGCCCACAACGGGCGCCGGGGCATGCTCGCGGAATTCCGTGCTGTGAGCACCCTCCAGACCGGCGACGTTACGGGCATATTCAATAACCGCTACCTGCATACCCAGACAGATGCCCAGGTAGGGCACCCGGTTTTCCCGGGCATAACGGACGGTGCGAATCTTGCCCTCCACCCCGCGCTCACCGAAACCGCCGGGTACCAGAATGGCATCGGCGCTTTCCAGCGCGCCGGTGCCATCCCGCTCTATGTCTTCGGAATCGATATAGTTGATCCGGACCTTGGTACGGGTCTTGATACCGGCATGCAATAGTGACTCGACCAATGACTTATAGGCGTCCAGCAGCTCCATGTACTTGCCCACCATGGCGACGGTCACTTCGCCGTCGGGGTTCAGCAGGGACTCAATGACCGCATCCCACTCACTCAGATCCGCCGGATTGGCGTCAAGTGAGAAACGCTCTATGACCAGCTGGTCCAGGCCGAACTCATGGAGCATTCGCGGGATGGCATAAATGGATTTCGCGTCCTGAAGCGGAATGACCGCGCGCTCTTCCACGTTGGTAAACAGCGCAATCTTGCGGCGGGAGCTGGTATCGACCTCGTGCTCGGACCGGCACAGCAGGATATCCGGCTGCAGACCGATTGAGCGCATTTCTTTTACCGAATGCTGGGTCGGTTTGGTTTTGATCTCACCGGCGGTCGCAATATAGGGAACCAGGGTGAGATGCATGAACAGGGCACGCTGGGAACCCACTTCCACTCTCAGTTGCCGGCAGGCTTCCAGAAACGGCAGTGATTCGATGTCACCCACGGTGCCGCCAATTTCGATCATGGCAACGTCCACCCCCGCAGCGCCCTCGACGACCCGGCGTTTGATTTCGTCGGTGATGTGGGGAATGACCTGAACGGTCCCGCCGAGATAGTCGCCCCTGCGCTCCTTGCGGATCACTTCCTCATAGACCCTTCCGGTGGTGAAATTGTTCCGGCGGGTCATGGGGGTGCGGATAAACCGTTCGTAGTGACCCAGATCCAGGTCCGTTTCCGCGCCGTCTTCGGTGACAAAGACTTCACCATGCTGGAACGGGCTCATGGTGCCGGGGTCCACGTTAATGTACGGGTCCAGCTTGAGAATGGTGACCTTAAGGCCGCGTGCCTCCAGGATCGCAGCCAGAGAGGCAGAGGCGATTCCTTTCCCCAAGGAGGACACGACACCGCCGGTGACGAAAATATAACGGGTCATGCAGATTCCGTGAATTGTCTGGTTCGGTGGAGGAGGGAGATTGTCATCTCGGGATGGGACATCAGATTACCAGAAGTCCCCCACCTACTCAATCGTAATCCCGTTCCAGAACCAGGCGCCAGCCACTTGCGGGAGCCCTGCCGCTGTAGTGCTCTGAGATCCACAGCTGACCGACGGCAACGACTTCATCACTGGCGCTGGCCGTGTTTTTTACAAGCGGAAGACAATTTCGCTCCCAGGCTGGCACCGCCTGCTCCTGCAGCCATTTTTTCAACGGTTTTGAGGGACCACCCGCGCGCGTCCGGATGCGCTCGCCGCCCTGGCGCAGGCAAACCTGCAGTTCCGGGGCGGTTCCGCTTTCCGCACCGGCCGCCTGCAACCAAAGCCGCCACTCACCCCAGGCAGTTTCCTGACCGGGCAATACCGGCACTCCCTGGTCACCCGTTGCGGAGTGACCGCTAACCAGGTAAAGCGTGTTCTGATGTCGACGGATCACATAACCGTCACCGCAATACTGCGGCTGGCGGTCGTCACCGGAGTCGATAAAAGCAGACATGAGCCCGCCCCAGTCAGCCGGATTGGGCGGCGAGCGCTGCTGACGCCCAACCCACCAGCGAATCAGATTTTTCTGTTCCACCAGGGTTAATCCGGCCAGCAGGGAAATATCCAGCCCGCCATCTGATGTCCCGCAGCGGGAAAAATGAAGACGGCCCAGACTGCTGGCAAGCTCGTCACTCTCGCTGCAAGCGCGGGCCGTCGATGCCAACCGACGGTTCAGAGTGGGCCAGCGTTGTTTCAGGGCCGGAATGATGGCCTTGCGCAGGTAGTTCCTGTCGAACCGCTGATCCTGGTTGCTGGGATCCTCGATCCAGTCAAACGACTGCTCCGCGGCCCAGGCTTCCAGCTGCTGGCGGCTGAAATTCAGCAATGGACGATAAAGCGCGCCGTTGCCGAGCGCCCGGAACGCCGGCATGCCAGCCAGACCAGCCACACCGGTTCCACGCAGCAGCCGGAACAGCACGGTTTCGGCCTGATCATCGGCATGGTGCGCCATCAACAACAGGTCATTAGCTGCGAGGCAGGATCTGAAGGCCCGGTAACGGGCGTCCCGGGCAGCCTCTTCAAGGCCACTGGTACCCGGGAAATCACCGGAAGGCGTGGCTGATACCTCCACCCGGATAATCTGACAGCGGACCTGAAGGGACTCACACAAACGCCGACAGAAGTTTTCGGTCTCCCCGGCGTTGGGTTGGAGCTGATGATTGACGTGCACTGCGGTCAGCCGGTCGCTGCTGCGGCAATCGCGAGCAAGAGCCTGAAGCAGAACAACCGAATCAAGGCCGCCACTGAGAGCAACGTAAAGACCGGAGTGGTCGGGCAGATTTCTGATGGCGGCGGTGAGTGCCTCTGGCCAGGCGCGTTCGGGGCCGGCCTTACCGGCCCGTGTCATAATGGGTCAGCCGCTCGTAACGGCGCGCGACCAGGTCGTCGATCGATAACGCACTGAGTTCTTCAACGCCCTGGGCAAGAACCGCTTTCAGCGACTCCGCCATTTTTTCCGGCGCGCGATGGGCGCCTCCCAGTGGCTCCTGGATCAGGTTGTCGGCAATGCCCAGCTCTTTCAGCCGGTCAGCGGTAACGCCCATCGCTTCTGCGGCCTCGGCAGCATGATCGGAACTTTTCCACAGGATCGACGCGCAGCCTTCCGGGGAAATAACCGAATAAGTGGAATACTGAAGCATATTGAGCTGATCGCAGACGCCAATGGCCAGTGCGCCCCCCGAGCCACCCTCACCGGCGACGGTGGAAATAATCGGCGTTCTCAGGCGCGACATAGCCGCCAGGTTGCAGGCAATCGCCTCACTCTGCCCGCGCTCTTCGGCACCGATTCCGGGATAGGCGCCGGGTGTGTCGATAAAGGTCAGCACCGGCATATGGAAACGCTCCGCCAATTCCATCAGGCGGATCGCCTTGCGATAACCCTCGGGCCTCGGCATACCGAAATTACGCTGGACCTTTTCCCGGACTTCCCGACCTTTCTGATGGCCGATGATCATGACCGGCTTGCCGTTAAGCCGCGCCGTGCCACCGACAATCGCTTTGTCATCTGCGTATCGGCGATCACCATGCAACTCGTCGAAATCATCAAACATCATCTCGATGTAGTCATAGGTATAGGGCCGCCGGGGGTGACGGGCCAGACGTGCCACATCCCAGGATTTCAGGTCCGCGAAAATGCTCTCTGTCAGGCTGATACTTTTTTTCTTCAGCCGGGTAATTTCATCGGTAATGTTGATGTCGGTGTCATTACCCACCATACGAAGCTCTTCGATCTTGGCTTCAAGGTCGGCAATAGGCTGTTCGAAATCAAGATAGTTAGGGTTCATGAAGATCCATCATTATATTTGCAGGGCGAACACTCGGGGCCGCCGGAAATAAGAATTATCCGCAAAGATAGCAGCGCCAGGCTGGTCACTAAAGCGGACCTTGGTATAACGTTGTGTTAATCATAGACCAGTTCCACCGCCTGGTCGCCTACCAGGTATTTCAGCTCCAACAGCAGATCGTCGTCTGGCTGCACTCGCCAGGACTCCCCGAGCTCAATGCGTGTACTGGCGTCGTTGGTGCTGTATTCAATCCATACCGGACTGCCATCACAACGGAAGGGTCTGAGCGTGGCATCAAGTTTGTCCAGCAGACCGTTCTGAAGCTGATCGGCACGGATCGCAAGCTGGAGCCCGCGACTGTACTGCTGCCTCGCCGCTGCTACATTCATTACCGAACTGACCCGCATTTTCATCTGCCCGGAATAATCATCATGACTGACCTGGCCTTCTACCACGATAACCTGATCTGACTGGAGCAGTTCCCTGTGCTCGAAAAACGCCTCGGAAAATAGCGTGGCTTCAATCCGGGCGCTGCGATCATCCAGGGTTATAAACGCCATGGTGGAGCCGGTGCGGGTTTTCATTGAGCGCTGGGCGACCACCAGGCCCGCAACCCGCTGGGGCTGACGGGCGGGTTTCAGCTCGGCAATCGGAGTGCGCACAAACCGGCGCACTTCCCGTTCGTACTCATCGAACGGATGCCCGGTCAGATAGATTCCCAGGGTATCCTTTTCACCCTTGAGCCGCTGTTTCTCCGGCCATTCTCTCACCCGGGCAACGCCACTGTAAGGGTCTTCCCCCTCGCCGCCGGCGAAAATATCACCAAACATGTCCATCATGCCCACCGACTCATTGCGGGACTGCTGACCAGCCTGCTGAATCGCCTGATCAATACTGGCCATCAGTTGCGCGCGCCCGGCACCGAGCTTGTCCATGGCGCCGCAACGAATCAGTGCTTCGATGGCCCGCTTGTTCACTTTTTTCAGGTCCACCCTGCGACAGAAATCGAACAGGTCCTGGTAAGGCTCATCGTCAGTGCGGCTTTCAACAATGCTGTCTATCGGGCCTTCGCCCAGGCCCTTGACGGCGCCAAGCCCGTAGATGATCTGGCCTTCATCGTTTACAGTAAACGTGAACCGAGAACGACTGACGTCCGGCACCAGCAGCTCCAGCCCCATGCTTCGACACTCTTCCACCAGCGTGACGACTTTATCGGTGTTCTGCATATCAGCGGTCAGCACCGCCGCCATGAACTCCGCCGGATAATGGGCCTTGAGCCAGAGCGTCTGGTAAGACACCAGCGCATAGGCGGCCGAATGCGACTTGTTGAAGCCATAACCGGCAAATTTTTCCACCAGATCGAAGATATTCTCGGCCAGGGTTTTGTCAATGCCGTTGTTGGCACAGCCATCAAGGAAGAACTGTTTCTGCCTCGCCATTTCCTCGGGTTTTTTCTTGCCCATGGCCCGGCGCAGCATATCGGCGTTACCGAGGGTGTACCCCGCCATGACCTGGGCAATCTGCATGACCTGTTCCTGGTACAGGATCACCCCATAGGTGGGCTCCAGCACCGGCTTCAGGCCTTCATACTGATAGTCCGGGTGCGGGAAAGACACCGGCTGGCGACCGTGCTTCCGGTCGATAAAGTCATCCACCATGCCGGACTGGAGCGGGCCTGGACGGAACAAGGCCACCAGGGCAATCATGTCCTCGAGGGAATCCGGCTGCAGGCGGCGGATCAGATCCTTCATGCCCCGGGATTCCAGCTGGAATACGGCGGTGGTTTCCGCCTTTTTCAGCATCTCGAACGAAGCTGCATCTTTCAGCGGGATTTCGTTGATATCCAGCTCAGGCTCACCGCGCTTCTGCCGGCGCGGATTAATCATTTTCAGGGCCCAGTCAATGATCGTCAGGGTCCGCAGGCCCAGAAAGTCGAACTTCACAAGCCCGGCGTCTTCAACATCGCCCTTGTCGAACTGGGTGACCAGACTGCCGCCCTCGTCATCACAGTAGAGCGGCGAAAAATCGGTAATCCTGGTGGGCGCAATCACCACGCCACCGGCGTGTTTGCCGGCATTGCGGCAAATACCCTCAAGCTTCAGCGCCATGTCCCAGATTTCCTGGGCTTCTTCATCGTTTGCCAGAAACTCGCCGATCTGGGACTCCTGTTCTACCGCCTTCGCCAGCGTCATGCCCGGCTCGAACGGAATCATTTTGGACATTTTGTCCGCCAGCCCGTAGGACTTGCCCTGAACCCTTGCCACATCCCGCACCACCGCCTTTGCCGCCATGGTACCGAAGGTGATGATCTGGGAGACCGCTTCACGACCATATTTTTCGGCGACATACGCAATAACGCGGTCGCGGCCTTCCATACAGAAGTCCACGTCAAAGTCCGGCATGGAGACCCGTTCGGGATTGAGAAACCGCTCAAACAGCAGGTCGTATTCCAGCGGGTCAAGGTCGGTAATCAACTGGGCGTAGGCCACCAGCGAACCGGCACCGGAACCGCGGCCGGGCCCCACCGGAACGCCATTGTTCTTGGCCCACTTGATAAAGTCCATAACGATCAGGAAGTAACCGGGGAACCCCATCTGGATGATGATATCCAGCTCAAAATTCAGGCGGGAATAGTAAGCCTCGCGCTTCCGGTCGTATTCCGGATCGTCCGGGCTCAGGGTTTTCGCCAGCCGGTCTTCCAGGCCTTCTTCCGATACCTTGCGGAAGAACTCGTCCATGGTCATGCTCTCGGGAACCGGATAATCCGGCAGGAAATATTCCCCCATTCGCACCTGGACGGAACAACGGCGGGCAATTTCGATGGTGTTCTGCACGGCCTCCGGAATGTCTGCGAACAGCTCGATCATTTCATCAGCACTGCGCAGGTACTGCTGATCGCTGAAACGGCGGTCGCGACGCGGGTCGTCGAGGGTTCGGCTCTCACCGATACAGACCCGGGCTTCGTGCGCTTCGAAATCATCGGCATGCAGAAAATGCACGTCGTTGGTGGCGACCACCGGGCAGGACAGCTCTGTGGCCAGGGCCACGCTGGCATGCAGGCAGTCTTCATCGCCAGGGCGGCCGGTGCGCTGGAGTTCAAGATAGAAAGAGCCCGGATACAGCGACATCCAGTATTGCGCCCTTGCCATGGCCAGTTCTGGCTTTTCAGCCAGCAGGGCTCGCCCGACATCGCCCATTTTCCCGCCGGAGAGCGCAATCAATCCTTCGCGACCGTGTTCCAGCCATTGGCGCTGAATAATCGGAATACCAAACCGCTGCCCTTCGGTGTAGCCCCGGGAAACGATCTCGGTAAGGTTCCGATAGCCGTCCTGGTTGCGGGCCAGCAGGGTCAGGCGGAAGGGGTTTTCGGGCTCATCCGGGTTATCCACCCACAGATCAGCCCCGATAACAGGTTTCACGCCGGCCGCCATGGCGGCCTTGTAGAATCGCACCAGAGAGCACATGTTGGACTGCTCGGTCAGCCCCACGGCGGGCATTCCAAGCTCAGCAACCCGGTTGATCAGCGGCTTGACCCGCACCAGGCCATCGACCATTGAATACTCGGAATGGACGCGCAAATGAACAAAGGTGTCAGACATGGGCTGGGGAGATTCCTGCATGGATTACCGGTTCCGGATTACTCACTGATCAGGGCGATGATATCTTCCTCGGTCTGCGGACCGAAACGGGTTTCTTTCAGATTTCCCTGTGGATCCACCACAAAGGTAGCGGGCAGGCCCACAGGCATTTGCCATCCGAGCACCGGGCCAGGATCTTCGCCCAGCATTTCATATTCAATGCCCATTCGCTGGCCCAGGTCTATCAGCGACTGACCTGTCACGGCGTCAAAATTAACACCCAACACTATGACAGAGCCAGAGCGATCCAGGGCATTGAGCTCAGGAATTTCCTCAAGACACGGCTTACACCACTCCGCCCAGTAGTTCACCAGAACCCAGTGTCCACGGAGACTTTCCCAGTCCAGGGCAGTGCCGTCTGCGCGCTCAAATTCCTGGCTCTGACATCCGGCCATCAGCAACAGAACCAGAAGGCCCGCAAGCCCGTATCGATTGACATATCCGGGCGCTGCAGCGGGGATCAGCCCTGATTGCTGTCGAGGGTACTGCAAAGGGTGTCCTCCTGTTAGACTGCAGAACTTGCGGTTCAGCACTCTGTCGGCACTTTCTGCGACCGGAACCATGCCAGAACCCAATGATATTTTCCACACTGGACGCTTGATCGGGGATACCCATGGCCACTGAGCAGCCGTACATACTGGTGTTGTATTACAGCCGCACCGGGCAGACCGCTGAAATGGCGACACAGATCGGCCGGGGCATTGCCAGGGTGGCCGGTGTGGATACCCGAATTCGTACCGTAGCGCCGGTATCCCCGGATACCGAGGCATCGCTGCCGCCGGTTCCGGACAGTGGTGCGCCCTATGCATCCAGGGCCGATCTTGAGAAGTGTGCAGGCCTTGCCCTCGGCAGCCCGACCCGTTTTGGCAATATGGCAGCACCGCTTAAACATTTTCTTGACGGCACCGGCGACCTCTGGCTCAGCGGCGCTCTGAGCGGCAAACCGGCAGGCGCCTTTACCTCGACAGGTAGCCTGCATGGTGGCCAGGAAACCACCCTGCTGACCATGATGATTCCGCTTCTGCACCACGGCATGGTGTTGTGCGGAGTGCCCTATTCCGAGCAAGCACTTCACGAGACTGCCAGCGGCGGCACCCCTTACGGGCCTTCCCACTGGGCCGGAACCGGGCCACAGCAGAAGCTGAGCGATTCGGAAAAAGCCATATGCCAGACGTTCGGGCAACGACTGGCCAGCCTTGCCCTCAAATTACGCTGACATTCACCGGCATCAAAACGGAACTGATCAATGCTTCATAATCCGAAAGCAAAGCTGACCGCCAGGCTGATTATCGTCCTTTACATTATCACCCTTGCGACGCTGCTGATCACCACCTTTTACCCTGTCCGGGCAGAAGGTGTTTCAGTCACGCTGATGCTGAGCATCAAACTGATACCACTGCTACTCTTTGCAGTACCGGTGTTCAGGGCAGACAACCGGGGCATTATCTGGCTCAGTTTTGTCGTGATCTTCTATTTCACCCGCTACACGGTCTCTGCCTGGCTCAGTGAAGGCGCAGCCGCGCCGGTCATTCTGGCCATACTGACATTCCTGCTGTTTACTGTGGCGATGTTTCACCTCAAACTGAATCGCATGCCGCCTGCCACCGCAGAATGAAAGGAACACTGATGGCTGACCAGAGCTTTCCTGCGCCACCCCACCACAGCACGATAACACTTCGGGATCTGACTAATGCACTGGTAAGCAGTGGCGAGATAAAGCAGGAGGATGCTGACCGGGTTTTGTCCGCCAATATCGCGGCTGGCAGTGACGGGCGCCATCCGGCCAGCAAAAGGCACCCGCTGGAACTGATTGCCAAAGCCGAGCTTCAGAGCCAGCGGAGCGACCGCACTCTCGATCTGGACACACTGACATCCTGGCTGGCCAATTGGGCTGACCAGCCTTATTACCATATTGACCCACTGAAAATAGATACCCCGGGAATTGCCAGGGTGATGTCCTATGCCTTCGCCCAGCGCCACGGCATTCTGGCGGTGGAAATAGGCCGGGATGAAGTGCTGGTCGCCAGCGCCGAACCCTTCAAAAATGACTGGGAAGACAACCTCAGACAGGCGGTACAGAAAGATATCCGGCGTGTGGTTGCCAACCCTGAGGCCATTCGCCGGTATACCGTAGAGTTCTATCAGCTTGCGAACTCAGTCAGTAAAGCCAGCGGCAATCGCGGAAAGGCAGGGGCCGGGTCGCAGAACTTTGAACAGCTTCTTGATCTCGGCGCCAACCTCAATCCCGATGCCAATGACCAGCATGTGGTCAAGATTGTGGACTGGCTGCTGCAATACGCCTTTGACCAGCGCGCCTCGGACATTCACATAGAACCCCGCCGGACCGTCTCCCAGGTCCGCTTCCGGATCGACGGTGTTCTGCACAATGTCTACGAGTTTCCCGAGCAGGTGGGCGTTGCCGTTACCAGCCGGCTGAAAATACTCGGCAGACTGAATGTGGCAGAAAAACGCCGTCCCCAGGATGGCCGGATAAAAACCCGCAAGCCGGACAACAGCGAAGTCGAGTTGCGCCTGGCCACCATGCCCACAGCCTTTGGCGAAAAAATGGTCATGCGGATATTCGACCCGGAAGTGCTGCTGAAATCCTTCCAGCAACTGGGCTTTTCAGCCGAGGATCGTGAAAAATGGCAGACGATTACCGGCCGCCCCCACGGCATTGTTCTGGTCACCGGCCCTACCGGCTCTGGCAAAACCACCACGCTGTATTCAACGCTGAAGCAACTGGCAACGCCGGAAGTCAACCTTTGCACCATTGAAGACCCGATTGAGATGGTCGAGCCTGCCTTCAATCAGATGCAGGTGCAGTCAAACATTGAACTGACTTTCGCCACGGGCGTGCGGGCCCTTATGCGCCAGGACCCTGATATCATCATGATTGGCGAAATCCGGGACCTCGAGACCGCTGAAATGGCCGTGCAGGCGGCCCTGACCGGCCATCTCGTGCTATCCACCCTGCACACCAACGACGCCCCGAGCGCCATTACCCGCCTGATGGAACTCGGCGTCCCGCCCTATCTGATCCGCGCCACGGTATTGGGGGTGATGGCCCAACGGCTTGCGCGAACCCTTTGCCCTCACTGCAAAACGCCGGGCGAGGTGGACGAAAAAGCATGGCAAAGCCTGACCCGGCCATGGAAAGCCGCAGCGCCAAAGCAGATCTATCATCCGGTGGGATGCCTGGAATGCCGCAACACGGGCTATTTCGGCCGGGAGGGTGTGTACGAGATCATGAGACTCAGCGATGGTCTGATCCAGAAAATCACGGAGAACTGTGAGCTTGAGCAGATCCGGCTGGTCGCCTACAAAGAGGGCATGAAATCACTGCGACTCAGCGGCGCACAGAAAGTCGCTGCCGGTGAAACCACGGTGGAAGAAATTCTTCGGGTGACCCCGGAAAGCCAGCGCTAGCAATACTTACTAATGAGCAGGAAACTAGGCGGACAGGTCCGCCTACTTTCTTTTCTTAGTATCATGTCTTCAAGCCCCGGGTCTGAGCCCGCATTGCTCCAGTAGTGTCTGCCAGAGCCGCGTATGACGGGCAATCGCCTGATCGAGCCTGAACCAGAGTGACGCCTCCGCCTGCTCATCAAGATGGTAGCGGTACCATTGCCGGAAAGCTGCTGGCATCACCTCCTCCTGCATGGCGGCAAGATCGCTGAGAGGCCCGATCAGCTGGTTTCTTGCCCTGATGATATTGCTCACATAGGGCTGTATCCTTTCGATATAGACACTGAAAAACATGTTCTGAACAATATCGGACTGGTTGTTTGACTGGCCGCCGAGGCAGAGCGGGCGCCCCTCTATGCGCTGTTCCAGCAGGGCTGACGCATCTTCCAGCCTCGCCGCGAGCAGGCGGGCACTGTTGATCAGTTGTCCGGCCCTGTGCTCGGCCTGCCAGCGCTGCTGAATGGCACCAACAGATTCCAGAGACGGGCTCAGGTCACCATTCAGCAACTGCCTGGTCAGCCGCTTAAGCCTGTTCGCATCAATTGCCAGGTCGGAGACCGGGTTTCCTTCCGCTGCCACCGGGTAGTCGCCCTGGGCCAGGGTAAACAGTGATTCCATTTCCTCAACGCCCCAGGTGGCATTCCACAGCACCATCGGTAAGGTCTCTTTTTTGCTTGCGATGGCCTCCTCCAGGGACTCCTTAACCCCTTCGCGGGTCACTTCCGGCAGGCACTCCTCACCAGCCCGGATGAAGCGCAGCTCATATCTCAGCCGGTTCAGAGGCTGCATTACCCTGCCCATCACCGAGTTCTTCTCGCCAACAACATACTGCAGTTCACAACCGTAAAGGGAAAGGAAGTCCAGCATCCCCATCTCCAGCTCGGGCACCGTCAGTTGCCGGTCCCGTCGCCGGGGTAGCGTTGAAGCGGAGGGAAGTTCAGAGAGTTCCGGATTCAGCTCAAGCACACGGGCGACGCGCTTGACGTACTCATCCATCATCGGCCCGGCACTGGAGAACGGATTGCAGCCGCCCAGAAACAACGCGGTCACTGCCAGCACCAGTGCCTTTTGCACGGCCAGGCTCATGTCAACGCGCCCTGATCAGCGCATCAACCTCGGCAAAATCAGCAGCGACCGGGCGGGCAGTATCCGGCCTGCCGCCATCGCGGACCAGCCAGACAGTTCCCATGCCGACAGATTCTGCGGCTTCAAGCTCCGCTTCAACGTCCGAAAGAAACAGTATGGTGCCGGCCTCAACACCAAGCTCATCCACAATGGTTCGATAAGCTTCCGGTTCTTTTTTTCCGCCAACGCGGGTATCGAAATACCCTGAAAAGAAAGGCGTCAGATCGCCCGCCTCACTGAATCCGAAAATGAGCTTCTGTGCCTTGACCGAGCCGGAGGAAAACACGAAAAGTCTTAGCCCGCGGTCGTGCCAGCGCTGAAGATAATCGGCGGCGTCGGCGTACACATGACCTTTGAAGGCGCCTTCCTGGTAGCCGCGCTGCCAGAGCATACCCTGCAGTGTCTTTAACGAGGTTTCCTTGCGATCCTCCCGAATCCAGCCCTGCAGGACATCGATCAGGCCTTCGATATCATCACGTTCGACGCCGGAAACCTCCGCCACAACGTCGAGCTGCCTGGAAATTTCGCGAGTGCTTTCGAGAGTGGTGTCAAGAGTGCCCTGGTGACCCTCGCGCACAAACTGGGCGATATGCTCTGCCGCATAGGGAAACAGGACCTCATGAACGAATGAGATCGAGCTGGTGGTGCCCTCGATATCCGTCAATATTATCCGGATCATGCTGTAGCCTGCTCCAGCAACTCATAACGTGGAAGTTCGCTGGCGATGTCCGCGCCGGTGAAGTCCGCGACCCAGCCGTCCGGGTTGGTGAACAGACGGATGCAGGTGAATGCCGGCTCCGGCCCCATATCAAACCAGTGCCGGGTGCCTTGGGGCACGCTGATCAGATCATTTTTCTGACACATCACGGCGTACACCTGATCACCCAGGTGCAGATAGAACAGTCCCTGACCCCGAACGAAAAAGCGGATTTCATCTTCGCTGTGAATATGCTCATCGATGAACTTCTGACGAAAAGCGTGTTTCTGGGGATTGTCCGGGTTCAGGCTGATAACGTCTGCGGTCTGGAATCCGCACTCATCTTTCAGGGTCTGAATTTCAGTGGCGTAGGCTTGCAGAATGTCGTCCTGGGACGCATCAGCCGGCAGGTCCCGGGTAGTCCAGCGTTCGAAGCGGATGCCATGCTCAGCCAGCAGGCCGGCAATTTCAGCTCCATCTTCAGTCACCACACGAGGCGTCGCTGGTGCGTTCTGATCAAAGATACTTAAAGTCGTCACGATCGGACCCTCATTGTTTCCAGTTCACATTCAAAAAGAAATTCCAGTGCCTCGACATGGCGCAGGCAGTCTTCCATCGTCCTGCCCCAGGTGTAGAGGCCATGGCCACGTATCAGATAGCCCGGCTGGTCTGGATACTGCTGCAGCCAGGCGACCGTCTGCCCGGCCAGGGCACTGATATCCTGAGTGTTATCAAAAACGGGTATGGTCAGAGTCGACTCATGGGTATCGATGCCCGCAAACGCTTTCTGGAGTTCGTAACCCTCCAGAACCAGGGCCTGATCGGCACCACAGAGTCTGCTCAGCACCGTGGCTGTTACCGAATGGGTGTGAAGCACGGCACCAATGTCAGGCAACAGTTTATAGAGCACCGTATGAAGCCGTGTCTCCGCAGACGGGCGGGCCTCGCTCTGAACCGCCCGGCCTTCCAGATCCACCACCATGACATCGCCGGCGCCAAGCCGGCCTTTATGCCTGCCAGACACGGTAATGGCAATGTGGCTGTGGTCTATCCGTGCCGAATAGTTGCTGCTGGTAGCCGGCGACCAACCCTGATGGTAAAGAAACTGACCGGCCTCGACGATGGCGCGGGCGGCGTCGGCAAAGCGTATGACATCAAACACAGGCTATCCTCATTCAACTCCCGGCCCGCAGCCAGTTGCGGCAGGCCCACTGCCATCGACCCTCTCCCCCGGACACATTGTCAACGAGGATTATTTGATGACAGGTTCGCCATCCTTGTCATTCCAGATTTTACGCTCACCGGTATCTATTTTCCCCTTCGAGTCCCAGACTTCGCGATCTTGGGTTGCCTCTTCCACCTTGCCGTTATCGTTCCAGATAACCCGATCCTTGCAACCCGCCAGAGCAATCACCGCAAAAACGACCAGAATAAGCTGTTTCATCAATCTCCCCAAAACCATTAACAAGAGTAAAATTTGCAATACCGTGGAAGACCGGGAGCGGCATCACCGCCGATGAATCTCACGATTCCGCTGTTTGTCCCGATCCCCCTTTCGCACCATCACATAGACGGCACCGGTGCCACCATGATGCTTCTGGGCCGAATGGAAGGCCAGTACATCCTCAAGTTCCGGCAACCATTTCGCCAGATAACTCTTGAGCTGAGCAATTCCGTCAGGGTTCCGCTCACCTTTACCGTGCAGAATGATGACCGTACGAAGACCGTAGCGCACGCAGTCCTTCACAAACCCGAAAACCTCCCGACGAGCCTTTTCCACCGTCATACGGTGCAGATCAAGGCGGGCTTCAACCGGATACTGCCCCAACCTCAGCTTCCTGAACACACCATGCTGCACCCCCGGGCGCTGCCAGCTCAACAGATCGTGAGCGGTCAGTGGCTCGACCATGTCCGCCGTCAATGGATTACGATCCACCAAAGGCTGGTCGACGGCCGCGCGCTGACGCTCCAGGTGACCCGGTGTAAGATCCTTGGGAGTTTTAACGTCGGCTCTGTTCGGCTTGCGGATGCGACGCACATCCTGCATCTCTTCAAGAAAGTTCAGCCGTTCGTCTCTGGTGGTCATATTGCTGTCTTTCCGGAACAATTTACTGAAACTCTATCACCGGCTTCAGTGATCATAAAGCCACTCTCCGGAGCTTTGGTCTACACTACTTATTTACAGCGATTGTAAACACGAACCAAATGGACAGAGACTATGTCTGCCGAGCATTCCAGTTCATCCGGTGGTGCGCCTGCAAGCGCGCCACAGGACGCCCCGCAACCCCAGAACATACGGGCTACCATAGCCTTTCTGAGAGAACATGCGCCCTTCTCCTATATGGATGGTGCCTACCTCGCTCACTTCGCCGAGCATGCGTCACTTCGGTTCTATGCTGATGGCGACGTGGTCCTGACTCCCCAGGACGGTACTGTTACCCGATTTTACGTGGTTAAACAGGGCCGGATCGTTGGCGAGCGCCTTGGCAGCAAAAGTGGCGAAACAGAAACGACTTTTGAAATCAGTGTTGGCGAGTGCTTTCCGCTCGCTGCACTGATTGGTGAACGCCCGACCTATACTGTGCACCGGGCGGCGGGAGACACTTTCTGCCTCAGTATTGAGCATGAAGCATTCGTCACTCTGTTCTCCCAGAGTGAAGACTTTCGTGATTTCTGTATCCGCGGCGTCAGCAGCCTGCTTGACCAGGTCAATCAGAGTATCCAGTCCAGAGCCATGGCTTCTATCGGCGGAAGCAGCTCTCTGGATACGCCACTTGAGCGCTATGCGATCCGCAATCCGATCGTATGCTCGCCGGATCTGCCCGTGCAAAAAGCCGTTGCCCGCATGCATGAAAACAGCGTCAGCAGCATCGTCATTACCAATGATAGCCGGGTGCCGAAGGGTATCTTCACCCTGCGGGATCTGCGCACCCTGGTTGCCAATGAACGCGCACCGCTGAACACCCCGATTGGCCAGGTCATGACACCGGATCCCTGCACCCTTACCGCCGAGGCAGACGCTTTTGAAGCCGCCATGAAAATGGCCGAGCATCATTTCTCACATATCTGTGTGGTAGACGAGGAAGACCGCCTGATCGGCATGGTTTCAGAACGGGACCTGTTCTCCCTGCAGCGGGTCGACCTGGTGAATCTGGCCAGAACCATAGGGACAGCCAATCACTTGCGGACACTGGTCAGCCTTCGCACTGATGTATCGCGACTGGTAGACACCATGCTGGCCCACGGCGCCGATTCGGGCCAGGTCGTCAAGATCATCACCACGCTGAATGATATCACCGTGCGCCGGGTGCTTGAGCTTAACCTGATGAAAGATGACCCGGGCATTCCGTTTACCTGGCTGACTTTCGGCAGCGAAGGCCGACAGGAACAGACCCTGCTGACAGACCAGGATAACGGCATCCTTTTCGTCACACCCGAGGGTATGACCGAGGACCAGGTCAGGGAAAAACTGCTGCCCTTTGCCGAAAATGTGAACAAGGAACTGGCCGAGTGCGGGTTTACCCTCTGTGAAGGCAACATCATGGCAAGCAACCCGAAACTGTGCCTGAGTGTTGATGAGTGGGATGAATGGTTTATCAGGTTCATTGAATCCTCCACGCCCCAGAACCTGGTTTATTCATCAATTTTTCTGGATATGCGTGCGATTTTCGGTGACCGGGACCCGCTGGAAAGGCTGCTGGAAAAGGTATTGACCAGAATACGCAAGAATGCCCTGTTCCAGAAAATGCTGGCGGGCAATGCAATTACCCGTAAGCCACCGCTGACCATATTCCGTAATTTCCGGTATGCGCCGGATGGTGATCGCAAATCTCTGGACCTCAAGCGGCAGGGTCTGGCTCCGTTTGTGGAGACAGCGCGGGTTTTCGCTCTGGCCAACGGAGTGGCACAGGCCAACACTCTGGAGCGGATGGACCAGCTGGCCAAACAGGGCATCTTCGATCCCAAGGACGCCAACGCCTGGAAAGAGGCCTACAGCCTGATCCAGGCCATCCGGATGCGCTCCCATCAGGAGTTGCTGAATCGCAATGAGCCACTGTCCAATTACATCAACCCTGATGACCTCAACCCGCTGGACCGGCGGATTCTGCGCGAATCCTTCCGCCAGGCACAGCGGTTGCAACAGAAGCTCGAAACCACTTATCAGCTCTAGAGACCGGAGTTCTGTCAATGCTGGATCAGTTAAGACACTGGATCAGGCGCCTTCGAAGGCCAGAGGGAGAGGATCCCCGGTCAAAGCAAATGCCCGCGCCGGTCGTGCCCGGCGAGCAAGTGCTTTCAGATTGCCGCATCATCGTTCTTGACCTCGAGACCACCGGTCTGAACCAGGCAAAGGATGAAGTTATCGCCGTAGGCGCTGTGGCCATACATAACAATGCTATCAGGCTGGCTGACCAGTTTGATCTGGTGCTCCGGCGCCCGGAGCTTGACATCAGCCAGACTGTACTTATTCACGGCATAGGCCCTGAGGCACTCACTCGTGGTCATGAAACCGAAGACGCTCTGCTGTACCTGCTGGAATGGATGAACGGTGATCCAGTGCTGGCCTACCATTCTGCCTTCGACCAGGGTTTTCTGGAAAAGACACTGAGCAAAACCCTCGGCTACAACAGAAGTCACACCTGGTTTGATGTCGCTGACCTGATGCCGGCATTTTTTCCGGAAGCAAAGCCGACCGGCCATGGCCTTGATGACTGGGCCGATTATTTCGGTCTCGAAGTCAGCGCCAGGCACCACGCCGCCGCCGACGCCCTGGTTACCGCAGAACTGACTCTGGCAGCGCTGAACAGGGCCGAGAAAGAAGGGTGTACAACACTGAAAGACTTTGCCGACCGCCTCAAGTACTACCGTCGTCTACGCAACATGCACCACCATGGACATTAGGTTTGAAAGCCCCCTCCCGGAACCCCCGATCACCGGCAGAGTTCGCCAAGTTCCGGAAAATTAGACCTTTTGCCAATAGCTATATCCCTGTTGACAGGTAAAGTCAAACAGTCCAATAGAAGACCGCATAAAAATAAGCAATACGAATGTTCCCATACATCTTTTAACTAGCCTCTACAAAAACAACCCAGGAGTGATCCTATGTCAGGGCATGAATACGATGCTGTAAGTTACTGGAAGGCGAATCTTCGCCTCATTTTCGGGAGCCTGATAGTGTGGGCTCTGGTGTCCTATGGTTTTGCCATATTGCTGCGGCCAATGCTTTATGGCATTCCGATTGGCGGAACAGACCTCGGGTTCTGGTTTGCCCAGCAGGGCTCCATTCTGACCTTCATTGTTCTGATCTTCCATTATGCCTGGCGGATGAACAGGCTTGATGAGAAATTCGGCGTACACGAGGAGTAAGAGCAATGGATCAATTTACGATTAACCTGTTATTCGTCGGCGGTTCATTCGCCCTCTATATCGGTATCGCCATCTGGGCGAAGGCCGGCAGCACAAGTGATTTCTATGTCGCCGGTGGCGGCGTCCATCCGATCACCAACGGTGCGGCGATCGGCGCTGACTGGATGTCGGCCGCATCCTTCATTTCCATGGCGGGCCTGATTGCCGCCGGCGGCTACGCCAATTCGACTTTCCTGATGGGCTGGACCGGTGGTTACGTGCTGCTGGCCATGCTGCTTGCGCCTTATCTGCGTAAATTCGGCAAGTTCACGGTTCCCGAGTTCATCGGCGACCGTTACTACAGTCAGAACGCGCGGATGGTGGCCGTTATCTGCCTGATTGTTGCCTCGGTTACCTACGTAATCGGGCAAATGGCCGGCGCCGGTGTGGCATTCTCCCGCTTCCTCGAAGTCGACTCGACGCTCGGTCTGATCATCGCAGCGGTTGTAATTTTCCTCTACGCTGTAATGGGTGGCATGAAGGGTATCACCTACACTCAGGTTGCCCAGTACTGCGTGCTGATCGTAGCCTACACCATCCCGGCAGTGTTCATCTCCATCCAGTTGACGGGCAACCCCATTCCGGGTCTCGGCCTGTTCTCCACCCATACCGAATCGGGTCTGCCCCTGCTCACGAAACTGAACCAGGTCATTACTGACCTCGGTTTCAACGAGTATACCGCTGATGTGGACAACAAGCTGAACATGGTTCTGTTTACCCTGACCCTGATGATCGGTACGGCCGGTCTGCCGCACGTTATCATCCGCTTCTTCACGGTACCGAAGGTAGCTGATGCCCGCTGGTCCGGCGGCTGGGCGCTGGTCTTCATTGCGCTGCTGTACCTGACAGCTCCGGCTGTTGCCTCCATGGCCCGGCTTAACCTGATGACTACCATCTATCCTGATGGCACGTCCTCTGCTCCCATTGAGTACGAGAACCGTCCCCAATGGGTGCAGGAATGGGAAGTTACCGGTCTGATCCAGTTCGAGGACAAGAATAACGACGGCCGCATCCAGCTGTATAACGATGCCCCCTCCTTCCAGGATGAAGCGGACGCTCGTGGCTGGGAAGGTAACGAACTGGTGGTGAACCGGGACATCCTGGTACTCGCCAACCCGGAAATTGCCAACCTGCCGGGGTGGGTCATTGGTCTGATCGCAGCCGGTGGTCTTGCAGCCGCACTATCCACCGCTGCCGGCCTGTTGCTGGCAATTTCGTCGGCGATAAGTCACGACCTGATCAAGGGACGCTTCAACCCGGCCATAACGGATAAGGGGGAACTGCTGGCTGCGCGAATATCGATGGCTGTCGCCATTGTTGTGGCAACCTACCTGGGGGCAAACCCGCCTGGCTTCGCGGCACAGGTGGTGGCCCTGGCGTTCGGTATCGCTGCGGCATCGCTGTTCCCGGCACTGATGATGGGTATTTTCTCAAAGCGTGTGAACAATAAGGGCGCCATTGCCGGCATGCTGTCAGGTCTGGTCTTCACTCTTGCCTACATCTTTGTATACAAGGGCTGGCTGTTCATTCCGGGCACCAACAACCTCGCCGACATCCCCGCAAACTGGGTACTGGGCATCTCTCCGCTGTCTATCGGTGCGATTGGTGCTATGGTCAACTTTGCGGTAGCCTTCACTGTGTCCAACGCAACTGAAGAGCCGCCCGTTGAGATCCAGGAGCTGGTGGAAAGCGTTCGTTACCCACGCGGTTCCGGAAAAGCTACTGACCACTAAGCGAGGCAACAGCCTGAAACAGCGGTTCTGCTGACAGGTTGAGAACGAGCGGGCTTCCTCATTGAGGGAGCCCGTTCTTTTTTTGAGGAAGCAAGTTTTATGTTCTGGACTTTTATTGCCACAGTTTTCTGCGGTCTTGGCGCAGCAGGTATCGCCCTGGGCATTCGCGCCGTATTCCGCAAAGCCACACCCAAATGGCTTATTCCAGTGTTTGCCGGGGCAGGCATGCTAGGCTATCTGATATACGGAGAATACACCTGGTTTGAATTGAAGCAGTCCCAGTTACCCGAGGAAGCCGTTATCGTGAATACCGAATCCGATGGCATCCTGTGGCGGCCCTGGACTTTCATCGCGCCCTACGTAACGGCCTTCTCAACGGTCGACACAAAAAGTATCCGCCGAGTTGAGGAAAACAGCGAGGTGGCTCATTTCACGCTTTACCGGTTTGAGCAAAAGTTGACGGATGCGGTTTCACACCGCGTTCACATCATCCATTGTGGCAACAGAGAGTTGGTGCCTCTGGGCTCAGACGGAAACCCCCGTGTCGACAACATGAAGCAGCTTGGGGCTAACGACAAGTTGTATAAAACCGTTTGTCAGTAAAGAGCCGGATATGATCAACGCCTGGTTGCTGGTCTTTATTTCCATCGCCTACATTTCAATCCTTTTTTTTATCGCCTGGGCAGGCGACCGGCGCCCCGGCCTTTATCGTCAGCGACTGGTCAGGACCCATATCTATGGCCTGTCACTGGCCGTCTATTTTACCTCCTGGACCTTCTATGGCGCGGTGGGCCGGGCCACCCAGGAAGGCCTGGGTTATCTGCCCATCTATCTTGGCCCGTTGCTGATTTTTGTCTTTGGCGCACCCCTGCTACGCCGGATTATCTATATCAGCAAGCGCAATAACACCACGTCCATAGCTGATTTCATTGCTTCCCGCTATGGCAAATCCCAGTCTTTGGCAGCGCTGGTTGCGATCTTTGCGCTGATAGGCACTGTTCCCTACATCGCGCTGCAGTTAAAAGCCATCTCGATGGCCTTCAACATCCTTTCTGACGCCGATGCCAGCCACTTTGTCGGCACGGTACCCTGGAATGATTCAGCCTGGTACATCACCCTGGCACTCGCCATTTTCACAGTGCTATTCGGCACCCGACACCTGGAGTCCACCGAGCATCACCGTGGCATGATTCAGGCGATCGCCTTTGAATCCGTTATCAAGCTTGTTGCCTTCGTTGCTGTTGGTCTGTTTGCGGGTTATGGGCTTTACGGTGGCTTCGGCGATCTCTGGAGCAAGGTCAATGAGGCAGATCTGGTGGGCACCCTGACGTTCGACAACGTTGAGGCGCCGGCGTTCATTACCCAGACACTGGTTGCGATGCTGGCGATCTTCTGCCTGCCCCGTCAGTTCCATGTGATGGTGGTCGAGAATACCGATCATCGTGATTTCGAGACCGCACGCTGGGCAATGCCCATCTATCTGATCATCGCCAGTGCCTTTGTACTGCCCATTGCGGCCGCGGGACTGCTTTCGCCCGAGGCCTCGGCCACCGATCCCGACATCCTGATTCTGAACCTGCCGATACTGGCCGGTGAGCAATGGCTGGCCGTGCTGGCTTTTCTGGGCGGCGGATCCGCGGCGGCAGCCATGGTGATTGTATGCGCCGTCGCCATTGCGACCATGCTCAGCAATGAAATTGTCATGCCGGCACTACTCAAGTTCTTCCGGCCCAGAATGAACAAGAAAGTCGACCTGAGCTCACTGTTGCTGGGCATCCGCCGGATAGCCATCTTTCTGATTCTGCTGACTGCCTATGGCTTTTATCGCATGGCCGGGGACGACTTCAGCCTGACCGCTTTTGGCCTGCTGTCCTTCGCTGCCGCTGCCCAGTTCGGCCCGGCTCTTGTGGGTGGCATTCTGTGGCGCACCGGCAACTATCTGGGGGCCATCTGGGGTCTGGGCCTTGGCTTCCTTTTCTGGGGCTATACCCTGCTGCTGCCGGCCCTCGCGTCAACCGGATGGCTCGGTGATACCCTGATCACCGAGGGCATTGGCGGTATTGGCTGGACCAGACCAACGGCCCTGTTGGGACTGGACCTTGACCCTACCAGCCATGGCATCGTCTGGAGCCTCGGGGTCAACACTGGAGCCTACGTGCTGCTGTCGCTGTTTACCCGGCAGCGAGTGCGGGAAAAAATACAGATTGCCTCGTTTTTCCAGGACCCCCAGCCCAAAGCCGAAACAGCTCAGCAACAAAGCTGGCAGGGTGAGGTGATGACATCCGATCTGCACGCCATCACCGACCGTTTTATGGGCGAAGATCGGGCAGAAACCATTTTTCGCAACTATGAGCGCCGCAATGCCATCCGTCTGCACCCGCAGCGCCCGGCATCAGCGCACCTGATGAAATTTATAGAGCGCCAGCTGGCCTCCGTAATCGGCGCATCCACTGCCCGGGTGGTTCTGGAGTCGACGCTGACCGGCCGTGACATGCAGATCGAGGATGTGGTCAGCATTGTGGACGAGGCCTCCCAGGCCATGACATTCAGCCGGGAACTGCTGCAATCGGCGATTGAAAATATCAGCCTTGGAGTATCGCTGGTCAATAATCAGCAACAGTTGGTGGTCTGGAACCAGCGTTATCTGGAACAGTTCAACTATCCGAAAAGCTTCGTACGGGTGGGACGGCCGGTTCAGGACCTGATGCGTTATAACCTCACCAGTGCCAACCTTCCCGCTCGCCGGATTGACGAAATTATTGATGACAGATGCCGCAGCATGCGTGAGGGCAAACCCATGTCCCACGAGCGCCAGCGTCCCGACGGGACCGTGATCCGTATCGATGGCAGCCCGATACCGGGCGGCGGTTACGTCACTACCTTTCAGGATATAACCGCCATGCGGCGGACAGAACAGGCCCTGAAGGAAACCAACACTTACCTTGAGCAACGGGTGAAAGAACGTACCCAGGAACTGCAGGTCATCAACGAACAGATGCTCAAAGCCAAGTCCGTTGCCGAACAGGCGAATCAGAGCAAGACCCGATTTCTGGCCTCGGCCAGCCATGATCTGCTTCAGCCGCTGAATGCCGCCCGCCTCTTCACATCTGCACTCGCCGACAAAAAGACAGATCCTGAGACCGCCGATCTGGTGGACCATATTGACAGTTCGCTGGGCGCGGCAGAAGAAATCATCAGCACCCTGCTGGACATTTCGAAACTGGACGCCGGGGCACTTGAGCCGGACATTGGCAACTTTCCGGTCAACGACATTATGCGGCATCTCGCCAACGACTTTTCCGCCATCTCCGAAGACCAGGGACTGGACCTTCACGTAGTGCCCAGCACCGCATGGGTGCGCTCGGATTCAAAACTCCTTCGCCGTGTCATCCAGAACTTCCTGTCAAACGCGATCCGCTACACCCCTCATGGAAGAATACTTCTGGGCTGCCGCCGACTCCGCGGGTATATCCGTATCGAGGTCTGGGACACCGGGCCCGGCATTCCCGACGATCAGCTTGAAAAGATCTTTGAGGAATTCCGTCGTTTCCATCAAGGCCGCGACAAAAAAGGGCTCGGGCTCGGGCTTGCCATCGTAGACCGGATCAGCAGCATGCTGAACCACCCGGTGAATGTGCGTTCTGTCCAGGGTATCGGGAGCGTGTTTTCAATTACCGTTCCCGTGGCAACCCCGGAAAAAGACCAGCAGGAGTTGCCCCAGCGGAGCACGTCCAGCCGTCGGGTGTCCAGCCTTGGCGGCCTCGCCGTCCTCTGCATCGACAACGATCCTGCTATCCTTCATGGTATGACCGCACTTCTGAAAAACTGGGAGTGCAAGGTCAGCGCCGCCAGGAGCCTTGAGGCCGCGCAGGAACTGTTGGCGGCAGAACTTCCGGAGATCATACTTGCGGACTACCAACTTGATGACAACAAGAATGGACTGGATGCCATGGATGCCCTGAGACACGACACAGGCCGGGACATACCGGGCATTCTGATCACAGGCTACATGTCACCTGAGGTCCGGGAGGATGCGATTGGCCGCGGCTATCAGATTCTTTACAAACCGGTCAAACCCGCAGCCCTGCGCGCAATGGTTAACAAACTGTTGAGACAGCAAAAAAGATGACGGAATTTTCTGCTTCAACCAGCACTGACTTCAGAAAACTGAGCTATATCATTATCGACGACTTTGACAACTTCCAGCGCTCCATGCGCGAAATGCTGCGAAGTTTTGGCGCAGAGGAAATCGAGTCATTTGCCCGGGCCGCCCCGGCCATACAGTTCTGCTCCTACAACCATGTCGATGTTGTGCTTTGTGACTTCAACCTTGGCGAAGGCAAAAACGGCCAGCATATTCTGGAAGAACTCAGACACAAAAAACTGCTGAAGCGGTCATCCATTTTTCTGATGATAACAGCCGAGGCCTCGAAAGAAATGGTTATGGGCGCGCGCGAATACCAGCCGGATGCCTACCTGACCAAGCCAATTAACCGGGCCATGCTTATCAAGCGTCTGGACAGTCTGATCAGTCAGAGATCGGCGCTGTTACCCGTTAACCGCGAAATCGACAGGGAAAACTATCCCGAAGCCATCTCCCTGTGCCTTAAGAACCTGTCGGCTCAACCGCGATACAAAACCTGGCTGATGAAGACCCTTGCCGACCTTTACTACCGGTTGGGAGACTTCAGCCACGCCCTCAAAATCTATGAGGATGTGCTGAAGCAGCGGGACCTTTCCTGGGCGAATCTCGGGCGTGGCCGGGTTCTGATCGCCACCGGAAACCATGATGAGGCGGCATCCACATTAGAGACACTGACAGAAAAAAATCCGGATTACATGGAAGCTTACGACCTTCTCGCTGAGACACTCGAGAAAAAGGGCGAACCGGTCCGGGCGCAGAAAGTACTTGAAAAGGCGGCCATGCTCTCCCCCAATGCGCTGCTGCGACAGAAACAGCTTGCGCGCCTGGCTGTGTCCAATCAGGATCTGTCCACGGCATCAGAGGCATGGAGAAAGACCATAGAACTGGGACTTCATTCGATTCACGACAGCTCCCGGCATTACCTCGCTCTTGGCCAGTCACTCTCTGATCTTGGTGAGGAAGATATTGCCAGTGATGACTGCGGCAGAGCCGACGAAGCCATCGCCACCCTGAAACGGATGGAACAACGTTTCCCCGACGAAGACAATATCAGGGTTCGAAGCCGCGTGGTCCAGTCAAGGGTACTCGCGGGACAGGGCGATCAGGCCGAGGCAAACAAGGTGCTGGAAAGCGTCGGTGATGAGCTGAGCAACAACGACACCATAGATCCCGAACTCGGCATAGATTACGCCAAAACCCTGTTTCGACTCGGCAGGGACAATGATGCCAACGAACTTCTCGGCGTCCTGTTCCAGCGATGCGCGGACAACCCGCCTCTGTTACACAAAATTGAAAGCCTGCTGGATGAGCCAGTTGGATTCCAGCAGAAGCTGAAAGCCCGCGCGCTCAACAGGGATGGAATCAAGGCCTTCGAGACCGACAGCTCCGATGATGCCATCAGAATTTTCAATGAAGCCCTGTTGATTGTTCCGAATCACGCTGCACTCAACCTCAACCTCTGCCAGGTTCTGATGAAAAAGAACCAGAGCTCTGGTGACAGCACACTGCTCAGGCAGGCGGAAGAGCATCTTGATCGGCTGAAAAATCTGCCGGAACAACATCGCCAGTACCGCCGACTGGTCTCGCTTCGTAAAAAACTGCAGGGAATGATGGCATGACACCTGATAATCCGGACACCACGGGCGGCTCGCGGAATTCAACGCAGAACATCGATTTTTCAATGGTTCTGGCGTCCGCTGTCCATGACATGAAAAATTCTCTGGGAATGCTGCTCAACTCCCTGGATGATTTACGCCGGGAGCAAAGCGCAACAATCGCCGACAGCTCCAGGTTTAATACCCTCCAGTATGAAGCTGAGCGCATGCACAGCGACCTGGTTCAGCTTCTGGGAATTTACCGGTTGGGTGAAAACAACCTGTCTGCGCACATTGAAGAACACTTTGTCCCGGACTTTCTTTCCGAACACATGGCTCGCCACACCCCACTGCTTGACGGACTGGGCATAGAATTCGAGCTGGAGGCCGACGACATCAATGGCTTTTTTGATGCCGACCTGCTTACTGGTGTCCTCAACAATACCCTGAATAACGCCCTTCGTTACACCCGCAGAAAAATCAGGCTCGGAGCGACCGAGCGCGACGGCTACCTGGTGATCGCCGTTGAGGACGATGGCGACGGTTATCCCGAAAGCATGCAGCACACCGGTGCGCCGGATTTCAAGACACTGGATTTCAACAGTGGGAGCACCAGTCTCGGGCTCTTCTTCGCGTCGTCGGTTGCTGCGCTGCACAGCGAGGGTGAAAGAACCGGCACCATCCGGTTGCTCAATGGCGGAAGTCTTGGTGGCGGGGTTTTTGAGATATGGTTGCCCTGATTCCGGAAAAGAACCCGTCTTTTGGTTCCAGCAATATCCGCAGCGGTTTTTGCACCTTTTGTTTTGGTACTCAGCCCGGGAGAAGGGCAAATCCGACACACTCAGGGAACCTCTGATTTCGAGACTTTTTCAAACTCCACTAACTGTAAAAATAAAAGTCGCTCTTTTTCTTCCGTTTCACGGCATACATGGCCATGTCTGCCCGCTCTACCAGCGTTTCCGCCCCGGCACCGTCTTCAGGGTACAGTGCAATACCGATGCTGGTTCCGATAGAGACGTGAAGGTCGGTACCCGCAAACTGAAAGGGAGTGTCGAGCGAGTTCAGAAGTTTGCGTGCGACCGTCGCTGCATCCTTTTTTTCATCAAGCAAGGGCAACAGAGCCATAAATTCATCACCACCATAGCGAGCAAGGGTATCCCCTTCTCGCAAACAATGTTTCAGACCGGCTGAGACTTTCTGCAATAATTGATCACCAATCCCATGCCCGTATGTATCGTTTACCACCTTGAAGTCGTTGAGGTCGATAAAAAGTACAGCAAACTTATGCCCATTACGTCTCGCCTGACTGACAGCCAGCCTGAGTCGATCCATAAACAAGCTTCTGTTGGGTAACTCGGTCAGTAAATCGTGAGAAGCGCGAAACTCCATCCATTCCAGTGTCCGTTTGCGTTCAGTGATGTCCCGCGCAATACCCAAAAAAGGAGGATTCTGTTGATGGAACTTTGCATCAGTTAGCGCGGAATTCATCTCAAGCAGAGACGTAATGGTAATTTCAAAGTCTTTGCAACCAAAGCTTCCACTGTTTGTTTTAAGTTTGATCTCTTGGGTTATGGGCTCGCCAGCCTCGTTCTTCTCAAAGAACAGAGGAAGCTTCGCGATGTCATCCTCATGAACAAGCTGAGAAAACGGTTTCCCAATCAGCTCCTGCGCCGGTAATCCCACGAGACCCGCGACTTGATGATTCAGGTAGTTGATGCACTTGCGCTCGTCCAGTGAGAAAACCAGCTCCGGAAGATGATCAAGTGTATGCCTGAAAAACTCGCCTGCTAGCGGGTTAAAGCAACCGGTAGTCGCCTGCGGACGGCCCTGTCTTCGTTCCAGAACTTTGCCACCAACAGCCCGAACCAGGTCATCGACATCGTAAGGCTTCTTTAAATAATCGCAGGCACCCAATTTGAATGCTTGCCTGACAATACGATAGTCGGAATGGCCGCTGATAATGATGACCTGAGCGTCATTGCCGGTTTCTTTCAACCAGGCCATGATCTCTAAACCGCTCTTCCCGGGCATGCAGATATTCAACAAAATCAGATCATACACATTATCCCGCAATTGCTGGCAGACGGCGTCGCCGTCTATGGCACCATCGACCTCAAACCCTTTGTCATGCAGTATCGAGCATAAGCTTTCGAGCAAACGCCGCTCATCGTCACCAACAAGCAGCCGCCCCAAACGCTCTGACCCGTCGCTTGTGTGGGCGGAACCAAGAGGACTGTCATCAATGAGGGGGTTTTTACTATGGTTTTGCAAGGTTCACACCAGTACATTGAGGCAAGCGATTTGATTCATCGACCGTACCAATTATACCTTCATGTATATCTTTGCGTCACAAAAATGGGCTGGTGTTTTCCTCTTTCACCTTTGGCCGCAGAAATAAACGACAAACTTTCATAGGTCGTGTGACCTACTTTGCTTGCGCTCCCGCGTCCTGCGGCGTGCGTGGCAAGCTATGTCATATGGATTCAGAGTTGCCTGATGCTGGCAGCGCTTCGCACTGCAACGATGACCCGGAGCGGACCCGGGCCCCGGCCGACGCTTCGCGCCGGGATGACCTACTTTGCTCGCGCTGTCGCGCTCGGCCCTTCGGGCCCGCCGTCGCTGCGCTCCCGCGTCCTGCGGCGTGCGTGGCACGCCTTGTCACATGGGGCCGTGTAGTCGACAACAGGTCATCGTCAGGCTCTTAATCCCATATCGAGTAGGGTGAGGCGTCACCGCCTCAGCCCTCTCACAGAACCGTACATACGGACCACGTATACGGCTCATGCCATTAACTTACCCCGAACTCGGGGACAGTGATACCGGTTCGGACCTGGGTCAGATCCACCAAC
>NZ_DATFKH010000239.1:0-39100 GCF_035268745.1 Marinobacter sp.
TACTATTCAGTCTATGGGACTGATTTACGAAGGCAAGGCGAATTTGTATTGGAAATCCCATGGCTGCCGGACAAGAACCGGGCGACGGGATTGCAGATCAGATTGCCCTGATCGAGTCCAGCACCGCGTCGACCGCTGGCATAAGATCCCCGGCCTGATCCGGTCCTCCGCCCTCTTGCGAATTCCGTTGACTGGACCCGCGCCCATACAACATCGCCAATGTTTCTGATCTGTCCCTCGACTCCCTTAACCACCTGCAGTTGGCTGAGCTTCTCAGGGCCGCCTTGGCGCAATTTCCTGCCTTTGTAAAACGTGATTACGCGGCGGTCTGTAACAACGTAGGTCCGCCGTCCGCGCGGATCCCGCAGCGCAAGCCCTAACACCAGCAGATACCCTGCAACCAGCGCCGGAATGATCAGCTCATCCGATCCACTCAAGCGGGAAGACATCATCAGGTATTGCCAGGCGGAAGAATCACTCGCGGCATCAAGATAGGAAAAATAGGCAAACAGGACGATCAGAACCATTCCAAACGGCGTTGCGGGAAAAGCCCCCAGCGGGATGGCACGCCGATCCAGACAAGTGACCCATGAGACTCAAGCTCGCTGGCAATGTGTGATCCGGCAGCCTGAAAATCCGAACCCGTAAAGATGGATAGCTAATAACTAGCTGAACTAACTCCTTTCGTTCTTGCTCATCAAATATTCTGATCAGTTCCCCATTGGAAAAATCAAAACTTCTCTTTTGAGTATTGCAGCAATGACAAGCAACTACTCTACCACACCACATCCATCGTCCCTTCCGCAGTTACACCATTACTGCAGACCACGGAAAAGTTCATCGACAACGTCTGCAAAACGTCACTTTGAAAAGTTGCAATGACGTTACTTGCTTCGCCGGAAGCAACGTCACAGGTCATACCCCTGAAACTAAGGCCAACCCCGGGCCTATCGTCGAAGCGATCAACCCCCCCGAAGCTGAACGCACTGGGCAGTTTAGCGATCATGTTTCGCGGAAAATCATAGCTGAAACTTGAAACATCGGAATCGGCAGTGGAGAAATCAGCAGCATTTCTAAGATGCGTGGAAAACACGATATCCGTGTCATCATTAATTTGGCCAAACGACGCTGGCCTGTTAGCCCCGAACGACCCTGCCTTAAGCGCGACTTTGGCATAGCGGGGTTGGGGGGTAAGCTGAAGTTGAGTGCTTTGCCCCTCCTCTTCCTCCTGTTTTTCCTCGGCAATCACACTATCCAATGGCGCAAAATTAGCCTTCATTCCAGTACCAAGGCGTGTTTTAAAAGACGCAGGCTCACCCACCGCAGGCAGTAAGCCAAGCCAACTGTGATCAGGCGGTTGTACACGCGCCACTTGGGTTTCTGTGTCTAATGAGGCCGACGCCAAGCGATCAACTAAGGCTTGCACGGGTATTTCACCGCTGCCCAATTGGTCCATAGTGATCAGTAAGCGACGCGCCAGCGGCCCAATTGTTTTATGGGATAGGCGAGGATTTGGATCAGCCAGCGATTGAACCCCTGAGGTAGGTTCGGATGCCGTTACCGCCGCATACTGGCTATTCAATGCCCTCAGAATGTTGGTAACGCTGCGACCCAACTCCTCAACATCCGGGGCCATCGTGTTCTTGAAAGTCTGCTCATCTGCGTCGTAGCAAGTATCCAGTAAAACTAGGTAAGGCAGACCTGCATTGGCAATCAGTTCCAGTATGCCGAGGACGCTGACGACTTGGTGCTCCTCCGCGTCGACAAGGTCGATAAACGGGTAAGGCCCAACGAAATCGCCAGGAATCAGAAAATGTCCAAAGCCAAGCCCCTCACCCAGCCCATGACCGTTGTAGTAAACCACCAAAAGCGGATTTTCCAACTGCGAGGCTGCGGACGCTGCCTCATTGACCGCACCCCAAATGTCTTCCCGTGTAATCAGGTGGTTCGGATCATCGACTAACTTAAGCCCCCAAACAGCACTCCGCTGCGCTAATTGATACGCCACCCGGTTGGCGGAGTGTGCACCCGACGGGGGGTTTGAGAAGGCAATCGCGCTTGGTGAATCTCTTCGTCCCTCGGGCTTTGCGTAGTGTTCGACCCCAATTGACAAAAAGACAACCGAATAATCGGATTGACCATACGCTGTTGTACAACACATTAGTATCAACAGGCACATTAGTCTTTTCATAGCTCATCCTTAGAGACAAAGGGCCCACCGGCGCGAATAATCGCCAATGCCTCGCGCTCTTCGTTGATGGCTGAGCGGATCGCGCGAATCAACGCCCGCGCCCGGATCTTCAGTTGATCCTCTGGCTTGGTATCTCCCAGCATACTCCGGCCCTGCTCATAGTTTTCTATACCACTGCGCAAATAGTCCATCGCTTTAACCACTCTGTCGGACCGCAGTGTGGCAAGCGATCCCCAATACAGGCGCTCAAACTGTTTAATATCGAGCGCAAGTTCCTTGGGCTTTTCCGCCGGAGCGCTGAGTTTGCCAGCCGTCAAGGCAATAGACTGATATTCATCAATGCGACGTTTGAATAGCTCTTCCGCAAACGCCCTGTCGCGCGCCATCCATTCAGCGTCCAATGCTCGCTGTTGAGTGTCGACGTATTGGTACACACCCCATAGCAAACTGCCCACAGCCCCAAGAATCCCTAAACATTTAAGCAGAATGTCCCATACTCTATATACCGTTTCAGTCATCGTATGATCCCGTCCGAAACTATCAGGCTTACTCGTCTTTTGTTCGCTTTAGCTGGTAAGTGGGCACCCGCTCTTCTTGGAAGTCGCGCGTCTCCTGAATTTTTGCAATGAGCACCTCAGACGGAGGAAGGCCGGGCTCTGTTATTTTATCGGTCAGTATTTCAATCCAGTGCGCAGTTGTATCAATAGTGAGCTCGATTGGCCCTGCTTGGGTCGCTTTGATTGACCAGTTGTGTTGCTGCTCTGCAATCTGGCCATCAACACAGGTGCGCTTCACCAGCAAACCATCGGCGAAAAAAACCCAGCTCTTGCCTTGTGTGCACTCCGCCTCAGCACCTAGCCTCGTACCCCAAGCCTGAAGTATCCAGGTGCGCCCTTCGGGGCTGGCAACTATGCCTTGATAGAACTGGGCTGACGCGGCAGCATTTTCAGGTTGCGCAATAGCACTCGTCATTGCGAAGACTAGTATTGACAGCAGGGATAACCATTTAAACACCGTTGTTCTCCATTATTCCTTGCGCATGCGGGGAGGGTCTTTCAAGCAACTCGGGTAATGAAATAAACGACCTGGGCCATTATTTCCAGGTTTCTATATACTCTTCTGGCCGTGCTTGTCAGTTGTTTCACAGGTTTCCACCTTTGTAATTTTCCACAAACCCGATCCATGCTCTCTGACTCGACGTCGAATTGAGCGGCTTGTCCGCTGCAATGCTCACCCCAGCCGATTCTTGTTGGTGACCGGATACCGCGCCAAGTCTTCTTCTCTTGCCAACACCCGGTAGCGGTCAACGAAATAAGGAATTTGGGGGTCCTCCGGCCAGTACTTTTCAGGAATCGAAGAGGCAAAAAGCCCCGCATCCTTCTCATCGATTGAATAACATATTTTCCTGACCGACGCCTTTATTCTCGAAACTTCTCTCGCATGGTCTTGTTCCGATAAGTTTGGCTTCAACTCAACCCTATCAATCGCTAGTAAAACTCGCCGGATCCTATCGGGATCGCAGTACAACCGCTTCACCTCGATTATGTCTGATTCATTAAGCCCATTTCTCACAATCTCACTGGTAACAAGATCTTTCATAGCCTTGGCATCTTTAATTAGATAGTCGATACCTGAACGAAATGACCCATACTGGCCAATACCTATGTAAATGGCACCGAGAATTATCAGGTTGGCCTTTAAACTTCCCTCTTCTAGCCTGGCATGGACCTCGGTCCGTTGATTGAAGATCAGGTCCGAGTACCTTGAGACAATGCTTTTTAGATACTCGTCAGCTTCCCGGATATCGAGTACGTAAAAATCCAGGTCGAGGTGAAAGTGAAAGCCCGCTAGATATGCCATGGCATTTCCTTATTTTTAACAGCAACTTACCATAAACGCGCCCCTGCTTTTCGTTATATCCCGACTAATAACTAAGCGTTCCGATTTTTCAGGGGGTTTCTGCCAAGGTAGTTTAGGGTATGCGCGTCGGCTACTGTGGTATGGCTTCGTGGGCAAAAACGCCCGGGGCCTTTGGCCAGCCGGCGCGTTGGAGCAGGAAAATGGGAGGCAGGTCCTGAGTTTTGTTCACGCAATGTCTCGACCGGGCAAGAGGCAGGGCCTGACCCCGAGATGTATTAAGGAGGCGGCGAGATGAAATATATCTTTGAAGTTCATATCCAGGAAGGACATACAGCCGAGGAATACGCCGATGCCTGGGTTCGTGCCAGTGAAATTATCCAGCGTGCCCCCGGCGCCCGGGGCACCGAACTGCATCGGAAAATCGGCGACCCGAACGTACTTGTTGCCATTGCCCACTGGGAAAGCAAGGCCAGCCGGGACGCCATGGAAGGTCAGCACGATCCCCGGGTGGCGGAGATTATCCGCAGTGCCGCCGGGTTCTGCGAGATACGTCCGATTGGCGAGTTTGCAGACCCCGAGTGGGTTGTCATACCGCCGTCACCCCTGAAAATCGACGATGAGTAAAATCCGGCCTTTGCTTTCGATTGGGGGCTGCGGTGGCAGCCGCGGAGCTTTATACTGGCAGTTTTCGTTGCAAGAGGACTGGCCGTGCGTATTTCCCTGATCTGGCTGTTGCTGTCGCTGCTGGCAGCACCGGTATTGGCAAACCATTCAGAAACCGAGCCCTCGGATGGAACGGTCAACAGCTTTATAGCGGTCGAAACACCGCAACCGGTCATGCCGCTGCCAATGATCCGGGATAACACCGAGTCTCTCAGCCTGGCGGATTTTGAGGGCAAGCTGGTGTTGCTCAATCTCTGGGCCACCTGGTGCCCGCCCTGTATCCGCGAACTGCCGGCACTGGACCGGTTGCAGCAGCGGTTGGGCAGTGACCGTTTTGAAGTGCTGGCGGTGGCTCTGGACGATGCCGGTTATCCGGCCGTCCGTTCATTTTACGACCGGCTCGATATCAAGCACCTGGGGCTTTACATGGGCCGCATTGAGGAATTCGCCCGCCAGTTTCCCGTCGATGTATTTCCCGCCAGTTTTTTCATTGATGCCCGGGGCCGCGTGATCAGCTACATGCGCAGCTATGCCGACTGGGATGACCCCCAGGCGGACGCCCTGATCCAGCGTTATCTGGACGAGGCAGAACACGGCGCCCTTGAGTAACGCTCAGGGTGACAGGGGCCGGGTAATCATTAAACGCCTGCTGTGTTGACTTGAGTCAAGACCCGCAAAGACTGGCCTGCTTCCGGATTAAGTAGTGAGCTACACTCGGAACAGAACCAACAAAAATTGGGATTTTTCAGTACCACTCTGATAGCCCGGGCACCTGCGATTTCCTCCCCGGGTATCGGCGCTCAGCTGCCGGATCAGCGCCGGCCAAACTGACTGGGAGAGTTTGCCAATGGCGATTTCATGGCGTTACAACCCTTTCGGCCATCGCCGTACCGCCGCCCAACTGGACCTGTGGCAAAGTCTGTCAGGTTTTCTGCTGGCACTATTTCTGTGGTTCCACCTGCTGCTGGTTGCCAGCATTTTGCTGGGCAAGGAGGCCATGACCTGGGTAGCGGCCACCATGGAGGGGGCCTTCCTGTCGCCGAGCGGTGAAGGCTACCCGGTGGTTGTTTCGCTGATTGCAGTGGTGGTTTCGCTGCTGGTGCTGGTTCATGCCGCACTCGCCATGCGCAAGCTTCCCGCCAGCTGGCAACAGTATCGCCAGCTGCGCGAGTACCGAAAGCTGGTACGGCACCGGGATACCGGCCAGTGGATCATTCAGGCGGTGACCGGTGTGATTATTCTGGTGCTGGTGCCTGCCCACCTGTTCACCATGTTTGCGGTCCCGGAGACCATTGGCCCCGAAGGTTCCTCGCAGCGGATCGTCGCGGGTGACTTCTGGGTGCTGTACCTGCCTCTGTTGCTGGCGGCAGAACTGCATGGGGCCATCGGCTGCTACCGCCTGGCCGTGAAGTGGAACCTTTTCCCCTCCCGCGATCCGGCCAGCACAAGGCGGCGACTGCAACGGCTCAAGCTTGTTATCTCCTCGGCATTTATTCTGATCGGGCTGCTGACGCTGATCACCTTTATTCGAATCGGGATGGCATAGGGAGACACACGGATGAAAATTATCTATACCGATTCCCTGGTCATCGGCGGCGGCCTGGCCGGACTGCGTATCGCCATTGCCAGCAGGCAGCGCGGTCTCGATACCCTGGTGCTTTCCCTGATTCCCGCCAAACGCTCGCACTCGGCAGCCGCCCAGGGCGGCATGCAGGCCAGCCTGGCATCCTCCAGCAAGGGCAAGGAGGATAATGAGGATGTGCATTTTGCCGACACGGTCAAAGGCAGCGACTGGGGCTGTGACCAGAAGGTGGCGCGCATGTTCTGCCACGTGGCACCCAAGGCCGTACGGGAACTGGCCCAGTGGGGGGTGCCCTGGAACCGGGTGAAGCAGGGGGACCGCAAGGCCATTGTTAATGCCCGGACCGTCACCATTTCCGAGCGCGCCGAAGACCATGGTCTGATCACCGCCCGGGATTTTGGCGGCACCAGGAAATGGCGTACCTGCTATACCTCCGATGGTACCGGTCACAGCATGCTCTACGCCATGGACAACAAGGCGATTTCACTCGAGATCCCGGTGCACGAACGCAAGCAGGCGATTGCCCTGATTCACCACGACAACCGCTGTTACGGCGCCGTCGTCCGGGACATGGTGAGTGGTGAATTGATGGCCTATGTGGCCAAGGCCACGACCGTTGCTACCGGTGGCTTCGGGCGAATCTACGCGATTACCACCAATGCCCTGATCTGCGACGGGGTGGGCACCGCCATCGCCCTGGAGACAGGGGTGGCTCCTCTGGCGAACATGGAAGCGGTACAGTTCCACCCCACCGCGATTGTGCCGGCAGGCATCCTCACCACCGAGGGCTGTCGCGGTGACGGCGGAGTGTTGCGGGATGTGGATGGCCACAGATTCATGCCCGAGTATGAGCCGGATAAAGCCGAACTGGCCTCCCGCGACGTGGTCTCCCGCTGCATGACCGAGCACATGCGCAAGGGCAAGGGCGTTCCTTCGCCCTACGGCGATCATCTCTGGCTGGATATCACCATCCTCGGGCGTGAGCACATCGAGAAAAACCTGCGGGAGGTGAAGGAAATCTGTGATGCCTTCCTGGGCATTGATCCGGCGGTTGACTACATCCCGGTGCGCCCCACCCAGCACTACTCCATGGGCGGGATACGGACCGACCACCGGGGCGAAAGCACTCACCTGAAAGGACTGTTTGCGGCCGGCGAAGCCGCCTGCTGGGATCTGCACGGGTTTAACCGCCTGGGGGGCAATTCGGTGGCTGAAACCGTGGTGGCGGGAATGATTGTCGGTGAATATGTGGCCGACTTCTGTCAGCAGCAGTCCCTCAATATCGACAGCCGCGTGATCGAGTCGTTCATCGACACCGAGCGCGGCAGGATCGATACCCTGCTGGGCCGGAAATCCGGGGAGAACTGCTTTCAGTTGCGGGGGGAGATGTGCAGCATCATGACCCGCAAGGTGGGCATTTTCCGTAATGGCAAGGACCTGCAGGAGGCTGTCGACGAGCTGACCGACCTGCTCCGGCGCAGCCGGGACATCGCCCTGCGTCACCGGGTGAGCCACGCCAACCCGGAACTGGAGCTGGCGATCGCCCTGCCAAAGATGCTCAAGCTGGCGCTTTGTGCCGCCCGGGGCGCCCTGGCGCGCACGGAAAGCCGGGGCGCCCATTCCCGGGAAGACTATCCGGAGCGCAATGATCATGAATGGCTCAAACGTAGCCTCTATTTTCTGCGGGACGATGAAATCGTGCTCGACTACGAGCCACTGGATGTGATGTCGATGGAGCTGCCCCCCGGCTTTCGCGGCTATGGTGCCGACCTCACCAGCCACCATCCGGACACCCCCGCGCGTGGGGCGGAAATCGAGCGGCAGCTTGAGACCCTGGATGCCGATTCCGACCGCTTTACCCGCCAGCAGGCCCTGATGCCGTTTGAAATTCCGGAAAAATACCAGCCCCGCAACCACCGTTCTGGTGTGGAGGACGCATGAACGACTCTGGCCGCACCCTTACTTTCAATATCTTCCGCTATGACCCCCAGCTTCCGGGGGACCAGCCCCGTATGCAGCGCTACCAGCTGGAAGAAACGGACGGGATGACGCTGTTTATCGCCCTGACCCGGTTACGGGAGGAGCAGGACCCCAGCCTGAAGTTCGATTTTGTCTGCCGGGCCGGCATTTGTGGCAGCTGCGCCATGGTGATCAATGGCCTGCCGACGCTGGCCTGCCGTACCCTGACCACCACCTCGCAAAGCGGCGAGTTCAACCTGCACCCGCTGCCGGCCTTTGCCCTGATCGGTGACCTGTCCGTGGACACCGGGAAATTCATGCGTGAAATGACCGAAAGGATTGAAGGCTGGATTCATGCCGACGAGGATGGGGATATCCATAGCCTGGAACAGCGCATGGAGCCGGAGCTGGCAACGGCCATCTACGAGCTGGACCGCTGCATCGAATGCGGCTGCTGTGTTGCGGCCTGCGCCACCAGACAGATGCGCGCTGGTTTCCTCAGCCCGGTCGGTTTCATGAAGCTGGGCCGTTTTCACCTGGACCCCAGGGATACGCGCACCGATGCCGATTATTACGAGGTACTGGGTAACGAAGACGGTGTGTTTGGTTGCATGAGCCTGCTCGGCTGTCAGGACAACTGTCCGAAGAATCTTCCCCATCAGGTACAGATTGCCTACCTGCGGCGGAAGATGCTGCAGGCCTGAGTCCAGGATCTGTACGAAGATCTGCCAGAACCCACAGCTCTTCTGTGTGCCTGCGGCGCACTTTTTTCAGCCTCAATGCATGTGTTAACAAGCGCCGGTGCTTTGGGCCGGCCGGCGCGTTGACGGGCTAGTTATTTGCCTGGTTTGCGGTCAGTTCGATCACATCGACAGTGTACAGGGTGGTTGTGCCGCTCACTTCGTTACCCACAGCCAGCATGGGTTTGCTGTTCGGGCTCTGGCCCGCGGGGATGAAAGCCAGTCCTTCAGGGCCCAGGTCACCGGCCAGGCCGTTTTCCAGGTCGGTCTGGGATACGCTGAAGTCGCGGTTGTTCAGGTACTGAACAAACTCCGGGTTCTGCGGGTTGGTCACGTTGTACACCATGATGCCCCCGACGCGTTCAAGACCGATGAAGGCGAAGGTCTGGCCGTTGATTTCACCAACGGTGACAGCCTCGGGCTCAGGGCCTTTGTCATCTGAGCGGGCATCGGCTTCGTTGTCATCATTGGAGGCATTAAAACCTTCGGGGATCAGGTTGGCGGTAATTCGTTCAAACTCGCTGCCGCTGTCAAATACCCGCTGGCCGTCAGCAGACCAGATCGAGAATGACCGGGCGCCGTAGCCATAAAGCGTGTCGTACTCGCAGTTGTTTTCAATGTGGAACGCCACGTCAGCGATATCAGTGACGTTATCGCCGTTCAGATCGCCCAGGTCGGCTGGCAATCGGGATGCATCGCAGGCATTACTGCTACCGAGCGTTGAGGTGATTCGTAGCCGACCGAGGTTCCCATCGTCTTGAAGATCACCGATAGCCGCCAATGGGCCGGTCAGCCTAAGATCCCTGACCCGGAATTCCTCAGTCCAGGTATCATAATCCCGCGCATCACCTTCGTTGGCAGTGATGTAATAGGTCTTGCCGTTGTAGCCGTAACTGGTCAAGGAGTCCGGGTTATACATGCCCTTCACCGGCCAGTTACGAATGTTGATGCCGCCGTCCGCGTTGCTGGCATCCAGTTCATTGCCGATGATGCTGTAGTCCTTGAAGCCCAGCGGCAGGATGGCGGTAATTTCGCCGGCGGCAATGTCCAGCTCCGCAACGGCGTTGTTTTCCTGCAGGGCAACCCAGGCGGTCTGATTATCAATCGAGATAGCGATGTATTCCGGTTCCATGTCCTGTGCCAGGGTAGCGCCGGGGCCGAATACCCGCAGGCCTTGTGCCTCCAGAGCCGCCTGCCGGGGGTTGAACGCGGTGAAATCAGCTGTGGTGACGGTGGCAGATGCAACGCCACTGGACAGGTCAATAATGCTGACAGAGCCTTCCGGGTCGTTGGTGTAGTCATCGCTGGGCTCGCCTTCGTTGGCGACCAGTACGGCCTGGCCGTCACGGGTGAAGGTCACCATATCCGGCAGCGCACCAACAGTGACCTGACCAATTTTGTTCAGGTCGGCGGTGTTGTAGAAAACCACTTTGCCGTTGTCCTGCTTCACACTGGCTTCAATGGCCACGGCTACCAGGTTGCCGAATACCGCTACGCTGTTGGCGGGACCGCCTTCGGCACTGGCATCGATGGTGCCCATCAGAGTCGGTAGTGCCGGGTCGTTGATATCCAGCACGTCGACGGTGGCGTTGTTGGCGTTCACCACGAACAGGCGCTGGTTCGCGGGATCGTGGGCCACGATCTCGGCGGCGCTTTCATCGAAAGCCCCACTGGCGTAGGTGCCCAGAACGTTCATTTCTATCAGGGTCTGGCTGGTGCCATTGGTTCCATCAGCGCCATTATCGCCGTCGTCAGTGCAGCCGGTCAGGGCTATAAATGAACCAGTGATGGCCAGGGTAAGCAGGGATTTGCAGAATTTCATAGTCGCCTCAGGTGCTGGTTGATGTATGTCTTACCAACACTCTGAGATGTCCGGATGACAGTGCCGTTTCAGTTGCAAGACAATCTGAAGACAGGACTATGTCAGGCAGAAAAAAAGCGGCCTGGCGGCCGCTTTCACTTCTGCTTTTTCTCCGCAATCTATGCTGGGGTTTACTGGCCCAGATAGCTGCGATACATCCACAGGGTTTTTTCCTGTTCAGAGATGTAATCGCTCATCAAAGCAACGGTGCCTTCATCGTCAGCCTCACCGGCAAGGTTGAGCAATTTGCGCTGGGTTCTGATCAGCATGCCGTAACTTTCAACGATGTTGCCGACCGCTTCTTTACCATCGGAAACATCTTTCCGTTCCGGCACCTCGGATTTTTCGATATAGGTGCTGTACGCATGCGCCGGGCGATGGCCCAGAGTTAGTACCCGTTCTGCAATTTCATCAATCTTGAGCAGCAGATCGTCGTAAAGCTCCTCGAATTTCACGTGCAGCTCGAAGAAATTGTCCCCTTTGATGTTCCAGTGATAGCCGCGAACGTTCATGTAGAAGATCTGGTAGTTGGACAACAACTCGTTCAGCGAATCTGCAAGCCCGGCGGTTTTTTCAGTATCAAGTCCGAGAAAATTGGTGCTCATAGCTTGTCTCCTTGAAGTGCTTAATTTAAAGATAGGATACGACACACTTTTCAATAGTTAAAGTGTAGTTCGCAAATTTCTGCGATAGCACGAATCTATGGATCAGGTGTCGGCCAGCTCAGACACCAGGACCGCAGTCAGTGCATCCTTCCTCCGGCGGCTGGCCGATATTCAGATTCCGGTTCAGGTCCTTGAGCGCGCTCCTGAGGCCTTCTTCGATCACCGGATGGTAGAACGGCATTTCCAGCATTTCGCTGACGGTCAGCCGGCGCTGGGCAGACCAGGCCAGCAGATGGGCGATATGTTCGGCGGCCGGGCCAAACATTTCCGCGCCCATGAACAGGCCGCTGCCGTGCTCGCCATAGACCCTCAGCAGGCCCCGGTTCTTGCCGATCACCCGGCTGCGCCCCTGGTCTTCAAAGGACACTTCGCCAACCGCATAGCAGCCCCGACAACGTTCATCCACCTGGCTGATGGTCAGACCGACTGAGGCGATCTGGGGGTCGGTGAATACGATGGCCAGCGGTGTCCGGCGCAGGCCGGTGCGCACCTCCGGATAGGCACCGGCATTATCACCGGCGATACGGCCCTCGTCGGCGGCTTCGTGCAGCAATGGCAGGCGGTTATTGGCATCGCCGGCAATAAATATGTGGCTGTCCCCGCAGCGCAGGGTATGGGGATCAAACAGCGGAGCGCCCTTTTCGTCGAGCCCGATATTCGCATTCACAAGGTCCAGCCCGTCGACGTTCGGGCGTCGCCCGGTTGCCGCCAGCAGGTAATCAAACGTCTCTGTTTTTTCACTACCGTCGTCATCGGTAAAGGTGATGGCAACACCCTTATCGACCCGTTCAATTTTTTTAACGTCCGCGTCCGGGTCCAGCGGAAACTCTTCGTTGAAGGTCTTCAGCGCGTAGTCCTCGATGGCTTTGTCCTGTATCGGGCCCACGGCACCGCCCTTGCCAAACATGCGGACACGGACACCCAGGCGGCTGAGGGCCTGCCCGAGTTCGAGACCGATCACGCCGGGGCCGAATACGGCCACGGATTCGGGCAGATCCTGCCATTCGAAGATATCGTCGTTCACCACCAGGCGATCTTTGGCTGCTTGCAGTAATCCGGGGATATTGGGGCGGGAACCGGTAGCGATGATAATGCGCTGGGCGTTTACCTCCAGCTCGTTACCGACGAGCAACCGGTTCGGGCCGATAAACCGGGCATGGCCTTTCAGACGATGGGTTTCCGGGAAGTTTTCGACGGCATGCAGCACGCCACCCACGAAGCGGTCCCGCTCTGTCCGCACTCGCTCCATCACCTGCCTGCCATCAACGGTTACACCGCCAGCCACTACCCCGAACAGGTCGCCGTGGCGCATGTTATGGGCGCTTTCAGCCGCCGCAATCAGCAGCTTGCTGGGCATGCAGCCAACCCGGGCGCAGGTGGTTCCATACTGGCCCGATTCGACAAGCACCAGGTTATCGGTGGCTTTGCGTACGCGCTGATAGGCCACCATGCCGGCCGTTCCAGCGCCAATAATGGCGACATCCACGTTGCGTTTATCCACTGCTGCGCTCCTGATTCCGGTAAGCTCTTGGGTAGGAACAGTATAAAATAGAGTCCCCTCCGTTATTCAATGAAACAATCCTGAACCCCAAGGCCACACTGTTCTTCGTGTCGCTGTTTTCAGTGGTGATCAGACCCGGCACGCCGGTGGTGGTTCAGAGTGTTATGGCGTCTAAATGGCCGTCGCCACCGGGCTGTGGTTCATGCTGGTGGCGGTATTTTTCACTCTGCCCCATATCCGCCGCGGGTTCAGCCGTTGCGGGCACTGGCTCGACCGACTGATGGGCGGCGTGCTGTTGCTGCTGGCCGGGCAACTGTTGCTGTCCACTGTCGCCGGGGACACCCCGGCCGGCGCTACAGGCTCCTGAGCAGCTGTGCCGTCTGGTCCCAGCCGAGGCAGGGGTCGGTAATGGAGCAACCGAACACCAGGTCGTCACCGTCGTCCTGACGGCCCGGTTCCAGAAAGCTCTCCAGCATCAGGCCGATGATACCCCGGCTGCCGTCGTACTCAGCCGCGCGGCGCTGGGCAAGCACTTCCCGGGCGATGTCCAGTTGCCTGTCCGCCTGTTTGCAGGCGTTGTCATGGCTGCAATCCACCATCACCGATCGGCTTACACCGCCAGCATTCAGGGCGGCCATGGCCTCGCGGATACTGGCTGCATCGTAGTTGGTAATACCACGGCCACCGCGCAGGACCAGATGGGTATCGGGGTTGCCGGGCGTATTGATCATCACCGGGGCGCCGGTGTCGCCAATGCCGAAATGCTGATGGGCATGGGCCGCCGACTTCATGGCATTCACGGCAACACCGACGCTGCCGTCGGTCCCGTTCTTGAACCCCACCGGCATTGGCAATCCGCTGACCATTTCCCGGTGCACCTGGGACTCGGTGGTGCGGGCACCAATGGCCGTCCAGCTGACCAGGTCCCCCAGGTAATCCATGGCGAAGGGGCTCAGCGCTTCCGTCGCCAGTGGCAGGCCCATACCCGCCAGGTTGAGCAGCAGCCGGCGTGAACGTATCAGGCCCTCATTCAGGTCACCCTGACCGGTGCGGTCGGGATCATAAAGCAGACCTTTCCAGCCAACCGTAGTGCGGGGTTTTTCCAGGTAGGCCCGCATCACGATAAGGAAGCGGTCACTGACCTCCCGCGCCAGCCTGCTGAGCTTCAGGCCATATTCCAGCGCCGCGACATCGTCGTGAATGGAACAGGGCCCGACCACGATCAGCAGCCGCGAATCCTCGCCGCTCAGAATGCGGCGCACTTCGTCACGGTGTGCGGCTACCCGGGACTGCAGCCCGGCGGATGCCGGAAAATCATGCCTGAGCTGTGCCGGCGCAGGCAGCGGAGTTACCGCAGGTCGGGTGGCAATGGTCTGCGGCTGGCTTGCGGCAATCAGCGTCCGCTCCGCATTCAGCGCAGCCGGGTTGGTTGGCATGTTCATGTTACTGGTTCCTGTTTCCCTGGGTCAGAATCAAAAAAGCCCCGGCTGGTGGGCTACCAGTCGGGGCTTTATGAGTCCGGTGGCAGCCTGGTCGGGTGCCGGGCTGCCTTACTCGTTGTTCAGTCGTTCAAGACGATTTCAACGGCGGCCCGGGCTGTGGCTAAAATAGCCAAAGCCAGACCACCAGAAAAACACGGCAGCGCCCCGAGCCATCGGTTCATTACCGATCACTTTCAGAAAGTTCAATTGACAGATCGCTGGTGTCGTCTTCATGCTTTCCAATATAACCCCCGCGTTTCCGGGATTGCAACCCGCCCGGCGGGTTTTTGCGAATATCATGGTCTGCCCGGAGTCTTTCATGCGCCCGTATGTCAAATCCGCCCTGCCTGCCCTGTTGTTGCTCCTGCTGGCCAATCCACTGCTGGCAGCGCCCGAGGCCCGCCAGTTCCAGTTGGGCCAGCGCCCGGCCAGCGACGTCGCGCAGCAGATTCGCGACCTCTACCCGGGCGGTGAGGTTACCATTACCAGCCGCGGCCAGCAGATGGTGGTGCGGGGCGAGCCTCCGGTGCTTGATGAAATCGGCCAGCTTGTGGAAACCATGGATGTGGCGCCGGTACAGATGCGGGTGACGGTACGCTCTGTGAACAACGCCATGGGCAAGCAGGGCGGCGGCGGACTCAGCATCACCAATAACCGGGTGAATGTGGAAGCCAGCCGTAAAACCACAACGACCCGGCAGACCTCGGAACGGTCGCTGATTGTACAGGAGGGACAGTCGGCACAGATCACCTCTGGCCAGGTGCGGGCCCTACCCATCGCCATCAGGGGAGGCCGCAATCCCGCGGTCTTCCTTGACAAGGTCGAAACCCGCAGCGGCTTTATCGTGAGCCCCCAGGTGATTTCAGACCGCGCCATCGAGCTCAACATTGTTTCGTTCGAGGAGGATCCGGACAGCGGTATGCCCGGTTACCAGACCGAAGCACTGATGACCCTTCGTCGGGTAGAGCCGGGGCAGTGGGTGGCACTGGGCAGCACCCGCCAGAGCCATTCAGGGGTAGAGACCGGCATCGTGTACAAGACCGGTGAAACCGGTAACAGCGCTAATTCATGGCAAGTCCGGGTGGATCTGATGGAATAAAAAATCAGTCGTCCGGCGAGCAGTGTTTCAGCAACACACTTTTGGCTTCATTGATTTTTGCAGCCAGGTAATCATTGCCACCGCGATCGGGATGCAGCTTCTGGATCAGCCGGCGGTGAGCAGCGATGATATCTTCCCGGTTTGCCGTGGGCGCAATCCCAAGCGTGTCACAGGCTTCATTCACATCCATTCCCCCGGAGCTGACAGCAGATTGCCCGGTTGAGCTGTTTTGCGCACCATCCTGCCCTTCGCTGCTTTCCGGCCCTTTCTGGCCCCTCATCCGCTGGACCAGCGGCAGGAACCTGAGCAGCATCGGTATTTTCCGCAACAGGGGAATCAGGGCGGCAACACCCGCAACCAGCACGTGGACCCGGCCCGTCAGCACCATGAACAGCAGCAGCGCGCCACCAACAACCAGCGCGGTTTTCCAGACAGCGGTCTTCTTTTTTTCAGCGCTCAGTGCGCCCCACTGCCTGAGAATAATGAACACGGCTGCCGTCAGGGCAATGCCAAGTATCCAGTGCATGAACTAATCCTGCTGGTGACCGTAATGGGTATACTTAACCCACAGTGATTGTACGCATTTCGACTGACAAGTCAGTGACAGCATGCCAAGCCATTGTTTAGGATACTACCCTTTACTCATTTCTAAATTTCTGCAGGATTACAGCTATGCGCACCGCTTCCCGCTTCGTGATCGTCATCATCCTTCTTGGTGTCGTTCTTGGCGGCATCTTTGGCTACAAGTTCTACCAGTTTGGCCAGATGCAGGAACAGATGTCCCAGCCGCAGCCGCCCGCCAAAATCTCTGCCGTGACAGCACAAACCGAAAGCTGGACTCCACAGATCAAGGCCGTGGGCAGTATAGAAGCCATTAATGGAATCGAGGTTGCCAACGAAGTTCCCGGCGTGGTCCAGGAAATCAATTTTGAATCCGGCGACACCGTTGGAAAGGGGGACGTGCTGGTCCGGCTTGATGCTGCCATCGATGAAGCAGCCGTGCGCACCCGCCGGGCCGAGGCACAACTTGCCGAGCAGGCCTTCGAGCGGGTGTCTGACCTGTTGCCCAAGCGGGCGGTGTCCCAGGCCCAGTTCGACGAAGCCAAAGCAAACTTCGACGCCGCCGAGGCCCGGGTAAACGAGGCAGAAGCGCAACGCAGCAAGAAAGTGATCCGGGCGCCTTTCGATGGCAACCTGGGCCTGCGGCTGGTGGATCAGGGCGAGTACATTGCCACCGGAACAGCCATTGTTGAAATCAATATGCTGGATCCCATCTACGCCGACTTCACCCTGTCAGAAAAGGATCTGCCGATGGTATCAACGGGCTATGAGGTTCTTGCCACCGTTGCTGCCGTGCCCGGCGAGACCTTCCGCGGCAGGATCAGCGCGATCAACACCTCGGTAAATCCCCAGACCCGCACCGTAAGAGTGCGCGCCACTCTGGACAACAATGACAATCTGCTGCGTCCCGGCATGTTTGCCACCATCAACACCCTGCAGCCGCAGGATCGCCAGGTCGTTACCATTCCTCGCACCGCCATCTCTTACAACACCTATGGCGATTATGCGTATGTCGTTGCCGAGAATGACGATGGCCAGTTGGTGGTCAAGCGCCGAACGATTGAAAGCGGCAACACGCGAGACGGCAGGGTAGCCGTGACCAGTGGACTGGAAGCCGGCGAGCAGGTTGTGGCCAAGGGGCTTTTGAGACTGCGGTCAGGCCAGCAAGTCACCATCGTTGAGGAAGCCAGCGATTCAGCGGAGGCGTCCGAGTAATGCGGTTCACTGACCTATTTGTGCAGCGACCGGTTCTGGCAACGGTCGTCAGCCTGCTGATTCTGCTTCTGGGTGCCCGGGCGGCGCTGGAAATGGAGATCCGGCAGTATCCCGAACTGGAAAGCACCACGGTAACTGTGACCACGGCCTACCCTGGTGCCAGCTCCGACCTGGTCAAAGGTTTTATCACCACGCCGCTGCAACAGGCGATTGCCGAAGCCAGCGGTATTGATTACCTCACCTCGACCAGTTCCCAGGGCACATCGACCATCACCGCCAAAATGGAGCTGAACTACGATGCCAACGCCGCCCTCGCCGAAATCCAGGCCAAGGTGGCCAGCCAGCGCAACGTATTGCCGGCAGACGCCCAGGACCCGGTAATCACCTCCACTACCGGCGATTCCACGGCGCTGATGTACATCGCGTTCTACAGTGAAGAACTGCAGGTACCGCAGATTACCGATTACCTCACCCGCGTGGTCCAGCCCAAGCTGCAGGCTCTGTCTGGCGTTGGCAAGGCCGAGCTGCTGGGGCGCAAGTTTGCCCTGCGGGTATGGCTGGACCCGGAGCGCCTGTCTGCGGTGGATATGACGCCCCGCGAAGTGGTCAACGTACTGCTTGAAAATAATTACCAGGCCGCCGTAGGCAACACCCGGGGCGAGTACACCGAGATCAGCATGACCACCAACACTGACGTGGGTGACCCCGATCAGTTCCGGGACCTGGTGGTAAAGGAATCGGATGGCTCGCTGATCCGCCTCAAGGACATTGCCCGGGTGGAACTGGGCTCGGAAACCTATGACCAGCTTGCACTCTATAAAGGCCAGCCCGCCACCTACGTCGCCATTGAGCTGTCACCCGGCGCCAACCCGCTGACGGTCGCCGGGCTGGTTAAGGACGAGCTGCCCGGAATCGAATCCCAGCTGCCGGCCGGCATGAGCGTCCGTCTGGCCTACGACGCATCCGACTTTATCGAAAACTCCATCAATGAGGTTGTCAAAACCCTGCTGGAAGCCATCGGCATCGTGCTGGTCATCGTGTTCCTGTGCCTGGGCTCCGTTCGTGCAGCAATCGTGCCGTCTGTGGCCGTCCCGCTGTCACTGATCGGTGGCGCCTTTGTAATGCTGATGCTGGGCTATTCACTGAACCTGCTGACATTACTGTCCATGGTGCTGGCCATCGGTCTGGTGGTGGATGATGCCATCATCATGGTGGAAAACGTCCACCGCCACATCGAGTCTGGTGAAAGCCGGTTTGACGCCGCACTCAACGGCGCCCGGGAAATGGCGACCCCCATTATTGCCATGACCACCACGCTGGTGGCGGTCTACGCCCCTATCGGCTTTATGGGGGGCCTGGTCGGCTCGCTGTTTACCGAGTTTGCATTCACCCTGGCGGGCACGGTGGTCATTTCCGGCATTGTGGCGCTGACACTGTCGCCCATGCTGTCCGGTAAGGTACTGAAGCCCCATGGCAACCCGGGCTGGTTTGAACGCAAGGTGGAAACGTCTTTCGGCAGCCTGGCCAGCGGCTACAAGCGCGCACTGACATCACTGATGGAAACCAAGTCGGTGGTTATCTTCTTCGCCCTGATTGTCCTGGGCTCAATCTACTTCATGGTGACGATGAGCCAGAATGAACTGGCACCCACCGAGGACCAGGGCATTCTGTTCTATCAGGGCCTCGGTCCCCAGACGTCCACGCTGGAGTACCTGCAGGAACATGGCGATGAAGTGCAGGAGCGCATGGCCACGGTGCCCGGCTACAACGAAGATTTCATGATTCTGGGCATCACCGGCCCGAACGCCGTGTTCGGCGGTTTCAAGATGGCACCCTGGAGCGAGCGGGACATCAGCCAGTTCGAGGCCCAGCCGCTGCTGGACCAGGAACTGAAGAATGTGACCGGCTTGCAGACAGCCGTCTTCCCGCGGCCGTCACTGCCCGGTTCCGGCGGGGGTCTGCCGTTCCAGTTCGTGATCACCACGGGTGAGGACTATGATCGCCTCAACGATGTCGCCGACGACCTGTTGGGCAAAGCCATGGCCAGTGGCAACTTCATGTTCCTGAAAAAATCCATCGAGTTTGACCGCCCGGTTATCCGGATTGACGTCGATCGTGACCGGGTGGCGGATCTGGGTCTGTCGATGCAGGACGTTGGTCAGGCCATGTCCAGCATGCTCGGCGGCGGCTTCATCAACCGCTTCAATATGCAGGGCCGGTCCTACCAGGTCATTCCACAGGTGGATCAGCAATTCCGGCTGGATGAACAGGCACTGAACGATTATTACCTGCGGGCCGACAGCGGCGAGCTGATACCGCTGGGTAGCGTCATAAGTTTCACCAGAGACGTGGAACCATCCCAGCGCACCCAGTTCAACCAGTTGAATTCCCTGACCCTTGAGGGCGTGGTATCGCCCGGCACAACCATCGGCGACGCCATGGCGTTTATCGAACAGGCGGCGGATGAGACTTTCCCGCAGGGCTTCACCTTTGACTACACTGGTGAGTCGAGGCAGTTTGCCAACCAGGGCAGCGCACTGATCGTCACTTTTTTCCTGTCACTGCTGGTAATCTATCTGGTACTGGCCGCCCAGTTTGAAAGCTGGCGTGATCCGTTCATCATTCTGGTGTCCGTGCCCATGTCGATTGCCGGTGCCATGGCGTTCATTGTGCTCGGCTTTGCGTCAATGAACATCTATACCCAGGTGGGTCTGATCACCCTGATCGGGGTGGTCTCGAAAAACGGAATACTGATTGTGGAATTCGCCAACCAATTACAGGTCAGCCGTGGCCTTGGCAAGCGCGATGCAGTGATTGAAGCGGCGGCCATCCGGCTGCGGCCCATCATCATGACGTCGCTGGCGCTGATTTTTGCCATGGTACCCTTGCTGATTGCCGTCGGTCCGGGCGCTGAAAGCCGCTTTGCGATTGGCCTGACTATCAGTGCCGGCCTTGGTATCGGTACGCTGTTCACGGTATTCGTGCTGCCGGCGTTCTACATTCTGCTGGGTCGTGACCACAACGATCATGCTCAGCCAACCGCCTCATGACGCTGGGCATGACACTCGGCGACCTGTTCTGGCTGTTTGTAGCCGGCTTCGTCGTCTGGTACTGGTGGCGGAGCAAGGCCATCAAGGACTATGTGTTGCAGGCTGCACGGGATTACTGCAAAGCCATGGACGTCATGCTCCTGGATGATGCGGTTTATCTTCGCGGCCTCTGGTTCAAGCGCGATGACCGTGGCAGCCTGCGGGTATGGCGGCGATTCCTGTTCGACTTCACCACCACCGGTGAGGAACGCTATATGGGGCGCATTATCATGCTTGGCCCGCGCATTATTCAGCGGGAACTTGAGCCCCACCGGTTCGGGCCGGACAGCTGACAATCGCCCCGTCAGGGACCAGCTCAACGCAGCCCTGACATAAATCCACATCGCCAACAGCAACTGACGACCCTGACCTGAGACAGACCCGGACTATGGATATTCACACTGACCACCGCCATGCTATCAACCTCAATGTCCGTGGCATTCAGCCATCGGCCACCCTGCGCATCAACGAAACCAGCAACCAGTTAAGAGCCGAAGGCCGGGACATTATCAAGCTGGGCCTTGGCCAGTCGCCTTTTCCGGTGCCGGAGCGGGTGATTTCAGCATTGCGGGATCACGCCCATGAAAAAGACTATCTGCCGGTCAAGGGGCTGAAAACCCTGCGCCAAGCCATCTCCCGCTACATCAACCGGCGCGAGCACATGCGCTCAACCTGGGAAGACGTGCTGATCGGCCCGGGGTCGAAAGAGCTGCTGTTTATGCTGCAACTGGCGTATTACGGCGATCTGCTGATTCCCCGTCCAAGCTGGGTGTCCTACGCACCCCAGGCGAGGATTATCGGCCGCTCGGTACACTGGCTGCCTACCCATGGCGAAAACAACTGGCAACTGACCGCAGAGGAACTCGACATTGTCTGCCGTGACGACCCGTCGCGGCCGCGCATCCTGATTCTGAACTACCCGTCCAATCCTACCGGCTGCACCTATACCGAGGACCAGCTGCTGGCACTGGCGCACGTGGCACGCAAATACCGGATCATCCTGTTGTCGGATGAAATTTATGGTGAGGTGCATTTCGAGGGCCGGCACAAGTCCATTGCCCGCTACTATCCCGAAGGCACCATTGTCAGCACGGGTCTGAGCAAATGGGCCGGGGCCGGAGGCTGGCGCCTGGGCACTTTCATCTTTCCGCCGGAACTGCGCCCGCTACAGGACGCCATGGCCATCATTGCCAGCGAGACCTACACCGCTACCAGTGCACCGATACAGCATGCCGCGATTGCCGCATTCGATGGCGGCCCGGACCTGGACGAGTATCTGAAACAGTCCCGGCGGGTTCTGAAGGTCGTCGGCGAATACCTGCACCAACGGCTGACCGATATGGGAGCCGTGGTTCAGAAACCCGAGGGTGCCTTCTACCTGTTCCCGGACTTCTCCGGCTTCAGGGACGCGCTGGCCAGCCGGGACATAAAAACCAGCCAGGCCCTGTGCCAGTCACTGCTGGAAAAAACCGGTGTGGCGATTCTGCCGGCCAGCGATTTCGGCTTTGTCCCGGACCACCTGGGAGCGCGACTGGCCTTCGTGGATTTTGACGGTGCCGCCGCCCTGGATCTGGCGGGCAATAAATATGCCGAAGATAAACTGGATGCACGATTTGTGGCGGAAGCCTGCCCGCGGCTGGTGACGTCCATGGACAGAATGGCCCGGTGGCTGGAGGAGCTTTAATGGACGACCTGTCTGCCATTGCCGGCTTCGCCGAGCGACTGGCGCGCAAGGCGGGAGAACTGGTGCGCCATGAACGCGAGCACAACACCCTGCGAACCGGCTACAAGCAGCAGACAGAGCTGGTTACCCATGCCGATGTCCTGGCGGACGAGATGATCACGGGCGCGATCCGCGAGCGCTTTCCGGATCATCGCATTCTGTCGGAAGAAACCATGCCCGATCTGGAACAGGCCGAGCAACTGGATACACCCCTGTGGATTATCGATCCGATCGACGGCACGGTAAATTACGCTTACGGTCATCCCCAGGTGGCCGTGTCCATTGCCTACGCTGAACAGGGCCGGGTACAGGTGGGCGTGGTTCATGCACCCTTTGCAGAGGAAACTTTCCGCGCTGAACGCGGCAGGGGCGCAACCCTCAACGGAACCACCATCCGCCACAGCGGTGCCACCGATCCCCGGCAGTCACTGTTTGCCACCGGCTTTCCCTACACCAAGGATGCCCTGGAGCCGCTGGTGAGTCGACTGAATGCCATGATCCACCAGTGCCGGGATCTGCGGCGGATCGGCTCGGCGGCGCTGGACATCTGCTGGGTGGCCTGCGGACGGCTGGACATCTATTACGAGAACGTCAGCCCCTGGGATTTCGCCGCCGCCCGGCTGATTGCCCTGGAAGCGGGCGCAACCGCCGGGCATTTCAGCGAGGTGCCGGAAGCTATGCCAGCAGACTTGTGGGGGCGGGACATCCTGATTTCAGCACCGGCGGTGTGGGACCCGGCGCGGAAGATTCTTCGCCAGGCATCCGGCTACGAATAATAGGTATTAATCCGTGCGTTAGTAAGCGAACAGGTCTTTGCAAAACACGCTGTTAATACTTCCCTGTACGCTTACTTTTTTGCTTATCAGTATCCGGGCAAGTTACGCCCAGACGCCCAGCGCTACTGACGGCCAGCATTGATCAAAATCGGCAGCCGGTTTGCGAGCGAAATCCGAACGGATAAACCGCTGGATCCGCCCCTCCAGGAACACCATCACCCAGTCAGCGCCACGGACGGCGCTGGTGTGGAACCTCAGGCCCTGGCGAATCTCCCCTTCCTTGATGATCTGACGTATCTGGGTTTCCAGCCTTTCGAAGAACTGGGAAGCGCGGCTGCGCAGCGCGTCGTTTTCCCCCACCAGGGCATCGCCGGTCAGCACCGTACACAGGCCGGGATTACGCTCTGCAAACACCAGCACCAGATGCACCAGTTGCTGAAGCCGTACCCGGGCGTCGGTCTGCTCCTGAAGAATGGTCTGGCAACGACTGAACACCGCGTCTTCGGCAAATGCCACCAGGGCTTCGAACATTTTCCGCTTGCTGGGAAAATGGCGATAGAGCGCGGCTTCGGTGACGCCCACAGACTTTGCCAGACCCGCCGTGGTGAGACGTGCACCCGGGTCCTGCTCCAGCATTTCCAGAAGGGAGTGCAGAATGGCATCGCGGCGGCTGGGTTTCTGGCTAGTCATAGCAGGACCACGGTTCTTTGTTCTGTTGTTTTTTAGCCACGGAAGACACGGAAGGGCGCGAACAGAAAGACTTTAAAATTAAAAATTTCTTCATTTTTCTTCCGTGTGTGTCCGTGTCTTCCGTGGCAAACCCTTTCTCTAAAAGAAAGTACCATCGATGGGCGATGACGCGCTGGCGTAGAGTTTCTTCGGCATGCGTCCGGCAAGATAGGCATCACGACCGGATTCGATGGCCATGCGCATGGCCCTGGCCATCCGTATCGGGTCCCGGGCCTGGGCTATGGCGGTATTCAGCAATACCCCGTCACAGCCCAGTTCCATGGCAAGGGTTGCATCCGAGGCGGTACCCACGCCTGCATCCACCAGCACCGGCACTCTGGCGTTCTCCACAATCAGCCGGATGTTGTAGCGGTTCTGGATGCCCAGGCCGGAGCCAATCGGGGCGCCCAGCGGCATAATCGCAATACAGCCCATTTCCTCAAGGCGTTTGGCCAGCAAAGGGTCATCCGAGCAGTACACCATTACCTGGAAACCGTCTTTGATCAGCGCTTCCGCCGCAACCAGGGTTTCGGTCATGTTCGGGTAAAGGGTTTTCTCTTCCCCCAGCACTTCCAGCTTGACCAGGTCATGGCCGTCCAGCAGCTCACGGGCGAGCTTGCAGGTGCGGATGGCATCCTTGGCGGTATAGCAGCCAGCGGTATTCGGCAGCATGGTGTAGGTGTCCGGCGATACCACATCCAGCAGGCTGGGTTCATCCGGGTTCTGGCCAAGATTGGTTCTGCGCACGGCAAAGGTGACGATTTCCGCGCCACTGGTTTCGATGGCACGGCCGGTTTCGGCCATGTCGCGGTACTTGCCGGTTCCCACCAGCAGCCGTGATTTATAGACTCGGCCCGCCAGTTCCAGGGGTTTGTCCTCGGGAAGCGGTCTTTCGGGGTGTTCACTCATATTGATACCTTGGAGTTAATGAATAAGCGGGAATTGTTTATCCAACCCCTTCTCTTGCGGCCGCCCCGCCAGCTATCCGCCACCAATAGCGTGGACAACCTCTACCCGGTCGCCGTCGCTCAGGCTGAAGCGGGGATGCTCGCTACGCGGCACTATGTCTTCGTTAACCTCTACCGCCAGCCGTTTACCCTCTAATTCCATCCGCTGGATCAGCTCCGACACGGTTACACCGTCACCGAACTCCATGGGCTGACCATTTACCTGAATCTGCATATCAATACCCTTCTGAATCTACCGGCGGCGCTTCAGCCCGGCAGTGACCAAAAGCGCCCACCCCACCATGAAACACAGCCCCCCCAGAGGGGTAACCGGTCCCGGCCAGCTCATCTGTGTAAGCACCAACAGATACAGGCTGCCGCTGAACAGCACAATGCCTGCGGTAAAAAAACCTGCGCCGATGGCCATCAGTTTTCTGCCTGGCCCGTCTGCGAATCCCGGCCCTGAAAGAACTGCCATCAGGATCAGTGCCAGCGAATGCGTCATCTGATATGTGACGGCAGTCTGAAAAACTTCAAGGCCCCGGGAGCTGACTGTCCCGCGCAGACCATGGGCGCCAAATGCACCCGCCATTACCGCTGTCAGGGCAAACACGCCGCCCAGAACCAGAGGCCAGCGTAGAATATCCCGGTCGGCACCGGCGCCTTCAGGAACAGTCACAGTGAATCTTCTCGCCAGTATCAAGGTTCATCATGGTGAGCTCGCCACCCCAGACGCAGCCGGTATCCAGACCGATAAAACGTTCACTGTCGGTTTTACCCTGAAGCGCGGCCCAATGGCCGAAAATGACCCGCACATCATCCTGACGCCGGAACCGGAACCAGGGCAAAAATCCCTCCGGCGCATCTTCCGCGGATTCCTTGGCCGCGAATTCGAGGGTCCCGTCTTCGGCAATAAAGCGCATCCGGGTGAAATAATTGGTGATCGCCCGCAACCGGTCCATGCCCTGCAGCTTCTCATCCCAACGGTCGGGCTTATTGCCGTACATTCTTGCGAAAAAGCCGGCGGCGTCCGGACCCCGCAGCACAGCTTCCACTTCGCGGGCGTAGCCTGAGGCCTGGTCGAGGCTCCAGATATGGGGCAGGCCGGCGTGAGCCATTACCAGGTTGCGGCCGGAATCCCTCACCAGCAGGTTCTGCTGGCAGAGCCAGTTCAGCAGGTGCTGGTGGTCCGGCGCTTCCAGAATATCACTCAGGGTATCCTTGTTCTTCAGGGAGTGCCCACCGAGGGCAACCGCCAGCAGATGCAGGTCGTGGTTACCCAGAACCACCACAGCGGAGCTGCCCAGGCTCTCGATGTACCTCAGGGACTGCAGCGAAGACGGCCCCCGGTTGATGATATCACCGGCAACCCAGAGCCGGTCCCGCGACGGCGAGAAATCGGCCCTGGCAAGCACATCCCGCAGCCGTTGGTAACAGCCCTGAATGTCTCCGATGGCATAGTCAGTCATTACTTGTCTCTTCCTTGCCCGTTATGAATTTCCCGGCAGGTCACCAGCGGACTTGTGATCCGCTAGCAAATCGGCAATGGCAACGTACTCTGCCAGCCCCAGATTCTCGGGACGCAAGCCGTCATCAATGCCTACGCTGTTAAGCTGCTCAACGCTCACCATACCGGCCAGTCCCTTGCGCAGGGTCTTGCGCCGGGCACTGAAAGCGGTGCGGACAACAGCCTGAAGCAGACTGTAGTCTTTCGCCGGGTGCGGCAAGCTGTCGTGAGGCACCATCCGCACGATGGCGGAATCCACTTTGGGCGCTGGCCTGAAGGCGCCGGGGCCTACCTCGAACAGCGGCTGCACCCGGCAGAAGTACTGGGCCATGATCCCCAGCCTGCCATAATTGTTGTCACCCGGCACCGCCGCCAGCCGCTGCACCACTTCCTTCTGCAGCATGAAGTGCATGTCTTCCACCACCCCGGAGTGCCCCAGCAGGTGAAAGATCAGTGGCGTGGAAATATTGTATGGCAGGTTGCCGATAATGCGGAGCCGCTGGCCATTTTTCATCAGTTCGCTGAAATCAAAGGTCAGTGCGTCGGCCTGGTGAATACACAATTCCGGATAGTTGAAAAACTTGGTGCGCAGCACCGGAATCAGATCCCGGTCCAGTTCCACCACCTGAAGGTGATCGTTAACTGCCAGCATTTCCCCGGTCAGGGCACCCAGGCCGGGGCCGATTTCAACCAGTGCATCGTCCGGTTTCGGACTGATGGCGCGAACGATGCGTTCAATAACGCCCGGATCATGCAGGAAGTTCTGACCAAAACGTTTTCTGGCCAGGTGGCCCGGTTGGGAGCGGCCTGGTTTGTTACTCATGTTCGCCTCTGGCGCAGCGGGCCATATGCTCTCCCACCCGGACGGCCTGCCTGAGGCTGCCCATATCGGCGCGGCCGGTCCCCGCCAGATCCAGGGCTGTGCCATGATCGACGGAGGTTCTGACAATCGGCAGGCCCAGGGTAATGTTCACGGCGCGGCCAAAGCCCTGGAATTTCAGCACTGGCAGCCCCTGATCGTGGTACATCGCCAGGGCCGCGTCCGCATCGTTCAGCCAGTGGGGCGTAAACAGCGTGTCGGCGGGCAGCGGGCCGGTCAGGGTCATGCCCTCTCTGCGCAGGGCATCAAGCGTGGGTTCAATAATATCCAGTTCCTCCCGGCCCAGGTGCCCGCTCTCGCCGGCGTGGGGGTTCAGGCCCGCCACCAGGATTTGCGGCTGTTTCAGCCCGAAAAACCGCTGCAGATCCTGATTCAGTATGCGCGTTACCTGGGTGATTCGCTCCGGCGTAATGGCCGCAGGCACCTGGCTCAGAGGCAGGTGCGTGGTTACCAGTGCAACCCGGAGCTCATCCGTGGCAAGCATCATCACCACCCGCTCGACCCCGCACATCTCCTGCAGAAACTCGGTATGACCACTGAATTCGATGCCGGCGTCGTTGATCACACCCTTGTGTACCGGCCCCGTCACCATGCCGTCAAACAGGCCATCCAGGCAGCCACGGGTGGCGACGGCCAGACTCTCCAGGACATAAGGACTGTTGGCAGGATCAAGCTGGCCGGCCGCCGTCGCGGCCAGCCCCTCTACATGCAGGACCGAAAGCGCACGGGCGGCCCTGGTTGCGCAGCTGCCCGGGGCCCAGTCTTCCAGCACAATACCCAGCCCGAGCGCACGGTTGCGGGCCTCAAGCAAATGCCTGCTGGCAATAACCACCAGGCCGGCAGTACGTTCCTCGGCAGCAAGCTGAAGGCACAGCTCCGGGCCAATACCGGCCGGTTCGCCCGCAGTGAGGGCCAGGGTAACAGGTGTATTCATGAGGAACCGGCGTCGTCGGTTTTCAACTCGATATAGGCTTCATCGCGGATTTCCCTGAGCCAGTTCTGCAGCTCCAGATCAAACTTGCGACGATAGATAGCCTGGCCGGCCTCCCCGCGCCGAACCTCATTACTGATGTCCTGCTGCCTGCGATCCTGCACCTGCAATATGTGCCAGCCAAACTGGGAACGGAACGGGCGGGTAACCTCACCAACCGCGGCATTCACCATTGCCTCTTCAAACTCTGGCACCATCTGGCCCGGGCCAACCCAGCCCAGATTGCCGCCATCAGAGCCCGAGACCGGATCATCCGATTCGGCTCTGGCCAAAGCCGCAAACGATTCCCCGTCCTTGATGCGCTGATAGAGCTCGCGGATTTTCGCTTCGGCGGCATTGTCACTGGTGGTCTGGTCAGGGCGGACCAGAATATGGCGGACTTTCGACTGTTCAACGATATTGGCGCTGTCGCCACCACGCTTGTCCAGCACGGTTACCAGATGGAAGCCACTGCTGTTTTCCAGCACCGGCGACACCTCACCCACCGCCATATCCGGCACCACGTCTGCCACCAGCGAAGGTAACTGGCTTTCGGCACGCCATCCCATACTGCCACCTTCGAGGGCACTGCTGGCATCAGATTCGGCCACCGCCACAGAGCGGAAATCTCGGCCCCCGACAATCTCTGAGCGCAGCTGTTCGATCTCTGCCCTCGCCGCTGAAACCTCTTCCTCGTCATTGGGGTCATTGACCTGAATCAGGATGTGCGCCAGTTCGTATTCCGCGTTGGTGCGGCGCTGACCCTCCGTTGCTGCCAGATAGTTGTCAATCTCACGCTGGGTCACCCGCACACGGTTACCAACCTGGCGCTGTTGTACCCTTCCGGTCAGCATTTCGTTGCGGATCTGTTCGCGGGCCTCCTGATAGCTCACACCTTCCTGCGCCAGCTGGTTTTCAAACTGGGCCAGAGTCATGTTGTTACGGCTGGCAATAGAGGCAAGTGTCTCGTTCAGCTCATTATCGCTGATGCGCATACCGGCGCGTTCTGCCATCTGCAACTGGATGGATTCGGTGATCAGTTGCTCAAGCACCCGCTCTTCCAGAACCGGGCGCGGTGGCAGACTGGTACCCTGCGAACGCAGCCGGCCGACAATGGTATTGATCCGGGCGTCCAGCTCGGACTGCAGTATGACCGAATCGTTAACCACGGCCACCACCTGATCAAGCAATTTGCGTTCTGCCTGAACGGCAGTCGACATAAACACAACCATCATTAACACGATGGCTTTTGCGCATTGGCGAAGGTTCGCCCTCATAGTCACCTCTGTCTGAAAAAATCGACGGACATCAACTGTCACGCCACGGCAATTCCTGACGCGGATCAACGCTCTCCGAAACGGCGTCGCTCCCGCTCATCGAAGCCGGTGATGGCTTCTGCAATCTGACCGGAGGAACCGCCGCTGCCGCCCAGGCCTTTCAGCTCAATCCGGAACAGTACCCGATTATCAAGTTGCTGTTCATCGGTCAGATAATTCTGGTGTACCAGCTGTATGCTCCAGCAACAGTTATTGTATTCCAATCCGGCCAGCGACCCTACAGTGCGGTCGAGCTGCGAATCGTAGGCCCAGCGGCCGATCAGACTAACACGGTCTGTGACCGGCACAACGCCGCCAATATCCGACTGCTCGAATTCATCTCGCCGATAGGTGTGGCCGATGCTGGCCAGATAGCGGTAATCGTCTGAGTGAAATACCAGCTGGCTGCGACCTTCCTCGGTTTTGCCGATATCCGGCTCCCACAGACCGGAGGCGTGCAGCTCAAGGCCTTCCAGGGGACGCAGCACCAGCTCCCCCGCCAGTGGCGAACTGCTGCTGTCAGCGGCACCCTGGCCTGCCAGCGTAACCTCCCGGTCATCAAAATAATGCACCTGGCCGATGCTCAATCGCACCCGTTCACGACCTGTAACCAGATCATTGAAACGGCTGGTGAGAGCCACCGTCAACTGATTGGTATCTCCCACCCGGTCGCCGCCTGTGAACCGGTTCCGGCGGAAAAGATCGGCAAAACTGAACGGGCGCAGCGCGGTGTCGAAATCCGGAATCAGGCCCTGGTCCGCTTCGGCGTCCGCCCAGGCGTAATAAAGCCGCGGCTCCAGCGTCTGGTTATAGGGCACATCAAACAGACGTGAGCGGCGGTCAAAATACAGGCCGGAGTCCCATTCTGCCACCGGCACGGTGCGATCAAACCGGCGCTCACCCAGACCGAAATCATCCAGGGCATAGCGAGTGTAGTCCACTCCGATCGACGGTCGCAGATAGCCCCAGGGTGAGCTCAGGGGCAGTGCCAGCTCCGGCAGGGCCCGGAACCGGTGACCGTTGGCCTGATCCAGGCCGTTCAGGTCGTCGTTATCGCGATAGAAAAAAGTGTACTGGCTGTCCAGCCCCAGCGTAACCGGCCCCATATCCGCCAGGCCACTGTATTGCACTTCCGGAAGCCGGGAATAGGGCCGGTCAGCATCGGCAATAAAATCACTGATGGTCTGATAACCGCTGACAGAGACATCCAGCTGCTGGACCTCACCCCGGTAGCGAAAACCACCCCGACGCTCGAGATGGGTTGCCTGATTGATATCCAGGCTACGGTTCAGGTCACTCAGGTAGTCATTGTCGCTGACCACCGAATAGTCACCATAACCGGTCCAGTTCTGATTGAAGGTGGCCCGGGTCGTGAAATCCAGGCCCCAGCGTTCGCCGCTCTCGCCGGGATTGCTGTCAGCGTATTCCTGATCGTTACCGGCGTAACCGACCTGCAGTTCGGTCTGCCCGAAGGCGCTCAGGTAACGACCTTCCGCCTCGGTAAACAGCCCGCGACCATTGATGAACTGGGGCGTCAGGGTGGCGTCGTAGTACGGAGCCAGATTCAGATAATAGGGCACCGCCAGAAAGCCACCGTTGCCCGCGCTGGAAGAACCGAAGGCCGGGTAAAGCAGTCCGGACTTTCGCCGCTCATCAATCGGAAAGCTGGCCCAGGGCCAGTAGAACACCGGTACATCCTTCACCTGCAGGCGCAGATGTTTCGCCGTGCCGACACCCTCGCTCTGATCGAAGCTGATTTCAGACGCTACCAGGGACCAGTCGTTCTGTCCCGGCGCACAGGTGGTCAGCAGGCCCTGACGGACCTGCACCTGGTCTGCCCGGGTTCGCACCAGCTCGGCGGCGGTGCCACGGATTTCCCCGGCGTGCAGCAGGAAGGTGGCGGAGCGGATGTCCAGGTAACCGGAATTGACATTGTATTGTGCGCGCTCACCGGTAAGCAGGAAGCCGTCTCCGCGACTGGTCAGCGGGCCCTCAATGGCTACCAGTCCGGACGCCTGATTGTACCGTGCTTCGGTACTGGTAACGGCAAAGGACCCTTGCCGGATCCTGACGTCGCCGCGCAGATAGAGCTCCGCATCCACTTTATAGCGGGCTTCCAGGCTGCTGGCCGTGAGCGGAAGGCTCGCTGCCGAGCCCGGGTCTCCGTCAGCGGTATCCAGCGGCGTTGATGATGGCAGATAGCCGCCCTCACAGAACGTCGGCAGGGCCCTGGCAACATCCGGGGGTAACTGGGCCCTGGGGCGCCAGTCCATCTCTGCAGCGGTGGCCGGCCCCGGTATTGACTGCGCCCCTGCGCCAGAGGGTTCTGCCGCCAGCGGAAAAGCCACAGCAACCAGCCAGACACCGCCTGCCAGCAATGTCTGCCGAGCAATCGGACGGGGTGGTATCTGGCCTGGCGGGGTGTGCAGCTTCCGAAACCTGGCTGGCAAGATAGGGGGTCCTGTACTGTGTGGGCATGTGACTGAGGCATAGTCTAAACCCAGCGCCGGAGCAACACCACCTTGCGCCCGGTCAGTGTCCCTTACTCTCGGACTCGAGATCTGCTAACTTTTCACCCTTGCATCAGCACGGTGTCGACCTCATAAACGCTGCTGTCGTCACATCCTCTCACTTCAGGAACATTACCGGCGCCATGGACAACCGTTTGCAGACCCTGACCCGCTGGGTGAAACAGTTTCCCGGCCTGGAACATGCCGAGCCCGAGCCGGTCGCCGGTGACGCCAGCTTTCGCCGTTATTTCCGGGTGTTCGGCAGCGTGTCAGGCGATCCGGACCGACCTGATGACAGGCGTTCGTTCATTGTCATGGACGCCCCGCCGGAGCATGAAGACTGCCGGGCGTTTGTGGCCATCGCCCGGCACTGGCATGCACAGGGCATCGCTGTGCCGGCGATACTGCGGGAAGACCTGGAACAGGGTCTGCTTCTGCTCGAGGATTTCGGCGATAACCTGATGCTGGGTGCGCTCAACGAGTCCAGTGCCGACGCTCTCTATCACGGAGCCCTGGACGAACTGGTGGCGATACAGCAGGTCCGCGCAACAGCGGAATATCTGCTGCCCCCCTACAACAGCGAACTGCTGGACCGGGAAATGGCGCTGTTCCCGGACTGGCTGCTGACCGGAAAGCTGGGAATGGCTCTGGATAACAGCGAACTTGCGCTACTGGACACCACCTTTGCCCTGCTGCGGGAAAGCGCACTGGCCCAGCCTGTCGTGACCGTTCACCGGGATTATCACTCCCGCAACCTGCTGGTACCCCCGGGTGCTGTCCCCGCAGACAGTGGCAACGACGGCACGGACCGCGTCCGCCCCGGCGTGATTGATTTCCAGGACGCCGTTTGCGGGCCGGTCACCTACGACCTGGTTTCGCTGCTGAAAGACTGCTACATCAACTGGCCGGCACATCGGGTAGAGCAGTGGCAGGAGCGGTTCCGCCAACAGACTCTCAGTGCCGGTCTGCACAATGCCGATCACGACACCTTTAACCAGTGGTTCGAATTGATGGGCATGCAGCGCCACCTGAAAGCCGCCGGCATTTTTGCCCGCCTGGATATCCGCGATGGCAAGCCAGGCTTTCTCAGGGACATCCCCCGCACGATCTGCTACCTGGTTCAGGCCAGCGGCCGGCAACCAGCGCTGCGGCATTTCCATGCGTGGCTGACCGACAGGGTGCTACCGGCCGTTGAGACAACCATCGGTTCCGTGGAGACACACCAACCTTGAAAGCCATGATTCTTGCCGCAGGCAAGGGCGAGCGTATGCGCCCGCTGACCCTCACCACGCCCAAACCGCTGCTGCTGGCAGGAGACAGACCGCTGATTGTCCATCACCTGGACAATCTGAAGCGCGCCGGCTTTGCGGATATCGTGATCAACCACGCCTGGCTGGGTTCACAGATCGAGGAGGAACTGGGGGACGGCCAGCGTTTTGGCGTATCCATAACCTACTCGGCTGAAGGCGAACCACTGGAAACCGCGGGGGGCATTCTACAGGCACTGCCGTTGCTCACTGGTGACGGCGACGACCGGTTCATGGTGATCAACGGCGATATCTGGTGCGATCTTGACCTGGCATCGCTGGCACTGCCGGACGATGCGGATGCCATGCTGGTGCTGACCGACAATCCCGAACATAACCCCACGGGCGACTTTGGTCTCGACCGGGATGGCAGCGTTGTAACCGAAGGCGCCCCAAGGCTGACATTTACCGGCATCAGCCTGCTTCACCGCCGACTGTTCGAGGGGCTTTTACCGGGCCCGCGGAAGCTGGCGCCGGTATTAAAGGGTGCCATAGCCCGCAAGCGGGTCAAGGGTTTTCACCATACCGGTCAATGGCTGGACATCGGCACTCCTGAGCGATTGCAGGCGCTTGACCGGCTGCTGACCGGAGGCAGGAACTGACCCATGCCAGCAAAAACCCAGGGGACCCCACTGCCCCCCCGCATGGAAACCGAATTTGCCAGCCTGCTTCGCGAACTTTCCGCCTGCGGTCACCAGGCCAGCGAACTCATGGTACGCGCCCGCCTGCCTTCCTGGTGCCGCCGAAGCCTGTTTTTCTTTCTGGGTTACATCGCGAAATCCCAGGGCAGGGTTACCCCGGAGGATATTGCATTCGCCGAAACCCTGATACGGGCCCTGCGCCTGTCACCGCGACAGCGACGCAAGGCCATCAGCCAGTTCCGCAACGGCAAGAACGCTGACACTATTCCCGCCACCCGCGCCCTGCGTCTGCGGATCTCGAACCGGCTGTGGCCCTCGCCATCGCTGCAGGTGGCCATCTGTGTCTGCCATGCTGCCCAGTTGTTCGGCAAACCCGCCAGACAGCGGCGTTACCGCTGCGAGGACGCCATTGACCAGATGGGGCTGCCCATCGGCATCAGCGACGACATCCTGGACAGCTACGCCAGCAAGGTCTGGATTACCGAACCGGACGCAGAGCCGGTACCCACTACCTACGAGCAGGCGCTGAAGCTGCTGGGGGTCACCAGGCGGGATTCCCGAGCCGACATCAAACGGGCGTATCGCAAGCGGGTATCCGGGTGTCATCCAGACAAACTGGCGCAGCAGAATCTCAGCCCGGCAGAGCTGTTCCGTGCCAAGGAACAGCTGCTTAAATACCAGCACGCCTGGGAAATGGTTGATCGCCGGCACCCCCGTTAATGTCGAGTAGCCAGAGTGGCTGATTTGCTATCGGTCTCTGGCGGTTGAACGCAGCCAGGAAGAGATGCGGTTGGCCAGCATCTTTGCCTCCCTGGGCCGCGGCGGCCGGGCCATAGCCGCAGGCTGCTGACGATAACCGGTGATACCGGCGCGCTCCAGGGCCGCAGCCCGCTCCCGGGCCGATCTGTCCACCGCCTCATCGGCTGGATAGCTGCTGTAAAGCTCGAGAATTGAAGGCGATGCAACAGACTCCAGCAGCCCGGTCAGACTGCCGGACTCATCCGCATAGAAATACGGCGCAATCCAGATCAGATCCGATGCCCGCGCGTCTTGCCGGGCCTGACGGGTCACATGCCCGGCCGCCCGGCCAACCCCTGCCAGCACGATCCGTTGGTAATCCTTCGAACGTAATCTGTCGACAGCCGCGTTCAGGGAGTACACCACCTGATCACGATACTGGTTGAGGGCATCGTCGAGTGTTTCCGGATCAGTAACAGTAATCATCGCCGCTGACCCGCCATCGACCTCAGCTTCGCCCTCCGGGTTTTCGGATCCATCGGGCCCGGCATTGCCCTGTTGCCGCAGCCACTGCTGAACGCCGAAGGGGGGCGCTTCCAGCCCCAGGGTCATCACCGCCCAACCAGCACGACTGAGAGGCTCCCGCAGCGAATCCGCAAGCCCCGCTGCCGCTGACACCCCTTCATCCGACAGAATGACCAGAGCCCCTCTGGCCGGGGAATCCTGTTCCGGCTGAAACAGGGCCAGTACCCGCCCTTTATCGGACTCGGTCAGCCATATCGCGGCCTCGGGTCTTTTGCGCGCGATCGCCTCCGCATCCATCCCGGTAGAGATGATTGGCCGCTTCGTCACCACAGCAGGCTGGTCCGGGGCAGGGCCGGGTTCCTCCTGCTTTTCCTGTGGTTCCTGCGAGAGCGCCGTTACGCTGAATAACAGCATCAGCAACACCAGAGCGCGTTTTGATTTACCGGGCTCAGAACGGGTCAGATAATCAGGCACCGGGGGCTGGGTCCTCTTCACCGGATCTTCCTTATTGGAGTGCGAAAAACGGCCTTCAAGCTGTTAGACTAGCAGCTTTACAACGAGTACCGAGCCACGAGTACCGAAAGCGTACCGAGAACACAGCGAGTCGTCATGTATCCATACCAGATTGCACCCTCCATTCTATCCGCCGATTTTGCCCGGCTCGGTGAAGAAGTCGATAATGTTCTGGCCGCCGGGGCAGATGTTGTCCATTTTGACGTGATGGACAACCACTACGTTCCCAACCTTACCATCGGCCCCATGGTATGCGAGGCGCTGCGCAAACACGGAGTGACGGCACCGATTGACGTGCATCTGATGGTGTCACCGGTGGACGATCTTATCCGCATGTTCATTGAGGCCGGCGCCAGCAACATCACTTTCCACCCGGAAGCCTCCAGCCACATCGACCGCTCCCTGCAACTGATCCGTGACGGCGGCTGCAAGGCAGGCCTGGTGTTCAACCCGGCCACCCCCCTGCACCACATGGATCACGTGCTGGACCGGCTGGACATGATTCTGCTGATGTCGGTTAACCCCGGTTTTGGCGGTCAGTCCTTTATTCCCGGTACCCTCGACAAGCTCCGGGAAGCCCGCAAACGGATTGACGACAGCGGTCGCAATATTCGTCTGGAAGTGGACGGCGGGGTAAAAACCGACAACATCCGGGAGATCGCCGAGGCCGGAGCGGACATGTTTGTGGCAGGTTCTGCCATTTTCGGAACTGATGACTACAAAGCCACCATCGACCAGATGCGCGCCGAACTGGAACTGGCCCGCAAGAGCCTTGGCCAGTGAGCCTGGCAGGTCTGTTCAACCCCCGCTGGCCCGGGGTGGGGTTGTTTGATCTGGACGGCACGCTGGTAGACAGCGCGCCGGATCTGGCGGCAGCAGTGGATGCCATGCTGGAGCAGCTTGGCCGCCGCAAAGCCGGCGCGGACAAGGTACGCCAGTGGGTCGGCAATGGTGCGCCGACGCTGGTGCGCCGGGCACTGGCGGGCAAGACCGACTGGGAACCGGCCATGCCCGCGGACGAAGCCCTTTATAACGACGCCCTGGCTCTGTTTTTTTACGCCTACGAAAAAACTAACGGACACCATGCCAGCCTCTATGAAGGCGTTGAGCCCTGCCTGAAACGTCTGGCGGAGTATGGTTGCCGGTTGGGCATTGTCACCAACAAACCGGAACGGTTCGTGCGGCCACTGCTGGAGCAGATGGGCATCGACCATTATTTCAGCCTGACAATCGGGGGTGACAGCCTGCCGCTGAAGAAACCCGACCCTGCGCCACTGATTCACGCCATGGAAACCCTGGGCGGCACCCGTGGAACCACCGTTATGGTAGGCGACTCCACAGCCGACATTGATGCCTCCCGGGCGGCCGGTATTCCCTGCGTGGCGGTAAGCTACGGCTATAACTTCGGGGCACCGGCCGATTCTCTCCAGGCCGATGCAACGGTTGATTCACTGACACAGCTTTTATGACCGATCAGGATAACCAGTAATGAAACCTGAGCAATTCGCCGAGCTCGCCACTGCCGGCTTTAATCGTATCCCCGTCTATCGCGAGGTTCTCGCAGATCTGGAGACGCCCCTCAGCACCTATCTGAAACTCGCCAGCGGACCCTACTCGTATCTGTTCGAATCTGTTCAGGGCGGTGAAAAATGGGGCCGCTACTCGATTATCGGCCTGCCCGGCCGAGAGGTACTGAAGGTCTTCGGTGATCAGATAACCATCAGCCGTGATGGCGAGGTCGTTGAACAAACCCGTGCCGGGGATCCACTCAGTTTTGTCGAAGAATATCAGACCCGTTTCCATGCTCCGGACCTGGACGAACTGCCACGCTTCAACGGCGGCCTGGTGGGTTATTTCGGCTACGACACCGTGCGCTACATCGAGAAACGCCTGCGCGACACCTGCCCGCCGGACCGGATCGGCACGCCGGATATTCTGCTGATGGTGTCTGATGAGGTGGTGGTATTCGACAACCTGCGCGGCAAGCTGCACCTGATTGTTCACGCCGACCCCGGCCAGGACGGCGCCTATGAGCGCGCCATTCAGCGCATTGATAATCTGGAATCGCGCCTGCACCGGCAGACCGCCGACGCGCCCCGTACACCGGAGAAACTGCGCGGCAAAACAGTCGACGAAAGCGACTTCATTTCCGGCTTCAACCAGCAGAAGTTTGAAGCGGCTGTGGGCCGGATCAAGGAATACGTGCTCGACGGTGACGTCATGCAGACGGTGATTTCCCAACGCATGTCGATTCCGTTCGAAGCACCGCCGCTGAACCTGTACCGCTCACTGCGCGTTCTGAATCCGTCGCCTTACATGTACTTCCTCGACCTGGACGATTTCCACATCGTCGGCTCCTCACCGGAGATCCTCGCCCGGGTCGAGGACGACGAGGTCACCGTCCGGCCCATTGCGGGCACCCGCAAACGCGGCGCCACGGATGCCGAAGACCGGGCGCTGGAAAGCGAACTGCTGGCTGATCCCAAGGAGATTGCCGAGCACCTGATGCTGATCGATCTGGGCCGCAATGACGCCGGACGAGTCTCGGAGACCGGCACCGTCAAGCTCACCGACCGGATGATCGTCGAGCGCTATTCCCACGTAATGCACATCGTCTCCAACGTTACCGGCCGGCTGAAAGCGGATACCAGCTGCCTGGACGTACTGCGTGCCACCCTGCCTGCGGGCACTCTAAGCGGCGCGCCCAAAATCCGGGCCATGGAAATCATCGACGAGCTGGAGCCGGTCAAACGCGGTGTTTATGGCGGAGCCGTGGGTTACCTGTCGTTCAACGGCAATATGGATACCGCCATTGCCATACGGACGGCGGTGATCAAGAACAATACCCTGCACATCCAGGCCGGTGCCGGGGTGGTGGCCGATTCGGTACCACGCCTTGAGTGGAAAGAAACCATGAATAAAGGACGCGCCATTTTCCGCGCGGTCGCCATGACCTACAACGATTTCGACCACTGAGGCGGGGGAAAGATAATGTTATTGATGATCGATAATTATGACTCCTTCACCTACAACGTGGTGCAGTACCTTGCCGAACTGGGCGCGGATGTTCACGTTTACCGCAACGACGAAATTACGGTGGAGCAGATCGAAGCCCTGAACCCGGAACGGCTGGTGATCTCCCCTGGCCCCTGCACGCCCGACCAGGCCGGCATTTCCATGGACGCCATCCGGCATTTTGCCGGCAAGCTGCCGATTCTGGGGGTCTGCCTGGGCCATCAGGCCATTGGCCAGGTGTACGGCGGCGACGTAATTCGCGCGGGACAGGTCATGCACGGCAAGGTTTCCTCAGTGTTCCACAGCGACCAGGGAATTTTCCGGGGGCTCAGCAACCCGTTACAGGCCACCCGTTACCACAGCCTGGTAATCGATAAAGCCACCATCCCGGACTGCCTCGAGGTCACCGCCTGGACCCGCAACAACGACGGCTCGGTGGAGGAAATCATGGGCGTGCGCCACAAAACGCTGCCCATCGAGGGGGTTCAGTTTCACCCCGAGTCGATCATGACCGAGCAGGGGCATGAGCTTTTGCG
>NZ_DATFKH010000240.1:0-26916 GCF_035268745.1 Marinobacter sp.
ATGGTGCCCGGGGCCGGACTTGAACCGGCACGACCTAACGGTCAACGGATTTTAAGTCCGTAGTGTCTACCAATTTCACCACCCGGGCACAGGCGGGGATTTGACGGGCGGGATTGTATAAGGACCTGCCTGATAACGCAATTGAGAGCAACGCAATCACGATTGTCGTCCCCCTGACTCTGCATCAGGCCGGCTTGCGTGCCCTTCCCTTGTAGATGTAGCCGGCAATTTTCGGCGCTCTGGGAACATAAAGGTTCTCCAGTTCCACAATCTCAAAACCGGCATGACGGATCAGGTCGGCTATATTCCGGTTCAGGTGGCAGCCGCCTGCGAGCTTTTTCCAGCCGGGGGTGATCCGGTGCTGCCACTTCCGGACACTGTCGCGGGGTGATTCGCCATGCTCCAGAAACAACAGTTCACCGCCGGGTCTGAGTACCCGCCACATATGTCGGAGCGCGGTGTTCCAGTCAGGGATGGTGCACAGGGTAAAGGTGAGCAGAACCGTGTCCACGGACCCGTCTGCCAGCGGAATCCGTTCGCCTGGCAGGTCCAGCCACTGCACCGGGATGGGGGATCTGGCGAGATTGGGTTGCGCCCGGCGGCGCATGCCGTCGGAAGGCTCAAGGCCATAGACCATCTCGACCTGGCCGGCATCGTAGAACTCCATATTGATGGCAGAGCCCATGCCCACTTCCAGTACCCGGCCTTTGGCGTGGGGCACTATCTGGCCGCGCAGTTTCATGATCTGGCCCATGGAACAGGCCCGGTCTATGATGTGGGGAAGTATCCGGTCCTCGTAAAAGCTCATAGACATCACCATACTTGTGCTGGGTAAGGGGTGCGACAATCGGCCCTATCGGTCTTGTCGCCTTGTTTGGTAGCATGTTCGGTAACTGCCGGTAATAACAACATAACAATATGAGCTAAGGCAGCGGCTGAACGGGCTTGCTGGCCCCGTTTATTGTTATACAGATATTACCGGAGGGTTCCCATGGAACTAGATCCCCTTTTCCTGTCGCGAATCCAGTTTGCGTTTGTGGTGTCGTTTCACGCCATCTTTCCGGTTTTTACCATCGGCCTTGCTTCCTACATTGCAGTACTCGAAGGCCTGGCTTTCAAAACCCGGAATCAGGTGTGGGTGAAGCTTTCCGCGTTCTGGACCAAAGTATTTGCCGTGGTTTTCGGCATGGGGGTCGTCTCCGGCATTGTGATGTCGTTCCAGTTCGGCACTAACTGGAGCAACTTTGCCCAGGCCTCAGCGAACTTCCTTGGTCCCATACTGAGTTATGAGGTAATCACGGCCTTCTTCCTGGAAGCGGCGTTCCTTGGTGTGCTGTTGTTTGGGCGCGACAAGGTGCCCCCCGGAGTTCATCTGTTTGCGGCCCTTATGGTTGCCCTCGGCACTTTTATTTCGTCGTTCTGGATTCTCTCCGCCAACAGCTGGATGCAGACACCCGCCGGCACCGAACTCCGGGATGGGGTGTTCTATGTGACCTCCTGGAGCGAGGCGATCTTCAACCCGTCCTTCTGGTACCGGTTCACCCACATGGGGCTGGCGTCCTTCCTGACCGGCGGGTTTGTAGTCGCCGGGGTAAGCGCCTGGTATCTGCTGAACGGGCGGGAAATGGAGGCCAATCGCAAGGCTCTGTCCATGTGCCTTTGGCTGTTACTGATTATTGCTCCGGCGCAGCTGGTGGTGGGGGATTTTCATGGCCTGAATACGCTGGAGCATCAGCCCACCAAGGTAGCGGCAATGGAGGGCAACTGGGAAACCTCGCGGAATGTACCTCTGCTGCTGTTTGCGATTCCCGATCAGGAAAACCAGACCAATCACTTTGAAATTGGCATCCCCGGCCTGGCGAGCCTGATCCTGACTCACGAATGGGATGGCGAGGTGCCGGGTCTTGATGCCGTACCGGCGGAGGAGCAACCCCCGGTGGCCATTGTGTTCTGGTCGTTCCGGGTGATGGTCGCGCTGGGTATGCTGATGATTCTGTTCGCGCTGGCTGGCTTGTTGCTGCGGCCCGGTGGCCGCTACGCCCGCAACACCTGGTTCCTGCAGGGGCTTAGATTCATGAGCATCGCGCCGTTTTTTGCGGTTCTTGCGGGCTGGTTTGTAACCGAGGTGGGGCGCGCACCCTGGCTGGTTCAGGGCCTGATGACCCAGGCTGAGGCAGTGACTCCGTCGCTGTCCGGCGGCATGGCGCTGTTCACCCTGATCGGCTACATCGTCGTTTACGCACTGGTGTTCTCCGCAGGCGTTTATTATCTGATGCGGGTGCTGTATGTAGGACTTGAAGACCAGCAGGAAGAAAACGAGCACGACGCCGAGCGGCCCAAGCGACCGTTCTCAGCCGCCCATGTGCCGTTTGAAATCGATGGCAACCGCCATCAAGGTAAACCGACGAGCCAGGGAGGTCACTGATTATGGAACTGTTCGATCTGCCCCTTATCTGGGCATTCATTATCGGTTTCGGCATCATCATGTATGTGCTGATGGACGGATTCGACCTGGGGGTTGGCATTCTTTTCCCGTTTGCTCCCGACGAGGAAAGCCGCGACACCATGATGAATTCCGTCGCTCCGGTCTGGGATGGCAACGAAACCTGGCTGGTGCTTGGCGGCGCTGGCCTGTTGGCGGCTTTCCCGCTGGTGTATTCCATCCTCCTGCCGGCACTCTATATTGGCGTGTTCCTGCTGTTGACCGGCCTGATCTTTCGGGGTGTGGCGTTCGAGTTCCGGTTCAAGGCCCGCAGTTCACGCTATCTCTGGAACTGGTCCTTTGCCGGTGGCTCTGCAGTCGCCGCCGTTGCCCAGGGCGCAGTGGTTGGTGCCTATATCCAGGGCTTTGAGACCGCCGGCGGGGTTTATGTGGGCGGCGCCCTGGACTGGCTGACGCCGTTCACTGTGCTCACAGGCCTTGGCCTGTTTGCCGGCTATGCTCTGCTGGGGTCGACCTGGCTGATTCTGAAAACCGAGGGGCGGTTGCAGGAGTGGGCTTACAGAATCACTCTCCCACTGCTGGCTGCGGTGTTGGTAGTATTCGCCATTATCAGTGTGTGGACACCATTTGTGGACGACATGATCCGGGCGCGATGGTTTTCCAGTCTTTCGATAATCTGGATTCTGCCAGTACTGACGCTGCTCTGTGCGTTCCAGATCTTCCGGTCGGTTCGTAACCGGACAGAAGGGATGCCGTTCGCCGCCACCATGGGACTGTTCATAACCACTTACCTTGGCCTGGTGGTCAGCCGCTGGCCCTACGTGGTTCCGCCGGAATACACGCTCTGGGAAGCCGCCTCCGCCTATGAGTCCCAGATGTTCCTGCTGGTGGGGCTGGTGTTCGTTATCCCTGTTGTGCTGGCCTACACCGCCTGGACCTACTGGATATTCCGGGGCAAGGTCCGCGCTGGCGAAGGTTACCACTGAGTGCCCGAGTCGCCAGCTGTAAATGGTCCGCAAGCCGTTAAAAAATGGCTTACGGAACTGGCCCGTGGCAGCCGCTTGTGGATAAAGGCAACGGCCGCCGCGGGCACGGTTGCCGGGCTCGCCACGATTGTTCAGATGGTTCTACTCGCCCGGATTGTCCACCTTGGCGTGATCGATGAGATTCCGGTCCCGGAACTGACCCCCCTGTTCATCGGTCTGGTCATCGCCATGGTGGTAAGGGCTGTTGGTCAGGGCTTCCAGAGTCGATTTGCCGCCCGCTGCAGCGAGCAGGCTCGCCGCGATGCGCGGCGGCAGATCCATAACCACTGGCAGGCCACAGGCGCGGTTGAGCTGGGCAAATCCTCCGCCGGAACACTGACCCGGGAGTGGCTGGATCATGTCGAGGCTCTGCACGGCTATTTTGCCCGCTTTCTGCCGCAGATCATTCTGGCACTGATAGTGCCCCTGCTTGTTCTTGCGGTGGTGTTCTGGCTGGACTGGCTGGCGGCGATTTTCCTGGTGCTGTCCGCCCCCCTGATTCCGCTATTCATGGCCCTGGTTGGCATGGGTGCGGAAAAGCTTAACCAACAGCATTTCGAGACCATCAGCCGGCTCTCCGGGCAGTTTCTGGACAAGGTCCGGGGGCTGACAACCCTGCAACTGTTTGGCCAGACGGCCCGGGCTGCGGAGCTTATCCGCGAGCGCTCGGAGCGTTACCGGGAATTCACCATGAAAACCCTGCGGGTGGCCTTTCTTTCCTCCGCCGTGCTGGAGTTCTTTGCGTCTGTTGCCATTGCCGTGATCGCCATCTACATCGGGTTTGGCTTGCTGGGCTACATCAGTTATGGACCGGCTGATGAGCTAACGCTGTTTTCCGGGCTGCTGATTCTGTTGCTCGCCCCCGAGTTTTTTCAGCCGCTGCGGACGCTTTCCCAGCACTATCACGATCGGGCCTCGGCATTGGGTGCTGGCGCGGAAATTCTTGAACGCCTGAGCAGCCCGGTGGCCCGCGTTCCATCGGCCGAATTGCAGGAAATTACCGCTGCGCAGGACCTCATTGAACTGGAATCGGTGTCAAAGTCTTTCCGGGTCGGCCATCCGGCGCTGACGGATCTGTCTCTGGTAATTCGCCAGGGCGAAGTTATCGCCCTGACCGGACCTTCCGGCGGTGGCAAGTCCACCCTGTTGCATCTGCTGGCTGGATTTATCACGCCGGACACCGGTCGAATTCAGGTGTTTGGTCGGGCACCTGGCAGCTTCCGGTTCGGCTGGCTGGGGCAGAAAGGCTTTCTGGTGCACGGCACCTGGGCTGATAATCTGCGCCTGACCACGCCGGATGCTTCCGACATCGCCATCGAAACAGCGCTCCAGAATGTCGGCCTGGGTTATCTGTTGCAGAATCGCCGGGATGGGATCCACAGCCCTGTGTCGGAAGACGGCCAGGGGCTTTCCGGCGGCCAGGCCCGGCGCTTGAGCCTGGCCCGGATATTCCTGGCAGATTACCACCTGATCCTGCTGGATGAACCCACGGCAGGCCTGGATACCGATAGTGAAATCTTTGTTCTTGAAGCTCTGCACAAGCTGGCCCTGGCTGGTAAAACCCTGATTTTCTCGACCCATCACCAGGCCCTGCTGACACTGGCTAACCGGGTGCTGCTTGTGTCCGGCGGGGAGGTGCGGAATGGGTGATCTCAGGCCCTGGCTCAAGCTCATCTTTCGGCGTCCGGGCAGGCTAATAACCGGAGGCTTACTGGTTTTTGCCACGCTGATATCGGGCATCGCCCTGCTCGCGGTTGCCGGCTGGTTTATCACCGAAACAGCCTTGGTTGGTCTGCTGCTGGCCGCCGGGATTGCTGCGACCATCAACCTGTACGTGCCGGGCGGGCTGATCCGGTTCTTTGCCCTGGCCCGCACCGTGTTCCGGTATCTGGAGCGGGTTTATAACCATGACACGGTGTTGCGCCTGCTCACCGACATCCGGGTCACGCTATTCCGCAATCTGTCCCGGGCCACCAGACTTCACCGCAACGAACTTACCGGCGCCCAGTGGCTTTCCAGGCTCACCAACGATGTCGATGCACTTGATACTTTATACCTGCGATTGATCGCGCCCACCGCCATTGCCTTTGCCGTTACCCTGCTGGTGATATTGCTGACTGCACTGTTGTTTGACCTCCTGACGGCCCTGTTGGTCGGCCTGATCCTGGCGCTGGCACTGCTCATCGCGACAGTGGGCGTCCTGCTGAGGACAAGACGGCTTGCCGGCCGTCAAAGCGAGAAACTGGAGGCCCTGCGAACCGGGGTTGTTGAACATATCGAGGGTTTCGCGGAACTCACGGCCGCAGGCCGCATCGGCAAGCACGCCGCACTGCTGATGCGCCAGGCCAGACGCCTGAACGCAGACCAGGCAACAGCGGATTCCCGGGTCGGCTGGCATCTTGCCGGTACCCAGCTTCTGGTCAATCTTTCAGCGGTCGTTGCCTTGTGGACCGGTTTTGCCATGTTTCAGGCGGGCGCTTTGTCCGGACCGGTGCTGGTATTGATACCTGTGGCATTGCTCGGGCTCGCAGAGGCCTATGCGGCACTTCCGGATGCCTTCGGCAAGCTGGGTGCCACCATCGGCTCTGCCGGGCGTCTGAACCGGAACTGCCGGCCAGATCAGCCAGCGGGCGATTTGATCAGCGCGGAGCTGCCGCCGGGCACCGCACTTGTGTGCGAAAACATCATGGTAAAACATCCCGGTTGCGCGCCACTTTTCAGCCACTTTGAACTTGAGGTAAAAACCGGTGAGCGGGTTGGTATTGTCGGTTATTCCGGCAGTGGCAAGTCCTCCCTGGCCGACACTTTCGCCGGCCTGCTCCCGGCCCATGGCAAGCTGGCGTGCCAACACACGGTATACCTGACCCAGAAAACGGTGGTGTTCGAAGACACCCTTAAAGCCAACCTGTTACTTGGCAAACCTGACGCTGCTGATATTGAACTCTGGCGCATGCTTGAACTGATGGAGCTCGCAGAACGTTTTGCCAGCGAGCCCGACCAGCTCGATACCTGGCTCGGCAGCGCAGGAAACCGGCTGTCCGGTGGTGAAGCCCGGCGGGTTGTGCTGGCCCGGGTACTACTGAACCCTGCACCGCTGGTGATTCTTGATGAGCCTTTTACCGGGCTGGATTCGGTAATCCGGAGCCGGATTACGCAGGCAATGGAGAGTATACTGACGGGAAAAACAGTGATCAGTCTGGCACACCGGCCGGATGCCCTGCCGGGCACCGACCGCATAATACATCTTGACGTTTAGCCGGTTTCAAGTACCTCGAAGCTCAGCCCCGCCTTAGCGGTCAGACGGTCAAACAGATGGGTTCCCATCAGGGAAGCCGGCGTCCAGATACCGCCCGGCATTTCAGCCACATCGAATGCCAGGCACACACCCGCTTCACCCAGCATCCTGCTCGTTGATCCATAACCCGGATCCCCCTTGCCGACCACTTTGGTTCTCATGGTTTTGCCATCTTCAGTCTTGCCGACAAAACGCAGATCATAATAGCCCTTTTCCTGGACTTCGGGACTCGGACCCTCGCCCGCTTTCGGCACAAATTTCTCTACCACCCAACGGCTTGGCCGGAAGGCGGAAGCCGCCAGGAAGCCAGCCAATGCGCCGATAATGGCATAGGCGGTCAGACGGCCCTGTAAACCACGCCCGGTCATCACCGCTTCATCGTAGGTGAATTCCTTGCCATAGCGCGCATCCTGCAGAGCATTGGAGCGGTGAACGACGCGGTTATTGATCGCACTCATCACGAACGGGGCCAGCCAAACGCCCAGCTCTTTATCGTATTCGGCGCCTTTCAGGTTCGGCTGACGGGCCCGGGAACGATGTCCGGCCGGGCTGAGGGAGAACGGATTGGCCATTTGCTTACGCAGCGCAGGGTCGGCCGCAGCCTCCTTCACGGCGTTGACCAGACTGGCCACAGTACCGCCAGAGAACTCGCCCTTGGCCGCTTTCACACGCATGCGGACATCCTGGCAGGGTACACCGAAGGTACCCTCGGCCTGCTGCTGCAGAAACCACACGCCCATGTCTGACGGAATGGAGTCAAAGCCGCAACAATGAACGATACGTGCCCCGGAGGCCCTGGCCGTGTCTTCGTATTTCTCGATCATCTTGCGAATCCACTGGACTTCGCCAGTCAGGTCACAGTAATCCGTGCCGGTTTCTGCGCATACCTTGACCAGCGGCTCGCCGAACAGGGCGTATGGCCCCACGGTGGAAATAACGACGCGGGTCTGGTCACACATCGCCTGTAATGCGGCTTCGTCGGAAGCATCCGCAATGATCACAGGCAAACCGGCAGCCGCCTCGCCAAGATCCGTTTTCAGCGCATCCAGCTTGCTCCGGGAACGCCCGGCGACCGCCCACTTCAGGTCTTTGCCGGCACCATAGGCTTGCAGCAAATAGTCGGTGAGTATCTGGCCAACAAAACTTGTCGCACCGAATACCACTATGTCATAGGTGGTTTCCGTTGGTTTATTCATTCGGGATCCTTTTTGGTGGAATGCTTTAATGATTTCAGGCTTTGCTGGAAGATTTTGCGCCCATCAACACCATAAACAGAGCGACACCAAGGCCCCAGAAACCATTCAGCATCAGGCCGCCGGTCCAGGTCTGTACCGAAACCTCGATGCCTTTCAGCGGGAACACCACCAGCATGGCAACGGCAGTGGGTCCAATGGCTCCGGCAATGATATTTCCGAGCCAGAAAGCGAGTCTGTCGAGCCTGCCCAGCAATAACCACAGCAATATACCCCAAAGCCCACCGAAGAACGCCAGCGACAGCACGGCAGGAACGCCAAAAGGCGGCACCGGGGTTAAATTGAACGGTGCAGAGCCAACGATGCCGGTCATGTAAAATACGGCAAACAGACCCTGATGAAATATAAGTGTGGCGAGCAAGCCGCTGATAAATGCCTTTAACCAGATCATGTCGTTTTCCTTCTACAAATTTCCCTGTAAGTTAATTTCTGACGTCGCCGCGGTCAATCGCTCCGGCCGCAAGATCGGACACACTGTTTGCCAAACAGATTATCCTTTACGGAGGTTTACCATTGATTACTATGCTGTTCTCACTGAGCGTGATTCTCTGTACGACCAGCGCCTGGCTGTTGTGGCAAGTTCGCGAGCACAGAGCATTTGTCGCGCGGGCCCGGCAAGCAAGCCAGGGCCCGGACCAGACCCGCGATCCCGAGCCCCTGCTTACACTGCAGGTGCTGGATCCGATTGCCCTTGCCCGACGGGAATCCCGCTCCGCCAGAGTACTCGCAGATAAACTGCCCGAAGTGGTAATAAAACTTGCATATCAGGGGGTTATGAAGGAATTAGAGAAAGAGATGAAAGGTCGAAAAATCCCTGTCACCATTCAACTCGAATACCGCTGAAGCTCCCTCTGGTAGCAGAGCAAGACACCCGGAGGTGTCTTTGCCCAATGCTCTTGTGGTCAGAGAACCTTTTTCAGCTCTTCTTCAAGCTGCGGTACCGCCTCAAAGAGATCCGCTACCAGGCCGTAATCGGCAACCTGGAAAATAGGCGCGTCTTCGTCCTTGTTGATTGCGGCAATCACTTTTGAATCGCCCATGCCTGCCAGGTGCTGGATTGCACCGGAGATGCCAACGGCAATGTAGAGTTGTGGTGCGACAATCTTGCCGGTCTGACCGACCTGCATGTCGTTGGGTACGAAGCCAGCGTCGACTGCGGCGCGGGATGCACCCATGGCCGCGCCCAACTGGTCGGCAACCGCTTCAAGCATCCTGAAGTTCTCGCCGTTCTGCATGCCACGACCACCGGACACAACGATGTCTGCGCCGGACAGGTCAGGACGGTCAGACTTCGCCAGCTCTTCATTAATAAACTCGGAAAGCCCGGCATCCTTGACGATATCAAGAGCTTCAACGGCAGCGGAGCCGCCTTCGGCTGCAACCGGATCAAAACCCGTCGGGCGCACGGTGATGACCTTGATGCTGTCGTTGGCCTTGACAGTGGCGATCGCATTGCCGGCGTAAATCGGGCGAACAAAGGTATCCTCCGATTCCACGCGCATGATGTCAGACACCTGGGCAACATCCAGCAGTGCAGCGACACGCGGCATGAAATCCTTGCCGGTGGTGCCTGCAGAGGCAAGGATGTGACTGTAGCCCTTACCCACTTCAGCAACCAGTTCTGACAGGTTTTCCGCCAGTGAGTGGCCGTAAACGGGGTTATCCGCTACCAGTACCTTATTGACGCCCGCCACCGTGGCAGCCGCCTCAGCGACAGTGCCGCAGTTCTCACCGGAGATCAGGATATCGATGTCGCCACCAATTGCTGTGGCCGCCGCGACTACATTCAGCGTTGATGGCGTGAGTTTGTTGTTGTCATGATCAGCAATTACAAGGATGCTCATTCAGATCACCTTCGCTTCGTTCTTCAGTTTGTCGACCAGCTCAGCTACGTCCGCTACCTTGATACCAGCCTTACGGGAAGCCGGAGTTTCGACTTTCAGGGTGGTCAGGCGCGATGTAACCTCAACGCCAAGATCTGCCGGGGACATATTTTCAACAGGCTTCTTCTTAGCCTTCATGATATTCGGCAGTGAAGCGTAACGCGGTTCGTTGAGACGCAGGTCCGTGGTTATCACGGCCGGCAGCTTCAGGCCCACGGTCATCAGGCCGCCGTCGATTTCCCGGGTCACCGTTACCTTGTCACCCTCAACCACAACTTCCGACGCAAAGGTGCCCTGCCCCATACCGGTCAGTGCTGCCAGCATCTGGCCGGTCTGGTTATTGTCGGAATCGATGGACTGCTTGCCGAGGATAACCAGCCTGGGCTGTTCCTTCTCGACCACGCTTTTCAGCAGCTTGGCCGCCTCAAGAGACTGAACCTCTGCATCGGTCTCGATGTGGATACCGCGGTCCGCGCCCAGGGCCAGCGCCGTACGGATCTGTTCCTGAGAGGCCTTGGGGCCAATGGTGACCACGACAATTTCAGCGGCGACGCCCTTCTCTTTCAGACGAACCGCTTCTTCAACCGCGATTTCACAGAAAGGGTTCATTGCCATTTTGACGTTTGCAAGGTCCACGCCGGTGTTGTCCGGCTTGACTCGAACCTTTACGTTGTAATCTATCACTCGTTTTACGGCGACCAGAACCTTCATAGATTCCTCGTTCTTGTACGATGAGTTTACTTTTGAAGACAGCATTCACGCGAACGAGCAGCTGTCGGACAGGGCGTCATAATACTGCCCACAATGGTCAGCGGGGTCAATAGAACAACCGTATACCTGCTGCTGAGCCAACCATGCCAAAGCCTGGGCGAAAGTTCAAACAAACGTTTGTTTGAACTTTCATTTGCGCTATCCTCTGGGGAACACAAGTTGAGCGCTTTCAGGCAGAAGCAGTCGTTTATAGCCTGAAAAATCGCTATCATACAGCGCAGCGAAAATATCGGAGAAGTGCCTGACGGTGCTCACTAAAGAGAAAATATCTGAGGAGACCAACGTGGAACGCGAATCGATGGAATTTGATGTTCTGATCGTCGGCGGCGGGCCAGCGGGCCTTTCGGCAGCCTGCCGCATCATGCAAATGGCGCAGGAATCCGAGCAGGAACTGAACGTCTGCTTGGTGGAAAAAGGTTCCGAGGTCGGCGCCCATATTCTGGCAGGTACGGTCTTCGAACCTACTGCCCTCAACGAACTGTTTCCGGACTGGAAAGAAAAGGGTGCGCCACTGATTACGCCGGTCACCCGTGACGATATCTATCTGCTGAAGAATCAGGACAACGCCACGAAGATCCCCAATGCCTTTGTTCCCAGGAACATGCATAACCACGGTAACTACATTATCAGCCTTGGTAATCTCTGCCGCTGGCTGGCGGAGCAGGCCGAGGAACTGGGTGTTGAAGTCTACCCGGGCTTTGCGGCGTCCGAGACCATTGTTGAGGACGGCCAGGTCAGGGGCATCATCACTGGCGATATGGGTGTTGCCCGTGACGGGTCCGAAAAAGACAGCTACATGCCGGGAATGGAACTGCGCGCAAAGTACACCCTCTTTACCGAGGGCTGCCATGGCCATCTTGGCAAGCGCCTGATCAGTGATTTCAAACTGGACGAAGGCAAAGACCCGCAACACTACGGAATCGGCATCAAAGAACTTTGGGATATCGATCCCGCCAAACATGAGCCCGGACTGGTGTTACACACCACTGGCTGGCCACTGAAGGAAAGTGGCTCCACTGGCGGTTCGTTCCTGTATCACCTTGAAAACGGGCAGGTTTATGTGGGCCTGATCACCGATCTGTCCTACAGCAACCCGCACCTGAGTCCGTTCGAGGAATTCCAGCGCCTGAAGACTCATCCGGAAATAAAAAAGCATCTGGAAGGTGGCAAGCGCGTCTCCTATGGCGCACGGGCGATCACCAAAGGTGGTTTCAATTCCCTGCCGAAGATGACCTTTCCGGGCGGCCTGCTGCTCGGTTGCGACGCGGGCACCCTGAACGGTTCCAAGATCAAGGGCTCTCACACCGCCATGAAGTCCGGCATTCTCGGTGCAGAGGCTGTGTTTGAAGCACTGAATGAAGGCAAGGCCGGCGAGGAAATCGCCAGCTTTGAAGATCGGTTCAGGGATAGCTGGCTCTATGAAGAGCTATACAAAGAGCGCAACTTCAGTCCCGCCATGCACAAGTTCGGAAACTTTGTCGGTGGTGCAATTGCCTTCATCGAACAGAACGTTCTGCGCAGAAGCCTGCCGTTCACCTTCCATGACACAGTTCCGGATCATGCAACCCTGAAGCTGGCGGAGAAGACCCACAAGATCGAGTATCCGCGTCCGGATAACAAACTGACCTTTGATCGCCTGTCCTCGGTGTTTATTTCAAACACCAACCACGAGGAAGACCAGCCGGTCCACCTGAAACTGACCGATCCGACGATTCCGCTTGAGCAAAATCTGCCCAGATTCAACGAGCCTGCCCAGCGCTACTGTCCGGCCGGGGTGTACGAGGTGGTTGAGAAGGATGAGGGTGCCGGCCTGAAATTCCAGATCAACGCGCAGAACTGTGTCCACTGCAAGACCTGCGATATCAAGGACCCGGCCCAGAATATTACCTGGGTGACACCCGAAGGTGGCGGCGGTCCCAATTACCCGAATATGTAGCCGGCTATGAGCGGCAAACAAAAAAACGGCCCTCGAAAGGGCCGTTTTTTTGCGCTGACAAAAAGCCTCTAGTGAGCGTGACCGTGCTCCTGCTCTTCGTCAGTTGCGTCACGGGCGTCCACTACTTCTACGTCGAAATGCAGAGTCTGACCCGCCAGCGGGTGGTTAGCATCGATTGTTACCGTTTCATCGCCAACTTCCACCACGCGAACGACCTGGGGGCCGCCCGGTGTCTGTGCCTGGAACTGCATGCCTGGCTCAATGGTTTCGACACCCTCGAAAGCAGAAAGCGGAACCGGCTGAACAAGCTCTTCATTCACTTCTCCGTAGCCTTCGGCAGGCTCGACGGACACTTTCACCTGATCGCCTGAGGATTTTTCATTCAGAGCGTTTTCAAGTCCACCGATAATGTTCTGTGCGCCTTCCAGATAGGACAGAGGCTCGCGACCTTCGACACGGGAGGAGTCCAGCTCTTCTCCCTGATCGTTTGTGAGCGTGTAATGGATGGTGACAACACGAGGTTGGGCCATGTGATCTCCTTGCGTGTCGCAATGACTGTTTAATGAATGTATGGGCAATCGGAAAGATCATGAACAGCCGGACTGCACAGAGGAACTTACGACCGCCGGGCCTCGTTAGAGAGCCAGGCTCGGTAACAAGTGTGAAATCACAGTCTAACAAGTGTCATCCTGCGTTTTCTACTGTCAGTTGATGGGGTCGGGCCCAATGTTTTCAACCGTATCAGGAAATCTGATAGAAATTTCCATGACTCCAGACCCCGGTAGGGGCGTCCGGACCGGCGCCATCCGTTGCCACCAGATCCACCAGTTCGTAATAGGCAGACGTTACCAGTCGCGCCTCCAGCCCGTGGGGAAGCCGTATCACTGGCCTGGGTTCTCCCGTTTCCGTGTAGGTACCGACCGACAGCGGATGATCCTCGTCAATCGGCAGCACTTCGCCAACGCTGGTTGTTACTGACAGGGCCTGCTGTTCACCCTGACCTTGCACAGTCAGGCTGTGGGCGAGCAATGGAGTATCCTCGACCTGTATGCGCCATTTCTCCACCGGCGTTACCAGGTAGTAGTGTCCGTCTTCCTCCCTGCGCAGAATCGTGGAAAACAGCCGAACGATCGCCTCCCGGGCAATGGGTTTGCCTTCATGAAGCCATTGTCCCTTGCGGTTCACCACAATATCGATATCCCCGGATAGTTCCGGATGCCAGAGGTCCAGCGGTGGCTTTGATTTCGCCCCGGTCCCGGCTTTGATCTGGTCGGCAATGGCTTCAGGTTTCTGACTCATGGGCAATCATCCCGCTACGGTAGGAACTGGGCTTTCAGATCTGCACAGCCGGGACCCACGACCGGCATGTCCAGCACAACGGCATGCGCCGTCATCAGTGGAATGCCATTGCGGTGGCCGTCTACAAACAGAGTCGCCAGGCTTCCTGCCAAAGGCATGTGAGAAACAATCATCAGCGGCGAGTCGGCTACCTCAAGGAGAGCATCCAGACTCTGGCCCGGATCATCATCGGGGGTAATAAAATCTTTTTCAATAACCGGACAATTCAGGATTTCAGAAGCGATCGCGGCGGTCTGGCGGGCCCGGACAAGTGGGCTGCACCACATGACTGCCGGTCGCCAGGGCGATTCAGCAATCTTGGCTGCCACGTCTGCCACCGACTGGCGACCGTGTTCGGTCAGTTCCCGCTTGCGGTCCTGGGAGTGATATCCGGCCTCACCGTGCCGCATTATGATCAGTTTCACCGCACCTCCAGGTTGGAGCAGGACTCAATAAGAGATCGTTCGGGGCAGGATAAATTCGACATCCGAGTTCTGCACCGACATCATCAGGCTGCTAATGACAGCACTGATGGAGGCGTTGTCGTACATGATTTCGTAAAGACCGCGAACCAGTGGCATATATATGCCTATTGCCTCGGATTTTTCCTTGACCAGCTTGAGCGTGTAGATGCCCTCAGCCACCTGCCCCACTTCTGCCACCGCATCGTCCAGCGCTTTGCCCTTGCCCATGGCAAAGCCGACCCGGTAATTCCGACTCTTTGATGAGGTGCAGGTGACGATCAGGTCGCCCACCCCGGCGAGACCCATAAAAGTCATCGGATTGGCGCCAAGGCTGACGGCAAAGCGGCTCATTTCCGCCAGGCCACGGGTGATCAGCATGGCTTTGGCATTTTCACCAAGCCCCCTGGCCGATGCCAGGCCGGCAATAATGGCGTAGATATTCTTCAGGGCACCGGCCAGCTCCACGCCGTACACATCCACATTGGCGTAAACCCGGAAATACTCGCAGCCCAGTAATTCCTGCAACTCTCGGCGCACATCCGGATCCTTGGCCGCGATGGTTGTGGCGGTCAGGTCACGACTGACAATCTCGCCGGCAAGGTTTGGTCCGCCAAGCACGCCGATCCGGCAACGGGGAATTTCCTCAACCAGAATTTCACTCATCAGCTTGAAGCCATGCTCTTCGATGCCCTTGGTGAGGCTGACAACGATCTGGCGCTCGCGGAATGCCTGACAGTTTTCGCGGATTACGGCGCGAAAAGCCTTGCTGGGTATGGCGACCAGAACCGTACTGGCATTGCCGACCGCCTCTTCGAGATCTGTGGTCGGTCTGATATCGCCATTAAGCTTGATATCGGGCATGTAGCGACTGTTGCAGCCGGTATCGCGAACCTCGTCAGCCTGGCGCTGGTCACGCATCCAGAAATGAACAATGTGGCCGTTTTCCGCCAGCACCTTGGTCATGGCCGTGCCGAAGCTGCCACCACCCAGTACAGCGACATGCTGACCGCTGGATCCCGGTATTTGCGGTTTGGCATGTTTGTTCTGAGGCATAGTTCTTCCCTTCAATGGGTTGTGGTCCGGACTTTCAGCCCGGCTCTTCACATTCCAGGGCCCGCACCAGATTCTTGAACTCTTCGCGATTGCGGCTGTTCATTCCCATCAGCACCCGATGCGCTTCGAGAACCTTGTCGCGGACTTCCTGTTCACTGGCCTTGAGAACGGGTATTTCTTCAAGCTCTTCAATACGGGAGGCAGGTTCCTTCACAATGATAAAAATCTTGTGAAATCCCATCGAGGTGGCAATGCGGGTGATATCGGGATTGGTGGAAATGAGCGTGGGCAGAAACTGACTGCGCTTCTGGGCAGCCATGGCAATCTTGGCAAGCAGGCCCAGCGTCGTGCTGTCAATGATCTCGGTTTCGGTAAGATCAACAACCACGGTTTTGAAGTCCGGATCCTGGGTGATGGTATCAACCAGGTGATCCAGCGTTGAACACAGGTTCAGCCGGATTTCCCCAATGAACTTGAGGACGTAGATGCCCTGTTGTTCTGCCTGCAGGATTTTATAACCAGCCATTGAGTTCACTGCCACTATATCTATGCTGCCCCATCAGTGACCGCTTTTGTATCCGTCACTGATACGATAGCAATGTCGTCAGGTAACTCTGTGATCTTGTCCAGATTCAGAGCCTCGCTTAAAGCCTCGGTAGTGTGACCGCCTCCAGATACGACTTCAAGTAGTCTGCGTTCCTTTTCATCCAGCCCTTTTTCCCGAATAACTTCGAGAATTCCGTCGGAGAAAAGAATCAGGTTGAAGGGTTCGGCCAGAGAAACCTCATAGAGTTCCCATTCGGGTTTGTCGAAAAGCCCTACCGGCAGGCCGGACCCTTCCAGAAACCGGGTGTCACCGCTGGCGAAGGAAAGAATCGGCATCGGGAAATGGGCGCCTACGGAATACCGCAATTTACGCTCTGAAACCGTAATGATTCCGACAAAAACCGTGACATGTTTGCCCAACCCGGTGTCCAGCAATTCGCTGTTGATACGTTCCAGAAACTGATCCGGGTGCAGAATATCGCTACTGGACCCGCGCCGGAGATTGCGCTGCAGACGGTTAGTGAGATTTTTCAGCAGCACAGTGACAAACGCCGAGCTGGCGCCATGGCCCGACACATCGGCGATGTAAACCAGCACCTTGTCGTCGGAGAGCGGGAAGTAGTCCAGGAAGTCGCCGCTGAGATAGAGCGACGGTTTGATAAGGTAGTCAATGGTCAGCCCTGTCATCACCTGTTCACGATCCGGCAGCATTTTGAGCTGAACCTTGCGGCCCGCGTTCTGGTCGGCCCTGAGCTCCGAAATGCCATCACGAAGATCGCGGTTGGCCTCTTCCAGCTCCTGGCGATACAGATGATTCAGGCGATTGACCCGAACCCGGTCGAACAGCTTGCCGATCACGTCGTCCAGAGCACCACGATCGTCCGAGCAGGGCTTGAGCACGACATCGGCGGCACCGGCGCGCATGGCTTCGACGATATCGGTGGCTTTCCGGGTGGCGTAGATAGCGACGATGGGAGCAAAAAAGCCGGCGTCTTCGAGACTCCCGGCCAGTTCGCCAATGGCAACCGGGGGGATATCGGCAAAAATGATATCGGGCGGTTGATCGTCAAACAGGGAACGGGAGGAGGCAAGGTCCGGGTAACCGGTCACATAGAAGCCGCGGGCGCTCAGGTAACGGCCCAGCTCTGCACGGGCCTGCTCGTCTGAATCAATGATCAGAATGCGCTCGGTGCGCGATGCCATGGTTCTGCCCTGAACTGCCAGTGATAAAAGTAAATTCGGCGGTCTGTTTCCTATTCTGGCATGCCGCTGTGATATAACAAGGCATCTTTACCGAATTTGGGAGCAACAGAGCATGCGAAGTGCAGTCAATGACCTGCTTGGTGCCTACGACAAGCTGATTATGGACCCGGTTCATGGCGGCATTCCGCTTTACCGGCACGAAATCCAGGTCATTGATCACCCTCTTTTCCAGCGCCTGCGCAATATCTGTCAGAACGACATTCTGAGCCTGGTGTTTCCCGGCGCGACCCATTCCCGGTTTCTGCACAGCATTGGCGTGATGTATGTGGGCACCCGGATGTTCCGCTCAATGATTGATGCCTACCTGCGGGAACGCAAGCTCAGCAGCCGCAACGATCTGAGCCTGAGCCAACTGGATGCCATCGACTACCTGGCCAAAATCATCCGCCTTGGCTGCCTGCTTCATGACAGCGGACACTCCAGCTTTTCCCATCAGTTTACCCAGGCGCGACGAATCCACGAACTCATGGCCCGCCGCGGGCGCTTTGAAGAACTCTGGAAAGATGCGGATTACCGGCTCTACCACCGTGCAGAACCGGAAGAACTTGAACATGAACACTATTCGGTCAGGGTTGCTCACGATGTGCTGTCTGCCGTCGCTATGGAAGACGCAGGGCTGGACGCCCGGGATGTGATCGGCATTATGGAGACTACCGACGTCCAGCCCAGCGAGACCTTTTGCCAGCACGCGCGCACCTTCTGGAATTTTATTGCCGGCCAGGACGCAGAATCCGGAGTACTGAGCAGATCGGATACCCCCAGGCTGGTGATGGACCTGTTATCGTCCATTGTCTCCGGTGAAATTGACGCTGACCGCGCGGATTACATGCTGCGGGACGGTTTTCATTCCTCGGTAACCATCGGCGGCTTCAACCTTGATCACCTTTTAAGTAACCTTCGCTTTGGCTGGGATGTCCAGGAGCCGTGGCTGGGGCTGGCCATTACCCAGAAAGGCCTGGGCGCTCTGGAAGATTTCGTTTACAGCCGGCATCAGATGTACCGGAAAGTCTATGCCCACAAAACCGCGCTCGGTTTTGACTGGCTGCTGCGCGAGGCGATCAACGAAGTGCTGGACGACCCGGAGGCGTTTGAATGGGTCGATACCTGCCTGAGTGACATGCAATATTTTGCCGAACTGACCGACAGTTTTTTCTGGGAAGCGTTCCGCAGGGTATCCCGCAACAATCCGTCCAGTTATTCCCGCTGCATTGTTGACCGGCTGAAGCTGAACCATCTGGATACCCGCGAAGATCTGAGTGCCGAAGGCATAGCCGCCCACAGTCAATGGCTGGCCCGGGAACTGCAGCTGGACCCGGCGCGAGTGGTCACCTGCTCCATGCGCGCCCGGTTTTCCAATATTCAGGACAACTTCAACGGCATCAAGGTACTGGTCAAGGATCCGATTGACCGTTCAAGGTCCCTGAAAAAGATTACCGAGGTGAGTGCGTTTTTCAGCAAATTCAATGATGGCACCATAACCCACTTCTACACACCGCCTGAAATGGCGCCGGGGTAGGCTGAAAGGAAGTAGGCGGACACGTCCATTCAGGAACGTATGCAGCAGGGATGCTGCATCCGAGCCTACATGGATGTATTCACGGCGTGTCCTGAATGGACGTGTCCGCCTACTTTCCAGCTCATCAATAGGCGGGGACCTCGGTAATGGCCTGAACAAGCGCGCTGGCACTGTCAAAGGCACCCTCCACCCGGCCGCCACTGAGCCAGTCACCAGCGAGCCCGATGCGTTCATCTGCAAACCAGTGATAAACGGGCATAGCCGGGTCCGAGGATTTGGCGTACAGCCAGCGGTGGGTCACCAGGTCGCAAGGTACCAGGTCTGTTCCGGTCACCGCCTGGAATTCACGGATCATTTTACCGGCAACCTGCTTCGCAGGCCCGTCCACATTGGCCTGAGACCACTCCGACGTGGCATGCAGAACCCACCACTGGCCGTCGTCATCCCGGCCGGGTTTGCTACTGTTGTTAGCCACCCAACTGAGGATATTGCTCTTCACGCGCATGCCGACATACCGCGCAAACGGCACTGAAGTAAAATGAGCCGCAACGGCCCAGCACGGCTGGACGTGGCGAACGGCGTCATCCAGTTCCGCGGCGAGGTCGGTCAACCCGCTAGCACGCAGCAGATCGCGGGCCTGGGCCGGTGGGGCGGTAATGACGACCGCGTCAAAAGGTCCGGTCCTCTGGCCTTCGGCGGTCACCAGACTGCGTCCGTCATGGTTCCCGTCGAGGCGGGCTATCCGTGTCCTGGCAACAAGATTGACATCTGCAGAAAGCGCCCGGCTGAACGCCGTCATTCGCGGAACGCCGACGTAACGCTGTTCGTCCGGAAACGCCTCCCAGTGATCAGGCCCCAGCTGGTAGCCGAACTGTCCCTGCCAGGGCGCAAACGTCCCGGTGCCGGCATACTGCTCCAGAAAGCTTAGAAATGCCGGATTACGGATAGTAAAATACTGGGCGCCCATATCAGCCGAACCACCACTGACCCTTTTGGACGCCAGCCTGCCGCCGGGCCCACGGCTTTTCTCGAAAACCGTGGCGTCAATTCCCTGGTTATAAAGCAACCGTGCTGCAGTCAGGCCTGCCAGCCCTGAACCGATAATGGCGACAGAACGTATATTTGAAGTATCAGATTTATTAATCATAGTTCACGATACATCCAGATCTGGTTGAGGAAACGTAAGAGTGGCAGACAAGCAGTTACGTGAGAAAATAACGATTGGTTGTCGGGTATGAATCATGAATCAAAAGGCAAGCAGGGTATGACCCGAATGCAGGACTGGCTGACAAATATTCTTAGATGGGTCGATTCGGAGGCAGGTTCTGATCACCTCGACACCAATTCCCGGGCATTCAACTTTGTGCGGGTGTTACCATTCATTGCCCTGCACCTGGCGTGCCTGCTGGTTTTTGTAACAGGTACAAGCATTTTCGCCGTTGGGTTCGCTGCGGCCTTTTTTTTCGTCAGGATGTTCGCAATCACCGGGTTTTACCATCGCTATTTTGCTCACAAAACATTCCGGACCAGCCGGCCCGTCCAGTTTCTGTTCGGGCTGCTGGGGGCAAGCGCCGCGCAGCGTGGGCCGCTCTGGTGGGCCGCTCATCATCGTCACCATCATCAGCATTCCGACGATGAAAAAGATCTTCACTCGCCTCACCAGGGTGGCTTCTGGTGGTCCCACATCGGATGGTTCACCTGTGATGCCGGTTTTGCAATGGATGAACGACGGGTCAAGGACTGGATGCGGTTCCCGGAACTCAGGTTTCTGAACCGGTTCGACTCGCTGGTACCTGCTTTCGCCGCCGTCGGCATTTACGGTCTGGGTGAAATCCTGGCGGCGACTGCGCCACAGCTTGGTACCAATGGCTTACAGCTTCTGGTCTGGGGGTTCTTTATCTCAACAGTGGCACTTTTCCACGCCACGGTGTCAATCAATTCGCTGTCCCACGTCTGGGGCAAGCGCAGATTCGATACCGGCGACGACAGCCGCAACAACGGCTGGCTCGCGCTGATCACTCTGGGTGAAGGCTGGCATAACAACCACCACCGCTGGCCCCGGTCAGTCCGGCAGGGCTTTCGCTGGTACGAGATCGATATCACATGGTACGGGCTCTGGGTGCTGTCGAAGCTCGGCATCATCTGGGCAATGAACCCGATCCCGGGGCATATCATGGAGGAAGCCCGCCAACTGGATAAAATGAAGAGGCAGCGATAATGAGTACAGCTTCAGTGATTGAGATGGGCAAAGCAAACGGCTCTGTCACCACGACGCTCTCGCAGTTCCAGAAACTGTTCAACAATCTCTCCGCCGGTAATCTTGACGATATACGCAAGATCTACAGCGATGATATCCGGTTTCAGGATCCCTTCGCGACCGTCGAGGGAATTGAAGAGCTTACAAGGTATTTCGCAGGCGCCTACGCAAACGTCATTTCCTGCAATTTTGACTTTGGCGACCCGGTCATCAATGGCCGGGATGTGTGTGTACCCTGGGTCATGCGCCTGCGGCACAAGAGCATTCGAAATGGCCACGAGGTCAACGTGGATGGCATCAGCCAGATCGCCATTCATGGTGGCAAGGTTACCAGTCATCGGGACTATTTTGATGTGGGGCAGTTACTGTATGAGAATCTGCCAGTTCTGGGCAAAGCCATTCGCTGGATAAGGAGTCAGGCAGGATGAGTCAACGCCTCCAGAGCACCTCGAACATCTGGGTAACCGGCGCCAGCTCCGGAATCGGCGAAGCGTTGACCAAAGCCCTTATCGAGCAGGGACACCACCTGGTCGTGACCGGGCGCCGACAGGAAGCGCTTGACGAACTCCAGCAATTCGGTGGCGAAAGCGTCACCACAGCGCGGGCCGATACCACCAGCCGCGAAGACCTCGCCGCCATTGCCGATACGCTGGAAAGTAACGGCGACCTGAATATGGCCGTGCTCAATGCCGGTACCTGTGAATACCTGGATATCAGTGAATACGACAGTGAGGTGATTGAAAAAAACCTCACCACCAACGTGGTCGGCACCGCCCGCAGCCTGGATATTGCCCTGCCTGCGCTGCGCCGGACCATAAACAAAGGCAAGCAGGCCACGGTGGTGATAGTGAGCTCCTCAGCCTGGTGGTTTCCATTCGGTCGGGCCGAAGGCTATGGCGCCTCCAAAGCCGCACTGACATACTTTGCCCAGGCTTTGCGCGCTGACCTGGCCGCAGAAGGCATTGATGTGGTGGTGGTATCACCGGGCTTCGTCAAGACCCCACTGACCGATAAGAACGACTTTCCGATGCCGTTTCTGGTCACCGCTGAAGACGCCGCGGACCGGATTGTCAGAGGTCTGCAGAAAGGCAAACGGGAAATCGTTTTCCCCAAGCGCTTTACCTGGAGTCTGAAACTGCTGGGCGCCCTGCCCCAGACGCTGATTGACCGCATGTCCGCCAGCATGAGCCGGAAGAACGGCTGAGGCTTCCGGCGAACCGACAGTCATGAACGCACCCTTTACAGTCAGCACATCTGCAAGGAACAGAGAATGAGCAAATCCCGTCAGCGTATTGCCGTCATTGGTGCGGGCGTATCCGGTCTCACCACTGCCTGGCTGCTGGCCGAACACCATGATGTCGAGTTGTTCGAGGCAGGTGATTATGCCGGCGGCCACACCAACACCGAGAAAGTGACCGCGGGTGGCAGGGAGTGGCCGGTAAACACCGGTTTTATCGTGTTTAACGACTGGACCTATCCCAATTTCATCAAACTGATGGACCGCCTCGGGGTTCAGTCTGAAGTGAGCGACATGAGTTTCAGTGTTGACTGCCAATCTTCAGGCCTTCAGTACAACGGCACGAATCTCAATACCCTGTTCGCGCAGCGGTCCAATGTCCTGAATCTGCCTTTCCTCCGAATGATCCGCGAGATTCTGCGATTTAACAGGGAATCCCGTGAGGATCTGGCTTCCGGATCGATCGACGACGATGAAACCCTGGGCGAGTACCTGAACCGTAATCTCTACTCCCGCTATTTCCGGAATTACTACATCGTGCCCATGGGTGCGGCTATCTGGTCGGCCCCTGAACTTGTTCTGGAACAGTTCCCGATCCGGTTCTTTCTGCAGTTTTTCAACAATCATGGCATGTTGTCCGTCGACCATCGTCCCACCTGGCGGGTGATATCCGGTGGATCGGCGACCTACGTCACTGCAATGATGGAACGGCTTGGTGACAGGACCCATCTTTCCAGTCCGGTATCCGGGGTCACCCGCGATGCCGACGGGGTGACCGTCGAGGTCAATGGCGAGCAGCAACGGTTTGACCAGGTGGTATTTGCATGCCATAGCGACCAGACCCTGCGGATGATCCGGGATGCCACCGGTGCCGAGAAAGAAATTCTGGGTGCCATCCCGTTCCAGAGTAATGATGTGGTGCTGCATACCGACAGCTCGGTGCTGCCATCAAACCGCCGTGCCTGGGCGGCGTGGAACTACTTTATTCCGGGCCACAGCACGGAACCGGTGTCGGTAACCTACAACATGAATATTCTGCAGAACTTCCACAGTTCCGAAGATACTTTCTGCGTGACACTGAACCGCGCCCGGGACATCGACCCGGCAAGGATCATCAAACGGTACAATTACGCTCACCCCGTCTTCAGCCTGGAGGCGGTCGCCGCCCAGAACCGGTATGACGAGATTGGCGGCAGGAACCGCAGTCATTTCTGTGGTGCCTACTGGTTCAATGGCTTCCACGAAGACGGTGTCTGCAGTGCGCTGCGTGTTACCAAAGCCTTTGGCGTGGAGCTGTAATGATGATGGCGGTACAAAGTGACGCCAGTGTGGCTTGCGGTCTGCACAGCGAATGGCTGGAAGGAACCATACGTCATCGCCGCAAAACGCCGGTCAGCCATGAATTCTGTTACCACACCGGAATGCTGGCACTGGATCTGCGTGAATGGAACTCGGTGACCCGGATCAGCCCACTGTTCTCACTTGAACGTTTTAACTGGCTGTCGCTCAGGCGGGCAGATTACCTGGACCCTGACAACGCCAGTCTGCTGCAGGCGGTGTCCGATCAGGTGGAACAGGCCACCGGTTGGCGGCCGGACGGCGCGGTCCAGCTGATTACCCATCCCCGGTATCTGGGCTATGTATTCAACCCGGTCAGTTTCTACTTCTGCTATGACCAGGGGGATCGGCCCGCCGGCGGTGCAATTCCCCGGGTCATCCTGGCCCAGATCACCAATACCCCCTGGCATGAGCGGCACACCTACTGCCTTGAGTCCCAGCGCCCCTGCTCTGATTCGCCCGCCGGGTCGGAATGGCGTAGTGAACGGTTCGAGTTCAGCAAAAGGTTTCATGTTTCCCCGTTTAATCCGATGGATCAGCACTATCGCTGGACCTTCAGCTTCCGTGGACCGGAACTGAGAGTTCACATGAATGTACTGCAGGGCGATCAGAAACAATTTGATGCAACCCTTGTGGTCCAGCGTAGCCCGCTGGATCGTAAGATCTTGCATCGAAGTCTGAGGCAGTTCCCGCTGGAAGCGTTCAAGGTTACCGCCGGTATCTACTGGCACGCGCTGAAGCTGAAAATCAAGGGCGTAAAATTCTTCACCCACCCCGACAAACTTCCGGAACACAGCCCGGATTACCGTCGCGGTTCAGAGGACTCGGGCCAGGTAGTGTCGCCGGCCGACAGCGGAATCCACACCACCGGAAAAACCGGAATGACTGGAAAGGTAAGCTCATGGAGAACCTGAATACTCAGTTTGACACCGCTGGCAACAGCGGCCGCGGATCGCTCACCAGCCGTGTCGCCAGATCGCTGGTTTGCCAGCAACTTGCCCGGCTTGGGCAGGGCAGCCTGACCATACGTGAGACCGGCCGCGGGGATGGCAACGTCACCCTTACCTTTGGCGACGGCGATAATTGCTATCCGCCGGCAGAACTGGTTGTTCACAACCAGAGCACCTGGAATGATTTACTGACCGGCGGCAGTATCGGCGCGGCCGAGGCCTATGTTGCGGGCGACTGGTCAACACCGGACCTGGTCGCACTGCTGCGGTTTTTTACCCGCAACATTGACCTGATGAACCAGTTTGAAGACCGCTTCAGCTGGGTCACCAAACCGGCGCTCAAGGGCCTGCACTGGCTGAATCGCAACACCAGGGAGGGTTCCAGAAAAAACATCAATGCCCATTACGATCTGGGCAATGACCTGTTCGCGACTTTTCTGGACCCCACCATGATGTATTCCTCGGCCATCTATCCCGTCGCCGGGGCATCACTGGATGAAGCGGCTGTCCACAAGCTCGACACCATCTGCCGCAAGCTTGATCTGCAGCCGGGAGACGAGGTGATTGAAATCGGTACCGGCTGGGGTGGCTTTGCCATTCACGCCGCCAAGCACTACGGCTGCCAGGTGACCACCACAACCATTTCCCGGGAACAGCTGGAGCTGGCACGGGAGCGGGTCAGGTCCGAAGGCCTGGAAGACCGCATTACCCTGCTGTTCGATGATTACCGGGACCTGGAAGGCAAGTTTGACAAGCTGGTATCGATCGAAATGATCGAGGCGGTCGGGCCACAGTTTCTGGACAGCTATTTTGCCCAGATCGGACGTCTGCTCAAACCCTCCGGGCTGGCCCTGGTTCAGGCGATCACCATGCCGGAGCAGCGTTACCACCGGGCCCTGAAAAACGTGGACTTTATCCAGCGTTTCATCTTCCCCGGCAGCTTTATCCCCTCATTCGGTGCCATTCTGAACTCCGTCAGAACCGGTTCGGATCTGGTAATGACCCACGCTGAAGACATCGGTTTCCATTATGCACGAACCCTGCATGACTGGTGCGACCGCTTCATGGCAAACCGGGGTGCCCTGGCCAGTGCCGGTTACGATGAGGCTTTCCGGCGTCTGTGGCAGTTCTATTTCGCCTACTGCGAGGCCGGTTTCAGTGAGCGGGCGATTGGCGTTTCCCAGATCGTTTTCGCCCGACCCGGCAACAAAAGCGCTGGCACTGCCGGCCTATGATCCGGTCGCAGACTGCTCGTAACGTCATCAATTTTGTGCTGTTCCAGGCCGGATGGTTTGCCTGTGTGCTCTATCCCGGACTTGCAGCGGTCGGCGCTGTCATCCTGCTGCTTGGCTTTCATCTGATTTTCATCAGCCAGGCGCGCTGGGCCGAACTTCAGTTTATTGGCGCCGGCGTGGTGCTGGGCGGGTTATTGGACGGACTCTGGTTCAATACCGGTGTACTTGATAACGGGGTCAGTGGTTTTCAGCTAACCCCGATCTGGATTCTGGGTCTCTGGGCCGCATTCACGACCACGCTCTCACACTCACTTGCATGGATCAGTGCCAGGCCCTGGCTCCCCTTTGTCTGTGCCCCCATAGCTGGCCCTTTTGCCTACTGGTCTGCCAGCAAGCTCGGCGCCGTGGAAATGCCGGATCTGACTTTTTCGCTGGCTGCCCTCGCAGTGGGCTGGCTGGCAGTGTTTCCACTATTGCTCTACATCCGTAAAACCCTCTATCCGGAGCTTGTGCAATGAAAAGGCTGACGGCATTTGCCGCCTTAGTTCTCGCTTTCAGCTCCCCTGCTCTGGCATTCGCCAGTGACCTCAGTTTTACCGGCACAGCCAAACCGGTGGACGGAGGAGCGACCATCTACCAGGAAATCCACAGCATTTCAGGCAGTTGTGAAACGGGAGTGTTCACACCCGAAGAACATACTGTGGAATACCTCCGGTCGGAAGCGGAAAGTTTTGCAACCAAGACACTGTCTTATCAGCAGTCCGTGCGACGGCCGAGCCTCGAGTTCAGACAACCGGATTTTTCGGAAGTGATCAGGATTTCCAACCGTGACGATGAGATTCTCGAGATCCTGTGGCAGGCCCCTTCCGGTTCGACAGAGCGGGCCAGTCTGGAAGTAGAACCTTCTCTGGTCGCGGACTCCGGCTTCGACAATTTTGTCCGCCAGAACTGGCAGCAGGTGATAAAAAACGGTAAATCGGTCAGATTCAATATGGTCGCACCGACACGGGGTGACTATTACGGGTTTGTGCTGGAGCCGACGGGCGACAGTCGTATTGACGCTGAGCATCTGGTCAGAATCCGGCCTTCAAGTACCCTGATGCGGTTTCTGGT
>NZ_DATFKH010000241.1:0-40911 GCF_035268745.1 Marinobacter sp.
TTTCATAGCGCCGGTCGGGGTCAGCCTGGTCTGGCTGGAAACGGATCAGATCGGGGAAACCACTCCGGTGTTCCCGCAGGTTGTCCAGCAGGCGGCGGAACATCAGCTCGAGATGACGTGCCGGAATACACTCCAGGGCCAGTTCCAGCAGGTCCTCCGGCAGTGCCGGCCAGATCACGAATGGCGAGGCAAGACCCTGCTTCTGACGCCAGGTGTTACGGATGCGGGTTGTGTAATCGCCGGTGGCGAGGGCGCCGAGGCAGTCCTCGAACAGTGTCTGCCTGCGTGCCACGAAATCTTCCCGGTACAGATCCGCGGGGCCGCTATGGAACGGATGGAAAAACGCGCCGGGCACGGGCGCGAACAGGGCGCGCCAGCACAGCAGGCCAAACAGGCCATTGATCAGGGTGTTTTCGACGTAGGCCACCGGAGCCTGTGGCCGTGTCAGGTGTTGCCCGACCGCCCACTCCACTGAATGTCCCTCCGGATTTTCCAGCGCCAGGGTAAAGCTCAGGAGTGCCGGGCGTGCAGAGGCCGGGGGCACGGCTTCGCCCAGCTTTTTCGCCAATCGTGACAGGATGCGCTCAAGCCCTCTCTGATCCATTCCCGATCCTGCTTCGGCTGCGCCGGCCCGGGCCAGATCCCAGGCCTCGCGGTGGCGCCTGAGGCGCTCCAGCAGCCGCAGCTGCCGCAGGCGGGCTTCACGATGACCGCTGGCGCTGTAGGCGGACAACGCGAGCCCGGTATTGCCGCTACGTTCCGCCCGCTTGCCCAGCTCGAACAGCAACCGTCCCCGCCGGCTTTCCAGCCAGGCATTGGCATTGGCCGGAGGCAGGTCCTGCCATACCGTCGCCGGTGATTCACCGTCGTCGAGGCGCTCCCGACAGCGGTGCATGACCAGGTAGCGGTCCACATCATCGCGGGTGTCAAAGGCCCGGGATCGGGGTGAAATAACGACCTGCTCATACTGTTGGTGGCCCAGTTCCACCAGCACAAAGTCGGACCAGCTCTGGCGCAGGTTGCCAAAAAACATCAGCCGCAGGCGGTCAAACAGCTCCATGTGGTTGAGGCCAATGACCCGGGTCTGGATACCGGGCAACCAGTGGTCTACCGGAACGGGGTCGGGATTCAGCGGTGTCAGGACCTCTTTCAGCCGCCCCTTTGCTGCGGTGACTGGCAGGCCAGCAGCGGCGATCTGCCCGGTCAGGGCAGGGCGAAGTTCGGCAACAGTGAACAGGCGGAAGAGCTCGGCCAGAGGGACCTCCGGGTTGTCATCAATCCAGCCATGGCGCACCAGTGCATTCGCGGCGTTCTGCGCTGACAGCCCGAGCTCGGGGTAATTTAGCTTTTCCACCCGGAACAGCTCGCCGGTGCGCATGACCAGTCGTGCCAGCAATGCCCGTTCAGGCTGGTTCAGCGCCACAAGGCTGTCTATATGCCCGGTCTCCAGGGTTGTCAGCAAATCACTGTGGTGCTCTCGCACCCACCGCACCACTGTCTCGAAGTTTTCGAGGTAGTACAGCGGATTGTCCAGGTCGGCGGTGCCGGGGAGAGCGGAATGTCGGGTTGCTGCGGGTGTCATGGAAACTGTTTTGCCGGCTCGAACGTAAACTATAGACTGAGCAATGATGATGCCCTATGGAGAAGCCGATATGCGAGCCCTGATTGCCCTGACCTTAATGTTGACCTCGGCGTCGGTTCTGGCTGCCGAGTGCCCGGCCTACCTCAACCATGACCTGCGCAAGCTGCATTCGTCGGAGTCGGTCAATCTTTGTGACATGGCCGCTGGCAAGCCCATGCTGGTCGTCAATACCGCCAGCCGCTGCGGTTTCACCGGCCAGTTCGATGGCCTCGAGCAGGTCCACCAGGAGTATCGGGACCAGGGCCTGGTGGTGGTCGGCTTCGCCAGTAACGACTTTCGCCAGGAAGCAGACAGCGAAGCTGAAGCGGCCAGTGTCTGTTTCAAGAATTATGGCGTGACCTTCACCATGATTGCGCCTACCGCCGTGACCGGAAACGCCGCCAATCCGGTGTTCCAGGGCATTAACAGCCAGAGTAGCCAGCCCCGCTGGAACTTTCACAAATATGTGCTGAATAGCCGGGGCGAGGTTGTGGGGGCGTTTCCCAGCCGGGTAAAGCCGGATTCCCCGGAGCTTCGCAGTGTGGTTGAGCGGGTGGTTGCCGAGCGCTGAAACCGGCGCCTCAGAGATCCACCACAATCGGCGGGTTCAGTGGCCTGAAGGCGCTGTTGCAGGTGCTGGCATTGACGAACAGGCAATCACCCAGGCGCTGCTGGCCATGGCCTTCGTGAATATGCCCGAACACGTGCATTTTCAGCCGTAGCCTTTCCAGTTCCCGGGCCAGATCGTCGCATCCCACCGACTCGGCGTGGGTCGCTGTGACTACCTGGTCGAGAATGCCCGCGGGAGGGCCATGGGTGATCAGGATATCGGTATCGCCCGGAATCTGCTCCCAGCGCCCGGCAATGGCGGGGCCGCGGGTGAGGTTGAAGGCCCAGTCGAAGAACACCGGTGTCCAGGGGCTGCCCCAGAAACTGAGGCCTTCAATCGCGATGCCGGAATCCCGCAGGTAAATGGCGTTTCTGAGCAGTGCTTCGGCCTCTGCCGGCTCATCCTGAAGGCACCAGTCGTGGTTGCCCGCGATCAGGATCTTGTGACGGTGCGGCTGTTCGGAGAACCAGTTGTCGAGATCTTCCAGTTCGGCAACCGTGCCTGCCCCCAGGCAATCCCCGGCGTGGATCAGAACGTCGCCGTCCGGCACCGCAATCTGGCGATGCATGCTATGGGTGTCGGATATGCAGACCAGTCTCATGAAGGCTCTCCGGGTCTGTTCATTTACACTGCTCTGAGAGTCTTCATATCAATCACGAAGCGGTACTTCACGTCGCCCTGTTTCATGCGCTCGTAGGCTTCGTTGATGTTTCTGATATCCAGCATCTCTATGTCGCAGGTGATGTCGTGTTCGGCGCAGAAATCCAGCACTTCCTGGGTTTCGGGCATGCCGCCGATCAGGGAACCGCCCAGCACACGACGCCTGCCTACCAGAGCACCGGCCTGCAGCGGCGGTTCAATGGGGTCCAGCTGTCCAACCAGGATATGAGTGCCATCGAATTTAAGGGCGCTCAGGTAGGGGTTCAGGTCGTGCTGGACCGGCACTGTATCCAGCATGAAGTCGAAGGTTTCCCTGGCGGCTTTCATCTGGGCCCGGTCGGTGGAGATAATCACGTGGTCAGCGCCCTGCTTTCTGGCCTCGGCAACCTTGCTTTCCGAGCGGGTAAACAGGGTGACTTCCGCGCCCAGTGCCCTGGCAAATTTCACCCCCATGTGGCCAAGGCCGCCCATACCGATGACGCCGACTTTATCGCCTGGCTTTATGCCGTAGTGGCGCAGCGGTGAATAGGTGGTGATGCCGGCGCACAGAATTGGCGCGGCAGCCGCCGGGTCAAGTTTTTCAGGGACCTTCACCACGAAGCGCTCGCTGACGACAATCCTGTCCGAGTAGCCGCCGTAGGTAATGCTCTCGTCGTGCCGGTCAACACCGTTGTAGGTGGCCGTCATGCCTTCGGAGCAATACTGCTCGAGGCCGGACTCGCAGGCCGGGCAGGTGCGGCAGGAATCCACCATGCAGCCAACACCGACAGTATCGCCAACGCTATGGTTCTTAACCTCTGGCCCGACAGCGGTCACCCGGCCAATGATCTCGTGGCCCGGTACCACCGGAAACTCGGTGACACCCCAGTCGTTCTGCACGAAATGGATATCGGTGTGGCAAACGCCGCAGTAATCGATCTCGATGGAGACGTCGTCCGGGCGCGGTTGCCGGCGCTCAAAGCTGATGGGCGCCAGTCCGGATTCGGCGGATTCAGCTGCGTAGCCTTTTGCATTCGCCATGCCTGTTTTCCTTTATCGTCGATGTGGATTCGGTTTTGCCGGCGCCAGTCGGGCCGGCGCCTGCTAGTGTCGATGACTGTGGCGGTAATCGCTCGGCGCCTGACCCATAACTTTTTTGAACAACCGGGAGAAATAGTAATTGTCATCGTAGCCTAGCATGCTACTGATACGGGTAAAGGAATGATCAGTGGTGTCCAGCATCTGGCAGGCCTGTTCGACTTTCAGGTGTAGCAGGTGCTGGATGGGGGACACCCCCGTCATGGCCCGGTAGCGGGTGGCAAAATGTGAGGGTGAGAGGCCGGTCAGGTTGGCAAGCTGGCCCAGGGAAATACGCTCGCTCAAATGTTCGTGCATGAATTTATGGATTGTCTCCAGGTCCGGTTGCTGCGCATGCCCGGCTTTGCCGGCGCTCAGGGGAACCGCCGCCAGCAATTGCCGCAGGCGGTTGGCCACGTGCACCAGTTCCGGACTGCGGAAGCCGGTCTGCCTGACCGACAGTAATCCGTTGAAGTCCACCAGTAACCTGGGCTGTCGGCCAATATGCTGTACCCGGATACCCCCGGTAAATCCCATGTGTTCACGAAAGTGCGCCGCCAGTGGGCCAGCATAGTGCACCCAATGGATAGTCCATGGATTCTCCGGGGCGGCGGTATAGCGGTGGGCTGCTCCGGCAGGTATCAGTACCAGGTCACCGGCGCTGACCAGGCAGGGTTCGTCCTCGACACTGAGATACGCCTCCCCCTCGGTGCAGTGGATCAGAAGATCGTCGCCGTGCTGCTCCCTGTGCATGTGATGGCCTGCTGCCCGCCGATAGTGGCCAAACGCCAGCGGGTAAAGGTCACGGGTCAGCGGATGCCGCGACAGGCTGCGTATAACCGGGTTGGGGATGACATAACGTACGCTGTCCGGCGGTACCGGCCACTGGGAAGTTCTGGTCATAGACGTTGCTTTATTTTTAACATATCGAAAGATAATCCATCATGGTCGAAACTTAGTCAATCATGAAACCGCCGGGGGCTGTGCTAGGCTTGAGGCAATCCTGAGGGCATTGACCTCCGATACCTACAACAATGACAGGAAATATCGCTATGAAAACCGTACCTCTCTATATCGCTGGTGAGTTCGTGGAAAGCCAGACCGACCAGTGGATCGACGTCACTGATCCTGCCTCCAATGAAGTGATTGCCCGCGCGCCCTGCACCACAGCCTCGGAAATGCGCCGTGCCATCGACAACGCCGGTGAAGTGTTCAAGGCCTGGAAGGAAACCCCGGTATCCGAGCGGGCCCGGGTGATGATGCGTTACCAGGCGCTGTTAAAAGAGCATCACGATGAAATTGCGGAGATTCTCTCCAGCGAAACCGGTAAAACCTTCGAGGATGCCAAAGGCGACGTCTGGCGGGGCATCGAGGTGGTCGAGCACGCTGCCAATATTCCGTCCCTGATGATGGGCGAAACCGTCGAGAACGTGGCCCGTGAGATCGACACCTATTCCTACACCCAGCCCCTGGGTGTCTGCGCCGGCATCACCCCGTTCAACTTCCCGGCGATGATCCCGCTGTGGATGTTTCCAATGGCCATTGCCTGCGGCAACACTTTTATCCTCAAGCCGTCCGAGCAGGACCCGCTGACGCCGATGAAACTCGCCGAGCTGTTTGAACAGGCCGGCGCGCCCAAGGGTGTGCTGCAGGTGGTTCATGGTGGCAAGGAGCAGGTCGACGTGCTGCTGACCGACCCGGCCATCAAGGCGGTGTCTTTCGTTGGTTCCGTGCCGGTCGGCCGGTACATATACGAAACCGGTACCCGCCACATGAAACGGGTACAGAGCTTCGCCGGTGCCAAGAACCATATGGTGGTGCTGCCTGATGCCGACAAGAATCAGGTGGTCAAGGCCCTGGTCGGGGCATCAGTGGGCGCCGCCGGCCAGCGCTGCATGGCTATCTCCGTGGCGGTTTTCGTGGGCGCGGCCCAGGAGTGGATTGCGGAAGTGAAAGAAGCCCTGGCCGCAGTCAGGCCAGGTGCCTGGAATGACAAGTCCGCCAGCTATGGCCCGATCATCAGCCAGAAAGCCAAAGAGCGGGTGGAAACCCTGATTACCCGCGGTGAGGAAGAGGGCGCCAGGCTTTTGCTTGACGGTCGCAACTGCACCGTGGACGGCCTGCCGAACGGAAACTGGGTTGGCCCGACCCTGTTCTCCGGCGTCAAGGCGGATATGGATATTTACCAGGAAGAGATTTTCGGCCCGGTGCTTTCCTGCATGGAAGTGGACACCCTGGAGGATGCTATTGCCCTGGTGAACGCCAACCCCTATGGCAACGGAACCTCCATTTTTACCAGCTCCGGTGGTGCGGCACGCCGCTATCAGCATGAAATCGAAGTGGGTCAGGTAGGCATTAACGTGCCTATTCCGGTTCCTCTGCCGTTCTTCTCATTCACCGGCTGGAAGGGGTCCTTCTACGGTGACCAGCATGCCTACGGCAAGCAGGCAGTGAAGTTCTACACCGAAACCAAGACCATTACCGCGCGCTGGTTCAGTAGCGACGCGGTTGCCGAAACCAACTTCTCCATCCGCATGCGGTAAGGGGAACCCATGAACTTTGACCTGACGGAAGACCAGGTGGCCTTCCGCGAGGCTGCCAAGGCATTCGCGGAAAAAGCCATGGCGCCGCACGCGGCGAAATGGGACGCAGACCACCTGTTCCCGGTGGAGGTGATTCGCGAAGCGGGCGAAGTGGGCTTCTGCGGCATCTATACGCCGGAAACCGAGGGTGGCATGGGCCTGTCCCGACTCGACACCAGCGTGATCGTGGAGGAGCTGGCAACGGCCTGCCCTTCCACTGCCGCCTACATCACCATCCATAACATGGCCACCTGGATGGTGGCGCAGTTCGGCAGTGCCGATATCCGCAAACAGATCGCGCCGAGAATGGCCAGCGGTGAGTGGCTGGGCTCCTACTGTCTTACGGAACCGGGTGCTGGCTCCGATGCCGGTAATCTGCGCACGAGGGCTACCCGGGACGGCGACAGCTACCTGCTTAACGGCAGCAAGGTATTCATCTCCGGTGCTGGTGCCACCCAGATGCTGGTGGTCATGGCGCGTACCGGTGAGCCCGATAGCGGTGCCAAAGGTATCAGTGCCTTTGTGGTGCCCGCCGACAGTGATGGCATTCACTACGGCAAGGCCGAGGAAAAAATGGGCTGGAACAGCCAGCCAACCCGCCAGATCACCTTCGAGAATGTCCGGGTGCCTCTCAATAACAGACTGGGTGAAGAGGGTCAGGGCTTCATGATTGCCATGAAAGGCCTGGATGGCGGTCGCCTCAATATTGCCACCTGTTCCATTGGTGGTGCCCAGGCCGCGCTGCTTCGTGCCCGCAATTACATGCATGAGCGCCAGCAGTTTGGCCAGGCACTGGCCGGCTTCCAGGCTCTCCAGTTCAAGCTGGCGGACATGGCCACCAACCTGGTAGCTGCCAGGCAGATGGTACGTCTGGCGGCCTACCGGCTGGACCAGGGTAACAATGAGGCCACGCTGCACTGCGCCATGGCCAAGCGCTTCGCTACCGATGCCTGTTTCGAGGTGTGCAATGAGGCACTGCAACTCCACGGTGGTTACGGTTATATCCGCGAATACCCGCTGGAGCGATACGTGCGCGACCTGCGGGTACACCAGATACTCGAGGGTACCAACGAAATCATGCGGCTGATCATGGCCCGCCGGCTGCTGGAGCCGGGCGTCGCCGAGGCGATTCAATAACAAGGAACTTTCCATGAGCGAACTGATTCAGTTAGAAAAACGCGACCACACCGCGATTCTCACCATCAATAACCCGCCGGCGAATACCTGGACGCTGGCATCCCTGAATGCGCTGGAAGAGGCCATTGAGGCTCTGAATGCGGACCGCAACATTTTTGCCCTGGTGGTGACCGGCCAGGGCGAGAAATTCTTCTCCGCCGGCGCCGATCTCAAGAGCTTTGCCGATGGTGATATCGCCAACGCAGAGCTGATGGGCAAGGCCTTTGGCCGGGCATTCATTGCTCTCAGCCGCTTCCGCGGCGTATCCATCGCGGCAATGAACGGTTACGCCATGGGCGGTGGGCTTGAATGTGCCATGGCCTGCGACATCCGCATTGCCGAGGAACATGCCCAGATGGCCCTGCCCGAAGCGACCGTCGGGCTGCTGCCCTGTGCCGGTGGTACCCAGAACCTGCCCTGGCTGGTAGGCGAGGGCTGGGCCAAGCGCATGATCCTCTGCGGCGAGCGCATCAGGGCCGATAAGGCGCTCAGCATTGGCCTGGTGGAAGAAGTCGTGGCTTCCGGCACTGCTCTGGGCAAGGCCCTGGAACTGGCAGAGATGACCGCCAGACAGAGCCCGTCGTCGGTTTCCCGCTGCAAAACCCTGGTAATGAGTGCCCGGGACGGCCGTAGTCATGATGATGGCTGGCGCATGGAGCGGGAGCTGTTCGTGGACCTGTTCAGAACCGAAGATCAGCAGGAAGGGGTCAATGCCTTTCTGGAAAAACGCACCCCGCAATGGAAAAACCGGTGAGCCGATAGCCTATGTCAGACACTTCTGTTTTGTTTGAAGAGCACAGGGCCCACGGTGGCTGGAAACTGGGGGTTGTGCGGCTGAACGCCGCCCAGTCCATGAACGCCCTGTCGCTCGATATGATTCACCGGCTTCAGCCGCAGCTCGAAAACTGGGCCAATGACGATCAGGTCGCCGCAGTCTGGATCGAGGGGGCCGGCGATAAAGCCTTCTGCGCCGGTGGCGATATTGTGGCGCTTTACCGCTCCATGACCGAAAGCGGACAGCAAGGGTCCACCACAAGTGAGGGCGAGCAGTTCTTCCGCGACGAATACCAGCTGGACTACCAGATTCATACCTTCCCCAAACCTGTTGTAATCTGGGGTAATGGCATAGTCATGGGTGGTGGCCTCGGGGTGATGGCCGGCGGTTCCCACCGGGTCGTCACCGAACAGTCCCGGCTGGCGATGCCGGAAGTCGCTATCGGTATGTATCCGGATGTGGGAGCGGGCTGGTTTCTCAACCGGATGCCGGGACGGACCGGGCTTTTTCTGGGCCTGACCGGCGTCCCGATGAACGCTGCAGATGCCCTGTTTGTGGGGCTGGCGGATCGTTTTATTCCCCATGAACAAAAGTCCAATGTAATGGGCGCGATACTGGCAAAAGACCTGAGGCAGGACCCGTATGCAGGCGCAAGCCAGGTTTTGCGACGATTCGAGCGGGGCGGTGAGGCGCTTAAACCTGCATCTGCCCTGCGCGAGCATTACGACGTGATTCAGGCGCTCACCGACGGCGATTCCCTGACCGAAGTGGTGGACAATCTGGCCACTTATGCCGGTGATGACGAGTGGTTGATGAAGGCTGTGAAAAACGTCGCCAAGGCATCACCCACATCGCTGGCGCTGCACTGGCGGCACTATCACCGCAGTGCGCACGACAGCCTGGCCGAGGTGTTTGACAGGGAATTGCAGCTATCCCTGAACAGCCTGAAGATGGGTGAATTTGCCGAGGGCGTCCGGGCCTTGCTGATTGACAAGGATCGGAAACCACGCTGGCACTTTCCAGACCTGGAGAGCGTGGATCCGGACTGGATCGAGCAGTTCTTTGAGTGAAACCGAACACACCAAATCTGGGCAGAATAACGGAGAACAATAATATGGCAACTATTACCTTTATCGGTCTTGGTAACATGGGTGGGCCGATGGCGATCAACCTTATCAAGGCAGGTCACGAGCTGACGGTGTTCGACCTGTCCCCCGAGGCGGTGAAAGCGGTTACCAGCGAAGGCGCGAAGTCCGCAGCGACGATCCAGGAAGCAGTGGAAGGGGCAGAGGTGGTGATTTCAATGTTGCCGGCGGGGCAGCATGTGGAATCGGTCTACCTGGGAGACAACGGCCTGTTGCAACAACTGGCGTCCACCACCCTGGTCATTGATTCATCCACTATTGCACCGGAAACCGCAAAGGGTGTGGCCAAAGCGGCGATTGAGGCCGGCATCAGCTTTATGGACGCGCCGGTTTCCGGGGGTGTCGGTGGTGCCAAGGCAGGCACCCTGACGTTTATCTGTGGAGGCGAAGCCGACGCATTCGAACGTGCCAGGCCAATCCTTGACGGCATGGCCAGGAACATTTTTCACGCCGGTCCTCACGGTGCCGGGCAGATTGCCAAAATCTGCAACAACATGCTGCTGGCGATCCTGATGAGTGGCACCAGCGAGGCCCTCGCCCTGGGAGTGGAGAACGGCCTGGATCCTGCCGTGCTGTCGGAAATCATGAAGCAGAGCTCGGGCGGCAACTGGGCACTGAACGTCTACAACCCCTGGCCGGGAGTGATGGAAGGCGTGCCGGCGTCACGTAATTACGAGGGCGGTTTCCTGGTTGACCTGATGAACAAGGACCTGGGTCTGGCCTTCGATAATGCAGTCAGGAACAAGGCGCCAATTCCCATGGGCTCACTGGCCCGCAACCTGTTTGCGCTCCACGCCAACGAAGGGAACGGTGGACTCGACTTCTCCAGCATCCAGAAATTCTACTACCGCAAATAAAGCTGAGCAGACAGCGCCTTCAGGATCAGCGGCAGGTTTCACACTGATGCCACCAGATTCCGAAGGCGTTTATTTTTGATCTGTAGGTTTACCTTTACGTAAACTTTAGCTTATGCTAGAAATTGAATCCAGAAATCGCCCACAACAATAAAAGGACTGGGATATGAGCCTTCCGGAATACCAATCGGTCTACAACAATTTCGATGCCGCCAGTCTTGAGTCGGAGGTCCTTGAGGGCAGCCTGGATGCTGGCCTGAATGTCTGCACTGAAATCTGTGACAAATGGGCGGACGACACTCATCGGGTCGCTTTGTATTACGAAAAAGCGGACGGTGGCTCCGGCAAACTCACCTTTGCCCGGCTCAAGGAAGAATCTGCCCGTTTCGCGAATTACCTCAAGTCGAGGGGAATTGCAAAAGGCGACAGGGTTGCCGCACTGTTGCCTCGCGGCCCTGAGTTGCTCGTGGTTATCGCCGGTACCCTGAGAGCCGGCGCTGTCTATCAGCCGCTGTTTACCGCTTTTGGCCCCGGCGCCATTGAATACCGCTTCGAGCGCGCCGGCACGAAACTGGTGGTCACTGACCCCGTGAACTATCCCAAGCTGCTCGAGGTCAAGGCCTGCCCGCCGGTGGTCTGTGTGAATGCCGTGGAAGTGAATGGCGATATTCCCGACTTCGACGACACCCTGGCCCAGCAGTCTGACCAGTTCGAACCGGTACTGATCAGCGGCAATGACCCGTTCCTGCAGATGTTCACCTCGGGAACCGTAGGCAAATCCAAGGGTGTGGCAGTGCCGGCGAGAGCATTGCTGGCATTCTATGTCTATATGAAGTACGCCATCGACCTGCGGGACGACGACGTGTTCTGGAATGTCGCCGACCCGGGCTGGGCTTATGGCCTTTATTACGCCGTCATTGGTCCCCTGCTGATGGGCCATGCGACCCATTTCAACCCGGGCGCCTTCACCCCGGAAACCACCTACGACATGATCCGCAAATACGGCATAACCAACCTGGCGGCTGCCCCTACGGCCTACCGGTTACTGAAAGCCAACGACCATGTCCTGCCTGAGGTTGAGAACCTGGGCTTGCGGGTGGCCAGCAGTGCCGGCGAGCCACTGAGCCCGGAAGTGGTGAGCTGGATGGAGAAACGGCATTTCTGCCCGGTAAAGGACCACTACGGCCAGACCGAGACCGGCATGACCTGTTGCAACTTCCACGGTCTGGAGCATCCGGTCCGCCCGGGTTCCATGGGTTATTCCTCCCCCGGCCACCGGGTGGTTGCGCTGAACGCGAAGAATGAGGAAGTGGGTGAGGGTGAAATCGGCCAGGTCGCGGTGGATGTCAAAGCGTCCCCGCTGTTCCACTTCGATGGCTATACCTGGGGCGAGAAAGACCCGTTCGTGAACGGTTATTATCTCACCGGCGATATGGTGGTCAGTCACGGCGATGGCAGCTTTTCTTTCAGTGGTCGCGACGATGACATCATCACCACTGCGGGCTATCGCGTGGGTCCGGCTGATGTGGAGAGTACCTTGCTGGAACACAGGGCTGTTGCCGAATCCGGGGTGGTGGCCAAGCCCGATGAAAAGCGGGGCTCGATTATCAAGGCCTATGTGGTGATCAAGAGCGATCAGGAGCCGGAGAGCGAAGATGCCCTGAGAGGGGAACTGCAGGAACTGGTTCGCCACCGTCTGTCTGCTCATGCCTACCCGCGGGAAATTGAATTCGTCGATGAGTTACCGAAGACTCCCAGCGGCAAGATCCAGCGTTTCGTTCTGCGTAACCAGGCAAAAGAAGAGAAGAATATATGGTCGTGACGTTTGCTGAGCTGCAGGCTTTTCTTGCCGAACAGTTTCCCCAGGGTGTCCGTTACGGCACCCTTGAGGAGCTGGGTGATGGCTGGGCAGAAATGAAACTGGAGGTGGATGAAGAGCATCTGAGGCCAGGGGGTACCGTATCCGGCCCGGCGATGATGGGACTGGCCGATGTCACCCTTTATGCGGCGCTGCTCAGCAAGATTGGCCTGGTGCCACTGGCGGTAACCACCAACCTCAATATCAATTTCCTGCGCAAGCCGAAGGCGCATCAGCCGATCCGGGCCCGGGCAACCATGCTGAAAGTTGGCCGTACCATGGGTGTGGGTGAAGTGTTCGTTTACTCCCAAGGCGTGGAAGAACCCGTGGCCCACTCCACCATGACCTATTCCATTCCCCCTGAACGCTGATGCCATGCAGATAAGAGATGCGATGGTGCCGGTGGGTGAGGGCGTTGAACTGGAGGTCAGGCAATTACTTCATCCCGATCCGCAGGGGCCGGTTCTGGTGTTCCTGCACGAATCCCTGGGCAGCATTGCCCTGTGGCGCAGGTTTCCGGAACAGCTGGCCAACGCGACCGGCTGCAATGCCCTGATCTATAACCGTCAGGGCTACGGCCGCTCCACAGATGAGGTTCTGCCGCGCCCCTACGATTATCAGGAAAAAGCGGGTGCCGTCTGGCTCCCGCGCCTGCTTGACAGGCTGGCCATTCAAGAGGTCGTGCTGATCGGTCATAGTGATGGCGCCTCCATTGCGTTAATAGCATCCGGCGCCATGGGCAGCCGGGTGCAGGCGCTTGTCACCATGGCCGGCCATACCTACGCTGATCATCTGACAGTGGCGGGCATTGAGGAGATGACTGTCCGCTATCAGGAAACCGATTTCCGGGAGCGCCTGAAGCGATATCATGGCAACCGCACCGATGATCTGTTCAACGCCTGGCGAGGGGTCTGGCTCGATGAAGGGTTCCACGCTGCGCTGGACTTCAGTCACTGGCTGGCAGCCATTGCCTGTCCGGCCCTGGTCATTCAGGGGGAAAACGATGAATACGGAGTGCCGGAGCAGGTGACCAGTATTGCCGGCGGCATTGGTGCCAGCGCGCGGGAGGTTTTTCTGGAGGATACCGGCCACTCGCCCCACCTGGAGAGAAAAGAGCGGGTCCTGGCTCTGGTGTGCGATTTCCTGGGTGATCAGAATGTAATCAAAAATCATAATTAATTGTTGACGTTTACGTATACGTCAATCTATTCTGTGGTTGTGTTAACAGGTACAACAATAACAAAGGCAGGTTTGCTCATGAGTGAACAGTACGTGCTGGAGACCCGTAACCTTGTCAAGGAATTCAAGGGCTTTGTTGCGGTCGACGACGTCAATCTGAAGATTCGTAAAGGCCATATTCATGCCCTGATCGGTCCCAATGGCGCCGGCAAGACCACGGTCTTCAACCTGCTTACCAAGTTCCTCATTCCGACCCGCGGACAGATTCTGTTCAAGGGGCAGGATATTACCTCGATGAAATCCGCCGCCATTGCCCGCAAGGGAGTTATCCGTTCATTCCAGATTTCCGCGGTATTCCCTCACATGACCGCATTGGAAAATATCCGGGTTGCCCTGCAAGCCGGAGAAAACGGCTCCTACCGTTTCTGGAAATCCGGTACCTCGCTGAACAAACTGAACCAGCGCTGCATGGAACTGCTGGATTCGGTGGGCCTTGCCGAGTACGCCAACTCCATAACCGTGGAGCTTGCCTATGGCCAGAAGCGGGCACTGGAGCTGGCCACCACCCTGGCCATGGAGCCGGAACTGCTTCTGCTTGACGAGCCGACCCAGGGCATGGGCGGTGAAGACGTAGAAAGCGTGGTCGAGCTTGTTCGCAAGGCAGCCGAGGGCCGCACTGTGCTGATGGTGGAACATAACCTTGGCGTGGTCAGCAAGCTCTGTGACCGTATTACCGTGCTGGCCCAGGGTTCGGTATTGACCGAGGGTGACTATAGTGAGGTGTCTGCTGATCCGAGGGTGCGGGAGGTCTATATGGGCACTGCCAACGATACGGCGCCGGCAACGCAGGGGGCAGCAGAATGAGCCAGGGTGCGGACAGAGAATATGAACAGTTACGTGTGTCCGGCCTCCATGCTTTTTATGGCGAGTCTCACATCCTGCACGGCATCGATCTGGTGGTTAACCGCGGCGAGCTGGTGACTCTGCTTGGTCGCAACGGTGCCGGTCGCAGCACGACGCTCAAGGCCATCATGAATATGGTGGGACGCCGTACCGGGTCAATCATGATCAATGGTGAAGAGACCATGTCCTGTGCGCCGCACCACATTGCAAGGTTGGGAGTCGGGTATTGCCCCGAACACCGGGGCATTTTTTCCGCGCTCAACGTCCAGGAAAACCTCACCCTGCCGCCGGTGGTACGTAGTGGCGGCATGAGCCTGGAAGAAATCTACTCCATGTTCCCTAACCTCTACGAGCGCCGCTTCAGCCAGGGCACCAAACTGTCAGGCGGCGAGCAGCAGATGCTGGCGATGGCCCGCATCCTCAGGACCGGCGCCAACATGCTGCTGCTCGACGAAATCACCGAGGGCCTGGCACCGGTCATTGTCGAAAAGCTTGGCGAAGTGCTGATCAAGCTCAAGAACAAGGGCCTGACCATTGTGCTGGTGGAGCAGAATTTCCACTTTGCCGCGCCGCTGGCCGACCGCCACTATGTCGTGGAGCATGGCCAGATTGTGGAAGAAATAAGCGCCGACGAGCTTGAAGCCAAGCAGTCGCTGCTGAACGACTATCTGGGAGTCTGACACTGGATAGAAAAAAGCAACAATCACAACAGCAACAATTAGAACGGCAACAACAACCCGAACAACCAACGCACGACAGTAGCGGAGAAATAACAATGACAATCATGAAAAAGCTTCTGACCTCAGCCGTCGCCTCGACCATGATGGCGGCCGGCGCCCAGGCACAGATCTCGAACGACGTGGTAAAGATTGGCTATCTGGCGGATATGTCCGGTACCTACCGGGACCTGGCTGGTCCCAATGGCCTGAAAGCGCTGGAAATGGCGGTTGCCGATTTCGGTGGCAAGGTGAACGGTGTCAACATTGAAGTGGTGAGCTCGGATGACCGCAACAGTCCGGACGTATCCTCCAGTACCGTTCGGCGCTGGGTCGAAAACGACAATGTCGATCTGGTTGCCGGTCTCGTGGCTTCCTCTGTCACCATCGCGGTCAGTGACATTCTTGAAGAAAACAACAAACTGGGTATTGTTTCCGGCTCTGCGGCCTCCAGCATTACCAACGAGCACTGCACACCAAACCACATTCATTATGTGTATGACACCTATCCGCTGGCAAATGGTACCGCCAGCGCCGTGGTAAAAGAAGGTGGCAAGACCTGGTACATCCTGACGGCCGACTACGCTTTTGGTCATGCCCTTGAAGGTGATGTAACCCGCGTTGTCGAGGCCAACGGTGGCGAGATCATTGGCACCCTGCGGCATCCGTTCCCCACCCCTGATTTCTCCTCTTTCATCCTCCAGGCCCAGGCCTCCGGAGCCGATGTGGTTGCGCTGGCCAATGCCGGGGCGGATACCACCAACGCTATCAATACCGCCAGTGAGTTTGGCGTAACCCAGTCAGGCCAGACCCTGGCCGCGCTGCTGCTGTTCCTCACCGACGTACACGCTTTGGGCGTGGATGCCGCTCAGGGCATCCAGCTGACGACCGGCTGGTACTGGGACATGAACGAAGAAACCCGCGCCTGGTCGGACCGTTTCATGGCTGAAACCGGAGTACGCCCGACCATGGTTCACGCCGGGATCTACTCAAGCACCATGCAGTATCTGAACGCGGTGAAAGCCACCGGTTCCGACGACTCCCAGACAGTGCGCCAGCAGATGATGGATACCCCGATCAACGACATGTTCGCCACCAATGGCAAAATCCGTGTCGATGGCCGCATGGTGCACGACATGTACCTGGCAGAGGTCAAAACCCCCGCCGAGTCAGAGAGTGAATGGGATCTGTACGAGATTCTTCGCACCATCCCGGCTGAAGAGGCCTATCGTCCGCTCTCCGAAAGCAAGTGCCCGCTGGTGACCAGCAAATAACAGGCAAAGCAGAGAGCCTTATCTTCGGGGCCTGCCTGCCAGCGGGCAGGGGCCCCGGGAATTTGCAACGATGATTCCCGGTAGCGGGTTTGCGCTGCGTTTGGAGTAAGCAAAATGTCCATGATTTTCGGTGTCCCGCTTGCTGTACTGTTTGGTCAGCTGCTGATCGGCATCATTAACGGTGCGTTTTATGCGCTTTTGAGTCTGGGGCTGGCGGTTATTTTCGGCCTGCTCAAGATAATCAACTTTGCCCACGGCGCCATGTACATGCTTGGCGCCATGATTACCGTCATCCTGTTCGACTACCTGGGCGTCAATTACTGGGTCGCACTGTTTATGGCACCGCTGCTTGTGGGTGCACTGGGAGTGCTGATCGAATACTTTCTGCTGCGCAGAATCGCAGGCCAGGACCACATCTACAGCCTGCTGCTGACCTTCGGCGTGGCCCTGCTCCTGCAGGGTGTACTGACCAACATCTTCGGTGTCTCCGGGCTCCGTTACCCCATGCCCGAGGTGTTCAAGGGCGGGATGAATCTCGGATTCATGTTCCTGCCTTACTATCGTGCCTGGGTTATTGTGATCGCCCTGCTGGTGTGCTTTGGCACCTGGTTCATGATCGAAAAGACCAAACTCGGCTCGTATCTGCGCGCCGGCACTGAAGACTCACAACTGATGCAGGGCTTCGGTATCAACGTGCCGTTGCTGGTCAGCCTGACTTACGGATTTGGCGTGATGCTCGCGGCTTTTGCCGGAGTTCTGGTAGCGCCTATCTATTCGGTTACACCGGTCATGGGATCTCACATCCTGATTACGGTATTTGCGGTGGTGGTCATTGGTGGTCTGGGTTCCATCGGTGGCGCGATTATCACCGGTGTCCTCATGGGTATCATTGAAGGCCTGACCAAAACCTTTTATCCGCCTGCTTCGTCCGCGGTAATCTTCCTGGTCATGGTGGTCGTTCTGATGTTCCGCCCCAGCGGCCTGTTTGGTAAGGAGGCATAACCATGACCCAGCCTGTCAATCAGACCGATATCCAGAAAGCGATTCTGGCAGAGCAGAACGCCGACAACCGGAAAAAAATGCTGCTCAACGGTGTCCTGCTGCTGCTTTTGCTCGCGGCGCCATTTGTCATGTATCCGGTCTTCCTGATGAAGATCCTGTGTTTTGCGCTGTTCGCGGTGGCTTTCAATCTTCTGTTCGGGTTTACCGGCCTGCTGTCGTTCGGCCACGCAGCTTTCCTGGCCACCGGTGGCTACACCACCGGCTATCTGTTGAGCAACTTTTCCGGCCTGACCACCGAAATGGGGATCATAGCCGGTACCGCTGCGGCGACTGCCCTGGGCCTGGGGTTTGCGTTATTATCAATCCGCCGGCAGGGTATCTACTTTGCCATGGTTACCCTGGCGCTGTCGCAGCTGGTGTACTTCTTCCTGGTCCAGTCCGAATTTACCGGCGGCGAGGACGGCATGCACGGCATTCCCCGGGGCAAGCTGTTTGGCGTTATCGACCTGTCTGACAACTACAACATGTACTACTTTGTGCTGGCTGTTTTCCTCGGCTGTTATCTGCTGGTGCAGCGGATTGTCAGCAGCCCTTATGGCCAGGTGCTGAAAGCCATCAAGCAGAACGAGCCACGGGCCATATCGCTGGGTTACAACGTCAACCGCTATAAAATACTCGCCTTTGTCATTTCTGCGGCGTTGACCGGACTTGCCGGCTCCATGAAATCGGTGGTGTTCCAGCTGGCCTCCCTCAATGATGCCCACTGGCACATGTCCGGTGAAGTCATTCTGATGACCCTGCTGGGCGGCATGGGTACCCTGCTCGGGCCGGTTGTGGGCGCAACCTTCGTGGTCAACATCGAGTATCAGCTCTCCCAGGGTCCGCTGCGGGACTGGGTCGATCCGATCCTCGGTGGCATCTTTGTGATCACGGTGCTGTCGTTCCGCAGCGGTATCGTTGGTGAGATCCAGAAGTTTGTTAAGAAGAATTTCAGGTGAACGGGTGGTAACCGGATTCAACCGCCTGGCGCCCCCGCTGAAGGCCTGCTTTTAAAAGCCATTGCACCGGTATATCTTTGCTTCAGAAAACTCTGTGCTAACAGTTCGGGTGCGCGTTATGGTCAAGGGGATTGCTTCAGATATTCTGGTCGCTGGCGGGGGCCTGGCAGGAATTGTCACGGCGCTGGAAGCCCTGCGAGCCGGTAAAACCGTCACCCTGGTCGACCGGGACACGCCTGAACGCATGGGCGGCCTGGCTCTGTGGGCCTTTGGCGGCATGATGCTGGTGGATACGCCGCAGCAGCAGCGTATGAAAATTACGGATTCGCCGGAGATTGCCCTGAATGACTGGATCAGCTTTGGTGAGGTGGCCGCCGATGACGAATGGCCGCTGCGATGGGCTCGCTATTACGTCGAGCATTCCCGTACCGAGGTTTATGACTGGCTGAGCGATCAGGGCATCAAATTCCTTCCGGCGGTAAACTGGGTGGAGCGTGGCCGCTTCGGTGATGGTAACCGTGTGCCCCGTTACCATATCATCTGGGGTACCGCCCGGGAGCTGGTCTTGTGCCTGCTGAAGGCACTGCATCGCGAAAACAGGGCCGACAGGCTTAAGCTGCTGCACCGGCACCGCATCACCGGACTGGATCATGAAGCCGGTAAAGTCTGTGGCGCAACTGCGATTAACGAAGACAATGGCGAGCAGATCCGGTGTACAGCCCCGGTCGTTGTGCTGGCCACCGGCGGCATTAATGGCAGCCACCAGGAATGCCGCGCCAACTGGCCGGCTGGCCGCCCACAACCGTCCAGCATGCTCAACGGGGCACACCCCTGCGCCGATGGCCACATGCATCACTGGGTTGCTGACAGCCTCGGTGGCCAGATCACCCACGCCGGGGAAATGTGGAATTACGCCGCTGGTTTCCCGCATCCTTACCCGCACTTTCCCGGCCATGGGCTTTCCACCATTCCCTGCAAATCCGCTCTGTGGCTGAACCACCGGGGCGAGCGCATCGGCCCGGAGCCCCTGGTCACCGGGTTCGACACTCACTGGCTGTGCCAACGGGTTGCGGAACAGGAAAAACCCTGGACCTGGCACCTGCTCAACTGGCGCATCGCCGCCAGAGAATTTGCCATCTCCGGCGCCGAGCACAATGCCCGGATCAGAGACAAACAATTCCCCCTGTTCGTGAAAGAACTGCTGTTGGGCAACCACCCGCTGGTTCGCCAGATGCAGCGTGAAAGCCGCGACTTCCTGGTGGCGGACAGCCTGCAGGACCTGGCGGGCAGGATGAACGCGCTGACCTGTTCCCATGATATCGATCCCGCCACACTCCAGTTCACTGCGGACTCCTTCGATGCCAACTTCAGGGCCGGCACCCAACTGCACAACGACCCTCAGATCCGGTTGATCCAGCATGCCCGGCAATGGCGACCGGACCGCCTGCGCACCTGCAAACCGGAGCCGCTGCAGAAGCCCGGGGCCGGACCCTACATTGCCATCCGCATGCAACTGATCACCCGCAAAAGCCTCGGCGGTCTGCAAACCGATCTGCAAAGCCGCGTACTCGATGCAGGAGGCGCTCCCATTAAAGGCCTGTACTGTGTGGGTGAAGCCGCCGGCTTTGGCGGCGGAGGTGCCAACGGCAAACGTTCGCTTGAGGGCACTTTCCTGCCCGCCTGCATCATGACGGCCCGGGCAGCGGTGCGATCCATTGTGGCAGGAGGCTGACGGCCATGAAGCCGAAGTTTGGCTACCCGGTCACCACTGACGACTACCGTGAAAAGGCCCGGGCCCGCCTGCCCGGATTCCTGTTTGATTACCTTGATGGCGGCGCGGCAGACGAGCAAACCCTTCGCGCCAACGAAACCGGCTGGGTCAACATAAACCTGCGCCAGCGGGTTCTGGTCAATGTCGAAAATGTGGATACCACCACCACCCTGGTCGGGCAGACCTGTTCCATGCCAGTGGTACTGGCACCCCTGGGGTTGGCAGGCATGATGGCGCGGCGCGGTGAAGTTCAGGCGGTACGCGCCGCCAACGCCGTGGGCATTCCTTTCACGCTTTCCACGGTCGGCATCTGTGCCGTGGAAGAAGTGCAGGCCGCCGCCACTGAAGCCGCCTGGTTCCAGCTTTACATGCTTCGCGACCGCCCCAGGGTAGCGGCCCTGCTCGACAAAGCCTGGGCCGCGGGTTGTCGCACGCTGGTGTTTACCGTCGATCTGCCACTGCCCGGCATGCGTCATCGCGATTTCCGCAATGGCCTGTCCAGCAAGGGTCCGCGAACCAGACTACTGAAAATCCAGCAGCTGTTGTCACGCCCGGGCTGGTTATGGAATGTCGCTGTGCGCGGTGGCCCTCTCAGTTTTGGCAATCTGAGCGATGCACTGCCAGACGCCGGCAATCTTGATGCCTTCAAGGAGTGGATTGATGCCCAGTTTGATCCTACTGTTACCTGGGCGGACCTGGAGTGGATACGAAAGCACTGGCAGGGCAGGTTGCTGCTCAAGGGCATTCTCGATGTGGAAGATGCCCGCCAGGCTGTGCGGGTAGGGGCCGACGGGATCGTGGTATCCAACCACGGCGGTCGGCAGCTGGATGGCGTTGCCTCTGGCGCCGGCAAGCTGCCGGATATCGTCGCTGCCATCGGTTCACAGACCGAGGTTCTCGTGGATGGCGGCGTTCGCAGTGGTACCGATGTATTTCGTGCCCTGGCCCTCGGCGCCCGTGGCGTGATGATCGGCCGCCCCTGGGCGTTTGCCCTCGCCGGCGGCGGTGAGGCCGGGCTGACCAGACTGCTGTTGAGCTGGCAGCAGGAGTTGCGGCTGGCCATGACCCTCACCGGCGTGACCCGTATTACCGATATCGGAGCAGACCAACTTGATCGGCCCCGAACAACCGAATTCCGGAAAGCTGGAGAATAACAATGACAAACGGCGCACACGCTCTGATGAAAACCCTGGTGGATGCCGGTGTCGAAGTCTGTTTCACCAACCCTGGCACCAGTGAAATGCACTTTGTGGCGGCCCTTGACGACGAGCCCGGGATGCGTGCCGTTCTCGCCCTGTTTGAAGGCGTCGCCACCGGAGCCGCAGACGGCTATGCCCGTATGGCCGACAGGCCCGCTGCCACACTGCTGCATCTGGGCTGTGGCCTGGGTAACGGGCTTGCCAATCTCCACAATGCCCGCAAAGGCAAGGTGCCGGTAGTGAACATTGTCGGCGACCACGCCACCTACCACGTCAAATACGATGCCCAGCTGCAGTCGGATATCGAGACCGTTGCCCGCAATGTATCACCGGGTTTTGTGCGCACCGCCACCAGCACGGAAACACTCTGCCAGGACGCGGTCGAGGCCATTGCCGCGGCCCGCACCGCACCCGGCCAGGTAGCGACCCTGATACTGCCGGCGGACGTTTCCTGGGGTGAGGGCGGCGTCGCCAGTGCGCCTCTGGCGCCCCCGGTACCAGCACCGGCAGATGATGCCGTCGTTGGTGCCATTGCCGCGGTCATTCGTTCGGGCAGGAAAACAGCCCTGCTGATGGGCGGTCATTCGCTGCGGGAACCCGGCCTGTGGGCGGCCGCAAAGCTTGCCGCCCACAGCGGCGTCATTCTGCTGGCGGAAACATTCCCTACCCGCATGAAAAGGGGCGCCGGTCTGCCGCCGGTAGAGCGCCTGGCTTACCTGGCGGAACTGGCCACGGTGCAACTGACGGATATCGAACATCTGATACTGGTGGACGCCAAGGCGCCGGTTTCCTTCTTTGCCTACCCCGGCAAACAAAGCTGCCTGGTACCGGAGACCTGCCAGGTTCACACCCTTGTGGCGCCGGACCAGGACATTACTGCAAGCCTGAACAGGCTCAATGAAGCCGTCGGCGCCACGGAGGCCGAACCCGTGCTGCAACCCGCCAGAAGACCCGGCCGACCGCGGGGAAAACTTACCGCAGAAAAAGTCTGTAAGGCAGTGGGTCACCTGATGCCCGCCGACTCGATCCTGGTGGACGAAGGCATTACTTCCAGCCTTATGCTGTCGGTGATGACGGCAGGCGCGCCACGGCACGATCTGATCACCCTCACCGGCGGCGCCATCGGCCAGGGGCTGCCCAATGCGGTCGGGGCCGCTGTGGCCTGCCCGGATCGACCAGTGCTGGCACTGATCGGCGATGGCACGGCCATGTACACCATTCAGGCGCTGTGGAGCATGGCCCGCGAGGAACTCAACGTCACCAGTATTATCTTCAACAATGCGTCCTACTCGGTGCTGAACATTGAACTGGAGCGGGTGGGGGCGGAACAGGCCGGCGCCAGGGCCAAAGCCCAGCTGGACCTGCGCGGCCCGGTGCTTAATTTCGCCGAAATGGCGCAGGGTATGGGCGTGCACGCGGTACGAGTCGACACCGCCGAAGATATGACCAAAGCCATGGAATATGCCCTGAGCATGCCGGGGCCGCATCTGATCGAGGTGATGACGCCAGAGTCACTGAGCGGCGTGAAGCGCCGGATACTGCCATGGATGCTGCGTGCCCTGCCGAATCTGCCGTTGGCGGTCAACAGGGCATTGAAGCGGAAGCTGGCGCCATGAGCTGGGTCCGTCTGGTTAATTCGCAGCAGGTCAACGAATTAACCAGACGGGACACTGCCCCTGTTCCATATCACGTTGCAACTGATATTAGCTGCTATCCTTTTTTAGATGGCCCGATTCACGAGGTGACTATGAACACTATGGATAAACGCCCGCTATATATACCCTACGCGGGGCCCAGCTTGCTGGAGATGCCGCTGTTGAACAAGGGCAGTGCCTTTACGCAGAGGGAGCGCCTGGACTTCAACCTGATAGGCCTTCTGCCGCAGAACGTGGAAACCATCGAAGAGCAGGCGGACCGCGCCTATAAGCAGTACCAGTTATGTAAGACCGACCTGGACCGGCACATGACGTTGCGCGCAATTCAGGATGACAACGAAACCCTGTTCTACCGCCTGCTGGAGAATCACCTCGAAGAAATGCTTCCGATTATCTACACCCCGACCGTGGGTGAGGCGTGTGAGGAATTCTCCAACATCTACCGCAACCATCGCGGCCTGTTTGTGTCCTATCCGGACCGGGAGCACATGGATTACCTCCTGCGCAGCTCCACCAAGGAGAAAGTCAGAGTCATCGTAGTGACCGACGGTGAGCGTACTCTGGGCCTGGGCGACCAGGGCATCGGTGGCATGGGCATTCCCATCGGAAAGTTGTCGCTGTACACCGCCTGTGGCGGAATCAGCCCGGCCAATACGCTGCCGGTCATGCTTGATGTCGGCACCAACAATCAGGCCCTGCTCGATGACCCGATGTACATCGGTTGGCGCCACAAGCGTATCGGACAAAAGGAATACGACGCCTTCGTTGAGGAATTCCTGGAGGCAGTGAAACGCCGCTGGCCCAATGTTCTGGTGCAGTTCGAGGACTTTGCGCAGACCAACGCCATGCGTCTACTGAACCGGTATCGTGACCAGGCCTGTTGTTTCAATGACGACATTCAGGGTACCGCCTCGGTTTGTCTGGCCACGCTGCTGGCGGCGTGTAAAACCAAGAACGAGAAGCTCAGCGACCAGACAGTGGCGTTTCTGGGCGCCGGTTCTGCCGGCTGCGGCATCGCCGAGCAGATCGTCGTTGCAATGACCAACGAGGGGCTGTCAGAGCATGAAGCGCGGCAACGGTTTTTCATGGTCGACCGGGGTGGGCTACTCACCAACGACATCGACGGCCTGCAGGATTTCCAGTCGGCGCTGGCCCAGGATCCTGCCCGGGTAAAGGGCTGGTCGGGCAGGGAACTGATCGATGTGATGAAACACGTGAAACCGACGGTGCTGATTGGCGTCTCTGGTCAGCGGGGCCTGTTCACCGAGGAAGTGATCAGAACAATGCATGCCGGCTGCCCGCAGCCACTGGTGCTGCCGCTATCGAACCCTACTTCCCGGGTGGAGGCTGCCCCCGCCGACATCCTGTCCTGGACCAACGGCGAAGCCCTGGTGGCGACCGGCAGCCCATTCAGACCGGTGAAGTTCAATGGTAAGACTTATCCCATAGCCCAATGCAACAACGCCTATATTTTCCCGGGTATTGGTCTTGGGGTTATCGCCGCCGGCGCCTCACGAGTGACCGATACCATGCTGATGGCCGCGGCCAACGCCCTGGCGAACGAGGCACCCATTGTCCAGCAAACCGGTGAACAGCTGTTGCCGTCCCTGGGTGACATTCAGCAAATCAGTCGCAATATCGCCTTTGATGTGGCCAGGCAGGCACAGGAGGATGGCGTCGTGACCTTGCACTCCGATGACGACACCATCCGCCGGACGATCGAGCGTAATTTCTGGCGCCCGCAGTATCGGCGTTACCTTCGGCGCTCAATCTAAAGGCGGAGCGCAGGCACGAAATCCATGGCCCGGTTTTGCAGGACCTGCTGATGACGCATCCGGGCTGAGCCTGACACAAAGCACAAACCCCGACATAAAGCCGGGGTCTGAGGCAGGAACGAAGCAGGGGCTGAGAGTTACTTCTTCAACCCCATCTCCTCAATGGAAATCTCCCGCATTTTGAACTTCTGGATCTTGCCGGTAACGGTCATCGGGAATTCGTCCACAAACTTGTAGTTCTTTGGGATCTTGAAGTGGGCAATCTTGCCCTTGCAGAATTCCTGCAGTTCATCGCCGGTGACCGATTCCGCATCCGGGGCCAGTTTGATCCAGGCAATAAGTTCTTCGCCGTATCTGTCGTCGGGAATGCCGGTGACCTGCACTTCCTCGATGGCGGGGTGGGTGTAGAGGAACTCTTCGATTTCTTTCGGGTAGATGTTCTCACCGCCGCGGATGACCATATCCTTGATGCGGCCAACGATCTGGATGTAGCCGTCTTCGTCCATGGTGGCCAGGTCGCCGGTGTGCATCCAGCCGGCGTCGTCGATGGCTTCGCGGGTTTTCTCTTCGTTGTTCCAGTACTTCAGCATCACGCTGTAGCCACGGGTGCACAGCTCGCCGATCTCGCCACGCGGGACCACGTTGCCGGTGCCCGGATCCACGATCTTTGTTTCCAGATGGGGCTGGGTGCGGCCCACGGTGGTCACCTGCTTCTCGAACGGGTCCAGGGAGCTGGTCTGGGTGGAAACCGGGCTGGTCTCGGTCATGCCGTAGGCAATCTGAACCTCTTTCATGTTCATCTTGCCGTTGACCTTCTTCATCACCTCTGCCGGGCAGATGGAGCCAGCCATGATGCCGGTGCGCAGGCTGGAGAGATCGTAGGTCTCGAACTCCGGTTCGGCCAGTTCGGCGATGAACATGGTGGGCACGCCATACAGGGCGGTCGCTTTTTCCTGGTGCACGGCCTGGAGCACGGATTTCGGCTCAAAGCCCTCACCCGGGTAGATCATGGTGGAGCCGTGAGTGATACAGCCGAGGTTACCCATCACCATGCCGAAGCAGTGGTAGAGGGGCACCGGAATGACGAGGCGGTCTTTCTCGGTCAGAAGCTGACTCTCAGCCACAAAATAGCCGTTGTTCAGGATATTGTGATGGGTCAGTGTGGCGCCCTTCGGGTTGCCGGTGGTGCCGGAGGTAAACTGAATGTTGATGGGGTCATCAAACTGCAGTTGATTCTGGCGCTGCTCCAGATCAGCTTGTGAAACATCGCTGGCGAAACCGAGAAACTCTTTCCAGGTCCGCATGCCGTCGTGCTTGTCTTCGTGCACGTTAATTACGGTTCGCAGTTCGGGCACGTGGTCGGCCTTGAGTTTGCCGGGCGCGCTGCGCTTCAGCTCCGGGGCGAGCTCATAAATCATCTCTCGGTAGTTGGAGGCCTTGAAGCTGTCTGCTGTTACCAGAACGGTGATGCCCGCCAGGTTCAGCGCGTACTGCAGTTCATGCACCCCGTAGGCCGGATTGATGTTGACGAGAATCGCGCCAATCTTGGCCGTTGCGAATTGGGTAACGGTCCACTCATAGCGGTTCGGGGACCAGATACCCACCCGGTCTCCACGTTTCACGCCGATGGCCATGAAGGCCCGGGCAGCTTCATCAACTTTTTCAACGAATTCTTTGTAGGTCCAGCGAATGTCCTGGTGCAGGCACACGAGGGCTTCGGTGTCCGGGTATTTCTCCGCGGTGCGATCGAGCATATCGCCGATGGTCATGCCCAGCAGGGGTTTTGCCGCGGTTCCACTGGTGTAGCTTGGTAGAGTCTTGCTCATATCTCTGCCTCCATTGTTTTTGTATTCGACGGCGAGCAGGGGTGTTTACCTGCTAGCGACTCTGATTGTGATACTCGGGATTAGGTTGCATATCGCTGGCAATCGCCACGCGGTTGGACATGTTATAGAAGCCGATCAGGTTGCTCAGGTCCCAGATGCCGCGGTCGCTGAGACCGGCATCCCGCAGGGCCTGGATGTCGTCTTCGGTGACGGTGGCCGGCGAGCGGGTAAGGTGGGACGCAAAATCCAGCATGGCTCGCTGGCGCTTGTCGAGCTTGGCGCTGCGGTAGTTCATCACCATGTGCTCACCCAACTGGGGATCGCCGCTCAGCACCCGCACGGCGGCGCCGTGGGCAACCAGGCAGTAGAAGCATTTGTTCTCGGAGGAGACCACCACGGCCACCATTTCCCGCTCAAGTTTGCTGAGTTCGCCTTCGCCGAGCATGAGCTCGTTATAGAGCCGGGTGAAGCCGTCCAGCTGTTTGAGGTTCTGGCTGTAGGCAGTGAGTACGTTCGGGATCATGCCCAGCTTTTCCTGGCAGATCTGGAAGTACTTCTGGGTGTCTTCCGGCATGTCGCTGATTTCGGGAATTGGCAGATCCAGTGCGACCACATTCTTATTGCTCATGACTACTCCTGTTTTTAACAGTTACCGCCTAGTGCCTGGCCGACTTTGGATCCGTTGTGGCGGTTCAGCTGGCCGCAGATCCAGTCGCCTGTGGCGACAAGCTTTTCAAGATCGACGCCGGTTTTGATGCCAAGGCCGTTAAGCAGGTATAGCACGTCTTCGGTGGCGACGTTGCCCGAGGCGCCTTTGGCGTAGGGACAGCCGCCGAGGCCGGCCACGGAGGCATCGATAACGCTGACGCCTTCTTCCAACACCGCATACAGGTTGGCCAGTGCCTGGCCATAGGTGTCGTGGAAGTGGGCGGCCAGTTTTTCCATGGGCACGTGGGCGGCGACGGCTTCGAGCATACGCTTGGCTTTGATGGGTGTGCCTACGCCAATGGTGTCGCCCAGGGAGATTTCGTGGCAGCCCATGTCGTACAGGGCTTTGGCCACGGTGGCGACCTGTTCCGGGGCGATGTCACCTTCGTAAGGGCAACCCATCACGGTGGAGACGTAGCCGCGCACGGGGATGCCGTGCTTGCGGGCTTCTTCCACCACCGGGGCGAAGCGCTCGAGGCTTTCGGCGATGGTGCAGTTGATGTTCTTTTTGGTGAAGGACTCGGACGCGGCGCCAAAGACCGCCACTTCGTCGGCCTTCGCCGCCAGTGCCCCTTCAAACCCTTTCAGGTTCGGGGTGAGGGCGGAGTAGCGAACGCCAGCCTTGCGGTTGATGCCGGCCATCACTTCGGCGGCGTCGCCCATCTGTGGCACCCATTTCGGGGACACGAAGCTGGCGGCCTCGATGTGGCTCAGGCCGCTGTCTGCCAGGCGGTCAATTAGCCCGGTTTTGATGGCGGTGGCGATCACCGGGCCGGGCTCGTTCTGGAGTCCGTCCCGGGGGCTCATCTCAACCAGGCGAACCTGTTTGGGAAAGGCCATCAGCCTGCCTCCTCTTCAGTTACTTCAATGGCAATCAGTTCGGCGCCTTCGGAGACCTGGTCGCCTTCGGCGAAGAAGATTTCGGTGACAACGCCGTCGGCCGGGGCCTTGATGGCGTGTTCCATTTTCATGGCTTCCATGATTACCAGACTCTGGCCGGCGGTGACCTTGTCGCCGACTTTCGCCTGTACGGCGACGATGGCCCCGTTCATGGGCGCGGCCAGGCTGCCTTCGCCGGCCATTTCCTCGAAGCCGTAGCTTTCCTTGTACACCGTGCAGTTGAAGGTGTCGCCCTCATAGAACAGCACCAGCTGGTCGTTGTGCAGGTTGCCGTGGATGCTGATGCGGTGGCCGTTGATGACCGCCTGCAGATAATCGTCGTCCAGGCGGGCGGTGAGGTTGTAGACGCTGTCGCCCACATACACCTGATAACGGTCATCCCGCTCCAGTACCTTGAGGTCGTGAATCTCTTCACCCACCTGCAGTTGCAGTGGCTGGGCGTATTCGGAGTTCATGCGCCAGCTGTTCTGGCGGCCGAACGGCGACCATGGATCAGTGCTGATCACTTCCCGGGATTTACGTTGTTCCAGTACGAAGCCGGCGGCCAATACCAGGGCTTTGTGGGTATCCAGCCGGGATTTCGGGAACAGCAGTTCCCGGTGATCTTCGATAAAGCCGGTGGTCAGGTCCGCTTCCCGGAACGGCTGGGCGTCGGCCAGGGCGTGCAGGAACCGGATGTTGGTCTTCACGCCGGCGATGCGGTAGTGCTCCAGGGCCTGGACCATGCGGTTGATGGCCTGATCCCGGGTTTCGTCCCACACGATCAGCTTGGCGATCATCGGGTCGTAGTGGATGCTGATGTCGTCGCCTTCGGTCACACCGGTGTCCACCCGCACATGGGCGCTTTCATCCGGGGTGCTCAGGTAGCGCAGGTTGCCGGTGGCGGGCAGGAAGTCCTGGTCCGGGTCTTCGGCGTAGATACGCGCTTCCAGGGCGTGGCCCCGGGTTTTCACCTGGGACTGCTCCAGCGGCAGGGGCTCGCCCCAGGCCACTTTCAGCTGCCATTCCACCAGATCCTGGCCGGTGACCATTTCGGTTACCGGGTGCTCTACCTGCAGGCGGGTGTTCATTTCCATGAAGAAGAAGGAACCGTCCACGTCGTACAGGAACTCGACGGTACCGGCGCCTACGTAGTTAATGGCCTGGGCGGCTTTTACGGCTGCTTCGCCCATGGCTTTGCGGGTGTCGTCGCTCAGGCCCGGGGCCGGGGCTTCTTCCAGAACTTTCTGGTGGCGGCGCTGCACGGAGCAGTCACGCTCGGCCAGGTACACGCCCTTGCCATCCTTGTCGCAGAAGACCTGAATTTCCACGTGCCGTGGCTGGGTCAGATAGCGTTCGATCAGCATGTCCGGGTTGCCGAAGGCGTTCTTCGATTCCCGCTTGGCCGCGGCCAGCGCGTCGTCAAAGTCTTCCATACGCTCGACAACGCGCATGCCCTTGCCACCACCACCGGCGACCGCCTTGAGTAGCAGCGGGAAGCCGCACTTTTCGGCCTCGGCGCGCAGGGTTTCTGCGGACTGGTCGTCGCCGTGGTAGCCCGGCACCAGGGGTACGCCGGCCTTTTCCATGATGGCCTTGGCCGCGGACTTTGAGCCCATGGCGGCAATGGCCGAGGAGGGCGGGCCAATAAAGACAATATTGTTGGCTTCACAGGCTTCGGCAAAGCCGGTGTTTTCCGAGAGGAAACCGTAGCCCGGGTGAACGGCCTGAGCGCCGCTTTTCTTGGCAATCTCGATGATCTTTTCAGCCCGCAGGTAGCTCTCAGAGCTGGGCGCGGGGCCGATGTGGAAGGCTTCGTCGGCCATGGCCACGTGCCGTGCATTGGCGTCGGCCTCGGAATAGACAGCGACGACGCGAATGCCCATGCGGTGGGCAGTTTGTATGATCCGGCAGGCGATTTCGCCCCGGTTGGCGATCAGTATTTTGCTGAACATTGTTATTCTTCCTCCGGAACCCAGTTGGCCTTGCGCTTGTTCAGGAAGGCGCTGAGCCCTTCCTGCCCTTCTTCACCCACCCGGATATCCGCGATGCGGTGTGCGGTGTCGTCAATCACGTCGTCGTTGATGGGCTTGTGGCTGACAGCAAATACCAGATCCTTGGCCGCTTTCATGGCCCCGGGCCCGTTCGTGGCCAGTTGCTGGAGCATGTCGTTGCAGCGGGCTTCCATGGCGTCGACATCGTCACAGACGATGTGCACAAGGCCGTATTCCTGGGCCTGATTTGCGGTAAACACTTCGGCAGAGATGAAATACCGCCGGGCCTGGCGCTCGCCGATGGCGCGCACCACGTAGGGGCTGATTACTGCCGGAATCAGGCCGAGCTTCACTTCGCTGAGGCAGAAACTGGACTTTTCGGTGGCAATGACGATGTCGCAGCAGGCGGCAAGGCCTACGGCACCACCGAAGGCAGCGCCCTGAACCAGGCCGATCACCGGCTTGGACAGGTGGTTGAGAACGTTCATCAGCCGCGCCAGTTCCCGGGAATCGTCCAGGTTCTCCTGGCGCGTGTTCTCGGCCATGCGGCGCATCCAGCCAAGGTCGGCGCCCGCGGAGAAGTGCTTGCCTTCGGAGCGCAGGATAACGACCTTCACGCTGTTGTCGGCATTCACCTCGGTGAGAGTGGTGATCAGCTGCTGGATGATCACGTCATCGAAGGCGTTGCGCTTGTCGGGGCGGTTGAGAACCACCTCGGCAATGCCTTCGGACCGGTGTCTGAGCAGGACTGCGGATTCGTTGTCTGTCATGTCATTCTCCCCGATTACATCCGGAACACGCCGAAGCGTGTTGGCTTGGCGGGTCGGTTAAGGGTGGCAGACAGGCTCAGGGCAACCACTTCCCGGGTCTGGGCCGGGTCAATGACACCGTCGTCCCAGAGGCGGGCGCTGGCGTAGTAGGGGTGGCCCTGGTGTTCGTAGGTGTCGATGATCGGCTTCTTGAATTCAGCCTCTTCCTCGGCGCTCCATTCCTGGCCCTTGCGCTCCATGCCTTCACGGCGAACGGTGGCCATCACGCCGGCGGCCTGCTCGCCACCCATTACGGAGATACGGGCGTTTGGCCACATCCACAGGAAGTCGGGGCTGTAGGCGCGGCCGCACATGCCGTAGTTGCCCGCTCCGAAAGAGCCACCGATCAGTACGGTGATCTTGGGCACGTTGGCACAGGCCACCGCCATAACCATCTTGGCGCCGTGCTTGGCGATGCCTTCGGATTCGTATTTCTGGCCAACCATGAAGCCGGTGATGTTCTGCAGGAACAGCAGCGGGATGTTGCGCTGGCAGCATAATTCGACGAAGTGGGCGCCTTTCTGGGCGGCTTCGCTGAACAGAATGCCATTGTTGGCGATGATGCCTACCGGGTAGCCGTGGATATGGGCGAAGCCGGTAACCAGGGTCTGACCGTAATAGCGTTTGAATTCGTCAAACTCGGAGCCGTCGACGGTGCGGGCGATCACGTCGCGCACGTCAAACTGTTTGCGCAGGTCGGTGCCGACGATGCCGTAGATTTCTTCGGCGTCGTACAGCGGAGCCCTGGGCTTGCGGATTTCCACGTCGGTGGGCTTGCGACGGTTCAGGTTGGAGACGCTGCGCCGTGCGATTTCGAGGGCGTGGGCATCGTTTTCGGCATAATGGTCGGCAACGCCAGAGATTTTACAGTGTACGTCGGCGCCACCGAGGTCTTCGGCGGTTACTACTTCACCGGTGGCGGCTTTTACCAGCGGCGGGCCGGCCAGGAAGATGGTGCCCTGGTTGCGGACGATGATGGATTCGTCCGCCATGGCGGGCACGTAGGCGCCACCGGCGGTGCACAGGCCCATGACGACGGCAATCTGGGGGATGTCGTCGGCAGACATGCGGGCCTGGTTGTAGAAGATGCGGCCGAAGTGGTCGCGGTCCGGGAAGACTTCGTCCTGCCGTGGCAGGTTGGCGCCGCCCGAGTCTACGAGGTAGATGCAGGGCAGGCGGTTCTGCAGGGCGATTTCCTGGGCGCGCAGGTGTTTTTTCACCGTCAACGGGTAGTAGCTGCCACCTTTAACGGTGGCGTCGTTGGCGATGATCATGCATTCGGTGCCGGAGACACGGCCCACGCCGGCGATCACGCCAGCTGCAGGGACTTCTTCGCCATAGACGTTGTAGGCGGCAAACTGGCCGATTTCCAGGAAGGGAGAGCCGTCGTCCAGGAGGCGGTTGATGCGCTCGCGGGGGAGCAGCTTGCCACGGTCGGTGTGGCGCTTCTGGTAGTCGGGACCGCCGCCTTGCTGGATGGTGGAAACTTTGTCCCGCAGGTCGGCTACGGCCTGGGCCATGGATTCCTGGTTGGCCTGGAACTCTTCGGACCGCGGATTGATTTTGCTTTGGAGTATGGTCATTTTCCCTGCCTTCTTATTCGGGGGCATCCGGGCGTGACGGGTGTTCCTCCCGGGAAACGCTACGAGCACGTCCATGTGCGCTTGACTGCGGCCATCCATGGCCGCAGACATTCCCGGGAGGAACACCCGCCACGCCCTCGGCGTACCGAGGGAGTTATCTTCCGTAAATCGATGTGATCAGCGGCTGTTTAATTGTTCAGGTACAGCTCGCGACCGATCAGCATCCGACGAATCTCGGACGTTCCGGCACCGATTTCATACAGTTTGGCGTCGCGCAGCAGGCGGCCTGTCGGGTATTCGTTGATGTAGCCATTACCGCCGAGCAGCTGGATGGCGTCCAGGGCGATTTTGGTGGCCATTTCGGCGGAGTAGAGAATCGCGCCGGCTGCGTCTTTACGGGTGGTTTCCGCGCCGCGGTCGGCGGACATGGCAACCATGTAGACGTAGGATTTTGCGGTGTTCATCCAGGTGTACATGTCGGCGACTTTGCCCTGTACCAGTTCGAATTCGCCGATGGCCTGGCCGAACTGTTTGCGCTCGCGGATGTAGGGAACCGTTACGTCCATGGCTGCCTGCATAATGCCCAAAGGACCGCCGGAAAGAACCAGGCGCTCGTAATCAAGGCCGCTCATGAGGACTTTGGCGCCGTTGCCAACACCGCCGAGGACGTTTTCCTTGGGTACCTGGCAGTCCTGGAAAACCAGTTCACAGGTGTTGGAGCCGCGCATGCCGAGTTTGTCGAGTTTCTGGTGGCGGCTGAAGCCCGGGGCGTCGCGTTCTACGATGAAGGCGGTGATGCCTTTGGAGCCGGCGGATGTGTCGGTCTTGGCGTAGATGACGTAGGTGTTCGCGTCCGGGCCGTTGGTGATCCACATTTTGTTGCCGTTCAGGACGTAGTGGTCACCGGCGTCTTTGGCGGTCAGTTTCATGGAGATGACGTCGGAGCCGGCGTTGGGCTCGGACATGGCCAGGGCGCCAACGTGTTCGCCGCTCACGAGCTTGGGCAGGTATTTCTGTTTCTGTTCTTCAGTGCCGTTACGGTGAATCTGGTTCACACACAGGTTGGAGTGGGCACCGTAGGAGAGGCCAACGGAGGCGGAAGCACGGCTGATTTCTTCCATAGCGATAACGTGCGCCAGGTAGCCCATGTCGGAGCCGCCGTATTCTTCGCTCACGGTGATACCCAGAAGGCCCATGTCGCCCATTTTCCGCCACAGGTCCATGGGGAACTCGTTGTTGCGGTCGATTTCCTCGGCGCGTGGTGCGATTTCGGAAGCCGCAAAGCCGTTGATCTGCTCGCGGAGCATGTCGATGGTCTCGCCGAGGCCGAAGTTGAGCTCTGAGTATTGTGATTTCATCGTTGGCTACCTTTGATTTCTGTCATTCATTAGTTTTCAGCGGTCTGCCTGGCTTCTTCTTTTACCGGGGCCTGCTGTTTCTTTTTCTTCTGCAGCTCGGCCAGGGCTTCCCGGCACCGGGCTTCAGCTGTATCCATTTCCATTTCTGCCTGGGCAATATCGTTCTTCTGCTGTTCCAGCTGAGCCCGTTTGTTTTCCAGGATGGTCAGCATCTTGAGCAGCTGTTTCTCGTTGCCGCTGAGGGTCTCGTCCCACAGGTCGAACAGCTCTTTGGTTTCGGCCAGGGAAAAGCCCATGCGTTTGCCCCGAAGAATGAGCTTCAGACGCACGCGATCCTTTGAACTAAAGATCCGTGTCTGCCCGCGCCGCGTGGGCTTGAGCAGTTCCTGATCTTCGTAGAAACGGATGCTCCGGGTTGTCACGTCGAACTCTTTGGCGAGCTCGCTGATGCTGTATGTCTGTTTAATGTCCATTGGGATTTCCTTTTTAGACTTAGGTTAGATAAAGTTTACGTAAACGTAAAGTAGTTTTAGGGTCCGATTTTTAACGAACAGAATCCTGAAAAGGGGAGTGAACGATGGAATTCAAAAATGTGGCAGCGATTGTAACAGGCGGTGCTTCCGGGCTGGGCGAGGGTGCGGCCCGTGCGCTGGCGGCATCCGGATGCAAGGTGGCTATTCTTGACCTTCAGCAGGAGCAGGGTGAAAAGGTGGCCGCGGATATCGGCGGTATCTTCCTGAAATGCGATGTGAGTTCCCCGGACAGCGCCGAAGCGGCCATCAACGCCGCCCGTGAGGCGCACGGCCCGTGCGGCATTGCGGTGAATTGTGCTGGTATTGCCACGGCCTCGAAGATTCTGGGCCGTGAGGGCGTGATGCCTCTGGAGAACTTTAGCAAGGTTGTTCAGGTCAACCTGATTGGCACCTTTAATATCCTGCGCCTGGCGGCTGCAGATATGGCCCAGCGCGAACCCAACGCCGATGGCGAGCGCGGTGTGATCATCAATACGGCTTCAGTGGCCGCCTACGAAGGCCAGATTGGCCAGGCTGCGTACAGTGCCTCCAAGGGCGGTGTGGTATCGCTAACCCTGCAGTCGGCCCGTGAGCTGGCTCGCGAAGGCATCCGTGTAAATACGATTGCACCGGGCCTGTTCATGACACCCATGATGGCGGGTATGCCCGAGGAAGTTCAGGAAAGCCTGGCAGCCACGCTGCCGTTCCCGAAGCGCCTCGGCAAGCCGGAAGAGTTCGGCATGATGGTGGACCAGATGGTGCGCAACCCGATTCTCAATGGCGAAGTGATTCGTCTGGACTGCGCGCTTCGCATGGCGCCCAAGTGAAGCATTCAATTGCAGGAGACATACATGACCGTGTCTGTTGATAAAGAAGAACTGGCGATGTTCCGGGAGTCTGTTATCAAGGCCCTGGAAAAAGAAGTGACGCCACATTACGAAGCCTGGGAAAAGTCCGGTCTTGTACCCCGTGAGCTCTGGAACACCCTGGGCAACGCCGGCATGCTGTGTGTGGATGTGCCAGAAGAGTGGGGCGGCATCGGAGCACCCTTCCAGTTTTCCGTGGTGGTGGGTGAAGAACTCGCCCGCATGGGATTCGGCGCGTTATCCACCAACGTGATGGTGCATTCGGACATTGTTGCCCCCTATCTGAGCCACATGGGCAATGAAGAGCAACGGCAACAATGGCTTCCCAAGCTGGTTTCCGGCGAAGCCGTTGGCGCCATCGCCATGACCGAGCCTGGTGCCGGTAGTGATCTGCAGGCCATCCGCACCAGTGCGGTGAAGGATGGCGACGACTACATCCTGAACGGCTCCAAGACTTTCATCACCAACGGCCAGCACGCCGACATGGTCATCGTCGCCGCAAAGACCGACCCGAAAGCTGGCGCCCGCGGCATCAGCCTGTTCCTGGTGGACACCTCTTTGCCGGGCTACAGCAAAGGTCGCAACCTGGACAAGATCGGCCAGCACTCAGGGGATACCTCCGAGCTGTTCTTCTCCGACATGCGCATCCCGGCTTCCGCGCTTCTCGGCGAAGAAGGGCAGGGCTTTGTGTACCTGATGAAGGAACTGCCCCGGGAACGTCTGGTGATCGGCGCCCTCGGCGTGACCGCCGCCCGTGGCGCCCTGGACCTGACCATCGCCTACGCCCAGGAAAGGGAACTGTTCGGCCAGAAACTGGCCCAACTGCAGAACACCCGTTTTGAAATCGCCCGTATGGAAACCGATTACCGGGTCAATAAGGCGTTCGTGGACCAGTGCATTGACCAGTATGACCTGGGCGAACTGGATGCGCCGACCGCCTCCATGGCCAAGTACAGCGCCACCGAAATGCAGTGCCGCGTGGCCGACGGCTGCCTGCAGCTGTTTGGCGGTTACGGTTACACCACTGAATACCCGATTTCCCGGGCCTTTATCGACGCGCGGGTGCAGCGCATTTACGGCGGCACCTCGGAAGTGATGAAAGAAATTATTGCCCGCTCTGTGCTGGGCAAAGCCTGATTAAGTGAGGAAAACCATGAGCAACAACGACGTAGTCATTGCAGGATCTGCAAGAACACCGATGGGCGGCATGATGGGCTCCCTCAGCTCCGTGCGCTCCCCGGACCTGGGCGCCACCTCCATCAAGGCCGCCATTGAGCGCTCCGGCCTCCAGCCGGCGGATGTCCAGGAAGTGATCATGGGCTGCGTACTGCCCGCCGGCCTGGGCCAGGCCCCGGCCCGCCAGGCATCGCGCGCCTCCGGTATCCCGGACAGCTCCGGCTGCACCACCATCAACAAGATGTGCGGCTCCGGCATGCAGGCCGTGATCATGGCTCACGACCAGATCAAGGCCGGCACCAACAACATCATGATTGCTGGCGGCATGGAAAACATGAGCCAGGCGCCGTACCTGCTACCCAAAGCCCGCGCCGGTATGCGCATGGGCCACGGCCAGGTGATGGACAGCATGTTCCTGGACGGTCTGGAAGACGCCTACGAAGGCGGCCTGATGGGTGTCTTCGCACAGCGCACCGCTGATAAATACGACATCAGCCGCCAGGCTATGGACGAATTTGCCATCGGCTCCCTGCAGAAATCCCTGGCCGCTATCGAGAACGGCTGGTTCCGTGATGAGATTGTTCCGGTAAGCGTTGAAAGCCGCGCGGGTGAAACCCTGGTCGAGATCGACGAACAGCCGGGCAACGCCAAACCGGAGAAGATCCCGAGCTTGCGTCCAGCGTTTGCCAAAGACGGTTCGGTGACAGCCGCCAACTCCAGTTCCATCAGCGACGGCGCCTCTGCGCTGGTTCTGGCCTCCGCCGCCGAAGCTGACGCCCGTGGCCTGGTTCCCCAGGCCCGCATCGTGGCTCATGCCACTCATGCCCGACTGCCGGCCGAGTTTACCCTGGCGCCCATCGGTTCCATCGAGAAGGTGCTCAAGAAAGCGGGCTGGACCGTGGACGACGTGGATCTCTTCGAGATCAACGAAGCCTTCGCCGTGGTTACCCTTGCGGCCATCAATGAGCTGAAACTGCCGGCTGACAAGGTCAACGTCCATGGCGGCGCCTGTGCCCTGGGCCATCCGATCGGATCTTCCGGTTCGCGGATCATCGTTACCCTGATGAATGCCCTGAAGCAACGTGGTCTGAAACGTGGTGTGGCTTCGCTGTGTATTGGTGGTGGCGAGGGGACTGCAGTTGCTATTGAATTGATTTGATAGCGTCCCTACGTAGCCTGCCTGTTTGGGGGCGGGCTGCGGGGTGGCCGGTATACCTTGGTGGGATCGCGAGTGAATGCCCCCTTGGGTTTCCTGTGACCTTGTAGGTTGGATTAGCGTAGCGTAATCCAACAGATGTTGTCGGATTACGCTACGCTAATCCGACCTACGGACTCCCGAATATCTATCCCCACCGCCGGCCAATCCCCCAAGAAAGCAGGTCTGCTATTCCCAGAGACCCCAAGTTGATATCAATCATGCGGCCCAACCCATGATTTGCTAGCCTTCAATGCATTGAACGTCCCCGGCATTGGAGAAAGAATCCCCGTGCGAAAGCGCCACGAATTTATTGAGGAATCCCGCAAGCAGTGGAGCTCGGAGCCTGCATTTGTGGCCTCCATGGCGGCCGCCGCTGTGGGGCTAGGTAACCTGTGGCGTTTTCCGTACATGGTGGGGGAGAACGGCGGCGGCGCTTTTGTGGTGGCCTATCTGCTGGCGCTGATTGTGGTGGTTTTGCCCATAATGATTCTGGAAGTGTCTGCGGGACGTCTTTCCAAGGGCAGTACGGTTCAGACTTACCGGCAGGTGAATCGTTTCGGGGTGGTGTACGGGTGGTTTGTGGTGCTCATTACCATGGCCATTACCAGCTATTACCTGGTGATTACCGGCTGGACCCTGGGCTATGCGTTGGATGCGGCGACAGACAATCTCCGGGTGTTTGGGGATTTTACCGCCGGGTATAACTCGCTCTGGTATTTCTTCGCCGTGACCGTGCTGGGGGCGATCATTCTGGCCAAGGATGTGACCGCCATCGAGCTGATGTCGAAGATTCTGATGCCGGTGTTGATCATTGTGATGATCGGTCTGGTGATCTTCGCCAGCCGCACGCCGGGCTGGGAGCAGACCAAGGATTTCTTTTTCCAGGTGGACTGGAGCCGGCTGGCGGACGGCAAGCTGTGGGCGTTTGCCTTCGGGCAGGCGTTTTACACTCTGGCGATTGGTCAGGGCTACCTGGTGACTTATGGCAGTTTTATCCCCCGGCAGACCCACGTGCCCCGGGCGTGTCTGATTGTGGCAGGTACGGAGACCAGTGTGGCGCTGTTGGCGGGCTGGATGATCTTCCCGTTTGTGTTCAGTCTGGGTATGGAGCCGACGGAGGGCAGTCAGCTGGCGTTTGTGACCATGCCCCGGGTATTCGAGGATATGGCTGGTGGCTACTGGGTGGGCACGCTGTTTTTCGGTTTGTTCTTTATGGCGGCGTTCAGTTCCAGCCTGGCCGGGCTGAAGGTGATGATCGCCGCGGTGGCGGAAGAGTTCCGGCTCAGCAATGGCAAAGCCGTCAGTCTTGTCACCCTGGTCATGCTGGTACTGGGCACGGCTTCGGCGCTGAGTTTCACGCCGCTGGAATGGAACATCGCCGGTGAACCGGTGCTGGATGTGATCGACCGGGTGGCCGGAGGTAATGTGATCATCTTCTCGGGGGTGTTGGGGGCGGCCATGTTCTGCTGGTTTATTCCGCCCGAGAAGATCCGGACGGTGCTGGGTACCCAGAGCCGCTGGTGGGAGTGGCGTATGTACCTGGTTGGTCGCTACCTGCCGCTGGTGATGCTGATCTGGATTGTGGTGACCTACGCCCTGAACCAGGTGGGCATTACTCCGGCCTGACCTGGAATTCTCTCGGTTCGATCTTCAGCTTTTTCAGGCGCGAGGTCAGGGTGGTCGGTTTGATGCCCAGCATGGCCGCCGCGCCGTCATCGCCGAAGACACGGCCACTGCTCATGGTGAGGGCCCGAGTCAGGTTCTGCTTCTCCAGTTCACGCAGCTCCTGTTCCGTCATCAATTCGCCGCTGTAATGTCTCGCGGGGGGCGCTTCTGCCGTGGTGGACCGGGCTGCCGATTCCGGCCCCGGCAGATCCAGATCCAGCCGGCCGTCGGCGGTGATTACCTGGCGCTCGATCACATTCTCCAGCTCCCGCACATTGCCCGGCCAGTGGTAGGCTTTCAGGGTTTCAACATCTCGTTCTTTCAGGGCCAACAGAGGCCGGTTGAACTTCTGGCAGGCCCGGTTCAGAAACTCTTGGGCGAGAATGGGAATGTCCTCGAGGCGCCGGCGCAAGGGCACTGACTCGATGGGGAAAACGTTGAGGCGGAAATAGAGATCTTCCCGGAAGGTTTTCTCCTGGACTTCCGCTTTCAGGTCCCGGTTGGTGGCGGCAATCACACGAACATCCACCGCCCTGGTATTGTTTTCGCCCACACGCTCGAATTGCTGATCCTGGAGTACCCGGAGCAGTTTGCCCTGAAGTTCCAGCGGAATTTCACCGACTTCGTCCAGGAACAGAGTGCCGCCATCGGCCAGCTCAAACCGGCCCACGCGGTCGCTGACGGCACCGGTGAAAGCGCCCTTGATGTGGCCGAAGAACTCGCTCTCGAACAGATCCTTGGGGATGGCCGCACAGTTCACCCGAATCAGGGGGCGGTCGCGCCGGCTGCTGGACTGGTGAATGGCACGGGCGATCAGCTCCTTGCCTGTGCCGGATTCACCGGTGATGAGTACGTTGGCATCCGTGGGCGCCACCATGCCGATGCGGCTTACGATGGCTTTGATGGCCCCGCTCTGGCCGAAGATTTCATGGAAGTGGTACTCGGCGCTGAGTTCCTCCTGCAGATAGGCGTTCTCCATCTCCAGCCGGTGTTTGAGGGTCTCCACTTCCTCCAGCGCTTTCTGCAGTTCTTTCTGGGCTTCCTGGCGGGCGGAGATATCCCGGAACACAACCACTGCGCCCACCGGATGCCCGTTGTCCAGGATCGGTGTGCTGGTGTATTCCACCGGGAAGCCGCTGCCGTCCTTGCGCCAGAACCAGTCCTCGCCCACGCGCTTCACGCTGGCATCGCGGAAGGCGGCGTATATCGGGCAGTCTTTGAGGGGGTAGAGGCTGCCGTCCGCGTGGGAATGATGCACAACGCGGTGCAGGACCCGCCCCATGAGTTCGTCAATTCGCCATCCCAGCATCCGCTCGGCCGCCGGGTTGGCAAAGGTGCCTCGCCCCTCCGCATCCACGCCGTAAATGCCTTCTCCCACTGCATGCAAGATCAGTTGGTTCTCCCGCTCCATGTCCTTGAACAGCTCTTCAACTCGCCGCCACTCAAGCAAGCCGCCCCGGTGGTAGTGGTTGGCATCGTGGCGCTCCCTGAGGGTGCGCAACTGGCGTCGGTCCCTCAGTAACAACAG
>NZ_DATFKH010000242.1:0-4007 GCF_035268745.1 Marinobacter sp.
TGGGCTGAAAGAGCAAAAGTGACGGCGTTTGATGACATGGTCAGACAAGGCAGGCGTCAACATAGAGCTGTCATTCCGCATTTCGGCGAAGTTTATCTCACATGGGTGTTCAGCCACTCAATCACACAGCTTTATATTGGACGTCTTCTCCTCGATGAGGTCGAGGGCTGGTATCACGAGACGGAGGTCCGCCCATGGGCGAGTGGCTAGAAAAATGGCTTGCTGATGGAAAGCCCATCGATCTGGGCTTGAGGGCGCGTCTCACACCCCATCTCCATGGTGTAGAGTATCAACGTTTCGAGGATGGTGCGCGGGAATTCTTAACTGTCCTACGACAGGAAGACCGTCTTTCTATCTTTGGTCTTGGCTGGAACAGCCTTGGATTGCGTATGTGGGAGGACGAAGAGGCCTTTATTCAGTCTGAAAAGGAGAGAATGCAGCAAAGCGAATACTATGATGAAGATGGAAGGCTATGGATCGAGTTTTATGAGTCCGCTGCCTAATGCAACAGTCCCGCTCAAAACTATACTCAGCTAAAAAAGTCGCACCTCAGGTGGCGCTCAAAGGGGCACATTCTAAGGAGCACTATAGTTGAGGGTTCACCTCGTCGAACACCCATCCGGCGACTTGCTGGCGCACGTCTTCGGAGTTGAAACATTGATCATGGGCATAGCCCGCATTTCCGCCAACTGCCGCTTGAGTCGCTTCGCTTTCGATAGACCGTACAACGCGAATGCCCGATCCAGCGTGCACAGTCCCGTCGCCTGCTGCGTCCGCGTTCTGCATCAGGGCTGTCGCCTCCAGGCGTTCGCCCGCAGCATTTTCTGGCACGTTTGATCCAAGGTCAAATTTAGCCCCAATAGGAAAGCTCGTTGATATGTTCCAGCCATCGTGATCCCGGTGTGAGCGCATTGCTTCCTGAAGCATCCCGTTCAACTCAGGCGCGGGAGCATCTTCCGTGCTGCGACTGTCAATTGGCGTATTCCAGCCAAATACTTGGACCGGTTCAGGCGCGGATAAAGTCGTGCGCGTGGGTGTATTCGCGCGCCACTCAACATGGTCCCATGATGGGAAACTGATGTTGTCGGAATACAGCATATAGGTATTAGGGTGAAAACCACCCGCGCCGCTGCCTAAAGAGGAGTGAAAGTTGCGTGCGATCTGTAGGTTGCCAAGATAGCTTGTCCAAAAGGGTTGTAGCGCGATGGGGTCTGTCACGGACGGGTTAATGGACCCGCGCCGCACCGGGCGCCACCATACATCTTCCCGCGCATAGATCCCGAAATACGGATCACCGGACGGCTCTGAATGAAAAACCTGATCTTCGATCGAGAATTTTAGCCATTTCTGATCGCCGGACCGATCCTCATGAAACTGACTTGGTAAAAGTTGCAGCACACCGGGAGAACTTGCTCCTACCGCCGTGACTTCCGCACCGGTTATTCCAAGCGCCACAGAGGCAGCCCCCTCAAAGCCCGACATGAGGCGTTTGTAAGCCGCAGGTGAGCCCTGCGTCGGCATGGCACCGTGGATAACGGCCTTTACGGTGCCGGCTTGTGCACCCGTTTTGGCAAAGGCGCGACCGACAAGCCCAGCCATGGAATGTGTGATGACAATAGGATCCAACATGCGCGGGCTGCGATCCGCATACTTTGCCTCACTGTCCGTGACGGCTTGCGCCACGCGTCGGTCTAGACCCTGTGCTGCAACCCCATTGTCGCCCGCCCAATTATAAGGCTCAGCAAAAGCCTCGACAAAAAGACATCCCATCGACGGATTGCGGCGTACGAGCAACGATGGCAGCGTGCCCTCAAGCCACTGCATAAAGGGCCCGTAGAAACTCCACACCAATCCGCCCCAGCCACGACCGTGTTTTTCCGCGCCAAAAGGTGCTCCCACAAATTCACCCATGCGGGCACTGTCGCCATGATCCACGTCCAGAAAGTTTTGGTTAAAAGTGGCAGTTGGTGGACCAATCAACAAAGCCCGCCGTGTCGCAGCACTTGCTGCGGCATACTGCCAAAGAAAACTGCGCGAAACAGGGTCCCAAACGTTGTCTCCCGATCCGCGTTGGCGTAGGCGGGATCCCATGATGCCTGGAACAAATACGACAGGCAGCACGTGGGGGGTTCGGCAGAGCTCCGTCGCCTCATCTATTGCTCCAGTCATCGCACCAGTGCCGGGAGATGCCGGATGCTGGACAGAACAGACTTCCAAAGAGTGACAAAGGTCGCGTCCGGGGCGTACGGGCTGCTCATTCTCACCTTGAGCGTCAGCCCATTTTCGCCGCCCGCAACACCCTCATAGGCAAAAATTGTCTTGTTTGGGTCAAATAGCACCATCGCACCATCGCGCACCCCTTCGCCAATCGGGGATCGAAGCTCTTTGCCGCGGGTGGCGCCCACTTGTCGATTACGATCGTGGACAAGATTTCGCGGGTACTGTTGATCGTCCTGTAAGAACCCACGGCTTGATGAAACGCTTAAGATGATACCCTCATCCGTCTCGAAATAGCGTGTTTCTGCACTGCCAAGTGTGGGGCGATTTTGCTGTGTGAACGCGTATGTTTGCGTGCAAAAGACCGCGTCCTTTGGAGGTGTGCCTGCAATCGGCTCTAGCCCGTCCGCAAGCTCGTGGAGGGCGGCTCGAACAGCTTCGACGAATTGCGGTGAATAGGTGGCCTCTGCCTCAAGACTGGCCGCCCCCTTGCGCAGAAAAGCGTAAAATGTGCCGCCTTGCCGCAAGTCATCTTGAGGAAAGGGTAGGTCGAGAAGAACACCGCCGGGTATGCTGGTTTCTAAGCCGTTCTCTTTCGTACTTGCTGTTGCAAGCGCATCAATTCGGTCCTTTGCGTGGCGGTGGAACGCCGCTTCTGTCGTGTTTTGCAACGGTGTCAGTGTGAAGAGATTAAACGCGGCAGGCTCTACTACGTCTCTTTCGTGGAAAGCGGCGGGCGGGTCGATGATGACGTGTCCAATACACAATGGGCGCGTTTCCATGGGGCTTTCCTTTCCAAAAGAAGCCAGAGCCGTGACACTCCCTAACGCGACAGCAAAAATGCAAAATGCGCGTAGGATCATAGGGCGTCTCGCAGGGCCTTTTGGAGGAGACGCGCCCGTTTTATCTCGGGTAAAGCCGTCGCCTCCAAAATGTCGGGGTAAGCCGAATTGAGCTCTTGGGGCGTGCGATTGACATCTAGGCTGCAACCGACGAGCATTTCGAGCGCCGCCACATAGGAAAACCCGAGGCTACACCATGTATCGAGATGTATATCAGCCATAGCACTTAACCGGGTGTCGCGGTCGCTCAGCACCGCACGTAAAATGGCGGCTTTGTTCGCTTCACGCACTCCGGCTTGCATCACGTTTGAAGGAATTGTTAACACGTCGAAGCCCACCGGGTAGAACGAAGTCAAAGGGTTTTACTGCGAGCCGCAGGTGCACAACTTTAAGCGGTCGCAAAAGTCTTATTTCTCCATAAACACTATCACATGGGTGCCAAAAATAGAAAAGGACCCATTCCCTGACTGCATGCCAACCCACAGCGATAAAGAATATGGCAACGGCTTCTGGCATTGCCAAGTTGTTCGTGCCGCTCGACTTGGGTAGATGCTAAAGCTTGCAGATCCCATCGTCTATGCCGCGCCTGAATCCCATTGGCGTGCGCGAAACAAAGGCACTTACAATCGAACCAGAATTCTTTGCAGCGTATCAAGAGAATGCCTAACGTGAACCTTGATAGGCTATTGCAAGCCTGCAACATTGATTCCGATTGAATTGTTAACTCATCGTGCTTCCGTATTGCTTCCGGCAAAACCGGAAGGCGAGGACGCACGTAGGGAGAAACCGCCTAAGCGATTGATATTTAACGTGAAAGTGGTGAGCCGTGCAGGATTCGAACCTGCGACCCACTGATTAAAAGTCAGTTGCTCTACCAACTGAGCTAACGGCCCACTAGGGGCGCTATCTAGAAAGAGCGGGGCGGGGGGTCAACCCCGAAAGTGACGC
>NZ_DATFKH010000243.1:0-1130 GCF_035268745.1 Marinobacter sp.
GTCTGCCGGCGAGGTTCGCAAAAACCGGCGCATCTCGGATCTGTCCCGGATCACCGGCGCGGACAGGAAGCGTTTACTGAAGGTGAGGGCCGTTTCTGTGGCGTCGAACGCCAGCGGACAATGGAAAATATGCCGGTATTCATCGCCGTGGGCCGGTTCCGGGTAGCTGAACTGTGCCAGGTCAAGTTCCGCCGGCCGGCCGATCAACCAGCTGCCCAGGCGGTGCCAGATCACCAGAATGCTTTCCTGGAAAAAGTGCAGGGAAGCGTCGAAATCGCCCTCGATCACCGATACCAGCCGGAATTCATCTTCACACTTTTCAATCTGCATGCCGACCATGGGTTCGAACAGGCGGCAGAAATCATAGGCCTGGCGATACACTGCCTCAAGATTCGGGCAGTCAATCAGCAGTGCACACATGGTGGCAAAGGTGCCGGGCCGACAACGGCGGGGACCCAGGCCCATGAACTCGTCCGCCATAAGGTTCCAGACATTCTGCAGCAGCAGGCGGTACTGGCTGCTGCTGACCCGGGCCCTTTCAATTTTGAGCAGGTCCGGAGCTATGCCAGAACTCAGCAGCAGGCTGTCAATATCCAGGCCCCTGGCGCGGGGGCCGGTCAGCGCGGCTTCAACGAAATGTATGGAGACCGTAAGTTCCGACATAGTGTCCTTTACAGTGATGAAACGACATTCATCATAAAAGCCATTGGCGTCAATGCAACTGTCTCGGGCAAAGGGTGGTTGCCGGACTGGAATAAAAAGTCAGCGTGATTGACCGATTCGGCGGTTGGCTCGCCGGACGGAAGCGGGCAGCATCCGGTAATCACCGGAACAAACGAATACCTGAAAAGGAGAGCATGATGTCAGGGCCTTTAAGCCATCTGAAAATACTGGATTTCAGCACCCTGTTACCCGGGCCATACGCCACCATGATGCTGGCGGACATGGGCGCTGAAGTACTGCGGGTCGAGGCGCCCGGTCGGGTAGACCTTACCCGTGTTATGCCGCCGCTGGAAGACGGCGTAGGCACCGCGCATACCTTTCTGAACCGTGGCAAGCGCTCTCTGGGCCTGGACCTGAAAAAAGCGGGTAGCGCGGACCTCGTCAAGCGCCTGGTAAAAGACTACGAC
>NZ_DATFKH010000244.1:0-4932 GCF_035268745.1 Marinobacter sp.
GGAGGCAAACAGAAAGGCATCACCCAGGTGATACCAGGTCGCCATGTCCTCCGGCGGAACCGAGCCTATCAGGGTGAAATGCCGGTTCAGGTCCAGCTCGTCAATGCGCTGCTGCAGCCGCTCATGCTGATGGCCTTCGCCGATCATCAGGAACCGGAAAGGATGGTCTGAACGCTGGCGCAGGGCATGAATGGCATCAATCATGAAGTCGATATTTTTCTCGTTGGAGAGCCGGGCGACGGTGATAAATACGGTTTCATCCTGAATGCCCAGGGATTCCCGAAGACTGCGGACCTCATCCTCGGACACTTCCTGAAAACGATGGTATTCGATGCCGGTGGGCTGCACGAAGATGTGCGATTTGACACCGATCATGCGCAGGTATTCTTCGGTCGAATCGGTTGGCACGATCACCGCGTCGCACTTGTTGGCGAAGCGTTTGATCAGGCTATGGGAAATAAAGTTGCGGAACAGATTGCCCGGCAGCGGCACGAAATGGGCGTAGTGTTCCAGCCGCGTGTGGTAGGTGTAGATAACCGGCACCTTCAGCCAGTGGCCGATAAACATGCCCAGAGACCCCATCCAGATCGGGTGGTGCAGATGAATCACATCAGGCTGGAATATTTTTATCCGTCTGCGGATACGGGGCAGGAAGATGTTCGCCAGACGGAACTCCCGTTTTTCACCCATCGATAGCAGAGAGGAAACCCGCAGTACGCTTTTTTCATTTTTTGGCTGGTCCTGATAGCTGGGCGCGACCACCATTACCGAATCATGCAGGGTCTGCAGGCCCCGCCGCAAACGGTCGATCGATATCGGCACACCGCCTATGAAAGGCAGGTAATTGTTGGTGAACATGGCAATGCGCAGGGGCTTGTTGCGCCAGGGCCCGGGGTCCAGATCGTAATTCGGGTAGTAGTCCTTCTCGACAAAAATCGCGCTGTAGAGTTTGGTTGCAATCAGCACAAACAGCGCCACCAGGATCAGAAAGTTCACATAACCCACGTAGAACAGCGAATAGATAAAGAACCAGAGTGATTCCAGGGTGCTGACTATGGCGTTGGAACCGGCCTCCATGGGTTTGAGGGTATAACTGACCGTGCCGTCGGCCGCGACATCCACCCGCACGTAATGGTAGAAACTGGTATCATCGCTCAGCACCAGGCCACCGGCACCTCCCGTCGTGATGAAGCGGATATTACTGAATGTCTGGGCCGCATAGAGGGAGAGATTGGCTGAAAAAACCGCGTCTATGCCGAAATCCGAGGCCAGTGCCAGCAGGGCATTCTTGAAGGCCAGGGGGCGGAGGAAATCCCCGGACTGCTCGAACGGCCCTTCCTCCGCCGGCTCCAGAACCGGGTGGCCGATAAACAGGAAGGTCGGTCGGTTCTTGTCCTGGTCCAGCAGGTCCTTGAGCCAGCGCATCTGCCAGCGCCAGGGGGTTTTGCCGGTGCTGTCGAGAAAAATCAGCCGGGTCTGGGGGGTATTGACGCTGTAGAAGTGGGGCCCGAAATGCTCGTAGAACCGGAAAGCGCCGAAGTTTTCCTCCTCGTTCTCCCCGAAGGTAAGCAGGTAGGGAATGGTCAGGCGGTCAAGCGTGCCCTGGATGGCCCGGTATTTGTCTTCGCCACCGCTGCTGACGGCGTTACCGGCCGACACCATGAAATCCAGCCCGGCCTGATTGAGCTCCGGAATAATCTGCTCTTCGAACACCCCGATGGAATTGTTGATATTGCCAACCACCGCGAAACTGAAGCTGTCTTTACCGGCCAGCCGGTTTTCGATCAGATCCACCTGCCCGGTGTGCAGCACCTGGAAGTCCGGCTGGTAGAAATTGAGATAGACCTTGTAGCCAACCAGCAGCAGCACGATGGCGAGGTTGGCGTAGAAGAGTATTTTCAGGGTGTGCGGTCGCGTCATCAGGCATTCTTCCGGTTATCGATCAGCTCCCTCTGCAGGACAATCAGCCCGATCAGCATGCCAAGATAAATGGTGATAAACCGCCAGGCAAGGGTAATCAGTACCAGATGCCCGGAACCGATAATATCCCGGAAAAAGCTTCCGAACAGGCCCTCGGAGATTCCGGACGCACCGGGGGTGGGGGAAAAGTACATCACGAAAGTCGTGACCACCAGCAGGCCCAGGCTGACCAGATAATCCACGTCATAATCCAGAGCCCACATCAGCAGGGCAGGAAAACTGAACAGGCTGAGCAGAAACAGTCCGGTAAAAAACACCGACAGGCCCACCAACAGTTTCGGGCCCCTCAGGTAATGCCCGAAGCTGAGAGAAAACCGCAGCATCTCCCGCCGTGCCTTGAACTGCCAGCGCCGATGCCGGGTTGCGCTGATCAGGTGCAGCCGGCGCATAAGCCGCAGCAGGGCAGTCAGGGGGCCGATCAGCCAGCGCGAGCGGAACAGGGCCACCAGAAAGAAACCCAGGTAGAGAACAATAAGCAGCGCCAGTACCGGCCCCAAATCGCCCGCCAGTGATTCCCCCTTGAAAGCATCAAGGGTCAGCAGGAAAATAGGAGTCAGGGAAAAAATGAAGATCACTGCCAGCACCGTGCGAATGGTGGTTGCCGCGGTTGCCCGGCCCAGTGGAACGCCGTGGTTCTGCAGGTACCAGATCTGGGCAAAGCCGCCACCGGTGGCCATGGGTGTCACGTTTGAGAAGAACAGATTGATAAACACCAGGCGGGTAATCACCGGCAGGGGCAACCTGTGGCCAAGTGCCCGCAGCGTGAAATGCAGGCGCAGACCGTCAGCGCTGAAATACACCAGTAGTAGCGCTGCCACCGCCGCCAGGGTGCCGGGGGCGACCAGCCGGGCATCAAATTCGAGACTGCGCCCGGCAAACTGGTCATAGACGGCATAGAGCCCTGCCGCGGTCATGACGATAAAGGTCAGGGTGAACAGGGCCAGCCGTCTGGCAGAGGCGTTACTGCGATATTCTTTTTCAGCGGGTGTCGTCATGAAGCTGCCAGTGTGCCGGGGACCTGGTCCATAGTGGGGCTCTGATTCTGGAAAAGCCGCAGTTTAGCACAGCGCCAGCGATTGATTTCTTAATGACTATCCACTTGGTGGCCGCAGCGATGTTCGTGGTTGCTTTCACCCCGGCCTTGAATTTTCTTTGGAACGCACACAGGTAATGCTGATAGTCAAAGAACCAGGCGAACAGGTTTTGCAAAGACCTGTTTGCTTACTAACGCACGGATTAATAAGTTAAATTCCATTGCAAAAAGCGAGTTTTCCCATGCCCAGGCACTTCGAACAAGCTCCCGGTCTTCATCAGGAACCGGTTCCGGAAACCGAAGGCTTTGTGTTCAACCAGACCATGATGCGCATCAAGGACCCGGAGCGGTCGCTGGACTTCTACACCCGGGTGATGGGCATGCGCCTGGTCCGAAAGCTCGACTTCCCGGAGATGAACTTCACGCTCTATTTTCTGGCCTTCCTTGATGACCGCCAGGCCAACCTTGTGCCCGGCGACGATGCCCACCGCACCACCTTCATTTTCGGCCGCGAAGCCATGCTGGAACTGACCCACAACTGGGGAACGGAAGACGAGCCCGGTTTCAGCTACCACAATGGCAACGACGAGCCCCAGGGCTTTGGCCATATCGGTTTTGCAGTGCCGGACGTGTATGCGGCCTGTGACCGGTTTGAAGGGTTGGGCGTTGAGTTTGCCAAGAAACCGGACGACGGCATGATGAAAGGCCTCGCCTTTGTGAAGGACCCGGATGGCTACTGGATCGAGATCCTGCAACCGGACATGCTGGAAAAACAGCGTAAAGACGCCTGATCAGCTCAGCCTCAGGCAGCTCCCGGCGCCTGCCTGAGGCTGTTTTGCGATGCCACAATCACCGCGGCGGTCAGAATGATCGCCCCGGTCAGGCCCACCAGGCCCAGCACTTCCCCCAGGAATACCCAGGCCAGCAGCGCCACAAACAGCGGCTCCAGGGTGACAATAATGCTGGACAGCGTCGCCGGCGTGGTTCTCATGCCGGTGAAAAAGCTCAGGTAGCCAAGACAGGTGGGAACCGCGCCGATATAGATCACCATCAGCCATTGCCCGGCACTCAGGCTGGCCATGCCGGCGAATCCTCCGATGCCCCATACCACCGGCAGCAGGATAACCGTGGCGGTCAGAAAGCAGATAAACGCGGTGGTGAACACCGGTGCGCCGGTGGAGCTGTGCCGGCTGGTGAGGGTGAACCCGGCATAAATGAACGCCGCAAAAACCGCGGTCAGAATACCGGCTAGGCGTAACTCCCCGGCGCTGTCCATATCACTGATCACCAGCATGGCGGTGCCGGCGATGGCGGCCAGCAATGCCAGCATGGTGATAATGCCCGGCCTTTCCCCCAGCAGTGGTGCCGCCATGATCGCCACCAGCACCGGTGCCAGGCAGAGCGTAATCAGGGTGGCGATGCCTGCGCCGGTCAGATCAACCGCCACCAGGTAGCTACCCTGGTAGAACGTCTGGAAGACCCCCAGGGCCAACAGCGGCACCAGTGCTGTCCGCGTCAGCCGCCGGGGTGGGCGTGATTCGGCCCGGGCGGTCCGGGCTTCGGCTTTCTGTTCCCTGAGCATCAGGGCAAGGAAGAACGGCACTGCCACCACCAGACGCAGAAACGCCAGCGCAATGGCCTGCAAGTCCGAGCCGGTGAACAGGAATTTTGCCACTATGCCGGTGGTTGCCCAGAGCAGCGCCGCCAGGGCAATCAGCAGAGCACCGCGGATCACTCGATGACCAGAACAATCAGCTCTTTGGGTCCGTGTACGCCGTAAACCAGGGTTTGCTCGATATCTGCGGTTTTTGACGGGCCGGACACCAGCAGGGCATTGGTCGGCATGCTCTCATGCCAGCGCTGGGCCTGCATGGCCTCGTGAAAGGTTGCGTAAAGCTCGCTGGCATAGAGCACTGCCA
>NZ_DATFKH010000245.1:0-1186 GCF_035268745.1 Marinobacter sp.
GGGAGTATCCGAAACTCTGTGTATGAGGCTCAGCCCACGCGGTTTCGACGGGTCATCTGTTGAACCGTTCTGGGTATAGGATAGCGAACTGATTTCGAGCGGCAACCCATTCTCTGACGGCTCTTCCTGTTTTCTCGAAACTGCGGATCGCGAGATAGATCAGCTTTGTCGCGGCCTCATCTGTTGGAAAGCTCCCGCGTGTTTTGGTGGTTTTGCGGATGACGCGGTTCAGGCTTTCGATGGCGTTGGTGGTATAGATGATTTTGCGCACTTCTGGCGGGAAGGCGAAGAACGGGGTCACCTCCTGCCATGCACGCCGCCAGCTTGGAGCGATTGAGGGGTATTTCTGACCCCATTCGGCTTCAAACTCAGCCAGGGCCTTTTCGGCCTCGACGTCATCCGTGGCTTGATAAACCCGTTTCAGGTCCTTGGCGACGCTCTTGCGATCCTTCCATCCACAGAAGTTCAGGGAATGGCGCACCAGATGCACGATGCAGGTCTGGACGGTGGTATCAGGGAAGGCCGCATTGATCGCATCAGGGAAGCCCTTGAGGCCGTCCACGACCGCGATCAGGATGTCTTCTACGCCGCGATTGCGCAGGTTGTTCATCACCGAGAGCCAGAACTTAGCCCCTTCGTTATTGGCAATCCAAAGGCCCAGAACCTCACGTTCACCCTCAGGGGTGATGCCCAGGGCCACGTAAACGGCCTTGTTTTTAACCTGTCGGCTTTCCGCATCGCGGATTTTGACCCGGAGCGCATCGAGGAAAACGATGGGATACATCTGGTCCAGAGCGCGGTTCTGCCAGTCAGACACTTCCTCCAGAACTGCGTCAGTGACACGGCTGATAAGGTCGGCTGACACCTTCAGGCCGTAGACTTCTTCGAGGTGGGCGCGTATATCACGGGTCGACAACCCTGCGGCGTAGAGGCCGATAATCTTGTCGTCCATCCCGTCGATCCGGGTCTGGCCCTTCTTAATCAACTCCGGCTCAAAACTGCCGTCACGGTCGCGCGGCACTTCAATGGGCAAAGCACCATCGTCGCCCTTCAGCGTCTTGCGTGTTGTGCCGTTACGGCGATTGGCTTGTTCGGCCGCTGGCTGAGCATCCGGCTCATAGCCAAGGTGATCGGTCAGCTCCGCGCCCAGCATTCGCTCCATCAGGCGGACCTTCAGTTCCTTCAT
>NZ_DATFKH010000247.1:0-2571 GCF_035268745.1 Marinobacter sp.
GTTTGCTGCGGTCGATGTTTATGCCCTTCTTGCGGGCGTGGCTGCCCCAGAGCATGAACACCACGCCGTCGCGCTCCCGGTTGGCCAGCTCAATGACCTTATCGGTGAACGTTTCCCAGCCCTGCCCCTGATGGGCACCCGGTTGTCCCTGAACGACCGTCAGCACGGTATTCAACAGCAGGACGCCCTGTTCTGCCCAGGTCTGCAGGCAGCCGTGATCCGGGGGCTGGATCCCCAGGTCGTCCTCGATTTCCCTGAGGATGTTCAGCAGTGAGGGCGGTTTCGGGACGTAGGGCCTGACAGAGAACGACAGGCCATGGGCCTGGCCGGGTCCGTGATATGGGTCCTGGCCCAGGATGACGACTGACACCCTGTCAAGCGGGGTGCTGTTGAGGGCGTTAAAGATGTGGCGCCGGGCCGGAAACAGGGTTTTGCCGGCGGCCTCCTCGGCTGCCAGGAATTCCGCCAGCGCCCGCAGATAGGGCTTATCGAATTCGCCCCCCAGTTGTTCCAGCCAGCCCCGACCGGGGCGCAGATGGCTGGCCAGTTCCTCCACTGGCTCCACGGTTACCCGCCCTCTTTGCCTTTACCCTGATCCGTTTTGTGTTCCGGGCGCATGGCGGGAAACAGGATGACGTCGCGGATCGACGGGCTGTTGGTCAGCAGCATGGCCAGCCGGTCGATGCCGATGCCTTCGCCGGCGGTGGGCGGCAGGCCGTATTCCAGCGCCATGACGTAGTCTTCATCGTAGAACATGGCTTCATCGTCGCCGGCATCTTTCTCGGCAACCTGTTCACGGAAACGTTCGGCCTGATCTTCAGCGTCGTTAAGCTCGGAGAAGCCGTTGGCGATTTCGCGGCCACCGACGAAAAATTCGAAGCGCTCGGTCACAAAACTGTCGTTGTCCTTGCAGCGCGCCAACGGTGACACTTCTTTCGGGTAATCGGTGATGAAGGTCGGCTGCAACAGACGATGCTCGGCGGTTGCCTCGAAGATTTCGACCTGGACCTTGCCCAGCCCCCAGCTGTCTTTAAGCTGGATGCCAAGGTGCTTGGCCACCTGGCGGGCGCTGGTGTCGTCCGCCAGCTGTTCTGCGCGGATATCCGGGTTATGACGGAGAATGGCATCGACAACGGTCAGGCGCTCGAAGGGCTTGCCGAAATCGTACTCGACCGATTCTTCCTCACCACTGGACAGAGTGCGGGTGTTGACTACGGTGGTTGTGCCAAGGACTTTCCGGGCGATGGTCCGCAGCATGTCTTCGGTCAGGTCCATCAGGTCATTGTAATCGGCATAGGCCTGGTAGAACTCCACCATGGTGAATTCAGGGTTATGCCGGGTGGATAACCCCTCGTTGCGGAAATTCCGGTTTATTTCGAACACCCGCTCAAAGCCACCGACCACCAGGCGCTTGAGGTAGAGCTCCGGCGCAATCCGCAGGTACATATCCATGCCCAGCGCGTTGTGGTGAGTCACAAACGGCCGTGCCGTGGCGCCACCGGGGATCACCTGCAGCATGGGGGTTTCCACTTCCATGAAGTCACGGTCGGTAAAGTACTGGCGCATGGTGTTGATGATTTTTGAGCGTGCGAAGAACACCCGGCGGCTGTCCTCGTTCACCATAAGATCCACGTAGCGGTGACGATACCGGGCTTCGGTATCCGTCAGGCCCTTGTGTTTCTCGGGCAGCGGGCGGAGGGATTTGGTCAGCAGCGTGTACTCGTCCATGGTCACGTACAGGTCGCCCTTGCCAGACTTGCACAGGGTACCGCGTACACCGACGATGTCACCGAGATCCCAGTGTTTGGTATCCTTCTGCACATCCTTGGTGGCGTATATCTGGATGCGCCCGGTCATGTCCTGAACCACTTTGAACGCTTTGCGGTCAAGCATCATGCGCCCGGCAACGGCTACCTGAATGCCCATCTCGGCAAGCTCTTCCTTGGTTTTGTCGCCGTATTCCGCCTGCAACCAGGCAGCAGAGGCATCTCGACGAAACGTATTGGGGAAGGCGCCGCCCTGCTCGCGCATATCCGACAGCTTGGCCCTGCGTTCGGCAATCAGCTTGTTGTCGTCTTGCGGTGCATTCTGTGTGTGCTCGGTCATGTTGGCTCACTTAAATCGGGTTGTTAGGGAGCCTCTGAACAACTCCTGGATCGCCTCTGCGCGATCTGAAGGCTGTAGATGCCAGGCGCGGCTCGCCGCCAATGGCCGTAGCCCTTGGCAAGAGTTGCAACGCCGCAGATGCAGCCTTCAGAGTGCGCCCTTCGGGGCTTGCAGAGCAATCCACACTCTGCGTTGCGGCTTTTTGCAAGGTCCAGACATTGCTGCAAAGCCGCGCCTTGATTGTGAATCGCTCTGCAAGCCAGAGGCGATCCAGGAGTTATTCAGAGGCTCCTTAGGTTGATTCAGGTTTACAGCGCCATCTTCAGGCTGGCTTCGATGAACCTGTCGATATCACCGTCCAGCACATTCTGGATATTGCTGGTTTCGACCTTGGTACGCAGGTCCTTTATGCGGCCATCATCCAGTACATAGGAACGTATCTGGCTGCCCCAGCCGATATCCGCT
>NZ_DATFKH010000248.1:0-5965 GCF_035268745.1 Marinobacter sp.
GCCTGCGCGCCTCAGTGATCTACGACCTGCCCATCTTCCTGGCCTACCTGTCGATCATTCCCGGCATGGCGGTGTTTCTGGTACGCATGGAAACCGACTTTGCCGAAGCCTACGAGCGCTTCTACAACGCCGTGCGGGAAGGCGATACGCTGGACCGGATCAACCGTTTCCGCGACCAGATGGTGATTGTGGCCCGCAACGGTATTTACGAGATCTTCAAAGTTCAGGGCCTGACGGTAATAGTCATCTTCCTCTGGAGCGAGGAAATCCTGGCGGCCATCGGCATTTCGCCCCTCTATCTGCAGCTGTTTCACATCGACCTGGTGGCGGTCAGCATCCAGTTACTGCTACTGGCCATCCAGAACGTGCTGTTCTATCTCGACGCCCGCGGGATCAACTTAACCCTCTGTGCGCTGTTCTTTTTCGGGAATATAGTATTTACTTTAATCACGATCGAGATGGGGGCCTGGTTTTACGGCTATGGCTTTGCCACCGCCACACTTGTCGCGGCACTGACCGGGCTGTGGCTGCTGTCCCGTAAATTCGACAGGCTGGAGTACGAGACCTTCATGTTGCAAGGGCGTTAGTGGATGCTAACCTGACAACAGAAATACTGGGTTTGCGGTTGCATTACTTGATAATCTTGCAGTCGGTCAGGCCACTTACAGCCCACGGACTCAGCTTGAAGACGGCATATGGCCTCAACCAGGAATGCTGTACAGGACATACAGGATGAGTAATTCCCGCGAGGACATTGTTGAAACCGAAGTCCCCGTATGGCAGTTGGCTATAGGTATGCACGTGACCCGCCTTGACCGGCCCTGGGAAGAGACCAATTTCCTGCTGCAGGGATTTATTATCCAGAATGAAGACGACCTGTTGGCCGTGCAGACCCAGTGCCAGACGGTGTTTGTCGAGGGCCGGGTGAAAGTGGTCCGGCCATTTCCGTCGTCGAAGATATCATCTGCCAAAGCCGGGTCAAAGAAAACCGCCGAAAGTGCAGCCCCTTCCACATCCTCGACGCTTCCGAAAAAACGCGTCACCTACATCAACAAGGTCGACACAAGACGGGAAGTGGACCGCGCGCGCGTCCATTTCGACCAGGCCAAGGAAACCGCAAAGAGCATGATGGCCGGAATACGGCTGGGCCGGATGCTGGACATGAACAGGATCCGTGAGGCCGTCGACGGCACAGTCGACAGTGTTCTTCGCAACGAGAACGCGTTGCTGCTGCTTAGCAGGATGAAAAACAGGGACGAGTATACCGCCGAGCACTGTATTAATGTGGCTATTCTGTCGGCCGCGTTTGGCAAGCACCTGGGGTTAATGGAAAATGAAATCCGGGTTCTGGCCCTCTGCGGCATGATGCACGATGTCGGCAAGATGCAAATAGACGATGCAATCCTGAACAAACCGGGTGCGCTGACCCCGGAAGAGTTCGCCATCATGAAAAAACACACCACTTACGGCCGGGACGTTCTGGTGGCGCTGCCAAGTCTGGAGCATGCTGCGGTCGATGTCGCCTATTCCCATCATGAACGCATGGATGGCAAGGGCTACCCCCGCGGCCTGCCGGGTCACCAGATCCCCAAGTTTGCGAAAATGGTGGGGCTGGTGGATACCTACGATGCCATTACCAGCTCGCGGGTTTACGATAAGGGCCGCGCCTCCATGCAGGCACTGCAGATCATTCACGCCAACAAGGGCAAGCAGTTCGATGAGAAACTTGCGCTCGAATTCATCCGGATGGTGGGTATCTACCCGCCAGGATCGATCGTCGAAATGGAAAACGGAGAGGTCGGAATCGTGGTGGCAAACACGAGAGACAACAAGCTCAAGCCAAGCGTCCTGCTGGTCAGGAATTCCGCCAAACAACCCATTACCCCCTTTCGCCAGATCAACCTTTCCAATGATGCCAAAGACGCATCCGGGAACCTCTACAAAATCACCCACGAGGTACCGGACGGCACCTATGACATCGTCATGAGTGAATTCGTTGAGCGTGGATATTTTGGTACCAAGTTCAGCTCAGATGCCGACTCGGACTCCGGGTCATCACCGGCTGATGACCGCCATGGTAAGTCGTGAGAGACAGGTAAGCTTGCCATCCTCATTTTCCAGCCGTATCTCCCAAACCTGAGTTGTACCCCCCAGGTGAACCGGGCGGGCTGTTCCATACACCCACCCTGTAGTAGCCGACCGGATGTGGTTGGCATTGATATCCAGCCCCACGGCAATCTGGTTGTCCTGCCGCAGGCAGTAATTGGCAGCCATGCTGCCCAAAGTTTCCGCCAGCAGCACTGACGCTCCGCCATGCAGAATGCCAAACGGCTGGACGGTGCGCTCATCTACCGGAATCCGGCCCATAATGTAGTCATCGCCAACCTCCACATATTCGATACCCAGCGCCGTAACTGCGGTGTTTTTGCTGGTTTCTGCCATTTGCTCAAGCGTTGGTAGGGTACGGGTCCAGATTGCCATCTACGGCTACCTCCTGGGGGTCGGGGAATCCACAATAAAGTAAGAGCCTGCAGTCCGTGAGTTTATACAGATAGGTAGCGAACGACCATAGCGGATCAAATCTGTTAATATGTTAATGATAATCGTTTGCATCAATGGCGTTCGCTGCTAGACTCAAATCACGGTAATACAGAGACAGGAGAGGATGTCATGAGCAGAGCTGCAACCCAACTGGCCGGTAACCCCAGCAGCATCTTTCAGGCGTGGCTGGATTTGAAAAAGCAGTCCGGTTCCAGCCCCCAAGGGGCGGTCAGGAAAGCGACCGCTGCGCCCGATAGCCAGCGCCCAGGCAGCCCGGCATAACTGGCCATCGCGGATATTGCGCAGCGAATACTCAGGAAATCCGCACCAGCGCCTGCGTCTACCAGCCCAGCCGGCCAGTCACAACAAGCTGGCGTCGCATGCCGGGTACCGGGCGAATGGCTTCCAGCAGGCCAAACTGCGCCAGCCTGCGTCGCAGGATTTCAGCGGCAAAGCGGCTGGTTTAAACGGGACACTGGAGCAGTGGCCAAAGATAGGGAACCGCGCCTAAGGGCGTGTTCATCTGGGGTCATGGATGTTACGTATTCCCGGGTTCCTACGGTTGAAGTTCTGCCGACACGGCTTCAGGTAAAGAAGTACGCCAGTCAAAACCAATAACCAAGCCGAACTCACAAGGAGCAGGCAGATGAAAATATTGATGGTTCTTACCTCGCACGACCAGATGGGAGATACCGGCCACAAAACCGGCTTCTGGCTGGAAGAGTTCACTGCACCTTATTATGTGTTCAAAGACGCCGGGGCAGATATCACCCTGGCCTCTCCCAAAGGCGGTCAGCCGCCTGTCGATCCTAACAGTGAAACCGAGGGCGCCCTCACCGAAACCACCCGTCGTTTTCAGCAGGATGCCCACGCCAGGGAATCTCTGTCCAGCACCAAAAAGCTGGACGACGTCAACATGGTGGATTTCGATGCGATCTTCTATCCCGGAGGCCATGGCCCGCTCTGGGACCTGGTCAAGAACCCGAAGTCCATTGATCTGATTAAATCCGCTTACGAGCAGGACAAGGTCATCGGCGCAGTCTGCCACGCTCCAGCCGTATTCAAAGACGTTGAAGTCAAGCCCGGCCAGAACCTGGTGGGTGGCCGCAATGTGACCGGTTTCAGCAACAGCGAAGAGGAAACCGTTGGCCTGACCGGAATTGTACCCTTCCTGGTGGAAGACATGCTGAAAGAAAAAACCGGCTCATACACCTGCGGTGATGACTTCACACCTCATATCGTTGTCGATGGCAGGCTGATCACCGGCCAGAACCCTCCCTCTTCCGAGGGCACAGCAAAGGCTGTCCTGCAGGCACTTGAGGATGCCCGCGCAAGCCACGGCAACTGATCCCGTCTACTCCCCGGCGTGGCTTATCAGCACGCCGGGTGCTCCGGTTTCAAGCAGCTTCCGGATCGAATCGGGCACCGGTGTCTTGGCCATTTCTGATGGCCGCATTAGTACGTCGGTGATATCTGCGTCTGCCACCAGAACTCCCTCCCCGTAACGGTAAAACTCCAGATGCAGGGTGAATGAAGTGGTGCCGACACGACCGGCAGCAATCCTTGCTTCCAGTACGTCATCAAACTTTGCCGGCGCCCGGTAGTTCAGGTGGAGACTGACAACCTGGATATCCAGATCCTGATCCAGCAGGTTCTGATAAGACCCGAACAGGGTGCGGATGTATTCGTTCACCGAAATGTCGACGTAATCCGCGTAGCGGGCATTGAACACCACGCTCTGGGCGTCGCATTCGCCGTAGCGGACACGAAAGCGGAAACGGAACATCAGAAGTGAATGACCGTGCGGATGCTTTTGCCGGCGTGCATCAGGTCGAAAGCGTCATTGATTTCCTCAAGCTTCATGTCGTGGGTAATGAACACATCCAGCGGGATTTCGCCGGTTCTGGCCTTCTCCACATAGCCCGGCAATTCGGTGCGCCCCTTCACGCCGCCAAACGCCGAGCCTTTCCAGACCCGCCCGGTCACCAGCTGGAACGGGCGGGTGCTGATTTCCTCACCAGCACCGGCCACGCCAATAATAATGGATTCTCCCCAGCCCTTGTGACAGCACTCGAGGGCCGAGCGCATTACCTGGACATTGCCGATGCATTCAAAAGAGTAATCCACGCCGCCGTCCGTCATTTCGACAATGACCTGCTGGATGGGCTTGTCGTAATCCCTGGGGTTCACCACATCGGTTGCTCCCAGGTCCTTGGCAATATCAAACTTGCCCGGGTTGATGTCGATGGCAATGATGCGACTGGCCCCGGCCATGGTGGCACCGATAATGGCCGCCAGGCCGATGCCACCGAGACCGAAGATCGCTACGGTCGCGCCTTCTTCCACGCTGGCGGTGTTCAGCACGGCACCAATGCCAGTGGTAACACCGCAGCCCAGCAGGCAGACCTTGTCCAGCGGCGCTTCCTTGGGGATTTTCGCCAGGGATACTTCCGGCAGCACGGTGTACTCGGAGAATGTGGAGCAACCCATGTAGTGGTAAACGGGTTCACCCTTATAGGAGAAACGGGAAGTGCCATCGGGCATTACGCCCTTGCCCTGGGTCTCGCGTACGGAGCCACACAGATTGGTCTTGCCGGAAGTGCAGAATTTGCATTTGCCGCATTCGGCTGTGTACAGGGGAATCACGTGGTCGCCGACCTCGACTGAGGTAACGCCTTCGCCGACCGCTTCAACGATACCGCCGCCTTCATGGCCCAGTATGGCCGGAAAGTTACCCTCGGAATCGGCGCCGGACAGGGTGTAGGCGTCGGTATGGCACACACCGGTGGCGACAATCCGGACCAGCACCTCGCCCTTTCTGGGCGGCTCGACATCCACTTCCACGATTTCCAGCGGCTGGTTCGGCGCGAACGCCACGGCGGCACGGGATTTAATCACTGGAGCTCTCCTTTATTGATGTAATCGGGATATCAGGCCACCCATCTTATGACCTCACCCCGGCTCTGACCAGTCTAGTGTCCCGTCTGGTTAATTCGCTGATCTACTGAGCCCCTGAAAGCCTTGAGAGCAAGGCGCGGTGGCGAAGGTTTGGTGGTTCCAAATCGAGCCGACGCAACACCGCTCTCAAGGCTTTCAGGGTCTCCCGAAGGGCTTGCCGCTCAGGCCTCTGGACCTGTGTTGCCAGCCCTTGATGTGGAACCACCACACCTGCGCACTGGCGCCTTGGCCAGAGGCCCGAGCGGCAAGCAGTAGGTCAGCGAATTAACCAGACGGGACACTAGCCGATCAGCCAGCGATTGCCCTGACCAGATCCGGCCTGTCGCTGATACAGTGCTGATGACAGCCGTGACGAACCCGCCTGCTGCCATCGGTCAACGGCCTTTTTTTTATCCGGACATGTTCTGTCTCTCCATACCACTCGTATATGCCGACAGACCTGAACGAAACGGAGGACGCCTACGGT
>NZ_DATFKH010000249.1:0-3509 GCF_035268745.1 Marinobacter sp.
GGTAAACTTCCAATGCTGTGCCAGTGCCGACTTTCCCTCGGCGTCCCCTCCCGGGTTTCCCTCCTTTCGTTGTGCCTGTCCCGGCCTTCGTCCGGCCTTCGCGCTCTGTCCCGGCCTTCGGTGCCTGTCCCGGCCTTCCCCTCATGCATCTGGTGCGTTGATCAGAAATAACCTGGGACCATTGATCCGCTGACCGGTGGATACGCTTGCTTTTTGTGTTGCTCATTCCGCTTGCTCCTGTATGGAAAGTTCAGGAGCAGGTTAGCGGTACATTGTGCGGGAGGGAATAACGGCCTTGTTTGAGCGCTTACACTCCAACGATTCTAAAGGAGGCGACAACTATCCTGACAGAGGGGGCTGTCAAGCGACGCATGAGTAGCAGTTGTAGGAAATTTCTCCTGAGGTGGGTGTCTGATCTCGTCGTCTAACGAAAACGCCCGCGGCATTAATGGCCGCGGGCGGGCTAGTACTTGATCTAATTAAACAGATCGAATTAACAGGATACCGTTACGGTGCATCTGTCTACTCCACAACTCCAAGATGATCTGCACTCTTGGACATCGTCTGCCCCGACGACTGGAATACCAAACAGGAATGCGAGATCTCGGAGTTCCTGTGCCAGATCATAATCCAGATCCGAAGCACTGAATCTAGAAAAATCGGGTTCCACAGGTACGAAGTTAAGCCCAGGCGCAGTTATCGATTCTAAATCGACATCGAATTCAATGATAATAGTGAGCGGATCGCTGGCAACCCGGCCAACCTCTTCTATCTTGAGTCTGACTTTGGTACCGTCTTCAAAAACAACGATATCATATTCAGCGTCGAGTCCGCTTTCCGCCAAGAATTTATCTAAGAGTGAATCAATTGTATCCGTTACATCAGTTATCATCGATCGCCAAAAATCACTGTAATAATCCGTCAACTCTTCTTGCAACTCTCTTCGAAGACCACTAGCAGATGAGCCTCCTGCATCAATCAAATCGAGGGCTGAATCGAACGATAAATCAAGGTCTTCGGCATCTATGTCCTGGATTAGTGCATCGTTAAAGTTTCTGAAGGTAGTCGTAGCAGTCGCAATATCGCCGAGCACCGCAGGATCACCACTAATTTCGGTAATGCTGACATCCAACGATGTATCGCCAAAGCTGCCGGTGATAATTAGCGTGACCCGAAAGACGCGCGTCTGCTCGTTCGTAACATTAACAACGTACACATCCTCCGATTGGCCTGGAAATAAATCCGTTGCCGAGAATGCGGCCTGACTGAACTGCAAATCCGAACTGCAATCGTTGCAAACGTCAATATTGGGTAAACTTTGTGCGCCTGCGCCAAGCGGCACAAGCCACATCAACCCCATCAATAACATAAATTGTACGTTACGCACGCAAATTCGCTTAGAAATGGTCAAGACCATCATTAATCCCCGTATTTTTTAACGCCAAAAGTAGATTACTACCCTCCTAGCCAAGGAATAGCAGATTTAGCTTAATTGTTTTTTTTGAGCTGTCAAATATTCTTGCCTGATTTTTCCGTGAATCGCGAGACTCATCACGGATTGGAAGCCACAGTGTTTGTCGAGATGACGCGATAATCGAGACACCGATATTCTGAGAAACGGCGTAGCTTTTCCGCAACGCTCTCGGGCTGCGGCACTAGGCGAGGCGACTCACCGTGTATTTGGATTCAAACTGATCAGTGCGTGGGCAATTCGGCGGATTTCAGGTACACCGAATCTGGCCGATGGCCGTTTTGTGGTTTACCGGGATTAGCAGGCAGGACTAACCGGGACTGAGCAGTGCTGCAGCTGCGGCTTGGCCCTTCAGGAAAGACCTGCCGAAATCTTCGGCGAGGCTTCGCATCGACTTGACGATTCCGATGAAGCCATGAAACAGGCTCTTCTGGATTCGGTTGATGAATCGGACGTAATTGCCTGGATCGATCTTCAGCCGGTCCAGGATCGGTAAGGTGGCGGGTGGGTGCCTTGGTTTGCTATGATCGATTCAATTCGACGGGCTCGCAGGAGAGGGCCCCATGCCCAGCATGAAAACCACCATGGCAGCGTTGTCGCTGGTTATTTGCTTAAACGCAGCCCAAGCCGCACCCGACGGACTACTGTTGATCGGCGATAGCTGGGCCGACCAGCAGTTCGGCGACCAGTCCCACTCGATGGTGTTCGCCGCCCTAGGTTTCGGTCAGGTCCAGGTGTTTGGCGCGGCCACCGTTGAATCGGGGTCGACCGCGGCCGAGTGGGCCACACCGGCTCGGCTGGCGACAATCGGCCAGGCGCTGACCGATCCGGCCATCGAGATCGTCCAACTTAGTGTTGGCGGCAACGATTTTCTCGATGCCTGGAACGCCGAGCTCGACTCGGCCGCTCAGGCCGCGCTATTCGCCGCAATCCGTGCAGACGTCGAAACCATTGTCGAGTTCATTCTCGACGTTCGGGCGGATGTGGAAGTGTTGTTGAGCTTCTACGACTATCCCAATTTCGTTGACACCTTGGGCGGAATCGACGGTGCGCTGTTCTGCGCGCCGCTGTGGAATAGCATGGAGCGGCCAACGCCGCTGGAAGTCAACACCGCAGCGGTCGCCCTGGAACAGTCAATCCTGAGCCTGAAAGACCACCCGAGGGTATTTCATGTCAGCCATTTTGGCCAGATGCAGTCGCTGTTCGGGTTTTCCGATATGGGCATCGCTCCCGGCGATCTGCGGCCACCCGGAGACCCGGCCCTGCCCAGCCCGACCGCGGCCTTGAGATTCAACGGCGCCGACTGTTTTCACCTGAGCGCCGAGGGTTATGATCAACTGGTGATTAACCAGTTCGAGCGCTACTTCGAAACCCGCTTCGATGTGATCTTCAGGAGTGCGTTCCAGTAAACGCCATTCTTGGAACGGGCTCCTGATAAAAACGCAGACACCCAACGTTTCACTTTGATTCCGGCCTTCCGGGCTGTCTAGTCCTTGCCGGTATAGGGGTCGACGCCGCACAAAAAATGTCGCCGAACACAGCGACTGACGACATGATAGAAAGGCGTTACGTCGGTAGAGACGAGTCTTCTACGGGCTTGCGGCATGGTTGCAGCGTCGGTGATCGATGAGCCACCAGCGTAGTTCGTATTCCCTAGCCGGCAAATAGGAAAATCGGCCGAATTCGGGTAGGTAAACTTCCAATGCTGTGCCAGTGCCGGCTCTCCCTCGGCGTCCCCTCCCGCTTTTCCTCCTTTCGTTGTGCCTGTCCCGGCCTTCTTTCCTCGGCCTTCTCAGCCTTCTGCGGCCTTTTTTGTTTGTGGAACGACTATACTGGAAGGGGTTGAAGGCTTTGCTCCAAGGTTATTTGATGATGATGTGTCTGCAGGTGAAAGAGTCGAGACCGGCGCGTTCCCCGCGGCCGGGAAAGCCGATCTTCGTTTTTCTCGCTCTGCTGGTGGCTACGTGCTCTGCCTCGGCCGGAACGCGTCTTTTCCTGCCAGTTTTCAGCGAGCCGGTCCCGGCCCAGATCGAGCGCG
>NZ_DATFKH010000250.1:0-1692 GCF_035268745.1 Marinobacter sp.
GGATGATGGCGAGGGGCCCATCAGCGAGGACAGATCCAGAAAACCGGCTTCGCCTGAATCCGCTGAGTCACCGACCGCCGAGCTATTGTCAAATCTGGTGTATGACCATCAGGCAGCGTTCCTGTCAGATTGATCACTCACCTCTACTCCATCCTGAAATTGAACGTTGTTCACGACCAGTTTCAGTTGGTCAAACCCCTTGATCCGCTTCCAGCGCTTCTGGGCGGATTGGAGCAATTTGAACACCATCGATAACGTGGTGTCGCGGCTGCCGCAGGACCGGCTCCGCTTGGTTCTCAGGCGTACTGTGGCGAAGGTGGATTCGATCGGATTGGTGGTCCGCAAGTGAATCCAGTGAATCGCCGGAAAATCGTAGAAGGCCAGCAGTTCGTTCCGGTCTTTCTCCAGGTTTGCCATGGCCTTTGGGTACTTGTCCCGGAACCGCCGCAGGGTGCTGTCAAAAGCCTTGTGGGCGCTGTCACGAGTCTCGGCCAGATAGATCTCATGCAGTGCCGACTTCACCTTCGGCTGTACCGACTTGGGCAGTTTGTCCAGCACGTTGGCGGTCTTGTGGACCCAGCAGCGTTGGTGGCGGGTGTCTGGAAACACCTTGCTCAGGGCGCTCCAGAAGCCCAGTGCACCATCGCCGACGGCCAGCTTGGGGGCGTGCTCCAGGCCTCTTTCCCGCAAACCGGTGAGCAGCTCTCGCCAACTGGCTTCGGACTCACGGTGGCCATCCTCAACGGCCACCAGTTCCTTGTGGCCATGCTCGGTAACGCCGATGATCACCAGTAGGCAGAGCCGGTCATCCAGGCGGACGTTGCTGTACACGCCGTCCGCCCACCAGTAGACGTAGCGCTTCTGGCTCAGATCCCGGCGCTGCCAGTCCCTATGCTCCTCAAGCCACCGCGCCTTGAGCCGGGAGACTGTGTTCGCCGACAAGCCCTTGGCCTGCTCGCCGACCAGGGCGCTGAGGGCCTCCTGGAAATCACCTGAGGAGACACCGCGCAGGTAGAGCCAGGGGATGAGTTCATCCAGACTCTGAGCCCGCTTAAGATACGGCGGCAACAACTGGCTGTTGAAGCGGATCCCGGAGCCACTGCGGTCCCGGACCTTGGGAACCTGGACTTCCACGTCACCAACACCGGTCTGGATCGTGCGTTTGGGCAGATGCCCATTGCGCACCACCGCCTGGCGGCCATCGGGTGTTGTGACATCCGTACTCTGGTTGAGCAGGCCTTCCAGTTCTGTCTCAACGGCCCGGGCAATCAGGTCACGAGCACCCTGACGGATCAGGGCGTGCAACGGGTCGTCGCTATCTACCTCTGGTTGTGAAAGAGCGTGCAGGTTAGACTTGGACATGGCGTATCAATCCTCTGTTGGTTGTGATCTTGGCGGAGATCAACCAACAGGATACGCCACCTCTTCAACTCGCTTCCATACACCAGAAATCACCATAACTCTCCAGACTCCGGAAATTTAACCTCTCAGGCAATAACGTCATTAATTGGCGAAATTGATCACACGTTAGATGAGGGGCTCTCTAAATTCCCTTCAGATGATAGACTGAAATCCCAAGAGGCGCGTTTGGCCGAGCGTCTAAAACATGAGAGAAGGGCTCAACAGGCTCTCGAAACCGCGTTTACGAAAAATAAAGCCAACGTTTTTGTGGCAGTCCGGCTTTCTCGCTTC
>NZ_DATFKH010000251.1:0-11066 GCF_035268745.1 Marinobacter sp.
GCCTGATCAACCTCGATTGCGGCGAAGGTGCCTCCAGCCAGCTCCACTTCTGGCTGGCAGGCGGGATAAGCCGAGCATTTCCGCCCCTCCAGAACCCCCGCCGCCGCCAGTAACTGAGCGCCGTGGCAGATCGCAGCGACCGGCTTGTCGGTTTCGAAAAAGTGCCGGATGAGTTTCTGCACATCCTTGTTCAGGCGCAGATATTCCGGAGCGCGACCGCCAGGAACCACCAGGGCATCGTAATTCGCGGGGTCCAGCCCTTCGAAGTCTGCATTCAGGGTAAAGCGGTGGCCGGGTTTTTCGGTGTAGGTCTGGTCACCCTCGAAATCATGAATGGCGGTAGCGACTGTGTCGCCGGCCTTTTTGTCCGGGCACACGGCGTGAACGGTGTGGCCAACAGCCTGCAGTGCCTGGAATGGCACCATGGTTTCGTAGTCTTCGGTGAAATCACCGGTAATCATCAGAATTTTATTGCCGCTCATGGCTGTGTCCTTTTGTTTGTTTTGTCAGTTCGGAAACAGTATCAGCGGTGGTGGTGAAGCGGGTAATAGCGGATTACTACAGAGTTTCGTGATCGCTGGCTATCCCCTCAAGCTCCTGATCCATAAACCCACAGCACAGTGAACACTGTCGACTGGCAGAAACTCCTGCTCCAGCCGGCCCCGCTCTTTTCCCAGTAGCAGCCAGTAGAGGTCCATTTCTTTACCTGTGAGGCCGGAAGGGGGAACAGACGAAGCGGGCTGAGGCTCAATGACCGCGTTATCTTCTCCGAATCCCTCGAAAACAGCGCGGCTCATCAATAATGGGCGGAGGTGGGGCAGGGACTCCCTTGCCCGGGCCAGCATGGTCAGGCCCCAGGTATCCACGTCGCCCCAGTAAGCGATGTTTTTCTGCATCAGCCAGGCGGCCTGCAGCCAGGACAGGTTCAGGCCAGAGCCTAGCAGGGCGATGGTATCGGGTGTCCTCGGCAGCTGGTGAAGGCAGCGTTCGTTCTCCACCAGCAGCAGATTCTGTCCCGGTAGTGGGGTGTTCTGCAACTCGCTGGCCCGGACCCGAAATTGTGAAAACGGCAACAACTGCCCGTCCAGATCGGCCACCAACAACCAGTGATGGCCCTCATCCTCTGCACTCAAAAAGGCTTCTAGGCCGGTTTCGCTGGCCTGTCCGTCGTGTAGCACATCTAACATCTGAATCACCAATTGCCGGTTGCGCTCGAAAAACTTGCTATCGATACCGGCAAGGGATAACGCTCGCAGTGGCTTGCCTTCGGCATAGCCGGGACTTAGCTGAAGGGTCAGCGTTCCGCTGCGGATAACATCCTGCTCCGGTTTGTCGGTGACCAGGCTGCGGCGGCGGATAATCAGTGAATGAAAGCGCTGATCCAGTGAGGAGGCCAGGCGGCTGAGCATCTGGTATTCCCGCTTTACCTCATTGTTGCCGGTTGCCTGCACCCACTCGGTCGGCGATGCCAATACCCAGGCAACCGGAATCTCGATGGGCTCGCTGGCGCTCTGGAAACGGATGGGCTGCCATTCAATCTGTCCAATAGTGACTTCTCGCCAGGTCTGCAAATGCGTCCGAACCCTGTCGAGATGACTCCGGACGGCCGCACCGGTTGGCTTACCAATAAGGATTCGCAGTGGCCAGCTTTCCGGGTTTAGCAGGCGCTGCTCCCGCAGCTCCGTGTTCTGCCATTGCCGGGCCAGCCTGGCGGCCAGATCAGCCGGTGACTTCATGGGCCTTCCGGGTCATTTTTTCGGCGTGCGCCTCCAGTTCTTCCCAGCTCAGGGAGGTCATGGTGGCTTGCAGGTCTTTACGGTGTACCAGAATGGCGGAGCGGGTATGGGCTCGTAACAGGCGCATTTCCTTGTTCGGAGTGACGAACAGCGGGTGTAGGCCAAACTCGTTCAGGGCGGAGATAATGCGCCCGGCAACCGCATGGGAGCTCTTCGAGAAGGCTTCGTCCAGCACAATGGTTCCGAACAGCGGCTGGGTGGCGCCATCCGGGCAAAGGGCGTAGCTGAGGGAGGCGGTAAGGATGTAACTTGCAATGATTTCCTTTTCGCCGCCACTGCCGCCCTGGGAGCCGGTACGGGTTTCGATAACGGTGCCGGACTCCCGGTTCAGTACCGAGACTTCGAACTGCAGTCGGTAGCGGGGGTCCAGCAGGGCGCGGGCGCCGACGGTGCGCTTGTTGTCGGCCGCACCCCGCAGCAACCCCACCATGTTCTGCAGGGCCCTGAAGTGGCTTTCGCCCTGGTCGTCTTTCAGGGCATCGGCGCGCAACTGACGTTGGGCCCGTTCAAGAGTGCGCAGGGATTCATGGGCGACTCGCCGCGGCTCCAGACGCAGGAAACGGCCCGGTTGGAAGTCCACCCGCCGCAGGGTGGCGTTCAGGTCGGCGATGCGTTCCTCGATAATGGCGACCTGATTCTGGATATGGGCCAGCAACTGGATAACCCCTTGCTCCGAAGACTGGTTCAGGTAGTTCAGGAAGCGCTCCAGCTTCTGGGGAAGGGCTTCTTCTTCCAGCACCCGCAGCCGTTCCAGGTACTCGGGGATGTCGCGGATTTCGCTGCCGGTTTCTGCCAGAGCACCGGTGTCAATGGTGCGGGCCTTTTCCATCAGTTGGGTGAGGCTGAGTTCGTAGCCCTGAATCTGTTTGCCCAGTTTGCTGATGAACTTCTCCAGTTGTTCTCGCTGGGCCCGTTCCAGCAGTTCCAGTCGGTCGTGCTGGTCCGCTTTTGGTGGGCTAAAGTGTTTGTCCGCCAGGGCCTGTTGCTCATCGGTCAAGCCCTCGCCGATCCGTTCCAGCAAATCCTTGCAGCGATCGGTGGCCTGGGTGCGTTTGTCATCCAGCAGGGCATGGCGGGTGCGCTCGTCAGAGAGTTTCTGCTGGGTCTGCTCCAGCTCCTGGTTCACGATTTCGTACTCCCGCCTGGCCTTTTCCACATCGGAGTCCGGGGCGGTGAGGGTTTCCAGGCGGGCCTGCAGTTCGTCCAGCTCTTGCCGGGCGCTGGGCAGGTCAATGTCGCTGAAAGCGATGTCTGCCAGCAGTTTGTACAGCGCGATATGGTCCCGGGTGTTCTTCAGGTCTTTGCGGGCCTTCTCAAGTTCCTGCTGGATGCTGTCCGCTGCCTGCTGGCTTTCCGCCAGTTCTTCGGTCAGGGCGGCCAGCCGGTCCCGGTTGTTGAACCCGGTCATCCAGCCCTTGTCGAGGCGTTGGTTATCCCGTTTCTCGAAATAGCCCTTCTTGCCGGACATTAAGCCTCGTTGGGTCATTCCGTGGGGCGTCTGGCGCAGAGCTTCCGGGGAATCAACGCAATGCCGGTCAATGCCTGCCAGCAACTGTTTCACGGCCTCCCGGTGGGGGTGGCTTTTGAAATTGAGCTTGCGGGTGAAGCCGTCTTCCATAAACCGGGCGGGGGTCTGAGGTGCACCGGCTTCCAGTAACCGCACATGTAGCTGGTTGTCGTGGTGGTTGACCCGGTCCAGGGCTGACTGCATAGCCGCCGGTGGCACCAGCAGTCGCAACCGGTGCCCGCCAATGGCGCGTTCGATGGCGCCGCGCCAGGCTTTCTCCTCGGTTTTGACTTCCACCAGTTCGGCCACAAAGGGCAGGCTGGCTTCGTTCAGATTCAAGGCCCGGGCCAGTTCGCTGCGGAATTCCTGGTAGCGACCGTCGATGTTGGACCCGGGCCGGGCCTTGATGCGGTCGATCTCTTCCGTCAGTTCCGTGAGGGTTTCCGCAAGCTTGCCGTGGCGGATACGCAAATCCAGTAAGGCGCGGTCCCCGGTTTCCTCGAGTGAGGACAGTTCCTGCAGCCTGGTTTTACCCTGTTGCCGGTTGGCGGCCAGGCCCTGGGGAGAAAGGGTGTCGTCCAGAGCCAGTTTACGGGTCAGGGCCTGGTAGTCGTCGGCGTGGCGGGCCCGGTCGTTGACCCAGCGCTGTTGCTGGCCGAGCTGTTCCCGCAGTTGTTCGATGCTGGCACCGCCGGCTTCCAGGTAGACGTCCTTGAGGGTGGTAGCCTTGCTGTTCAGGCCGGTGACGGCGCCCTGAAGCGTATCGATGGTGTTCTGGCTTTGCCCCAGCCGGATATCCAGATCCCGGATTCGGTCACTCCAGAGCTGGTAACCGGCGTCAGCAAACCATACCGGCAGAATGTCCTTCAGGGTTTGCTGCTGATCCAGTTCGTTACGGGTGGTCTGGTGCTTCCGCCAGGTGTCGGCAATCGGCTGCAGGGACTGATGCTGTTTGCGGGCGGTTTCCAGTTCGTTGTGAATCGCGGCCAGGTCATCGAATTCGCTGGCCACTTCGCCTGCCCGGTCAAAGGCGGAATGGTCATCCAGCACCAGTTCGCGGAAGATTTCATCAATACTGTTGAGCTGTTTTAGCCCGGCGGCTCTATTGAGCAGAGTAAAAGCATTTTCACCAACTTCGAAGAAGCGCCGGACTTGAGCCAGGTAAGCCTTCTTGCTGTCGTTGGCCTGCAGACCGGGGGTATCCCGGGCATGCTGCTTCAGTCCCCGGGCACCGCCCTCATGGTGGATGGCCAGCCAGTCGTCCAAGCCCGGGTCGTCTGCTTCCGAGAACAGCCATAAACGTTTCAGATCACTGGCGGCCGAGCTGCTGCCATCGACCCAGAGCAATACCCCGATACGCAGTGTTTTGTTGCCATTGGAGAGGCGTGCGCTGATCGCGGTCACGGTTTTGCCAGGGCGGGCAATATGGCTGTTATCGCCGGAATTATTACCGGCCCCGGAGACCCCGCGAATATAGGAGATCAGGTCCCGGTCGCTCTCATGGCCGCCGGTGGAGGCCAGGTTATAACGGGGCTGATGGGTCAGCAGGGTCATCAATGCATCCACCAGTGTGGTCTTGCCGCTGCCCGTGGGGCCGATGATGGCGGTGCCCTTCGGGTCGATTTCGGCGCAATGGCGGCCATTGAATGGCCCCCAGTTGTAGAGGTCCAGATGGGTCAGGATATAAGCAGTGGACGGGATAATTTCTGCCGCAAACAGGTCGTTCTGGGGCAGGCTCATGCATCGTCTCCATCGGTGTTAGCATGGTCATCGGCGGCCTTGCCTACCAACCTACGGAAATGCTGCAGCAGGTTCTGCAGGTTCTCAGGGTTGGCAAGATGGGTAATGATGGGCCGGATGATGACCTGGTCATTGGTATCGATCTCCGAGACAATACCGTGGTTTTTCAGGTTTTCCAGCAGACTGCGCAGGCGTTTCTGGTCGCGGGCGTCACTGCCGGTATCCCCCAGGTAAAGCTGCAGTTGCGGTAACAGTTCTTCTAGTTCCACCACCGCATCCCCGGCACCGAGTCCGGCCTCCTGCTCGTGGGCAATAAAATGCTGGCGCAGGATCGCAATCAGCAGCGATTGTTCCAGGTTCATGCGCTGACGTCGCACCAGCGGGTGGGTCCACTCGTCGTCGGTTTTATCGCCGTCCTGGAACAGCTGTTCGGACACCACCAGAAAGGCCAGGCCGCGAATGTCATCGATTTTCAGACGCAGGTCAAAGGGTTCCAGGATACGGTTCACTGCCGATGTCTGGGTGATGGCCACTTGGTACAAATTGGGCTTGCGATCTGCCTCCAGCAGCCCGTATTTGAGCAGATCCTGGGCAGTGGTTTTCAGATTGCCGGCAGTGTACTGGTCGGTTGCGGTCGATGCCGCCGCGTCGACTTCTGTGGCCGGGACTTCAGGCTGCGGTGGCTGGTCGTCCTGCGGTGGGCCTTTCCGGCGGGTCAGGCGGTCAAAATAGTCGGACATACGGTATTAAAGCTCCCAGTCGATGGACTCTGCGGCAGTTCGGGTCAAAGTGAGGTGCGGCACATGAAAGCGCAGTTTGTGGCCGTTACTGTCGGTGATGTCCACCGCTTCCCGGTCTTCAGAGATCTCGACCTCCGCCTCCCGGGCCATGGCGAGCCAGAGGGCAATGGATTCCAGGTCGTGGGTGGGCGGCAGATGGCTGGCCAGCTCGGCGATGCTCATGGGGCGGTCAGTGACCTGAAGCAACTCCACCGTATCCTGGTAAAGCGCCTCCCGGTCCAGTCCGTCGAAGGCTCGCCAGAATTCTGCATCCACGTCCTCCAGATTGACGTCCTGCCCGGACAGTTCCAGCCCCTGCTCCTGCTCTTCCGTGGCCGACTTGAATCTGAGTCGTTCCACCAGCGGCAGGCCGGCAACCTCAACGGCGACCGGGGGCAGGGGTGTTCCGCTTTTGCGGATTTTATGGCTGGACCAGTCAATAGTAAGCGCCGTGTTAAGAAGGCCGTTCAGTAGCTCCCCGACCCGGTGGTTTTCTGCGGCCAGGCCGGTCTTCAGGAAGCCTTTCACGTCCCGCTCGCTGCGGGCCCGGGCCTTGATCACGGCGGCGGATTCCTGGATCAGGCGAATCACCAGCCAGCGCAGCTCGTCCTGCTGTTGTCGAGTCAGGGCGTGGCGGGTGGCCGGATGCCGCAGAATGGTGCGCAGCCGCTGTTTCATGCTGTCCAGCTCGGTGGACCGGCTCAACTGTTCATTAAAGCCGTGGAAGACCTTGCCTTCGGCGGTTTCCAGCAGCGTATCGTGGCCATCAAGCAAACGGTCGACAATCTCGCCGCGGTGATGCTGCTCGCTGACAATGGACTGGCGCAGCCGCCGGTCGGCGTCCCGGTAGGAGTCTTCCACCCGCCGGAAATCCGCCCACAGGCTGACCGACAGGTTGTAGACCTCGCGAATGCCCTCCGAGGCTTCGGCGCCCTCCAGTACCTTGAAGTGCCCAGCTTCAACCTCGGCCAGTTCGTGTTCCAGATCCTTGATTTTGCCGCGGATGTGGTCGGCGCGGCTTTGCGCATTCGGGTTCAGGCGGGTTTCCAGGTTCTCGATTTCCCGCTGCACTGTCGCCAGCCGTGAGGCGGTGGACGTCATGATCCGGTTGTCCAGCCCCTCGACGAAATCCAGGGCTTTTTGCAGGGCATCGGTCGCCATCAGCTTGCCGTTTCTCTCCACAATTAATCCGCGACGAATCCAGGCCCGCAGTTCCTTTCTGGCGTCCACCGCCGGGTCATTGGTGGACAACTCCAGGTCGTCACTGTTGGCATGCTGGCGCAGAATCCCGGTCAACATCTGCTGGGCATCCTCGAACAGGATTTCATCCCGATTCTGCTCCAGCAATGCCTGCAGGCAGCCAAGAACCAGCGGCCCGCGAGTGGCAGACAGCAGCTTCCAGGCCGGATGCTGGTGCCGTGCCACAAGGTAGGCTTGGGTTCTGAGGTCGTCCTTTTCATTCATGGTATTAAGCGCTTGATTCAGACAGAGCAGCGGCCCGGTTAGATGGAGAGTAAGTTGGTGACAGGGGGCTATCAACCCGACGCCTATAGTAACCGGGTACGAACCTTTGAAACAACGACGTAGCAAGGGATTCAGACGGGGAGAGATTTCGCGAGTGTTTTCTGAAGTGGCACACAGCGCCAGAAATTTCCGATCACAAGTCCGTCCTCCGTGGAGCTCGCCGCGCCCCAGCTGAATCTGGTTCCGATCACCTGCATTATATATCTACCCGCTAGCAGCAACTTCCGATAACATCCCTGCCATGACTCCTGAGAAAAACACGTCCTCTGCGGTATTGATCCGGCCCCGCGTCTACCTCGGCGACGGGATTGCCATTGGCCCCGGCAAAATTGACCTGCTGCGGGCGGTTGGCAAGACCCGCTCCATTGCCGCGGCCGCGCGTTCGCTCGGTATGCCTTATAAACGCGCCTGGCTTCTTACCGACTCCCTGAACAGGCGGTTCAGTCAGTTGCTGGTCGCAACCATGGCAGGTGGCAAGGGCGGTGGCGGGGCATACCTGACCACTCTCGGAGAAGAACTGGTCGCTCTCTACGACGCCCTGGAAGAGCGTCTTAACGCTGAGGCCGCGCCAGAACTGGAAGCACTGCGGAAACTGGCCGGCGGCCCCGGAATCTGATCCTGCTACTGTGCTGGCATCCCGGTTGCGCTACACTGTGCGTTATGTCCTATAGGACTTAACGCTCCGGCGAATTCGACAAACGAACCCGACAGATACAGTCCGGCGGCCTCACCGTCTCCGTTGTCCGATGCAAGGAACCCGTTCATGAAACTCCTGGGCCTCATGTTGCTGGCCTGCCTGCTGTTGTTCGCCACCCGCGCCCACGGTGGCAACTTCATCATCGCCGCGGCCTCTGACCTGCGTTTTGCGCTGGATGAGATCATCGAGGTTTACCGTCGCGATCACCCCGACCACAGGTTCGAGGTGATCTACGGTTCGTCGGGCAAGATAACGACGCAGATCCTGAACGGCGCCCCCTATGACATCTTTTTCTCTGCCGACATCTCGTTTCCGGAAAGGCTCAGGGCGGAGGGTTTTACCGCCACCGAGCCCGCCGTTTATGCCATCGGCCGCATCGTCCTCTGGAGTAACACGCTGGACGCCTCGAAGCTGAGGCTGGCGGACCTGCCCACCGACCCGCGCATCCGGCGCCTGGCCATCGCCCAACCCTCCCACGCACCCTATGGTCTGCGCGCGCAGGAGGCTTTGCAGGCTGCAGGCGTATGGGAAACGGTCCAGCCAAAGCTGGTGTTCGGGGAGAATATCGCTCATACCGCGCAGATGGTCGAATCCGGCGCTGCGGACGTTGGCATCATTGCGCTGTCGCTGGCGAAATTTCCTGACATGGCCAGGCATCCCGACCATCTCATTGATGAAAAGCTCCACAATCCGCTGACCCAGGGCTTTATCATTACCAGGCATGGCGGCGACAAACAGCCGGTGGCAAACTTCGCACGTTTCATGGACACCGGCACAGTGCACGAGATCATGGAGCGGTATGGATTCGTGATACCGAGGTAGCAAACGAGCGAAGGTCAATACCCACTCAAGACTGAGAGAATTCCATGCCCGAACTCAGCCCGGCAGACTGGCAGGCAATTGAGGTCACCCTCCGGCTCTGTTTCTATACCACGCTGATCCTGCTTGTCATAGCGACACCGATTGCATGGTGGCTGTCGAGTGGTCAATCGGCGGCAAGGATTGCGGTCCAGGCGATCGTCGCTCTGCCGCTGGTGCTGCCGCCAACGGTGCTCGGTTTCTACCTGTTGATTGTGCTCGGGCCGCGTGGTGCGGTCGGCGGCACCCTCGAATCCCTGGGCTTGCATCATCTTGCCTTCACCTTCGAGGGTATCCTGATTGCCTCGGTTCTCTACTCGATGCCGTTTGCGGTCCAGCCGTTGACCGAGGCTTTCGGCAATCTCGGCCGCCGGCCCGCCGAGGTCGCCAGCAGCCTTGGTGCCGGTCTGATCGACCGCTTCGTTACCGTCACCCTGCCACTGACCCGGGGGGGCTTCGTTGTTGCCGCCACCCTGACGTTTGCCCATACGCTGGGCGAGTTCGGCGTCATCCTCATGCTTGGCGGCAGTATTCCCGGCGAGACCAGAGTGCTGTCGGTACTGATCTACGACCACGCTGAAGCAATGAACTATGAGGCCGCCCACCGGTTATCACTGATGCTGCTGATTTTCGCGTTCTTCACCCTGTTCGTGGTTTATGGCCTGACCCGTCGCTTCAAGGTAGCCAGGGTATGACGCTGGCAATCAGGGCAAGGCTTAAACGGAGTGACTTCGAGCTGGACGTCGACATCGATCTGCCGCCCGGCGGAGTGACATCGTTGTTCGGACGATCCGGCTGCGGCAAGACAACCCTGCTTCGCATTATGGCGGGGCTTGAAAAGGTGCGCGATGCAGAGGTCCGTTTCGGCGATCAGGTCTGGCAGCAGGGCAAGCACTTTGTCCCACTACACCAGCGCCGGATCGGAATCGTGTTCCAGGAACACAGCCTGCTGCCACACTTGTCGGTGCGCGGAAACCTGCTCTACGGTTACAAGCGCACACCCGCATCACTGCGCCGGCTGCACCTGAGCGGGGTTACCGATATGCTCGGTATCGCTGATCTGCTCGACCGGCCGATTGACCGGCTCTCGGGTGGTCAGCGCCAGCGCGTCTCGCTTGGCCGCGCTCTGCTGACCAGCCCGCAGTTGTTGCTGCTCGACGAACCGCTTTCTGCCCTCGACACCCGCAACAGACGCGAGGTCATGCCGTTCCTGTCGCGGCTGGCTGCGGAATCGGGTGTGCCGATTGTGATGGTGACGCACTCACCGGATGAGGTCGAACGGCTGGCCGATCGCGTGGTGTTTATGGAAGCCGGCCGCATCTCCTCGGTCGAGTCCCTCCAGCAGACCCTCAGGCGCACCGACTCGCCACTGTTCGCTGACAAGGGTACTGTCTGTGTGCTTGCAGGCAGGGTGTTGCCGGGGCAGGCTGACGGACTGATACGCTTTGGCAACGAACACCTCCAGTTCCTGATCGAGGATCCTGGTCCCCATGGGATGCCGACCCGCGTGCGGATCCATTCCAGCGACGTCGCGATCGCCCGGCATCGTATCGGGGATGTCAGCGTGGTGAATCAGTTACCGGTCATTGTCGAGCGGATTGAGGCCTTCCGCCCAGGCCGCATACTGGTGGCGGGTAAGCTCCGGGACGGGCAGATACTGACAGCCGAAATCACCGAACATTCCTGCCGCAGGCTCGGACTCGGTAACGGCCAGCTTGTACATGCGCTGATCAGGTCGGTCACGCTGCTGGACTGATGAACAACAGTCGCTAACCGCCAGGTTCGAGTTGCCGGCGCAGCAGGAACTTCTGGATTTTCCCCGTTGACGTGGTTGGCAGCCGGCCGAAAATGATTTTCCTGGGCGCCTTGAAGTGGCTGATATTGTCTCTGCAGAAGCTGATTAACACCTCTTCGCTCAGCTCGCTGTCAGGGCGCAACTGGACGAAAGCGGCGGGAACTTCGCCCCATTTGGCGTCCGCCATTGCGACAACCGCTGCGAGTTCGACGTCTTCATGGCGTTGAATGATCTCCTCGACTTCAAGCGAAGAGATGTTTTCCCCGCCGGAGATGATGACGTCTTTCAGCCGGTCGCGAATCTTGACATAGCCATCAGGCTCCATAACCGCCAGGTCACCGGAGTGAAACCAGCCACCGGCAAAGGCTTC
>NZ_DATFKH010000252.1:0-1690 GCF_035268745.1 Marinobacter sp.
GCAGTGGATGATTGATGAACTTCGCGATCCATGGTTTCGTATCCTGGGGCAGTTCAACAATCGGAACTCTGGTGTCTCCCGTACCAGGGGAATTAGCGCTTCGGTCGGGCCGGTGACACTGTCTACTGGTTGGTCCAGTTCGCCTCCACCCCTGGATGATGTGTTTTTCGCTGGTTTCGGCTTCAATGTCAGCGAGGTTCCGGTCGACAGTATCGTGAATGGAAATATCATCACGTTTCGAATCAATGATGTGCGATACATCGACAACAGACTCGTTGTAGATTCGGAATTCGCTCCCGGGCTCAGCCGCGCAGCGGGTGTTGCAGTAAATAATCTCCTGTCCGGGCAGACCGTGGTTGATAACCAGTGCGTCATCGATAAACTTGCCGAATATGACGATAACAATCCGGAAATCGAGTTCCGGGAGGGCGGACCCGGGGGTTCGCTGTTCGACTTCCCCGACACATCCGGTAGCAGTGGTTCAGACTTATGTACCAAGCGCGTCTGCGCAACAGTCTGCATCGATGGCAATTGCAGCTGCCAGTTTGAGGTTGTTGTACTTACACTTTGTTGATATCCGGATAACGATTGTAAGTCAGGTGTCGGTCGGGGGCCGCGGAATAGTCTCGGCGCCTTCATCTGCGAATCGGTGTCTGGTGGGGAACCGGGCCCGTGCACAACATCGTCAGCCGGATAAGTCCAAAACCCGTGCCCGAACAGCGAATTACCAGGGAACCTCTGAACAACCCTGTGCGGGCGCGACGGCGCCTGCGGATACCGTAATTTCGCGACCGAGTGCCAGGGAAGCGTACTGACGTTCAGTCGTAACGCTGCCCGTCATGTTCCACCCAGCCGCCGCCCCCGGGCTGGGCCGGGTCGCTGTAGGTCCTGGAAATGAACCCGCCGCGGGCTTCCCATTCGTAGTAGCCGGTCACGCGCACGACGTCGCCGGGCTGGACCGGCACGCGGGTGGAACTTTCGAGTGAGTGACGCACCTGAACGGTGACCCCCTCGGTCGGCCGGATCGTGAATCGCTGGCGCTTGCCGCCGATGTTCTCGTCGCCCAGCGATCTTTAAGGCGTGCCTGTCCAATTTGATTCTCCGGAACAAGGAACGGTTCAAGGCCACCATCTACTTTCACCTGGGCGGCCTCGACCTATGCCCGGCGGCGGTTGGGCAATGAAGCATACCCACAGGTTTCAGTGAAGAGTTCTTCTTATGACTTGCCATATGGCAGTCCGGGAATTGTCTTATGGCGCAGTTTGTGCAGCTGTCGGTTTGGGCCATGTCCAGGCGTACCAGACGATAAACAGCAAAGTGGTTAGTTCAACAGTCGCGAAAAATATATAGTACATGTCCGGGGACCCAACAAATAAAGACGCTGTAAGAACTAAAGCTTGTATTATGGCTACGATGATATTAGCCCAGCGATTGACAGCGTGCCTTAACACTCGTGAAAGGACGATCATGATCATCCCCAATTCCAGGATTATAGCTATAAGCAGAAGCATTGCAGGAGATAGGATTGACTTGACTAATTCAAAGTTTTCTGCAGTCGTGACATCATATCCTGTGTACGTCACTTCCATCAGGCTTATAATATCAGCGTAAATAATGTTCACTATGAAAAACACCCATAGCGTTGATAAGACGATTTTTCTGTCTGTGCCGTTTTTAACCAGTTCCATTT
>NZ_DATFKH010000253.1:0-3035 GCF_035268745.1 Marinobacter sp.
CGTTTTTTTGCTGGGGTTTTGAAAAGAAGAATAGACAGGATGGACGGGATGGGGGCCAAAGGTCCAAGGTGAAGAATCTGTGGAAAAGCAGCGGAGCGCGCGGCTTGACGCGCTAATGACCCCCCCCATTGGCGAGTCAAGCCTCGCGCTCCGCGGCTCCGCGAAAGAAGGGATAATGTACAGAAAGATGATCCGCCGGTGGCTGGAGGAACATCACTGTCGGTCGCCTGCGCTCTCTGTATTACACTCGTTTGATATTGTTTATTTTATTTTTTAAATCGCCCAGGCTAGTAAAGAAATTGTTGGATTTAGAGGGCATTGCCAATTCCAGCCGCCTCTCACAACGGCACGGAGCACACGGAGAAACGCCCCTCCGTGCCTCCGTGAGAGATCTTGTGAACACCTTGGCGCCGGCGTTTTTTTGCTGGGGTTTTGAAAAGAAGAATAGACAGGATGGACGGGATGGGGGCCAAAGGTCCAAGGTCAGACCCCCTGATCTCAGCCGGCGCGACTTTCGACGTAGAATCTGAGAAATAGGCCCCCTCTCAGACGTTTATGTGAGCATCTGACGAAAACAGCGTTTCTCTGTACAATTTGCGCTCGGATTCTGCAATGATCACGTCTTGCCGAATTCCGCTCCCTCAAACCCCACTCATTACTCCGGTAGCTCGCCATGCCTCAAGCGCAATTTCCGTTTTTCCCAGTAGGCGTCACGCACATTACGTCAATGCTGGCCTTTTCGTGTGAAGGAGACCTGGTGACCTACTTCACGGGCAATATACCTGTCTTCGTGCATGACCAGTCGGATCGGGATACTTTTCGCATGATTACCGCCCAGTTCTGCGTAAACGGTCATGCCAAGCAGATGGATATCGTTCGAGCATTTGGGGTAAAAAAGATCTCGGTCAAGCGTGCGGTAAAACTGTATCGAGAAGAGGGGCCACGGGGATTTTTCAAGGAACGCAATCGTCGCGGGGCGGCGGTATTAACGGACGAGGTGCTTGAGAAGGCGCAGCAACTATTCGACGAAGGGCTGGATATTGGCGAGGTCTCATCGCGCATCAACGTCAAGCATAATACGTTGTACAAGGCGACGCGCGTTGGGAAGCTGCACCTGCCGGTGAACAGCGAAGAGTGCAGCGCCCCCTTGCCAAGCAAGAGCGCACGCACCGAACAAGACCGGGCAGCGTCCATGGGGGTTGGAACCACCAACGTGGATGATCGCGTCGCCGCCAGCAAGGGGGAATTACAAGCCGTCCCGCCACGCTTCGAACCGGCCCTGGATGTTCCCAACGGCGGGGTCCTCCTGGCCCTGCCGGCGCTGTTGGCGCTTGGACTCTTGGAAACGACGGAGCGCTTTTTTGCCGAGCCCAAAGGCTACTATGGGTTGGATAGCCTGTTCCTGCTGTTAGCGCTGATGGTCCTCACCCGCCAACCCTCCATCGAATCGATGCGCTATTGTGCGCCAGGGGAGTGGGGCAACTTGCTGGGCCTGGACCGGATCCCCGAAGTCCGCACCCTGCGTAACAAGCTTCACTTTCTGTCCCGGGAAGGGCAGCCTCAGCAGTGGAGCGCCGAGCTATGTCGCCAGTGGATGGAGGCGGCGCCCGAACAGGCCGGTACGCTCTACATCGACGGCCATGTCCGGGTCTATAACGGCGACCAAACCCGGCTGCCCCGCCACTATGTCGCGCGCCAGAAGCTCTGCCTGCGCGCCACCACCGACTACTGGGTCAACGCCATGGATGGTCAGCCCTTCTTCTTCGTCAATCAGGCCGTCGATCCAGGATTACTTCAGGTCCTTGAGCACGAAATCGTTCCGCGACTGGAGCGAGAAATCCCTCAGCAACCCACCGCGCAACAATTGGAAGACGACTCGCTCCTGCATCGATTTACCTTGGTATACGATCGCGAAGGTTATAGTCCGGCCTTTCTCAAGCGAATGAGGGAGAAGCGAATCGCCTGCCTCACTTATCACAAGTACCCCGGCGACGACTGGGCCGAAGAGGAGTTCCGGCTTCACAGCGTAAATCTCATCAGCGGTCAGACCGTCGAGATGCGCTTGGCCGAGCGGGGAACCTGCTTGAGCAATGGACTTTGGGTGCGGGAGATTCGCAAGCTCACCACACGGGGCCATCAGACCGCGATTCTTGCCACCGACTACCGCTCCGATATCCCTCCAATCTCCGGGGCGATGTTCGCGAGATGGTCTCAGGAAAACTTCTTCCGCTATAGCCGCCAACACTTTGGTATTGATAAGCTGGCGGACTATTCGCTCGAAGAGATATCCGACCCCACATTGATCGTAAACCCAGCCTGGCGTGAGCTTGATCGACAGGTCCGATCCCTTAACGGCAAGCGCTCAAGACGCCTGGCAAACTTCACTGCCTTGAATCTCGAAGAGTCTATAGAGCCTGAAAAGGTGGAACCCTTCATGCGCCGCAAAGCGGAACTTCAGGAAGATATCGAATGCATGGATCAAGAGATTAATACGCTCAAGACGCAAAGGAAGGGGACGCCCCATCATATTGATGTGAGCGAGTTGCCGCCCGAGCAGCAATTCAAGAAGCTCGCCACCGCCAGCAAGCACCTGGTCGATACGATCAAGATGGTGGCCTATCGCGCAGAAACCGCAATGGCCAATATCCTGCGCGGACACCAATTCCGCTCGGATGAAGCCAGGCAATTGCTTGCATCCGTATATCAAACCGAAGCGGACTTGCTTCCTGATTTTGAAACGGGGACATTGACCGTCCGCCTTCATCATCTGCCGACCGTTCGCGCGGATACGATCGTTCAGAAATTGTGCGAGGAACTCAACGACACCAAAACCCTATTCCCAAGAACAAATCTGACATTGTGCTTCAAAGTGGGGTCGTTGCAGAATCCCAGAGATCAGGAGGTCTGAAGGTGAGGCGGTCGGCATAGGGGTTGACCACCTGGAGGGGCCTTAGCAGCCGCTGGGCGTTGCGATGGCGCTGGAGAATGTGATCCTTGGCCTGGGCCGCCAGCAGTCCCTCCAGGGTCTCCTCGAA
>NZ_DATFKH010000254.1:0-11308 GCF_035268745.1 Marinobacter sp.
ACGTGACCACGGGTTTCCTGAACCTCAAACCACTCGATCATGCGAAGTTGCTTGCTGCATTCGGCAATGGCGTTTTCGATGGCATCTTCGATGCTTTTCTGCGACGAGCCGACCACCTCGACTTTCTTGTAAACATGATGATCAGACATAGGATCTCCCGTATGAAAATGCGTACACTCAGGAAGCTCTGAATGTTCTTTTATCTTTTCAGCCTAAACCAGTAAACCCCGATCCATCAAACGAGGCGGGAACTTTAATCGTTCACTGAACTCTGAAATTTCCCTATCGGAACAACAGACCCTCAAGCCCGGGACCCCATGCAAAGAATGAAGCGCTGTTTTATCGGCTTTGCCCTGACACTTTCAGTATTGCTGGCGGGGCCACTGTTCCTGGCTGCCTGCGCGGGCTTTCAGGATAGCGGCAGCTGGCGCACCGCAGACCGTTCCAGCGCGAGAATCGCGCCGTCACCCGAGCAGGTAAAGGCGGCCATAGTGCAGGTCTATGCGGCCCGGGCGTTTAACTGGCGCGGTTATTTTGCAGTGCATACCTGGATCAGCACCAAGGCGACTGGCGCCAGCCAGTACTATGTCCATGACGTGACCGGATGGCGCTACAACGTCGTCCAGTCCAGGCCTGGCGAACCGGATCGCGCCTGGTTCGGCTCGAAACCAACCCTGATTGCGGATTTCCGCGGAGAACAGGCCGGGAAAATTATCGACCAACTCGGGGCCGTTATCGGGGATTACCCCTACGCGACAACTTACAGAGCCTGGCCGGGACCAAACAGCAATACCTTTGTCGCCTGGGTTATCCGCCAGATTCCGGAAATGGAGGTCGCATTGCCCAGCCATGCCATCGGCAAGGATTATCTCGGTGACGGGTTTGTTTCCCGGGTTCCCGGAGGCACCGGCTACCAGTTTTCGCTCGGCGGCTATTTCGGACTGCTGGCAGGCGTTCGGGAAGGCCTTGAACTGAACATCCTCGGACTCTCGCTGGGCGTTAATCCATTAGGGCTTGGTATCAAGCTTCCGGGCTTTGGTGACTTGGCTCTTCGCAATACCAATCCCATGGCCAAAACGACTGAATCTGAACTTGAGCCGGGTGGCTCCGGCACGGCCGCGGCAGGGCAGGTCTCCCTAAAAACGCTTTGAATACGTCCCTGTACGCTTGAGCTCCCCCCTCAGTGCTTATTGCTCCTGCGTCGCACTGAGGGTCCAGGGCAGGCCATCCGTGGCCAGCCCGTGAAGAGCTATTCGCTCTTCACCCATGGCTCCGCACATTTTCGGGAGACCTGCCCTGCCGCGGCCTGATTTGGAGCGAGACCTCAGAACACGGTGATCCCGGCAAAACGGACCAGCCCTGCGGCGGCAATACCAGCCCCTATCGCCGGCAGAGGCTTTCTCGTTGCCAACATGATGACTGCGGTTACAACCAGTGCCGCTAATGCACCCGCATCGCCACTGAAAGCCATCGGAACAATGATGGCGATCAACACCGAGCTGGCCATGGTGTTGATGAAGCTTTCGATCCGGGGGCTGATGGTCACGAAAGACATCAGGAAGACGCCGCCGAAGCGGGTAACGATGGTGACCGCGGTGATGATCGCTATCAGCGCCAGGGTGCCCGCCATTGTTGTTTCAATGGTCATGGGGATCCTCCTGTTGTGCGCCGACAGGCTCTTTGCTCCCGGGCTTTTTTTCCTGCCAGAAAAAACCGACAGCACCACCTGCCAGCGCCCCGACAACCACATGGGTATTCGGCGGCAGCCACTTCCAGGCAGCAAGCGACGATAATGCGGCAACGGTCCAGGCCACCAGTGTTCGGGGCGACTTGTTACCACCCAGCGCCATCGCCAGCAGGAAACAGCCCAGAACCATATCCAGCCCCAGAGACTGGGGCTCCCTGAGCAGCCCGCCAAAATAGACGCCTAGCCAGGTTCCGATAATCCATGCTATCCAGATCGCAAGGCCACCACCGAGGATCACTTCCAGGTTCCGTATACCCCTCTGGTATTCCTGCGCAGATACCGCCCAATTGGCGTCGGTCAGCAGCAGTAAAATGCCGTAACGACGGCCCGGCGGCATTTCCCTGAGCATCGGATAAAGTGACGCGCCCATCAGCAGGTGGCGGGAGTTGATCGCAAACACAACGGCTATCAGCGGGAGCACCGAAACCTCGGTACCCCACATATCCACAACAGCGAACTGGGAAGCACCGGCAAACACCGTGATGCTCATCAGCAGCGCCTGAAACGGTTCGAATCCTTTCTGAACAGCGGCCAGCCCGAAAGCGGCGCCAAAGGCCACCACGAACAGGGAAATAGGTACCAGTCGCAAAAATTCGGAGCGAACTTTGGCGGAGCTGAGAGAGTGAGAGTAGTTGCCGGTTGTCATCGTAGCAAGCTAATGAAAACCGTCTTCTGAACGTATAGGTAAATGCCGCAAAGCAGGCCTCTTATAGACTAAAGTCGCTCCATGGCGCAGGCGAGGCTTTCACTGATCCGCGCATTGAGCTTGAGATCGACCCCGGCATCAGCCCGGGTGCGGCCAAGATTCAGCGTCGCCATGGGCCGGGACCATTCACTGGCGTAACGACAGAAGCGGAAACCGGAATACACCATCAGCGATGAGCCAATCACCAGCAGGCCATCGCTGGCCTTCAGGGCATCAAGTGCCGAATCGACGCGTTGCCTGGGCACGTAATCCCCGAAGAACACCACGTCCGGCTTCAGTATGCCGCCACAATGGTCGCAATCAGCAAGTTCAAAGCTGGAAAAATCCAGTTCCAGATCCGCATCCCCGTCCGGGGCAGCAGTGGCAGAATAATGACGGAAGCCGGGGTTCAGGTCGACACAGCGTTGGTGCACCAGATCCCGGGTCGAGCGCCTGCCGCAGGTCATGCAGATCACTTCATCGGCACGACCGTGCAGATCCAGAGCTGAATGGCTGCCCGCTTTCTGGTGCAGACGGTCGACGTTCTGGGTGACCAGCAGGTTGCTGTAGCCGCGGTTCTCAAGTTCTGTGATCTGCCGATGGGCGGGATTCGGAGCCGCATTGCGGATCACCGGCCAGCCGATCAGGCTGCGGCCCCAATAACGCTGCCTTGCCGGCAGACTGGACATGAACTCGCCATGCCGAACCGGCTCTTTGCGTTTCCAGCTGCCGTCGCCATCCCGATAATCGGGAATGCCCGAGTCAGTGCTGACGCCCGCGCCGGTGAGGATAAGAAGCCTGGGGTGGCGCCTTATAAACTCCGCAAGCAATTCGCCCGCCTGTTCGGGCTCATGGGCCACCAGAGGCTCGGCGTTGACTGGCATGGCAACGCTCTTTATGGAATTACGAATGGCTGACATGAGCACCCTGTTTTCGTGACTGGAACACTACTGTAAGGGGCGAATGGTCTCCTGCCAACGTCATTGGCTGGAAAAACACCCGGACATGACCGTAGACTTGTCTGCATATTTCCAGCGCAACGGTATTTCTGGCCATGACTGAAGACGAATCCGGCTCCGGGCTTCTGCTCGACAACCAGCTCTGTTTTGCCCTCTATTCCACATCATTGATGATGACCAAAACCTACAAGCCGCTGCTAAAAGTCCTGGAACTGACCTATCCGCAATATCTGGCCATGCTGGTACTGTGGGAAGAAGATGGTATTACCGTCAGCCATCTGAGCAAACGACTGCTTACCGACCCGGGCTCAGTGACACCCATTCTGAAAAGGCTGGAGGTGGACGGCTTGCTGACCCGGCAACGACGGAAACAGGATGAACGGGTCGTTGAACTGCGGCTCACCGCCAAAGGACAGGCACTTCAGGACAAGGCAAAAACGATTCCCGGTTGCATCGTTAACGCCAGCGGCCAGACGCTGTCAGACATCATGGCGCTGAAGCAGCAACTGCTGAAGCTGCGGGAGAACCTTGAAACCGGGACCTGCCGCGGTGCCGATTCACCAGAATGAGTGTGCCCGGCTTTGCCTTGCGCGCCAATATTTTGTGCGTTACTTTGTCCCTGGCAGTATTTGACTATCTGCAGATCTATCAGGAGAACAGATTATGGCCAAGATTGACGAAGTACTTTACCGCGCCTCGGCTGAAGCGACCGGTGGCCGTGATGGCCACGCCGTTTCCTCGGATGGCGTGCTGGACGTCAAGCTGACCACCCCCAAGGCCATGGGTGGTGACGGCGGCGAGGGTACCAACCCCGAGCAGCTTTTCGCGGCGGGCTACTCTGCCTGCTTTATCGGCGCTATGAAGTTTGTTGCCGGCCGCGACAAATTGCCGATGCCGGAAGATGCCTCAATTGAAGGGGAAGTGGGTATCGGCCAGATTCCAGACGGTTTCGGCATCGAAGTCGAGCTCAAAATCTCTCTGCCCGGCATGGATGACGGCGAAGCCGAAAAACTGATCAACGCGGCCCACAAGGTTTGCCCTTACTCCAATGCCACCCGCGGCAATATCGACGTGAAGCTAACGCGGGTCGCCTGACGCCGGGCGCCAGCCAGTCTGAAAAGAACAAAAGGCAGCGGTCTGAGCGCTGCCTTTTTTTAGGATTCTCTAAAGTATCCCGGTTAACTCAACCGACACCATGGGTATCACCGACAACGCCAGTAAAACCCCCATAGTCCAGTTGAACCACCGGCGGTAAACGGGTTTCTGTAACAGTCGCCTGAGCCCGGCCCCGCCCAGCATCCAGCTGCCAACACAGGGCACCGCCACCGCCATGAACGCGACAGCAATCCAGAGTGCCTGGGCCAGCACCTCACCGCTGACGGTGGTAAAGGTCGCCAGGGCACCAACGGCCATAACCCAGGCTTTCGGGTTTACCCACTGAAAAGCGGCAGCCTGCCAGAACGAAAGCGGACGACTGGCGCCATCCGCACTGATCTCTGTAGCGGTGGTCGCGATTCGCCAGGCCAGATACATCAGATAGCTGATACCGAGCACCTTGATTACCTGATGCATGACGGGCACGGCCTCAAAGAGCTGACCCAGCCCCAGACTGATCACTAGCACCATGGCTGGAAAGCCGATACAGATCCCCAGATAGTGCGGCAGGGTGCGCCACACACCAAAGTTCATGCCCGACGCCATTACCATGATGTTGTTCGGGCCCGGCGTTGCCGTGGAAACAAGAGCAAATAACAGAACACTCAACAGAACTTCCATGGTCATTTACCCCTGTCCCTGACATTTCCAGAACGGTTTGCGCAGCTCGGCCTGTCTTTGCGCCTCGCTCAGCCCGATATCTGCCAGCAGGTGTTCATTCAGTTCCGCAAGTTGCTGGCGACTGCGGTGATTCAGGTACAAACGCATGAGCCATTGCGCGACAGAGATGCTCATGATCATGCCCTGCGCCTTGACCGCCGGAGTAGCCAGCACCGCCACTTTCGCGATGGCTGATTTCACCAGTGAAGTCATTCCGTTCTGAGTCAACGAATGGACGTGTGCAGTAGTCATGATCCCTCTCCTTGTTTAACTGTTTTGAGCCTGTTCATCCTAAACCGCTTATTGCAATGGTTACAGATTCAGTTTTTTGTTATTTTAATCGGTACAGATGCGCGAAACCCCATCTGTTATGGTCCTTTTTCTTTCATCTGTACTGGTCGAGCGCTTATGGAAACCAACCTGTATGCACAACTGGCGGACTCACTGAGCCAGCAGATTCGCGAGGGACTGTTCAAGACCGGCGACAAACTGCCATCGGTGCGCCATCTGGCGCGGCGGGAGGACGTCAGCATTTCCACCGTCACCACCGCCTATGGCCTGCTGGAACAGTGGGGCTGGGTTGAGGCCCGGCCGAAATCCGGTTACTTCGTCGCCCACCGGCAGGACGACAAGCTGGCCATTCCGCGCCAGGTGCGGATAAAACCAAGCCCAAGGGCCGCGACGACCTCGGAACTGGTCATGGAGGTACAGCGGGATTCTGCGCGCCGACAGGGCGTCAGTATGTCAGCCGCGATTCCGGCACTGGATTTCCCGATTCTGTCCAACGTCCAGCGCACATTCACCCGGCTTTCCCGGACCCGCAAATATCTGGGCGTGGGCTACGAGTCCCCGGAGGGGCTGCCGGAATTCCGCCACCAGATCGCCCGCCGGGCGGTAGATGCAGGGGTGCACGTCGCGCCGGATCAAATCGTCAGTACGGCTGGCTGCCAGAACGCCATGGCATTGGGCTTGCGGGTACTGACCAGGCCAGGTGACATCATCGCCATTGAGTCGCCCTGCTACTACGGCCTGATCCAGATGGCGGAAGCGTTCGGTCTGAAGGTGATCGAGATTCCCGCCCATCACGACACCGGTATCGGGATCGAGGCGCTGAAGCTGGCGCTGGCAAAATGGCCCATCAAGGCGCTGGTCTCGGTGGCCACTTTCTCCAACCCGCTGGGTTCGATCATTCCGGATCAGCGCAAGCAGGAACTGATCGAGCTGCTGGAAAAATACGACGTGCCAATGATCGAGGACGACATATACGGCGAGCTGTATTTTGGCGACCGTCGTCCAAAATCGGTCAAGGCGTTTGACCGGGACGGCCGGGTGATCCTGTGCTCATCGGTATCCAAAACGATTGATCCGCAGCTCCGTGTGGGCTGGATCATGCCGGGCCGCTACCTGGATCAGGTCATCCATCAGAAGTTCATACACCAGGTCTCCGGTTCCACCCTGCCCCAGTTGGTGACCGCCGAGATCATGGCCCAGGGTGCCTACGACCGCCATCTGCGCCAGGCCCGGGAAACCTACCGCATGCGAAGCCAGCAACTGGTGGACCTGGTAAGCCAGCATTTCCCGGAGAATACCCGGCTGTCCCGGCCCAGGGGTGGACTGGTGGCCTGGGTGGAATTACCCGACAGGATCAATACCACCGAACTCTATCACCGGGGCCGCAGCCAGAACCTGACGATTGCCCCGGGTGAGATATTCTCTGCCTCCGGGCAATACAAATGCTGTTTCCGGATCAGTTTCGCCCAGGGCTGGAGCCAGGAGCGGATCGCGGCGGTTCAGACCCTGGGAGAGTGGATTCGCGAAAGCCTCTGAGCCAGTTCATTCGCGCCCAGTTGTTTCATCAGCGCGATATTGCGTGCGGGAATGGAATCGGGGTCGGGATGGTTATCGACCGCACGGCTGACACTGTCTTCCCTGAGCAGGTGAAGCATGGGAAACGGTGAGCGGTTGGTGTAGTTTTCGGCATCCTCCGGGCCGGTGCCGGCAAAAAAGTAATCCGGATGAAAACTGGCAACCTGGTAAATACCTTCGAGGTCCAGCAGCTCCAATAACCCATCGGCAGCAGCCAGAAAATCGTTGTAGTCATCAAAACCGGTCAGTATACCGGGGTGAATCAGCAAAGTTGTTTCGGTGTCCGGGTGCTCATGGAGAAATTCCAGCTCATGTTGCAGATCCATCAACAGAGCTCCTTCAGCGTCCGCTCTGGACACCACAAAACGGATACGATTGTTGACCAGTTCCTTGCGCGCAAAGGGACACAGGTTGAGCCCGATAACGATCTCTTCCAGCCATTGCCGGGTTGCTTTCTCGATCAGTGACGTTTCCAAACCGACTCCTCTTCCTGCCCTGAACATGGCCCACAAAGACACCCACCTCGTGTTATCTTAATGTAAGTTGCATCATTTCCGCGACAACACGGGATATGGGAGAACAGTCATGGAAACACTTCGCACGCCAGAAGAACGCTTCAGCCGCCTCCTCGACTACCCCTTCGAGCCACGCTATCTGAATGTGGGCGGCCCCGACCTGGTCGGCATGCGGATGCACTATGTGGATGAAGGCCCGGCCGATGCCAGACCGGTGCTGATGATGCACGGCGAGCCGTCCTGGTCCTATCTCTACCGCCACATGATCCCGATCTGCGCCGCAGCCGGGCACCGGGTAATCGCGCCGGACCTGATCGGCTTCGGAAAATCCGACAAACCAACGGATATCAATGATTACAGCTATCAGCAGCACATGGACTGGATGCAGAGCTTTCTGGACCAGACCGGGATGACTGACATTACCCTGGTGTGCCAGGACTGGGGCTCGCTGATCGGGCTCAGACTGGCCGCGGAAAACCCGGACCGGTTCCGGGCCATAGTGGTGGGCAATGGCATGCTGCCAACCGGAGACCAGCCGATGCCGCAGGCCTTCAGGATCTGGAAAAACTTTGCAATGCACAGCCCCTGGTTTCCGGTTTCGCGAATTCTCGATATCGGCAGCTTCCGCAAGCTGGGGCCGGATGAAAGACGCGCTTACGATGCCCCCTTCCCCAGCAAGAAATACAAAGCCGGCGCCCGGGCCTTTCCCGGGCTGGTCCCGACCACACCTGACGACCCGGCTACCGAAGCCAACCGCGCGGCATGGAAGGTTCTGGAACAGTGGCAAAAGCCCTTCCTGACCACATTCAGCAACGGCGACCCTGTCACCCGTGGCGGCGACAAATACATCCATGACCGCATCCCCGGCGCCAAGGGCCAGCCGCATCTAACGCTGACCGGCGGCCACTTCCTGCAGGAAGACTCGCCAGTGCAGTTCGCGAATGCGGTGAATGATCTCATTGCCAGAATGGATGGAGAAAAGCACTAAAATTTGACCATGCACTATGGAAAGCACTGTTGACTGACCAAGCAATCGGACGGGTCTTTCCAGAACCGTCCGGAGCCAGGGATGGCGGAGGCCGAGCTTACAGGGGTTCAGCGGAGCGCTTATGAAGCAAAGCTTCATGCGACAGCTGAACGACCGCAATCTGTGATTGCGGGCCGGACCCGCTTGCGGGTATTTACAGCGTGTTCTGGAAAGACCCGTCCGATTGCGCCTCCACCGTTCTAAGCAGACTTCTCTAAGCAGGCTTCAGCTAGTAATAACCCTGACTACGCAGATAATCATCGTAGCTGCCGCTGAAATCGGTCACGCCCTCGCCGGAGAGATCCACAATGCGCGTCGCCAGCGACGACACAAACTCCCGGTCATGGCTGACAAAAACAAGCGTGCCCGGGTAGTTCTCCAGCGCCAGATTCAGCGCCTCGATGGACTCCATATCCAGGTGATTGGTGGGCTCGTCCATCAACAACACATTGGGCTTCTGCAGGATCAGCTTGCCGAACAGCATGCGGCCTTCTTCGCCACCGGAAATCACCTTCACTGACTTGCCGATTTCATCACCGGAAAACAGCATCCGCCCCAGAGTGCCGCGAACCATCTGCTCGCCATCCGGCGTCCATTGCGCCATCCAGTCAGACAGGGTCATATCGTTGGCGAAATCATCGGAATGGTCCTGGGCGTAGTAGCCTACCCGGGCGCTGTCCGTCCATTTCACCTCGCCGCTGTCCGGCATAGTTTTCCCCGCCAGACACTGCATCAGCGTGGTTTTGCCGATGCCGTTGGGGCCGATGATCGCCACCCGCTCGCCGGCTTCTATCTTGAGATCCAGATTGTCGAACAAGGGCTCATTCTCGAATCCCTTGGTAAAGCCATGGAGCGTCACTGCCTGGCGGTGCAGTTTCCTGGCCTGCTCAAACCGGATAAAGGGACTGACCCGGCTGGAGGGCTTGACCTCCTCCAGCTGGATCTTGTCTATCTGCCGCGCCCGGGACGTTGCCTGCTTGGCCTTGGAGGCATTGGCAGAAAAGCGGCTGACAAACTGCTGCAGTTCGGCAATCTGGGCCTTTTTCTTGGCGTTGTCAGACAGCATGCGTTCCCGGGCCTGGGTAGCGGCGGTCATGTATTCATCGTAGTTGCCGGGAAACAGCCGCAGCTCGCCGTAATCCAGGTCCGCCATGTGGGTGCATACACTGTTCAGGAAATGGCGGTCGTGGGAGATGATCACCATGGTGCTGTTGCGGGCGACCAGAATGCCTTCCAGCCAGCGGATGGTGTTGATATCAAGGTGGTTGGTGGGCTCGTCCAGCAACAGGATATCCGGGTCGGAGAACAGCGCCTGGGCCAGCAGCACCCGCAGTTTCCAGCCCGGCGCAATGCTGCTCATCAGGCCCGTGTGCTGATCCTCCGGAATATCCAGACCCAGCAGCAGTTCCCCGGCCCGGGACTCGGCGGTATAGCCATCCAGCTCGCCAAACCGCACCTCCAGGTCGGCCACGGCCATGCCGTCTTCCTCGCTCATTTCAGCCAGCGAATAGATTCGATCCCGTTCCGCCTTTACCTGCCAGAGCTCCTCGTGGCCCATGATGACGGTATCCAGTACCGTACAGTCTTCGTAGGCGTACTGGTCCTGACGCAGTTTACCCAGACGCTGGTTGGGGTCCACCATGACCTGCCCGGATGAGGGCTCAAGATCGCCGCCGAGGATTTTCATGAACGTGGATTTGCCGGAACCGTTCGCGCCGATCAGGCCGTAGCGATTGCCATTACCGAATTTGACCGAAACGTTTTCGAACAGGGGTCGGGCGCCAAACTGCATGGTGATATTTGCGGTGGAAATCAAAACAGGAATCCGTAATCAGGTGAATGCCCGGCAGCGACCGGAACGAAGAGGCGGCATTGTACAGATTTCACGCGAAAACAGTGAGCCCGCAGTTACACGGACAAAAAGCGCTTGCCTGAAGGCGCCGTGGCGGGCAGCATTCATGTTCGACAGAGTAAGCGGGCAGGTCTTTCCAGAACCGTCCGGAGCCAGGGATGGCGGAGGCCGAGCGTACAGGGACGTATTTACAGCGTGTTCTGGAAAGACCTGCCCGCTTACGAACGCACGGATTAAAAGGCTTACCTCACTGATACAAGAAACTTAAAAGGAAAAAACACCATGGCAAAGGCTACGGCACGTCATATCCTGGTAGACAGCGAAGCAAAATGTGAAGAACTCAAGAAGGCCATCGAAGGTGGTGAGGACTTCGCGGAAGTTGCCAAAAAGCACTCCTCCTGCCCGTCAGGCCGTAACGGCGGCGATCTGGGCTCCTTCGGCCCCGGCCAGATGGTTCCCGAGTTCGACAGGGTCGTTTTCAACGACGAAGTAAACAAGGTTCTCGGACCAGTGAAAACCCAGTTCGGCTATCACCTGCTGGAGGTGACCAGCCGGAGCTGATGGGCCCGCATTTTTTGTTCCCGAAAACCATCCGTCAGCGTCGCCTGCTTTTCTGGCTGGCTCTGGCGGGTGTTCTCTGTTTATTTCCCCTGTTTTTCGTTGGTGGGCCCGGCTGGAGTGATGGCCCGCTCTACCAGGCGGTATGGAATCTCGGGCACCCGATCTTTTTTGCCCTGCTGACACTGACAGTCCGGCCCTGGCGATTCGTTTCCGGTTGGCGGCTCTGGGCTCTGGCCAGCACTGTTGTTATTGTTCTGGGCCTGGGAATTGAGTTTGTCCAG
>NZ_DATFKH010000255.1:0-11325 GCF_035268745.1 Marinobacter sp.
CGTTAGCCTGAATAGGCTGGTGGCCAGCCGCTTACATTAAACACGTAACAAGGCGCAGCAATTCGCGGCCGGTGGCCGCCGGACGCCCTCTTCATTGCGGCTTCGCCTCCATTCCAAGGGCGCCGTTGTGCGCTGGCGTTAAATTGAGGTGAGCAGCCATGTACTTCGCTGATGAGCTATCCCGAAAATTCCGGACTCGACGCAGGGCATTTAGTCTGTGCTCCGTATTGGTTGCTCTAGCCGGCTTTTTCATTTTCGGTGTCATCAATTCTGAGAGGGGTGCAGAGCTTGGGTTGCCGGAATTCGGTCTCCTCATTGCTGTGGTAGTAATAATCTATGTTCTAAAAAGGATTTTTTGGCGTTGTCCCTCATGTGAGTCTTCACTACAAATGGGCGGCCTAACAGTATTCGATCTAAAAAAATCTGACAAAGTGCGATGCCCAGGCTGTGGCGTGACCTTGGAATAAATTTAACCATTAGTTCCAGTACGTTCCGGGCCTGGCGGCCCTCCACCGGATGCCCTTTTCGCTGCGCTACAAGGGCACCGCTGAACAACGGCGTTAAGCGGTAGAGGGTAAGTTTGAGCAATGGCAAATAATTGGAATATTCCGGACTGGCTGGAAAAAGAGGTCCGAGCCCGAGACACGGAATGCGTCTATTGCCGCAATGAATTTACCTCCGTGAAAGTCTCAAGAAAATCTGCGGCAAGCTGGGAGCACATCATCAACGATGCCAGCATCATTACTCGAGAAAATATTGCTCTTTGCTGTTGTGGCTGTAATGCCAGCAAAGGCCAAAAGCAGCTATCCGCATGGCTGCAAACCAAGTATTGCCGAGACCGGGGCATCACTCCGGAAACCGTAGCGCCGGTCATAAAGCAGGCTATTGAGCGTGGCCTGTACACAGCGCTTAACAAGTCGCTGTAGTACGCGGCCGAAGGCCGCCGGACGCCCTTTTCATTGCGGCTTCGCCTCCATTACAAGGTCGCCGCTAAGCTCAGCGTTAAATTTTTTGCTGCACCCTCGTCGACTATGCTGTAATACCTTGTAGTCGCCAAATTCGGGGGTACAGTCATGAGCGTCACCACAGTTCGCCTTCAAGCAGAAGTTGAAAAGCACCTGGAAGCAATCGCGGGCAGGCTGCACCGGAGCAAAGGCTGGGTAATCAATCAGGCATTGTCGGAATACATAGAAAAGCAGCAGCTTGAGCAAGAGCGTTGGAAACAAACGCTAGAGGCCATGGAGTCTGCTGTCCAAGGCAAGGTTGTTGATGCCAGCGAGGTTCATAGCTGGCTTAATAGTTGGGGAACTGACAACGAGCAGGATGCGCCGAGGTCAGACAAGTGAAACTGGTTTACACGGACGAAGCCATTGATGATTTGAAGCGCCTTAGGGAGTTCATTGCAGTCCATAATCCACCAGCAGCAACCAGGATCGCCACCGAACTGGTTGGCAAAATAGAGTTGCTTCTTGATTTTCCAAAACTGGGTACGCCGGTTGAAATGGCACCAGTGCCTGACTCTGTTCGGGATATGGTTTTCGGAAAATACGTTGTTCGATATTCGCTTCATACCAGTGCCATCATCATTCTCCGGGTTTGGCATGGCTTTGAAGGTGCACGATAGTAATTTAACCAAACTCGGCACTAAGTCATCTGGTCCAGGAAGTTTTCGATAAGACCGAGCGATTGGAAGATTTTCCCCAGTCCGGACGGATTCCCCCAGAACTTCCCAATTCGGTATACAAGGAGGTAGTGGTTCCACCGTGTCGTATTTTTTATCGTGAGGATGAGAAGCGGGTTCTCGTACTCTATGTCATGCGAGAGGAGCGCCAGCTTCGTGCGTACATGCTTGGAACAGCTAACCAGGCGCGTCACTCGGACGGCCTTTTCTCCGCTTTGCACCGAAAAGACCGCCGGTGCGCTTCGCGTTAGCTAGTAAGTACAAAAAGCACACAATGTGCTACCCTTTGACCCATGAAATCTATCACATGGAACCCAGAGAAGAACAAGCTTCTCCAAGAGGAAAGGGACATCTCCTTCGAGGATATGGTTTTGCACATCTCGATTGGGGGCATTCTGGATACTTTTAAGCATCCGAATCCAGTCCTGACTGAAAATCCAGTCCTGACTGAAGTGGAAACTGTTGCTGCGGGCGACAGCAGTACTCTTGCACTGAGCAAAAATGTGCTGCGGCAATGGGATACCGGGAAAAATCCTGAAAGGATCATGAGTTGCCAGAACCGATAACTATTCCACGCTCCAGACCTTCGTAAGCACGCCTGCCCCAGCCCGTTAACGGCCCCCCAAAGCGGAACCTTGGCAATATCTGTATAAGGCAACCGTCGATCAGATTGCCGTCCCCCGGAAAGTGAGACTATAGTGCCACTGTCGGTCTGTTTCAGGGTGAGTCCATGAAGCTTGAGCTGCTCTCGCGGGGAGAGCGTGCTGTACTTGAGGGAAGAACGTACAGCCAGGGTGAGGCGAGGGAGAAAATGAGTAAGTGGCTGACGTAACCTGGACAGAGCCCGCCCTTCAGGAACTGGATGCCATCACTGGGTACATTGCCCTGGATAATCCTGCTGCCTCAAATTCGGTCCTGTCCGGAGAGCCTCCACCGGACGGCGTTTTCTTTGCCTGGCTGCGCAAATGCCGCCGTTTATGCATGCGTTTGGCGCCAAAGGAATCATCGTGCAGACATTAGAGCTAAGAATCCCGCCCGTCGTCCTGGTGCTTGTCATGGCAGGCCTTATGTGGGCACTGAAGGTGGTGACCGCGCCGAGTCTGGGTTTCGCTTTCCCCTTGTCCCTGTTTGTAGCACTGGTGGTCGGGACAGCTGGTTTTGCTTTTGCCTTACTTGGCGTTCGGGAGTTTCGGTCAGCGGGCACTACCGTTGACCCACGAGTGCCGGATCAATCTGCTAGTCTTGTTGTTCGCGGAGTCTATCGAATAAGTCGAAACCCGATGTACGTTGGTTTCCTGCTGGTTCTGATTGCCTGGGGAATTTTTTTGAGCAATTTGGCAAGTCTTGCGCTGCTTCCGGCATTCGTTGTTTATATGAACCGGTTTCAAATCATCCCGGAGGAGCGGCGTATGAAAGCGAAGTTTGGTGAGGCTTACCATCAGTATGAAGCAAAGGTGCGCCGGTGGGTCTGATGCCCGACAGGACGTCAGGCAGTCCAGAATGTTCAGAATCCGGGTAACTCGAGAAAATGAAGAGAATATTATTGGCGATAGCACTCATTGCCATTACTGCTGATTCAACCCATGCTGATTCGCAGGCTGTGTTGGCAGGCACCCATTGGCGGCTGGTTGAGTTTCAGTCAATGAGCGATGAGGTGGCAACAAGGGTCCCTCACGACTCATCCCTTTATCTCATGCAGCTCAACGCCGATGGCAGCGTCACAATGCAACTCGACTGCAATCGTGCTGCCGGTAGCTGGGCTGCGAGGGCCAGTGATAACCCTGCGAACGGGCGCTTCGAATTTGGCCCCATTGCGGCAACACGCATGCTTTGCCCGCCTCCGAGCATGGACGAATTCGTGATTGCGCAGGCCCAATATGTTCGTGGCTATCTATTGAAAGACAGCAGGTTGTATCTGAGCCTTATGGCAGATGGCGGCATCTTTGTGTGGGAGGCGGTTCCGGGCAAGGCAAGTCCCACCGCGGTTCCTGCCTCGCCTGAGGATGGTGGAACGCACAAAGTGCCGGTGAGTTGAGGCTTTGGAAAGTTTTGAACCAGCCATTGAAAAAAGGAAGAAAATTGAAGGGCCTTATCACAATTGTTCTGGTAGCTGCGCTCTTCGGTTGTGCGTCAAAACAGGCAAAATTCAACTTTGACGGTCCGGATCCGGCCGTTGTCGGCGACAAGCCTGAGGGCTATCCAAGAACCTATATCAGGCCTCTTCCCGATTTCCCGGGTTTTTGCATTAAAGTAACTGAAGACTGGAAGTCCCATGATCACCAGGGACAAACCATCTGGTTAAGAGAAAAACAGGTAAAAAGTCTGAATTGTCCTTCGAGACACATGGAGTGGCAAGGTGTAGACATCCCCTGAAATCGGTGCCTGGGTAATTAGGGCGCGCTCTGAAGGCTGCATCTACAGCCTTCAGAGCGCGCAGAGGCGATCGGAGCAGCAGCAGAAGATGGTTATAACAGTCGCTTTAAAGGCTTTGGCAATCTGGGTCGGCATTCTGCTGCTGGCTGTGGCCAACGGAGCACTGCGCGAGTCTTTGCTTGTACCGGGGCTTGGAACTCCGGCTGCCCTGGTGCTGAGCGGATTGCTGCTGTCAGCCCTGATCATTGGTGTGGCCTACCTGTCGCTCCCCTGGCTGCAGATCAGCCACGCCCCTCAGCTCTGTGCCGTCGGGCTGGGCTGGCTCGCGCTCACGCTCGTTTTCGAATTCTCGTTCGGGCTCTGGCAAGGCAAGTCGTGGCCCGAGCTGCTCGAGGCCTACACATTCAGGGGTGGCAACGTCTGGCCTCTCGTCCTCGCGGCCACCACCCTTGCACCCTACATTGCTGCTAAGCTGAGAGGACAGGGGTAGGGCGCCTTACCGGGCTGCCGGATCGCCGGGATGGACGCCACTCCGACCTTGAGATCTGCACTTTAAGTCTGGAACACCTATGCCTGATTTGACTTACCTGCGACCCTTCGATCCCGGGCGTTTCACGATGTCGACAAGAAATTTGAGGAAGGTCGGGAAGATATGGTTGATGATCTCGAATTTCCGGCCAGGGCTGGGGAGCCGTTGGATCATGAGGCAGCGCGCATTAGCGCAGCATTGGTTTTCACAGGGGGTGGAATGTCACTACAAGTGGTCTCATCTGATGACCTGAAGCAGTGTTGCAGGCTGTCGGATGGCCGGCTGGTTGATATCGAAATTGATGATTCCGGCCAGGAAATAACCGTCACGGCGGTTAATGGCCCGAAACTGGGCTCAATTGAATTGCAGGGCACCGGGTCAGGCGACTACTACCTGAAACGGATGTACCTTGATCAGGATGGAGGCGAATTCAAACGGTGCGGTATAGGGCGCCAGGCCCTGAAATTTCATCATCAATCCTTCGGCTGTCTGTTTACGGCAGCGCCAAATGATGGCCAGCAGCGGGAGGATGGCAGCCACCTTACGGGCGATGCCCTGCGGTTCATTCAGAAAATGCGGGATGAGGGCCTTGTCTTGCAGTCAGATCCTTACTTGTAGCCTGGAAGCGATCAGTGCCATGCACACGATGAGCGCGTAATGGCCGATGTTTATCGCAACTTTATCAGGGGTTTACATGCTATGAAAAAAGTCGAGAATTTCTTCGAAAAAGTATTGTGGAGTTCAAGATTTCTGGTTTTGATCGCTGTTGTTTCCAGCCTGCTTGGCTCTCTGGTGCTTTTTATTGTTGGTACCATGGATCTGTTCGGCGTGGCCAGGATGACGCTCTATTATTATCTTGGCCAGGAGAGCCAGGATATTCATGAATTCCTCATCACCGATATCATTCTTGCCATTGATATCTATCTGGTGGCGGTGGTTCTGCTGGTGTTTGGGGCCGGAGCCTACCGGTTGTTTATCTCGCCGATTGATGAATCGGAACAGAGTGGTCCCACCCACCCGTTCAATATACAAACATTTGATGAGCTGAAGGATAAGATTGTCAGGGTCGTTATTCTTGCAGTCATCATCGAATTTTTCCGGGCAGTGGTGGATATCCGGTTTGCCACGCCACTGGATGCGATATACCTGGCGCTTTCGGTTCTGGCACTGGCAGCCTCTGTTTACCTGATGAATATGAGTCATGATAAGAAAAAAGAAGCTAAGAGCGGCGCCGGCCCGGCTGAATAGTGTGTGGTTTTGAGCGCGCGTTAATCGGGTAGTCTCAGGCCCCGGGCTTCGGGCGCTTCCTGCCAGGCTTCTGCCAGTATCCTCAGGATTTGCTGACTGCCCTGCGGGGGTCCGGAAGAAAGTTCCGGGCGGCCGTGAACCGGCCTTTTTAAAACGCCCGGGAATGGGTATTCTTGGCGCGGATAACAACACCAAACAGAGGTTTTCCCGAACATGCAGACCAAGTTTCTCCTCGACGAAAGCCAGATGCCCAAGAGCTGGTACAACATCCAGGCGGACCTTCCCGAACCACTGCCTGCGGTGCTTCACCCCGGCACTCAGCAGCCGATTACCCCGGCCGACCTGGAGCCATTGTTCCCGGCTGCGCTGATCGAACAGGAAGTCACCACCGAGCGGGAAGTCGAGATTCCCGGCCCGGTCCAGGATGTCTACAAGCTCTGGCGCCCGGCCCCCCTTTACCGGGCTCATGGTCTGGAAAAAGCCCTGGGTACCCCGGCGAAAATCTTCTACAAGTACGAGGGCGTCAGCCCCGCCGGCAGCCACAAGCCCAACTCTGCCATCCCCCAGGCCTTTTTCAACAAGGAAGCCGGCATCCGCCGTCTCACCACCGAAACCGGCGCGGGCCAGTGGGGCACGTCACTGTCGTTTGCCGGCTCGCTGTTTGACATCGACGTCACTGTTTTTCAGGTCCGGGTCTCCTTTGACCAGAAGCCCTATCGCCGGGCCGTGATGGAAACCTACGGTGCCTGCTGTGTGGCCTCACCCTCGGAAATGACCGCTTATGGCCGCAGTGTGCTGGCGGAGAACCCGGGCCACACCGGCAGCCTCGGGATTGCGATTTCCGAAGCCGTGGAGCTGGCGGTTCAGGACTCCGAGACCAAATACGCCCTGGGCTCGGTGCTGAACCACGTACTGTTGCATCAGAGTGTCATTGGTCTGGAAGCCATGCAGCAGATGGAAATGGCGGACGCCTGGCCGGATGTTATCGTCGGCTGTACCGGCGGCGGCTCCAACTTCGCGGGCATTGCCTTCCCGTTCATGGGCCATGCCCTGCGGGGCGGGGAGAAATCCCGGATTGTCGCCGTTGAACCCTCCGCCTGTCCGACCCTGACCCGGGGCAAATACGCCTACGACTATGGCGATACGGCGAAGATGACCCCGCTCACCAAAATGCACACCCTTGGCTCGGGGTTCACGCCCCCTGGCTTCCACGCCGGTGGTCTGCGCTACCACGGCATGGCGCCACTGGTTTCCCACGCCAGTCAACTGGGGCTGTTTGATGCGATCGCCTACACCCAGCGGGAATGCTTCGAGGCCGGCGTGCTGTTTGCCCGGCACGAGGGTATAGTCCCCGCGCCTGAGGCCAACCACGCCGTCAAGGGGGCCATTGAAGAAGCCCTTCGCTGCAAACGCGAAGGCAGGGCCGAAACCATCCTCTTCAACCTGTGTGGCCACGGCCACTTCGACATGGCCGCTTATACGTCTTACTTTGCCGGCGATCTTTCCGACCACGAATATGATGATCAGGAACTGGCCATGGCACTCTCCGGGCTTCCCTCGGTGTGAGGAATTCTGACGACGACAGCCATGGCCTAGTCAGGGTCATGGTTGCCACCAGGCTCATTCACCTGAAAAGCCAGCTCTGGTCAGTAACGCCAGCGAGAGCGTTTCTGCAACTTGCGCTGTAAGGTTCGGCGGTGCATGTTCAGATCTCTTGCCGTGGCGGATACATTACCATTGTTTTCATTAAGAATTCGCTGAAGGTGTTCCCATTCCATTTCCTCCACTGAGGGAGGGTCCTGGCGTAAAACCGGGGAGCTGTCCAGCGACTCGAAACCGGCCTTGAGCTGAAGCAAGGTGACCGGTTTGCATAGGTAATTCACAGCGCCCCGTCGCATTGCCTCAACGGCTGTGGCGATACTGCCGTAGCCGGTAAGGACCAGTACCTCAAGCCTGGGCTGACGCGCCAGGAGTTCAGGAAGCAGTTGCAGGCCACTCTCACCGTTCAGGTTAAGGTCAAGTACGCATTTCTGGAATGACCGTGATAGCAACGCATTCCTGGCTTCGTCATGGTTATGCGCCCCGAAAGCCTCAATGCCCTGGCGATGCAGCGATCGCTGAAGCACCTGAATAAACGCCTCGTCGTCGTCAATCAGCAACCAGTCCGATGGCCGATTACTCATCTCGCGCCTCCGGTTGCGGTGGTTCCGGTTGCGGGAAGCGTAATGACCATGGTAGTACCCTCCCGTGCGGCCCTGGCTTCAAGAGTTCCCCCCAGGCGCTGGATGGTTGCATTGGAAAGAAAGAGACCAACTCCCAGACCATTCTCCGAGATCACGACCTGTTCTCCGGCCGACTCCTGAAATGCTCTCTCCATACCCTCACCACGATCTTTCACAATGATTTCAACACCGCCATCGCGAGTCGGTTCGGCGCTGACTGCAACCCACATCGGACTGACTTTCAGGGCATTATCCAGCACGTTCAGAATGGCCTGGTCGAGGGTTGCATCCACGGCGACAGGTTGGTCCGGAAACGGCATAACCCACTCTATCGGTGCCGCGGGCCATAACAGTGTTGCTGATTCCCTCAGCCGCTTCATCCAGGATGCAACCGGTATCACCTCCGGTTGAGCATTTTTTGCATGTCTTGCAGCTGCTGACAGCTGATCTAAATGGCTGTTGCAAAGTTCAAGCTGGTTCTGCATCAGGGCAAGGTCACCGGTAACAACGCCCCGGTCCTGGTCGTTAGCTTTCATTTCTTCCACCAGCAGCATCAGCGTGTTGAGTGGCGTGCCAAGCCGGTGGGCCACTGATGCTGCCGAAAGCCCCATCGTAATGATCTGTTCGTCCCGCAAACGGTTTTCGCGGATTTGAGCCAGCTGGGTCTGATTGCGTTGCAAGCGGCGGGCGAGAGCTCCCACTACCAAAAGAAATATGGTTGCAGTGATTACAAATGTAATCCACATGCCCACCAGGTGCAGTTGCGCCAGGTCGGTGTTGTGATGATCGTAGGTGACCGGTGCATGCCAGATCATCAGGGAGGTGTAGATGCTTACCCCGATCAGAGTAATGGCAATGCTCTGGTAAAGGGGTACCAGAATTATGGTCATCGCAATCGGCAGCAGCAGCAGAGATATAAGCGGATTGGTATAGCCGCCGGTCAGGAATACCCAACCGCCAATCAGTACCAGATCCAGAGTTAGCCCGAGACTGACCATGGCAGAAGATCGAGGCGGATAGCGGGTGAACCACAGCCACCCTGAAACTGCGATAATTCCATAAGCAACGACGAGAATCAGTGCCTCGGACTGGTAGGAGAGCGCGAGCATGTATTCGGCAACAGCCATAGCCACCAGTTGAATGGCAACTATGGCCAGGCGCATGTTCAAAAGGTAATGGCCAGCCTGCCGAAAGCCTGTTCGAGTGGGTGTTAACCATTGCATAGCGGGCAGTCCTGTTTCTCAGGCAGTCTGTTCAGAGAAAACGGGACCAGTAAAGCCCCAGACCCAGGTAGTCTGAGCGCTCGTCAGCCAACCGGTTTCGAGTCCATTCCAGTCGCAGACCAAGGTTGTCAACCAGCTTGTATTGATAACTGATACCCAGCCAGTCCGGGTCGCTATCTTTTGCCATCAAACCGGCCTTGATTGCAAGCGCTTCCGCAGCCGGACCTGCCAGATGATTATCGGGAGTGATTCGGGCGTATTGCAGGCTGAGCGACTGGCGTTGCCACGCCAGTCCGGTTCGTATCCAGAATGCCTGATAGTCACCCGTAAGCTCGGCGGCCCGGGTCGTATCCCGAACGATTCCATCAACTTCTACCGCCACCATTTCACCGGACAAACTCCAGTCGAATCCGCTGGCGAAGTGCCGGGTGAGCTGCAGAGTCAGGCCAGCGCTGTCCTGATCGCCATCGAATCGCAGATCCTGGGTTTCGGTATCCACTCCCCCGTGGCTATGGCCGCTGTCATTGCGATCGTCAGCGCGATCACTTGCGCGGGCCGCCATGGCCCAGGCGCCGGCACCCAGTGACAGATTCTGGCTTCCGCCATGCCACCGCACATAGATATCATGGGCTCCGCCGTTTTCGCCGGGAGTGGCCGGAAAGGCCCCGCCCCTCCAGGTTTCAGCACCGATCGTGAAGCCGGCACCCGGAGATGCTTCCAGGCGCAGTCCCTCATCGACGAAGTGGCCACCATAGAACGCAGAATAGACAGGGTTGGTTTCACTGAATGACCGGCTGAAAGAATGAGTCCGGTTTTCTTCCGAAAATGCCGCTTTCAGCCTGCCCATAGTGACTTCCGGCTGCCAGCTGCCGGAGAATCGATAACCTATGGCAGCCTGTTCAAGGTCTACGGCGTCCCCGTGGTGGGAGCCGGCATCAAGAAGCACCCGGACCCCTTCCTCGCTGAGCCAGCGCAGGTGAACACTGGCGTCATCCAGCGCGAATCGCTGGTCTACGCCGTGGGCATCGCCACCCATCAGAACGCCCGGAATCTGCCACAAGCCTTCCTCTGGCAACGCAGTATCTGACCGATAGGTTGTCGAAATCCCGGTGTAGATCGACAGGGATTCATCCGAGAACAGGGAGTCACGTTCGGGGGAGCCGGGCGGGGGAAGCGATGAATGCCCCGCGCACAGTGACGGCGTTAGAAACAGGAGGGGCAGTAACAGGCGCATAATGATTAATTCCAGGGATTACTGAATCGTGGATCTGAAATAAAACTGAGGTCGGTCAGGCTTTCGAGAAAAGTGATGAGATCCTGTTTATCATTGGCCGTTAACGTAAAGCCCGTCACGAAGCCATCTTTGAACGGATTCTGTCGTCCATCACCGGCATGGGGCCCGTCGGTAATGAGGCGTCCTCCTGCGGCGTAGAAATCAATCACCTCATCGAGCGTGCTCATGCTGCCGTCGTGCATGTAGGGTGGCGTGACCGCAATGTTACGAAGACTGGGTGCCCGGAATTTGCCCATATCGGAAGGGTCGCCGGTAATCTCGAAAATACCCCTGTTGTCCTGGGGATAATCACCGGTGCCGCCGATATTGAACAGACCGGTATTGTGGAAGGGGCGCTCAACAAAGGTCATGGAGCGATCCAGGGTCGAATTGCTGAAGTTGTACCCCCCGTGGCAGTGGAAACACTCGAGCTCTTCGCTGAAAAAGAGTGCTCGCCCGCGACGGGCACTGGCGCTCAGGGCAGTTCCATCGCCCTGGTTGAAACGGTCTGCGGCAGAATCAAAGGACACCATGCCGCGGACAAAAGAGGCCAGAGCAAAAACCACATTACCGAAATCAATCGGCGAGCCCTCGTTCGGAAAAGCTTCAGCAAACAGTTCCGGGTAAACCGGTTCGTCTCGTAACCTGTCCAGGACTTCGTCGCGATTCAGGTCGGTAATGCCGTGTTCCACCGGGTCTTCGCTGAAAAGCGGTATCAGAATCTGCTGTTCCAGACTTCTCAGGGAAGGGTTGGCCCAGGTTTGCGTGGCATTATA
>NZ_DATFKH010000256.1:0-19383 GCF_035268745.1 Marinobacter sp.
TCTGCGCGTCGATCGCAACAGAAACCAATACCTTTTCTCCATTGCGCATGGAGTTCGAAGACTTTGCACAAAGTCTGTATGCCCCACCCGGTGAGCATCCGGAAACACCAACTTTGTGCAGTGCCGTCTTTCCGGTTCTCAGAGCACGTGCAGAAACTGGCGAAATAGAGCTAATCGAAGGCACCGCAGCGTGGGCTGAGCCAGGCGGTTTGGTTAATCGCAAAACCTGGGCGCGGCTGCGGGACGAAGTTCTAGAGCAGCTCAAATATGCGCTACCTGTCGATGCGGTCGTACTTGGCTTGCACGGTGCAATGATCGCTGAAGGCTGTGTTGATTGCGAAGGCGAATTGATCGAAGCGGTTCGTCAGATCGTTGGCCGAAAAACAATAATCGGCGTGACCTTTGATCCGCATTCTCACCTGAGTGACCGCCGCGTTGACAACAGCGACGTCATCGCAGTGTTCAAGGAATTCCCCCACACAGATTTTGTCGAGACGGCCGAAGCCTGCGTCGATCTGACATTGCGCGCTGTCAAAGGCGAGATCATCCCGGTTCTATCCGTATTCGATGTCCGAATGATCGAGGTTCTTCCGACCAGCCGTCCGCCGATGCGCGGTTTCGTAGACAAAATGATGGCGCTGGAGGCCACTGGTGAAGTGTTGTCCGTGTCTACCATTCACGGATTCATGGCAGGCGACTCGCCTGATCTTGGGGCAAAGATCATCGCTGTTACCGACAACGATCGCATCAAGGGAGATAGGATCGCACAGGAACTGGGCGAGGAGTTGTTCTCTTTTCGAGGTAAGACCAGACCGACCTTCATGAGTGTCGATGAGGCTCTTACACATGCCGTCAATGCGCCCTCTGGGCCTATCGTGATCGCAGACGTGTGGGACAATCCTGGCGGCGGTGTAGCAGGCGATTCCACGATTTTGTTGCGCCGCGCGATTGAGATGGGAATGTCTTCGCTCGCCCTTGGGACGATTTGGGACCCGATGGCGGTGCGCCTGTGCCATGCGGCAGGTGAAGGAGCCTCGCTCGATCTTCGGTTTGGCGGAAAAACCTCGGCACTGGCCGGTGATCCGATTGATGCGCATGTAACGGTGCAGCAGGTCAAACGAAATGCTGTGCAGAGTTTTGGATCTTCGGTTGTTCCGCTTGGCGACTGTGCGGTCGTCCGTGTCGGTGAGATTGAAGTCGTGATGAACTCGAACCGGGCCCAAGCCTTTTCGCCAGACCTGTTTTCGAACATGGGGATCGACCCTCTCACCAAAAAAACTTTGGTTGTGAAGTCTACCAACCACTTCCACGGGGCGTTCGCCGGGATCGCGTCAGAGATTCTCTACGCGGCCGTCGATGGCCCCTATCCAAACAATCCCCTCATGACGAATTATACCCGCCTGATAAGACCCCTGTGGCCAATTGTTCAGGCGCCATTTGAAGAGAAAGTCGCCTGATGTTTTCTGATATCGATACCCCTGCCGTTCTGATTGACCTCGATGTTGCAGAGAACAACGTCCGCAAGTTTCAGGCACATTGCGATGAACATGGCCTGAAGCTGCGACCTCACATAAAAACCCATAAACTGCCTATGCTGGCGAAAGCTCAGGTCGAGGCAGGTGCGATTGGTATTACCTGCCAGAAGGTAAGCGAAGCCGAGGTCATGATCTCTGAAGGCGGGATTGAAGATGTGTTGATCACCTTCAATATCCTCGGCGCGGAAAAAACCCGCCGCTTGCGCGCACTGTCTGAACGAGTGAAGCTTTCCGTAGTCGCGGACAATACTGACGTTGTCGATGGGCTGAGCGAAGCCTTTGCAGACGCTGATACACCCCTTGATGTGTTGGTCGAATGCGATACCGGCGCAGCACGATGCGGTGTAACGTCTGCCGAAGCTGCGGCTTCTCTCGCTCATCATATCGAAAACAAGGTGGGCCTCCGTTTTGCAGGGCTTATGACCTATCCGCCGGTCGGAGCGGAAGCCGAAACGCAGGCTTGGCTGGAAAAAGCGGTCGAAGCGGTCGAAAAACGCGGCCTATCGGTCGATGTAATCTCAAATGGCGGCTCTCCGGGCATGTGGCAAGCGCAGGACGTGCCGATTGCCACCGAATATCGCATCGGCACCTACGTTTACAATGACAGGTCTCTGGAAGCACGAGGCGTCTGCGGATGGGACGATTGCGCCCTCAGTGTCATGGCGACCGTGATTTCAGTGCCTGCGGATGATCGCGCCGTGATCGACTGTGGCACGAAGGTGCTGACATCCGACCTGCTTGGACTTGATGGCAGCGGTCATGTTCTCGGTCGTCCGGACATCAAGGTGGCAGGGTTGTCGGAAGAACATGGTGTGTTGACCGCCCAGAATATCAACCTGGCAGTCGGGGATCGCATACGGATTGTTCCAAACCACGCCTGTGTAGTCAGCAACATGCTTGATGAAGTGGTTCTGGTGCGAGGCGACGAGTTAATCGGGTCTCATCCAGTGGCAGCTCGCGGCAAAGTCTGGTGATCCTCAATGGCCGACTTGCTTTGTCTTGGAGAACCGCTTGTAGAGTTCAACGTGCAGCCTGATGGGTCTTATCGTCGTGGTTTCGGCGGCGATGTGTCCAACGTCGCCATTTCTGCCGCACGACAAGGCGCGGCCGTTGGTATGATCTCACGCGTCGGCGCTGATCCATTTGGTGAGGACATTGTCAACCTATGGCAAAACGAGGGTGTCGATACTGAATTTGCTGCAAAAATTCCAGATCAAGATACTGGTCTTTACTTCGTCCATCATGATCGGGAAGGGCATCACTTTATCTACAGAAGGCAGGGTTCTGCCTGCAGTCTGATGACTGGCGCGGACATTCCTGCCGCAGCAATCGCTGATACGAAGATGTTCTATGCGTCGGGGATCACGATCGCGGTCAGCAGCACCTTGCGCGCAGCTACTGCCGAAGCAGTTGCGATCGCGCGAAAAGCATCCACCACAGTGGCTTTTGACCCCAACCTCCGAGAACGGCTCTGGCCTCTCGATCAGGCGCGGGCAGTGACCCACGAAATCATGCGTGACTGCGCCATTGCTTTGCCCGGACTGGACGACGCACGTCGTCTAACAGGTCTGCACAGTCCCGAGGACATTATCAACTTCTACCACGATCTCGGCGCGGCTGTCGTCGCATTGACCCTTGGTGGCGATGGCGTAGCGGTCTCGTCCGGTGATGGCATCTCCACGATACCTCCTCTGGATGTATCTGTAATTGATGCGACAGGAGCAGGAGACTGTTTCAACGGCATATTCTTGTCTGATATTCTTCGTGGCCGTCGGCCTGAGGACGCTGCAGAAACCGCCAACATAGGCGCGGCACTCTCGACCACTGGATTTGGTGCTGTTGCCCCGATCCCTTTCCCGATTGACATCAAGAAAACAAAGGAAACTTCCGCATGACAACGAAAACAATCGAACGCATCGGTAACGACCGGACCGGGGCAGGAGGCCAACCCTTGCCGTTCTCTCCAGCCGTTCGGGCCGGCGATCTGGTATTCATTTCCGGGCAAGTCGCCATGAAAGAGAACGGTGAAATCGAACCAGGCGGTATTGAAGCCCAGACCAAACGAACAATGGAGAACCTTATCGCTGCGCTGGCGCTCGCTGACTGCACGCTGGAAGATGTTGCCAAGATTGGCGTCTGGCTTGACGACCCACGCGATTTTTGGACCTTCAATCGGGTCTATGCGGGCTATTTCCCGAACGGTGGGCCTGCTCGTTCAACCGTGCGCTCACAGATCATGGTCGATGCGAAAGTCGAAATCGACGCTGTCGCATACAAGCCGCTCTAAGATCAAAATATAAAGGATTTCAAGCATGTATGACTTTATTAGCAAAGCCGACAATAACTATTCCGGACTTGATAGAGGCTTTAATCAGCGATTTTCTTTGGATGAAAAAGTTTACGGCGCTGGCCAAGGAGTATACCTCGTCTATAGCGAGACTGATGTCCTGGAGGCGCTCGAGAATATCAACTCATATGGCTTAAACCCCGGAGATGTCAGAATGATATCCGGCGGTCACTGCTATGAAAATTTTACTTTCCAGAAGTCAGATGGGAATGAAAACTACACGAAGTACGTTATCGATCTCAGCAATATGCAACAGATTTATGTCGATACAATTAATGGTATCGAATACATCGTTATTGAACCGGGTGCTTCGAACTGGTTAATGCAATCTGCACTCCACTCACGATTTGGGGCAACTCTACCAGGTGGCTCGTGCTATTCAGTGTGTGCCGGTGGTCATCTGTCTGGTGGAGGCTATGGCTTACTGTCTCGGTTACATGGGTTGACCGTAGACTATCTCTCCGGCGTAGAAATAGTCGTTCCAAATTCCGATGGGCCAAATGCGTTCAAGCTGAGACCTTTTGATCCAGATGATGAGGACTCCCTGAACTGGGCGAGCCGTGGAGGTGGTGCTGGCCATTATGGCGTGATCACTAAGTACTTCTTCCGCAAGGACAAACTACCACGCGCACCCGAGCGAGCAAAATTTATCGCCTTGCCGGTGCCCTGGTCACAGTTCATGGATTCTGAAGGCATTATGAATTTTTCGAGCTTCATGAAAGCTTACTTTGATGCATGCGCCAGCTTAGCCCCGCAGGCATTTACTCTAGGCAAATTCACATGCATGGCCGATCCCAACGACATGATGTCAATTTTAATCCAAGTCGTCTATGGCGAAAGCTCTGGCCACAGCGGAGAAATATCTGGTGGGGATAGTTATCTTAGCTTGAACGAGTCTCAAGCAGATAACGAGATCGCAAATTTTGCAAATGCTTTATCAACTTGGATAGCTCCACCTACAAAATCTTTATTTGCAGGTCGAAAGTATATTCTTCCGGGTCACCCGGTTTCGGGGGTTATCAATTTGGATTCTGTTTATGATTTGCCTTGGATCGAGATGACTCAATTGCTGAATGGTTCAGGGGAAAATCAAAAAGGTAAATATAAGAGTAGCAGTATGATTGGAAACTTTGATGACGCAGAAGCTGAAGCGATGTTCAAGTTTCTAACAGACCAGAACGCATCGAACCCGGCACCTCGTGCAGCAGACAAATCTCAAACGCTGATTCAAATTGATTCATATGGAGCTCAAGTTAATGCATTGGATGATGGAAATGGATCAAGAACAGCGATTGCTGCTCGAAGCTCGATACTCAAGTTGCAATATCAAACTTATTGGAAGGAAACTGCAAGTAGCGATCCAAATGTTGATGACGAGGAGATTATTTCATGGTTCAACGAGGGCTACAGCGAAGTGCATCGCAATGCGATGAGCAACCCCAGCCCATTCCCGCTGTGGGGACAAAAATATCAAGGCTGTTATTTCAATTACCCCGACCGACATATAGGCGTAAATCCCGGATATGAAGGAGATCCTGGGGAAAGTTACCGTGGCGCTTTTGCTGAACTATATTTTGGTCAAATTGTTGCCGATAAGCTCATGGAAATAAAATCAAGAGTTGATCCTGCCAACATATTTTCTTTCGCTCAATCAATACCTGTGGGCTCTAGTGAGCCTCGCAACTAGCATGAGTTCGAAATCTGGGTGAATTTTCTTATCCTTGCATTCAGCGTTTTGGGAATGGGGTGCTGCCTGCCCCCTGCCCTACGGGCATTCCCCCGGGGATATTTGAGGCAAGATGAAGGGCGGAAAACATGTCCACTGACACGTCAAAGCCTCCCTTCAACGACCGCCCCTGGTTTGCGGATACAATGGAGGCTGACCTGTGTGCGCAACAGAAGGCCGGCGCGCATCTAGTTTTCCGGCGCGATGATGGCGAGTGGGTACGGGAAGCGCCTGATGGCATCCAAACACTTCTTGGCTACCGCGATGAAGACAACATGCCAAACAAAGGAGAACGCGAAACCTGACGGACGGCTGCGGGCGCATCGGCCCCCAAAGAGCCAGGGCGGCCGCGGCCCCCGTCAGTTTGCACAGGTCTCTCCGCCAAGATTGGCTTGGGTTTTGACTACCAACCTCTGAAACACAACACCACCGGCCTGCGCCCCACAAACCGCCCGCCCACGTCTCTGAGCCGTCTTCTTAGTGGGTCAGCCCGGTCCGTTCACCGGAACCGTCCGTTGGATGGTCCTCAGCCCATTTCAGGTCTCCCAGCTCGTTACAGACCGCGCGCATGGCCTCCCCTATGGCCACCGCCATGTCAGGGTCGGACTGCATATAGGCCTTTGCCACGATCAACTGTTCCATCCGGTCTTCGGTCACAGTGGACAGAACGCTGGCATCGCCCGACCGAAGAGCGGTGATGTTTTCCGGCCCAAGTGCTGCCTCGAGCTCGGCCCGGAACGCCTGCTTGTCCGGTGCTGGCGCGTGGTGTCGCTCAGCACCGCTCATCTTGTCGTAGGCTATGACAGCTTCGATCTGGGAATAGCTCACTACGAATGCTTCAGCAGCGACAGACGCGGCCTCGGGCCTGTGCGCCGGACCGGGCTCAACCAGAACACGGCTATCGCGCTCTTGCGCCCGCTCAGCTGCCCTGAGTTCGCAGACACTCGCATAGGTCTGTCCTAGACCACGGGCGAGATGCTCGGGCATGTCCGCTTCGCCCGGGCGGCCCTGATACATCGCGCGGAAGGCGAACGCGACGGCCCCGGCAAGATCGTCCCTTGGCGCACCGTCCAGCTTCATCATGCGCTCGGCCATCCGTTCCATCTCGTCGGCGAGAGGCGAGGTTACGATCACGTCCCGTCCATCGTCATGTGTTCGGTAAACGGTATTGGGCGAGGCAAGAACCGCCGGATGATCCTTGAGCCACTCCTGCTGCTCGCGTTCGATCTGATCGTAGGCCTGATCCTCGATCTCATCTGCCCGCTCCGCAATCTGGGCCTCGGACAGCCCATCACTGCGCAACCCCTGCCGGATTGCACGGCAACGGTCTTCGGTAGACTGCGCATCGAAGTGGAAATCATAATCACGCTCGATGATCCCGTCAGTCCTGAGAACCCCGGCATTCCTCAACACCTCCGCCAGGCGCACATGAAGACGATCCACGCGGTCCTGAATGCGCCCATCGTGCTCCGGATCGGCGATATCCAGACCGTCATGCGCCGCAATCGCATGCGCATCCTCCTGCTCCCACGTCTCTTCCAGAGCCGCGTTGTCTGCACCGGCCTCGATACGGGCAATCACAACCGCAGAGGATATCCCTGTGCCGCGTAGTGCGGTTTCTATCTGGGCGCGCGTTACCATATCGCGCAATCCGTCCAGCTTGTCCGAAGCGATGTTGCGGCTCGAATAGTGGCCATGCTCGGATGGTGGCTTCAGCAAGTCGGAAGATCGGTCTCCCAACGGCTGCCATCTGGCCGTAGCTTTCAATGCCTCATACTGGCGTTTTTGCAGAGCCGGTCGTGCTGATGGTGCGGAAGCGTCGATGCGGGCGTTCACGTCATCCATTGTTTTATGAAGGGTTGCCAGCATTTCCGTCTGGCCGGTCTGATAGACCGCGCCTTCGGGTTTGAGCTGCCCGCCCCGGGCAAGTATTTCACCCGCCCTGAACAGCGCCTCACCCAGTCGTTGTTCATGCGCACCTTCCCCAAGTCGGGCATATTCCCGTCCGAATTTGTGAACCTGCGCTTTTGCTTCGTCGAGATCGCGACCCAATCGCGCGCGACCTTCAGCCTCCCTGCCCTCTTCCTTAGCCGCATAGACCTCGCGCGTGCGCGGCGGATAGTCGATGACCCCGCGATGCACCCGCCGTGTGGCTTCCAACCTCACACCGACCTTCTCGGCCTCCTCGACCATCGCAATGCGGAAATCGTCATAATTGAAGTGATGATCCCGCTCCAGGTAAAAGAACTCGCCTTCCTGCGACTTGCGGTTCAGCACCACATGGGCGTGCGGATGCTCCCGGTCCTCATGCACCGCAACAATCCAATCGAAGTGCCGTCCGTTCTCTTCGTCACTGAAAAACCGCTCACAGACCTTCGACGCGATGTCGCGTACATCTTCGCCCTTCGTGCCGATCGGAAAGGACATCAGCATATGGGTCGTCTGCCCGAGCTTGAGATGGAACCCGTCGCTCCAACGGTTGGCATAGCGATCCGCGACCGCCTCGATCTCTTTCGCGGTCAGCGTCTGCTTCCCGTCCAACAAACTACGGCTATCCACAATGTGCGAGGACTTCGTGGTCAGATAATCGAGCTGGCGCACCAGCTCCGCCCGCGTGTGGCATCCGCCCGACCGGATCGCCTTGAATACCGCCGCCCGGTGCCCTCGCGATGCCCGCGACATCTGCGCCCGCCGCCGTTCGCCCGTGAGGCCCTGCATCGATCCGCGAACCTTGCTCCAGTCCTTCTCGAACAGATCGCCCGTGACGGCGCTGACTGCATCAGTCCTGGACATCGGCCAACTCCTTGAGAGCATCGCCCGCCGTCAACGACATGCCTTCGACCCGCCGTCGAGCCAGCAGATCGACCTGATCGGAAAAGTCCAGAATGAAGCCCGCGAGCTGCCGCATCTGGGCGAGGTTATCCTCGGAAAATGATGGCGCTGATCCCTTCATCTTGGCCTCGTTCATCCGCTTGGCGATCTGACTGACGTTGTTCCCGACGCGGTTCAAAGCCCCCCGAAACCCCGCCAATTCGTCGGCCAGATGCACGTCTGGCTGGAACAGTCCTGCCGCCCCCTGCACCAACCGCCGCATCCCGTCTGCCCGTGTGTTGACCCCGCTCCTTGCCAGCACCGCATCGAACGCCGCCATCTCTTCCGGGGTCAGTGTCACGCTCATGGTCTCGGTCCGAACGCCGCTGTCGCGCCGCCCCTGCTCCGCGCGATGAAGGGTGTATTGGATAGTGCGCGGCGTGACCTCATAGTCTTTTGCCAGCACGGATTTGGGCACTCCACGGCGATGGGCTGCGACGATTTCGCGGCGTTGGTCTGGCGTGAGGCGCTTGCGTTTGGTCATCGGCTCTCTTGTTCGGAAGGATGCGAACAAAGACACCCTATTTCCTGCCATACTCTAAAGCCCAAACCTCACTTAATCAATCAGAACCGTGGTGCTGAAAATCGCGTAGCTAAGAAGACGGAAAGTGACGCGCTCAGTCAGAGGTCGGTGGCGTGCCTTTGACCTTGTAGAGCCGCCCGGTGTTGGGTGCGCCTTTCGAGGCATTCACGATGGTCGGCAGAATCCAGATCAACCGACGTTCGCTTTGATCCTTGCCGACCGGCTGGCGGCGAAAATGACACGCCCGCCAGTGGGGTGCGACACTGCCCCCTGCCCCGTCACCGGACGTATGCGCACCACCTCCGAAAGCATCGAGGTCCAGCCGACGGACGGATACGAAGCCGCGCTTCTTCAGCTCGTTCTCAGCATCGCGCCGCTTCTTCGGCGAGCGGGCCGTAGCGACTTTGGCGACCAGAACCTCCGGCGTTCCTTCGGGCCAGGTCTCGGGCAGATCGGCTTCATTGGGACGTGCAGTCAGCGCACAGAGCGCGCCCAGGATCAGGGACAATGCCTTCTTCGCTTCGGACAGGTTGCGGCTCTTGAACGCGGCCAGCTCCTCCGAGACGGAAACTGCGGGCGTGTTGATCTGGATGCCGGACGCGGCGGCTTCGTCCTGATACTCCACAACAGCCTGCCGGAAGCTGTGCAGTCCGTCTTCATCGACATCGAGGTCCACGGCGTTTGTATCCAGTGCTTCGCCAAGGGCCGCTTCGAACGTGTCGTCGGGACGGCCTTTCAGCGTGAATGTGAAGTGAGGTTCGTATGAGAACGGCCAGTGCGCCCCGTAACCGGCTCTCAGGGCGCTCAGAGCGTCCCGTGTGGTGATGCAGACATCTATGTGCTGCTTGCCCGTCTCAGGGTCCACAGGAGCGGCTGTGACGTAGGCTCCGTCCACGACAAGGGCTCTGGGGTGGGTCCGCGTGCCGAAAGTGATCCCGCTGCCCTCCTCGAAGCCGATATAGAGCACGTCGAAGGGCATCCTGAGATCCCCGATCCGCACATCGCCCAGGGACGTCTTGCGCAGGGCATCGCGCAACGGTGTGAAAAGCGCGTAGATGTTCATGCCGCGCCGCGCGAGCTGGCCGTAGCGATAGGCTTGCTTGGTTCGCTGCATGAGAACGCTGGTGCCTTTGGTCATAGCTTACCTTCCGAGCTTTTTGCTCTCCGGTAAACCCGGTCTGGTTCAATTGCCTCATTGTAGAGCCCCTGCACAAGCGCCATCAGTTCGTTGAACTGGTCAGGCGATGGGTAGGTGCTCCATGACCGACAAACCCGTGCAACACCGGTCGCATACCTGGGCCAATACTTTTGAACACGAAGCGGGTGATGGTCGTCGCGGTTGATGTTATTCGATATGCGTCGCTGGTCGGTCATGCCCCCTCGTTTTTTTTGTCCTCGGCCTTTTTCATCTGCAAGGGTTATCTGCCAGACTGGGACATCACCTCGTCAATCTAAGCATAGTCCAACATCAGCCTCTGTTGTTGTCGTTTGTGATGAAGATCTTGCGGTGCTTGGGTGTTAAATATGTGTTAAATATAGTGTTACGCAGATCAGAACTTCGCTTAAACATTTGAAATCACGCCTATCTTTGAAACTTTTGGTGGGTGATAACACGAAAATAGGTGGGTAAAAGCACGAAAGGTGGTGGGTAAAAGCACGAATCTCTTGACCCCGGTGGGTAAAAGCACGAATGTCAACAAATGGTAGGTGATAACACGAATTCACGGTCTCCGCTCTTGCCCGACCGGATGCAGCAGACAGACTTTTTTGTCTGCGACATTTTCGATGCCGCGCCCAAGGGCGACATGGCTTCAATGGAGCACCCGATTTTCTCGATTTCCACTAAACCTGATCGACACATCCGCCGCTATGAAAATGGGCAGAATTTTGTTGAAATTACCCCTTCTGTGAAAGGGCTGGCGACAGTCCATGATCGCGACGTTCTGATCTACTGTATCAGTCAGTGCATTGCAGCCTTGAACGAGGATCGGGAAGTCAGCCCCACCATCCGCTTTCGCGCTTATGACTTGCTGAAAGCTACCAATCGTGGATCGGATGGACGGGGCTATGAACAGCTCAGGGCAGCCCTGGAGCGCCTGCAAGGTACGGTGATCACCACCAATCTCATCACTGGTGGCAAGGAAGAGTTTGACGGTTTCGGGCTGATCGACCGATTCAAAATCGTTCGGGAGACCCGAGACGGGCGGATGCAGGAGGTAGAAATTAGGCTCTCGGACTGGGTGTTCAATGCCATCAGGCATCGTGAGGTTCTGACCCTGCACCGCGACTACTTCCGCCTACGCAAACCGTTGGAGCGGCGCATCTACGAGCTGGCTCGCAAGCATTGCGGTGCGAAGAAGGAATGGAAGATCGGATTGGCAAAACTGCAAGCCAAGTGCGGCTCCAGCTCCACCGAGAAAGAGTTTCGTCGCTTGGTCACTAATATCGTGCGACAGGACAAGCAGCATGCCCACATGCCCGACTATGCCGTGCGGTTGGAAGAGGACATGGTGATATTCGCCAACCGGCGCACCGACCAAAACGGGACTGTCCCCCCTGCCCTGTCACAAGTACGGCTCGACTCGGAAGCCTATCACGATGCAAGGGCGGTCGCGCCTGGATGGGATGTGTATGTTCTCGAACGGGAATGGCGGGAATGGATGACAGAGCCGCCCCGCGATCCCAACGCCGCCTTCATAGGGTTCTGCAAGAAGGTCTTTGAAAGACGCGGCAGGCCTTAACCAGAGCCGCCTCGCTTTTCGGACAGAAGAAGCTCAAGGCCTTGCCAGAGCGTGATGTTGCGCTCTTGGCAAAAAGCCCGAAACTCATCGACAACACGCTTGGGGCCGGGGATCGAAACCTTGTCCTGAGCCTCCTTACGCTTCGGACCGGGCTTCAGTCTTGTATGGCCTTCCCGACTGACAAATCCGAGGGACTTACCTGCCTCGACGGCCCTGTCCACAGAATCCGGCTCGGCCTTGGGTCGCGCTCTGGGGGCTTGGGAGGGCTTGGGGAGTTCAATGCCTCCGCCGAATCCATATTTGCTCATGCTGCCCTCTTATTTGTGAGAGCGTGGATGACGGCTTGGGCGTAGTCACGGGCGTTCTCAATGGCACTGGAGACCTGCTTCATGGCCTTGTCAGTTGCAGATGCTGATTTTCCCTTCTGCTCCTCCTCGACGATGCCGGGCAACTCCGCCAGAAGCACTCCATCACGGAAAATGCGGGTAAAGGGAGCGCGTTTCGCGATACGGACCGGTAGTGTCGGAATGTTGTTGATATCCATCTCCTGCCGCACGTCGCGCTCGTCTGTGGTCTGGAATGCTGCATTGGTCCGAGTAAAGAGAAGCGCATACTCTATCGGTGAGCGGATCATGTTCGATGTCGTCTGCACAAGCCGGACGGCCGCCGCTGCCTGTCTAGCTTCCATAGGCGAGCCGTCGAGCGGGATAACGCAGAGGTCCGTCCGGGAAAGGGCGAAGGTTACAACCTGATCTTTAGACCCCTCCAGGTCGATAATCAGATAATCTGCTTCGTCAGCCAGTTGATCAATCAGCTCTACCGTGTCTTCGGCCTGCGGGCGCGCATGAACCGAAAAAGGCACATCACGCCCTTCCGTCTTTCTACTTTCAGCCCAAGCGAGAATGTTGGCGTTTGGGTCGAGGTCGAGAACAGACACCCGACCGCCCGAAAGAGCGATTTGTTCGGCGAGAAGAATGGCGGATGTAGTTTTCCCCGAGCCGCCTTTGGGATTTGCAAAGGTGATTACATACATAAACGCAACAATGACAAGTTTAAAGACAAAGTCAAAGTTGTATTTAACTCTAACTCTAATGTTGACAATAACATTAGAGTTGTTTGGTTTTTTATGTGAAGGTATTGCTTGCAAAATACGCAAGCATACGTTACATAGCCTGATGAATAGCAAACATCGCAAGACCTTAGCCGTTGTCTTCACAGACCCAGTGTCCGGGACAATCGAATGGGCTGCTATCGAGCGTCTTCTTATTGCGGCTGGCGCGCAGGTGATCGAAGGGCGCGGCTCACGGGTGCGGTTCGAGAAGGATGGCGAAGTTGAGACGTTTCACCGGCCCCACCCCGCTAAGGAGGCCAAACGCTACCAAGTACGCGCCGCTCGCGCGTTTTTGGAACGGATCGGAGTAACGCCATGACCAATTCTATGACTTACAAGGGCTATTCGGCCCGCATTGAGTATGACGACGAAGATGGAATCTTCACCGGACGCCTCGCCGGTATCCGTGATGGTGTCGGTTTTCATGCCGACACGGTTGATGGGTTGCGAGACGCCTTTCATGAGGCAGTCGACGATTACATCGAGACCTGTGAAAAGATCGGTAAAGAGCCACAGAAAGCCTTTTCCGGCCAGGTGATGTTCCGCGTTGATCCCGAAGTTCATCGCAAGGCTGCACTCGCGGCAGAGCTGTCAGGCAAGAGCCTGAACCAGTGGGCCGAAGAGGTTTTGGATCGGGCAGCTGCGGGGTAGGGGATTGACCAAACCAAACACAACTCACGCAGACGCTGACGCTATTCTGACCGCGCGAACGGCGGAACTCGAAGCTATTGATGATACGGTCATGTGTGAGGTAGCTGGCGTTGCACAGGCCGCTGACGATTTGCGAAAGTCTCTTGATGTGCTGAACGGCTTGCTCGATCAGCGAGAATTCGAGAAAGCTGCGGCCTTGGGGTATAGAGACATTGCCTCGGCATTTATCTTTCTCCAACGCACCCTGGGCGGGCTGCTCAGTGCTGACCTCAGCCGTCATGAGTTCACCTCAACCATCGCGCAAGCATTAAACTGCACCTTTGAGGAGGCAGAGCCTTACGTCGACGCACGTTGGCAATGTCTGAAACCGAAGCCGCACTTGACCGATGAAGAACGTGCAACCATCAAGGCTGAATTTGAGGTTCGCTTCAGGAAAATGGCGTCAAATCCCCCAAGCTGACTGTACCGTCCGCAAGGCGCTCGAAGCCCGACAAGTCGTTTTCGTCGAAGACATGTTCGACCACGGCGTAAGGGGGGCCATTGAACCATGTGGCGTCGTCGTAATCAGAAATTTTTATGGCGATTATAGTCCTGGTGCCAATATCGGTGCAGCGCCATATACCCGTCACTGTTTTGAACTCATCGCCAATATTGAAGTCGCTGTGCAGCATGTTATCCCCTGTGATCTTGTCGCACGGTCTCAGGCTCGCCGCACGGTTCGTTCGCTGACCTTGAACAGCCGCGCGATCTCCGGGACAGCGCGTTGCTCTTCATCCCTCATACGCCGCACCTCGTCTTTCTGAGGGGGTGATAGGGCAGGGGGTCTGCCTCCGATCCGTCCGCGTTTGCGAGCTGAAGCCAGCCCTTCTCTGGTTCGCTCTGAAATCCGTTCGCGTTCAAATTGGGCGATAGATGCGAAAACGTGGAAAACCAAACGGCCGGCTGGCGTTGTCGTGTCGATGTCCTCGGCAAGGGACCGGAAACCGGCACCGCGCTCGCGGATCGTCTCGACTATCTCCAGAAGGTCTTTCAGCGAGCGGGCAAGGCGGTCATATTTGGTAACGGTCACAACGTCACCGTCACGAAGTTGATCCAGCATTCGGTCCAGCTCGGGGCGATCACGTTTCGATCCGCTAATTTTGTCCGCAAACAGCTTACCAGCTCCGGCCGCTGCCAGTGCATCTGTCTGCGCATCAAGGTTCTGGTCGTCCGTGCTGACGCGGGCATATCCGATAATCATCACTCACAATCTGACTTTTTCGCGCTAGATTAGCGTCTCTCTTCAAGGGCTTGCTCAAGCATTGCAAGATGTTCGTCAGGCGCATCTTCAATTGAGTAGGCTCGCCGCGTGTCCTGCGGCACATTCTTCTCTGCGCCCTTTTTATCTTCTGGTTCTTTTGCCATGCCGATCTCCCTAACACTTTGCCAAAAACCTGCCAAAACCCAAAGGGTTTTGCTAGGGGTTTTTGACCGGTCTATGGCATTGATTTGTGGTAGGGCAGAGCATAAGGACAAAAACGACCGTTTTTGCCGCAGCCAACTTATGCAAACGCTTTTTGCAGCAGCGCCTCTATCACGATTCCAATGGCTTAACTTAGGTCGTCAAACCGCCACAAAAGGGGTCGTTTTCGCAGCAGATGGCTGACCAACAAGGAACTGCAGCCGTATTGTCTGGCCTTTAGTCGCCTAGCGGCTGCGGCCCGGTCCGTCCGTGGTAAGCTGTAAGCGACGCCCTTATTCGCCGGAGGTTCTCTGCGGTCGCAGCAGATCGTTCTTGCGCTACAGCATAAGCTAAAGCATCGACGATCATAAGATGAATGTACCGAGACGCGGTTGGTTTGTAGATATCGGTTCCCTCTGGCAGAGCTATTTGAATTGGTAGTTCAGCGGCTTTCGCAAGGCGAGTTTCCGGCCTAGTGACACAAACCGTTTTAGCTCCATACTCTCTTGCTATCTCGACTGCCGCCACGATCGCATCAGCTTCGCCGCTGGCAGAGATTGCGAAGAGCACATCACCTTCTTGAAGAGTGGCCGCACGCATCTGCAAAATGTAACTGTCACTAGTAGATGCCGCCGCGATTCCTAACCGAAAAAATCTATTGGCCCCTTCCTGAGCAACGGTCGATGAGCCACCACCGATTCCGGCGAACAGCAGATTACGTGGCTCTAGAAGGCAGGTCTTCACATCATCCAATATCTTTGGATCGATCTGTTCCCGCATTGCTATGGCGCTTTCGTATACGGCACCTATCACGCGGTCGATGGCAGCGTCGCCCGACGCAGGAGGGGTATGAAGGCTGGCTGACAGATATTGCTGGCTGACTGCCAGGTTCTGTGCAAGCCGTAGCTTGAACTCCTTAAATCCGTCACATCCGATGGTTCGGCAAAATCGAACGACTGTCGGTTTGCTCACTGCACAGTGGTCCGCCAGCTCGGCGATCGTCATGCTACTGATGTGCTCCAGGTGCTTCTGCACGAAGTCCGCAACTTTTTGTTCTTGCGTTGCGAACTTACCATCATGCTTCTGGAGCGCGAGAAGCACATCAACCGTACCTGCCGGATTGCCTCTTAGCGGCTTGGGAGGCGTAAGAATTTCCGGTTCAGACATAGATTGATCAATCTCTCCAGCAGCATAAGCTGTGTAACTTTGTTACGCAAATCGGTCAAATGTTACATGAAAAGCATCGGTTTTTCACCGTTTTACAGATTATATGTAACTCCGTAACAAAAAATAGTTGCCATAGCGCCCTGGAGCGCGCTTAATGTAACTAAATTTCAGCGTTGGCAGGGGGAGAGTGCCATGCGGGAGCAAGCTGCTCGACTAAGCGACCGGATCAACAAAGCGATTGAGGCCATTGTTGCGATACTCATGCTCGCTCTGGTCTTGGTCGTCTGGCTCGGTGTGATGGATCGATATTATTTTCGGTGGCAGCTTCCGTGGCCGGAAGTCATTGCAAGATACCTTATGATCTGGGCCGCCATGCTGGCGGTTTCCTCTGGGATTTCACGCCGCGAGCACATTGGTCTGACAGCCTTCATCAACCTCCTGCCCGAGAAGCTGCGTCAATTCCTTCTTATCGGTATCGACCTGATGTCGCTTTCACTGTTTCTCTATGTAGCTTATTTCGGGATCGGCTTCGCACAAAGCGGTGTGCCGCGTGAAGCAATGATCTTTGGTGTCAGTCTCGCACCGTTCTACGCCGCCATACCGGTTGCTGCGTCAATCTGTGTTGTTCAACTCGTCCTTGTTCTTATCAGGGATTTGGGCACACATATCGATCGGCCCCCTACTGTCGATAAAGAAGGGGCCATCTGATGATTGTTCTCATCGCTTTCGTGCTGTTGATCGCCTTCGGCATGCCTATCGGATTTGCAATCGGTCTGTCCGGTGTCATTGGCCTTATCGCCATGGGCGGAGACCAGTTTCTGGCCATTGGTCCAAGCAAGATTTTCAACGGCCTGAATATTTTCCCATTCCTCGCCATGCCATTCTTCATCCTCGCGGGCGAGATTATGAACGATACCGGGATCACACAGCGGTTGGTTAAGCTAGCCCAGGTACTTGTGGGTCGATTTCGGGGCGGATTGGCCCACACGAACATGCTGGCATCCGTTTTTTTTGCCGGTCTGACGGGGTCGGCGACAGCAGATGCCGCTGCCTTCGGACGAACCTTGGTTCCGGCCATGGTCGATCAGGGCTACAAACGCGACTATGCCTGTGCCGTCACGGCGGCAGGCTCGATCATTGGACCAACCATCCCGCCATCCGGCCTGATGGTCGTCTACGGCTCGCTCATGGGCGTGTCGATTGCCGGGCTGTTCGCAGCAGGTGTTTTGCCAGGCCTCGTGATCTGCGGTGTCTGCATGCTCGTGATCATTATCGGCGGCAATCGGGAAAATCTGCCCAAAGCAGAGCGCGGCGCGACACTTCGGGAAGTCATGGATCAATTCGTTAAATCCCTGACCGCTCTGGCCATGCCCGTTATCATCCTCGGCGGAATCCTGGGCGGGATTGTCACGCCGACTGAAGCGGCGTCCATCGCCGTGGCGTATGCCTTGTTCATTGGTGCCGTCGTCTACCGCACCCTCACCTTCAAAGGCTTTTATATGATGCTCGTGCGGACGGCGCGCATCATGGGGGTCATCTTCGTCATCATCGCATTCGCGGGTATTCTTGGCTGGTGGATGAGCTTCGAGCGCATTCCACAATTAATCGCCGAAACCGTTCTGGGTCTTTCTGACAACCGCTATGTCGTCATCGCAATCATCATCGGTCTGCTTTTGATTGTCGGAATGGTGATGGATATCACCGCCATCCTGATTATCCTTGCACCGGTTCTGGTGCCGCTAACTCAGAACATCGGCCTCGATCCGATTCACGCCGGAATCATTTTCATCCTGGCTTTGAATATTTCGCTGATGACACCACCGGTAGGTGCCTGCCTCTTCGTGCTGTCATCTGTAACCGGGGAAAAGCTAGAGCGCATCGCGATCAAACTCTTTCCGTTCCTTTTAGCCGAAATCGCGATCCTGTTTGTGTTCGCCTACTGGGAAAGCGCGGCGATGTGGCTGCCGCGCTATCTCGGATACGCCCAATAACGCCACCACTCAACCAACTGGAGGAAACCATGAAAACTACACTAACTGGACTGGCGACTGCGGCCATTGTTGCTGCTGGAGCAGCCAACGCTGAACAGGTCATTCGCTTTGGCCACGACAATCAAACCGATCCTTTCGAGAACCCGGCACACGCATGTACCGCCGTCTTCTCCAACCTGGTCGAAGCCGAAACCAATGGCTCTGTGACTGTGGAGGTCTTCGGCTCGAACCAGCTTGGCTCGGCCGCAGAGCACGTTCAGCAGCTTCAGGATGGGATCATTCAGGCAACCCTGACATCAACAGGCGCACTAGCCAGCTATTATCCCCGTATCGACATCCTCAACATGCCTTTTGCCTTCAGCGGAAACGCTGCCACCTACGCGGTGTTCGACGGCCCATTTGGCGGAGCGCTGGCAGAAGACATCGAAGCTGAGCTCCCCGGCGTCGTTGTGCTTGGGTTCCCCGATACCGGAGGTTTCTTCGCGGTCACGAATTCACAGCGCCCGATTGCTGAACTTTCAGATTTCGATGGCATCCGCATCAGAACGATGACGTTGCCCTCGCACCAGACCATCATGCAATCGCTTGGTGCCGAAGCCTATCCTCTCGCATGGGGCGAGGTTTATTCGGGTCTTCAAACCGGCGTGATTGACGGGCAAATGAACCCTGTTCCGATCATCTCCTTCGCGAACTTCGCCGAAGTGCAGCAGTATATGACGCTGACCAATCACCTCTTCTCACCCTACACGTTCATGTTGAACCGTGCCTTCTACGAAGGCCTCACCGATGAGGAACGGGATGTTATCCACCGTGCGGCAGAAAACTGCGTGGTTGCAAGCCGTGGTCTCAGCCGGATCATCGAAGCTTCTGATCGCGGTTTGGCAGGCCTGATGGACCAGATTGAAGTGACGGCCCTGAATGCCGAACAGCGTTCTGCAATGGCGGCGGCGGCACAGCCAGCGTTCCAGGCCCATGTCGAAGAGAACATGGATGAAGGCGCGCAGGAGCTTCTGCAGCTGTTCCAGGCGGAAGTCGAAGCTGCGAACGCCCGCGAATATTTCCAGTAATCCTCCCGCCTCGTCCCCTGTTTATGGGGGGCGGGGCATTACTATTTGAAGGGTAATTCCCATGCGCGTTTTCTGCGCGTCGATCGCAACAGAAACCAATACCTTTTCTCCATTGCGCATGGAGTTCGAAGACTTTGCACAAAGTCTGTATGCCCCACCCGGTGAGCATCCGGAAACACCAACTTTGTGCAGTGCCGTCTTTCCGGTTCTCA
>NZ_DATFKH010000257.1:0-3337 GCF_035268745.1 Marinobacter sp.
CCTCTGTTCGATTGTGGTAGCTCAACCCAAACTCACCATTAGGCCAAACCCGACCACAGGGCACCTTGACCCGAGCTGACTTGCTGCCCCTTTCCCTTCCTGGAATGCTTAGGGTAAAACCACCCATCGTTCTGCCTCCACACAATTTCCCCAGCCTGAACCACACCCGAATGGTCCAGACCGGGGAACACTTCAACCACTTTGTCTACCGACACAACGCTTCATCTATGAATTGGCCGACGTACTTACCCACGAATTGAGAATACGAGCCGACCGGGCCGCACCCATGAACAAAGGTCTCTACCAGCCCCCTGTTGTGCCTGACAAAAAACGACTCCATGGACCTAACAGCCTTTGCCCGAGCAGCGGCCTGGTTTTGAGCCCGGACCGTCGTCACGAAGTACATTCGCCGCCCAGTTCCCTCAGCCCAAGAGTGAGAGCTTAGTACATCGAAATATTGCATAATTGCCTCCATTGATGATGGATTTTCGGAGCAATGCCCTAGGGGAATCCCGGAAGGCATAGGCCGCGCTTTCCCCGTGGGTATTCGCGAGGGTAGGCATAACCTCCCGGCATCGCTCACCGGGTTGATTCCCACCATTGCCCGGTGAGACCAGTATACACAAGAAAATAAGCCACCGTGTATCACGATGGCTTATGCGTTGAACATGGAGGCGCTCAACAAACTTATGACCCGTTTCCGACTACACCCCGGCTAGATTATTGTCAATATCTCCATCTAACTGTGCAGTATCAGTAGCGGGAATGACCTTATAAACCTCTCCCACTGCGGACTGGACTTGCCAAGCCTCACCGCCGACAGTGATAGTGTTGATAGTGGAGATGATAGTATCCAGCGCGTCACGAGTCCCTACGTAAAACGAGGCCCGCAAGGTTTCATCGTTCACGATCCGGGAACAATTTACACGCCGCATTTGTAGGGGGATGGTACCAGAAGCACGCATAGCGATGGCACCCACGGCAACAGCAGGGAATCCCAGGTTTGCGCTCTCGTAAGTAGACTCATCCAGTTCGACAGCAAAATTCACCCCGCTATCCGACTCATAACCAAACCACCGCCGTGACCCATTAGCCGTCATAATCCTTACCTCTTATCTCTCTAAGCGTCAAACCGTCAAGAGCTGGTAGGACATTGTAAGCGATCCCTCGCACCTTGAGACTCGGATGACTTTTTATGATACTACCTTCCTGTGAGGTTATTTGCAAGTTATCAGAGAATATGGTACCAGCGTCAGACTCTAACTTCAATTGCAGGGAACCCACGATGCGACTATAAACCAGCGGGTCAGTACCGGGGATAACACTCTGAAACTGAGGGGCACTATCTAAGACAGACCACCTGTACCCGATCAATGTCCTACCATCCTCATCATAGTCAGGCTCTTCGGGGTCTGCGTCTACATCCCCCCCGCCTGAGACGTCGAATGGTTCCCCCTCCACGGGAGGAGGAGGAGGAGGGACCGGGTCTTCTTTATCCGGCCACACATAAACAGGGCCAATCGGAGTATCAAACGGCATAGACGGACCGTCCGGACCGATGACAATAGGGCCCGGCGTGACGATGAAGGGGCTACCTGGTTCCCCTATGTCCCGAGGATCGCCAAAGCCGGTACTAGGAGGAGGATTCCCAGGAACTGGCGGAATAGGAGAACCGGGAGGGTTCCCACAGTCATCAGGTAAGCCATCCCCCCGTTCTACCCGGAATGTCGGGGCCTCCTCGCTAGGGGCCTGATATGTTTGTTCATCCGACCGGCCCTCGTTTATGGTGTAGCGCCACAACTTCTCAAACGGGTCTCCTACAGAATTGAGCGGGTTTGTCGGAGTCGAGATTGAAACCGGCCCGATGTAGCTGCCCACAGAGCTTTCGACCGTCTGCCCCGTAGTGACACTAACTATCGTCTGAAAAACGGTATACGCCACACCTGGGCACTGCCCACCCTCAAACGGCGTCTCCTCTCCGGGGGGCGTAGGGGCATCGTACCCGTCCGGACCGTCCCAATACTCCTCACAACCACGCTGCATGGACTCATGAAGCCCAGGCCACACTATAGGGGGCGGGTCGGAGGCGTAGGCGTCACAGGCCGCGCGATTTATACCACCCGCCGCCCCTGTGCCGTCTCTAGCTTCCTCACGCCATTTATACAGAGACCCTACTCCTCTCAGTCCCATCGTTACACCACACCTTTTCGTTTCGCCGTCAAATCTGCTTAAGCAGATTTTAGCACGCCCATCAAGCCCCGTATGTCCCAATACGTCTCTCTGTCTATCTTCCCAAAGAAACCTATCAAGTAATCTTGGTATTTCGTGGCTCTTATTGTTATCGGGCGACAAAAGTCAACGCCCTCGCTATGGGGCACGTACCCGTTCTTCTGCCAGTTTTCGACAATCTGATCCAGCATGCTTGAGGCCAATGAGCCTGAAATCGTATATTTTTTCACGGCATTCTTTACAGAAGCCGTCGCAGACCACCACTGACGAGGGACCATCCCCCACCCATTTATCTCAGCGTAGTCTGCTACGCTTGCCACACCTTTACTCATGTACTTAGAGAGGTACTGTGATGCGTCCTTTTCCACCCGCTGAACGTTTTCGCATGGCGCGTCAGGCACTGTGCGACCCAGAACGCCTGAGAGCAAGCCTAACCACAGGGCTCGATAATCCTTTGGACTCAACGCCCAGGCGGAGGCACGATGACGACCCACAAGCACGGCATGGATATGTAAACACCCTGGTTCGCGACCTTCAAGCCTCTTTGGCTGTAGTTCAGTCACTAACACGATTGATGCTGGCAATCCTGCCCTTAGTAGCCGTCGTCTCAGCGTTTGCAGTAGCGTTTTCACCAAATACGCCCACCGGCCCGCGATCTGACACTGCTCCTCATAGCTGTACTGAGGAACAGTCAGAGTGAGGAAAGACAATCTGTCCTTCCCGTACTTTTCCTGAAGCAAGTACGCGCCGGACCGGACCATCTTCTGTCCATAGGCCGTGATGCCCTGTCGCCCATACGTCTCAGGCCTCTGTGCTGATTTCGGAGACTTGACAAGCCAAGGTAGGAAATCCCAGACCGCGACGGCTTCTATCCATGATTTAAGGAGATGCCAGTACACGCCATCAGTAACCGCCCACGCGGAATCCGGCGACTCCGAGCGCTGACGGGATGGCAGACGGTCCTGCTCCTCTGTTCGATTGTGGTAGCTCAACCCAAACTCACCATTAGGCCAAACCCGACCACAGGGCACCTTGACCCGAGCTGACTTGCTGCCCCTTTCCCTTCCTGGAATGCTTAGGGTAAAACCACCCATCGTTCTGCCTCCAC
>NZ_DATFKH010000258.1:0-3742 GCF_035268745.1 Marinobacter sp.
AGAGAACATTGGATGTTCCATCGAGGCGATATCGTCCTTCGGAACAACATCCGAGATATCCAGGATGAAGAAGTCTTTTTGTGGGTGTCTATCAGGTAGCAAGGGCATGTCTGCACGATACAGAAAGTTTGTCCTATCAGGAACCAAAAGTTTGACGGATCAGGAACCGTTCTGAGGTTCTCTATGTCCGAACCAGAGTTTGTCCTATCAGGAACCCTTCCGCACGATTTTCTGTTTGACCCTTTCGGAACCCAAATTTGACCCTTTCGGAACCCAAGCTTGACCCTTTCGGAACCCTGTGGATAGTTTCCTGTTTTTAAGTCATAGGGTTAAAGGCAATTTTTTGGTCCGTAACACTACTCCGTAGGTAACACTATTAACACTAGGGATTTTCGAACTTCATCGTTCGAAATGTCAGTGAGATGCGTCGCGACCGGATGTGTTTCTGACCCTCAAAGACATCCGTCTTCCTGGACGGGATAGCATGGGTCCACATGTGGCGAGCGTCACCCTTCAAAACCAACAGACTCGCCGGTTGGACGTGCAGCACCGTTTGCTGAGAAGGTGTTTGAGAGGCAAACCGCATCACACAGGCCGAGAGAAGGCTCAGGGAGGCGATTGTTTCTCCAAAGCAGGGTTGGCAGTCGATATGGGCAGAGATGCCCTGTACGGGCTGATATTCGTTGACAATGACCTGATCCGGTATGGCGTGAAAATTACCTTCAGTGGTCAACCGTTCCGCCAGCTGTTGGAACAACTCAGGCAATGGCCCAAGATAATCTTCCCTGCGGGTCTGCCGTGCTTTGTAGTCGTAGCGATAATCCCCGGTCAACTATGCGCTCTGTACGCTCATCAGAGCCGCTCACAGCGCCCTCAGGCGGCTTTAGGCCTGTTTGATAGGTTGGGCCCTAGAGGGCTTGATCTCGGTTGTGTGAGGGTGGCAGGAAATAGCAACGTATTACATTTGTGACAAATGACCCGCAGAATCGATCACACAACCCGCCAGTCCATTGCCAAGAAGATGCGCGAAGGTGTCCGCCCGGAAGTTTTGGCGCGGGAGTATGGCGTCACCGTGCGAACGGTCTATCGCTGCGCACAGTTCATGCGGGAGATACAGATCGAGCGGGGCAGCAGGACGGAAACGGTGGTCTGCCGCGTGTCACCTGCGGACCTGGCGTTGTTCGATGAAAAGCTGAAAGAGGCCGGCGTCCGGAACCGGAGTGAGGCTTTGCGCAATGTCATCCGCAATGTGGGCGGCATGGCCGCGCCGGATGCCGAGCTGGCGGAAGCGCTGAATGCGATGAAGGGCGCGCTCAACAAGGTTGGCAACAACGTTTCTCAGATCGCCAAACGGATGAACGACGCCAAGAACCGGGGGCAATCTTTACCCTTCAGCGAGACAGACCATGCGGAGATCCGGCATCTGGCTGGGATGGTGCTCGACTTTGCTGATGAGGTCGCGCTGATGGCCGACGGGCGGCGCAGTACGCTTGAGCTCAAGATTTCTGACGAGCTGAAGAACCTGGCCAAGCGCGGTGTCTAGGCCCGCGCCCTCCCCGCCATATGGGGGGAGGGCGCTGCCGTCATTTCCCGCTCAGCATCGCCTGACGCAGGATCGCGTTCATGCGGGACTGGTAACCTTTGCCGCCAGCCTTGAGCCAGGCGAGCACATCAGCATCCAGACGGGCTGTGATCTGTTTCTTGATCGGACGGAAATGTTCAGGACGTTTCATCTCGGCCAGCTGCGCGTCGTTCAGCTCGGGAATGTCGCTCGTGTCGATCTCGGCGTCCGGAAGCGCGGCGAGACGCTTGAGGTCGGCTTTCTGTGCTTCCGTCAAAGGCGGGAGCGTGTTGAGTGTATGTTCAACCTTCTTCATATCGCTTCCTTTCTTTCCGTGTTGCGGGACGTGCCGAGATGATGCGGATCACTTCAACCGGCTCGTCTAATGGCCCTTCTTCCGTGAACGTGTGGGCGACCAGAACGACCGCGAGGCCGTCGATCTCGCCGACTGTCTGCCAGCGTTGTTCCCCGTCCTCGATGCGGTCCTGCACGGATAGGTGCAACGGATCGAGGAAGACGCGGGCCGCGATCTCAAAGCTGAGGCCGTGCTTGCGCTGGTTGGACAGGTTCTTGTCTTCGTCCCAGGTGAAGAGCGGAGATGTCATATCCAATATGTAACTACTTTTTTGTAGTTATTCAAGTTGTAGAGGGCTTGGTTCCCCGTCAAGGTATTTTACCCAAGGGGGTAAAGCTGTTACCCTTTCATAAGCTAAAAACTTTACGATGTGAAATGGGCGGGGTAACGGGCATGTCACTATCCGCATCGCAGGCAGCGAGGAAAGTTGGAAAGAGCGTTCCTACAATCACAAGGGCCATAAAAAAGGGAAAATTGTCTGCTAAGCCCCGAGAGGGTGGCGGGTGGATCATCGAGGCGTCAGAGCTTTTTCGTGTTTGGCCTGCCGTTTCAGATGAAAGTGGCGCAACCCCATCAATGTTAGGAAGTGAAACCCCTTCTGAAACCAGCGCGTTAGAGCGTGAAGTTGAGCTATTGCGCGAGATGTTGGAGGAGACCCGCGCCGACCGGGACAGCTGGAAAGACCAGGCACAGAAGATCACAGCTTTGATCGAGGATCAGAGCGCCCGGAAGAAGAGTTTTTGGGCGCGTTTGGTAGGGGCGCGGTAGTATGAGCCGGCTGCCTAGTTTCACCGCAGCGCGTCTTGCTTCTTGCAGTATGCAACGAAGGCGGCGCCTGCATTCTGGGTAGGGTTCCCTTTGCCAGCTTCGTCCTGGGCGAACTCCATCCAGTTGGCGCGGAGGGCGTGGTAATCCCAGCCCTTTTCCCGCGCGATCCCGCGGGCCTTTTCCTCGGCCCAGTCCGGCAGGGTGATGGAAGGGGCGAGCGTGGTCTTTGCCTTGCGGGGGCGGATGATCACTAGATCATCTGCCGTCAGCTCCATGCGGTAGAAGGGCATGTGATCGTCCGCGATGATCCGGCGGATGTTGAGACGGAACTTTTTGAGGGGTGCGTTACTGCCGGTCTTGTTCTGGAGGTTGGCGAGGCCGATCTGCCATTTCTTCTGTTCACCGCAGTGCTTGCGGGCGATCTCGTAGATACGGCGTTCGAGTGGACGACGCAGGCGGAAATAGTCATTGGTGATCGTCACGACTTCGTTGCCCTCAATCGCGCGCATGACCCAATCGGATAGGACAACCTCGCAGTAGTCGAGCCGCCATGTATCTTCCTGCATGACGAAGCCGCCTTCGTCGATCAGGCCGAAGATCCGCGTTTCGCGCCGGTTGCCCGTCGTGATGTCCGTTTGGAACGTGGTGCCGCGTAACCGGTTGAAAGCTTGTGCAAGGCGCTTGTAGTGATTGCCGCCTATGGGTCTGTTTGTAGCAATGGACAACTCACGCGCAGAGAAGCGGACGCGCTTTCCAATTTTCTCGCCTCGGTTCTTCCTATGCATCAGCTGACTGATGCAGAAGATCAGAATATCTTTATCGAAGATCGTAGGCAGGCCAATCCATGAGGGTGTGATCTGCAGCCTGTTGTCACCGCTACGGTATTCAAGGTGGCGCATGTCTGGCTTGGTCGCCAGAGAGAACATTGGATGTTCCATCGAGGCGATATCGTCCTTCGGAACAACATCCGAGATATCCAGGATGAAGAAGTCTTTTTGTGGGTGTCTATCAGGTAGCAAGGGCATGTCTGCACGATACAGAAAGTTTGTCCTATCAGG